>NZ_LZJK01000028.1 GCF_001667945.1 Mycolicibacter sinensis | reverse complement strand
GAGAAAGGAGTGCGGTGATGAGTTTGTTGGATGCCCATATTCCGCAGTTGGTGGCCTCGGAGTCGGCGTTTGGGGCGAAGGCGGCGTTGATGCGGTCGACGATGGCGCAGGCGGAGCAGGCGGCGTTGGCGGCGCAGGCGTTTCATGTTGGTGAGGCGGCGGCGGCGTTTCAGGGGTCGCATGCGCGGTTTGTGGCGATGGCGGCGCGGGTGAATGCGTTGCTGGATATGGCGCAGGCGAATCTGGCGGATGCCGGTAGCACGTATGTGGCGGCGGATGCGGCTGCGGCCAGCGGTTACACCGGGGTTTAGGGAGGGTTTGTGATGTCGCAGATTATGTACAACTACCCGGCGATGTTGGCTCATGCCGGGGAGATGAATGGGTATGCGGGCACGTTGCAGGCCGTGGGTGCTGATATTGCCAGTGAGCAGGCGGCGTTGTCGGCGGCGTGGCAGGGCGATACGGGGATGACGTATCAGGCGTGGCAGGCGCAGTGGAATCAGGCGATGGAGGAGTTGGTGCGCGCTTATCACGCGATGGCGGCCACCCATGAGACCAACACGTTGATGATGAACGCCCGCGACACCGCCGAAGCGGCCAAGTGGGGCTGAGC
>NZ_LZJK01000027.1 GCF_001667945.1 Mycolicibacter sinensis | reverse complement strand
CAGGCCGCGGCCTCGTCGAGGGAGAACGAACGGCGGCGGCTCGCACTGGTCTGTTCCGGAATCTCCACCACCTCCTCGAGCTCGTCAGCCTGCCGACCGACCGGCTCGAGGTCCATGTGCCTCAGCGTAGGTGGCGCTCGCGGCCACCGGCAACGGCAGAGGCACGTGGCGCACGCCACGGTCGGCGATCCTGCCGCGACGCGCCCGCGATGTTGTAGACAACACGTGTTGTCACAATTATGGTTGTGTCAGGTTCGCCAGACAGGAGACGTGATGACCGTTACACCGACCACGTCCGCCGAGCGGGCAGCAGAGCCCGCCGAGCAGAGTGCCCCGTTGCAAGCCCCGCCCAAACCCGCAGCGGCTGTCGAACCGTTGAACTCAGAATCGCTGACCTGGAAGTACTTCGGCGACATCCGCACCGGCGTGATGGGCATGTGGATCGGCACCATCGAGAACATGTATCCCGGCCTGGGCGCCGGTGTGCAGGAGCACTCCAGCCTGTGGCGTGAGCCGCTGCAGCGGGTCACCCGGTCGGTGTATCCGATCATGGGCGTGGTCTACGACGGGGCCCGCGCCCAACAGACCGGCGCCTCGATCCGCGACTGGCACCGCGACATCAAAGGAACCGACGAGCAGGGCCGGCGCTATCACGCGCTGGACCCCGACACCTTCTATTGGGCGCACGCCACGTTCTTCATGCTGATCATCAAGCTGGCCGAGTACTTCTGCGGCGGGCTGACCGAAGCCGAAAAGCACCAGCTCTTCGACGAACACGTGCAGTGGTACCGGATGTACGGCATGAGCATGCGCCCGGTGCCGAAGTCCTGGGAAGAATTCTTGGAGTACTGGGACCGGGTCTGCGAGGAAGAGCTGGAGATGACGCCGGCCGCGCAAGGCATCTTGGACATGCGTATCCCCAAGCCGTGGTTCGTCATGATGCCGACCCCGGTGTGGGATCAGCTGTTCAAGCCGATGCTGGCCACCCAGCGCTGGATTGCCGCGGGACTCTTCGAGCCGGTGGTCCGGGAGAAGGCCGGCCTGCGCTGGTCCGAGGGTGACGAGGTGCTGTTCCGGTTGATCGGCAAGTTCAGTCAGATAGCGTTCAGCTTCGTGCCCGAGGAGATCCGGCTGCACCCGCGCGCACTGGCCGGCTATCGCCGTGAACAGGGCAAGATTCCCGCCGATGCACCGCTGGAAGAAGCGCCGTGGCGCACCGCACCGCCCAGGGACCGTCGCGCCAGCGGGATGCACTACGTCCCGCCGCGGCGGTTGAGCCTGATCGAGCGCGCCGGCTCGTTGGTGCACAGCACCTTCTCGCTGGCCGGGGTGCGCCCGCCGCGGCCACGACCACGGCCGAAGGCCGCCTAGGCGCGGGCGGCGTGGCGCTGCGCCCGCGCACTCTGGTACAAGCAGATCGCAGCTGCCGCAGCCACATTCAAGCTCTCCGCGCCACCGGACATCGGGATTCGCACCCGATGATCGGCGGCGGCTGCGGCGGCGGCCGGCAAACCCTGGGCTTCCGGTCCGAACAGCCAGGCGGTGGGCGCGGCCAGCACCGGGTCGGCGTCGTCGAGGCACAGCTCGCCGTCCAGTGCCGTCGCCAGCACCTGTAGCCCCGCCTGCTCAAGCGCGGCCAGCACGGCATCGGTGTCGGCCGCGACCACCACCGGGACGTTGAAGATGCTGCCCGCCGAGGAACGCAGGCACTTGCCGTTGTAGGGATCGACGCTGTTGCCGGTCAACACCACCAACCCGGTCCCGGTGGCGTCGGCGATGCGGATCAGGGTGCCGGCGTTACCCGGCTCGCCGATACCGACCGCCACCGCCACCAGCTGCGGCGGGCCCGCCAGCACGGCGTGCAGGTCCGGCTGCGGAAGCGTACACACCGCGACCAGCCCGGCCGGAGTGACGGTGTCCGACAAGACTTTTGCCGCCCGATCGGTGACCAGGTGGACACGGGCGGGTGCGGTGGCCAGCAGTTCGCCGTGGCGCTGGGCCGCCGCTTCGGTGGCGAAGACTTCAATGAGCAGGCCGCGACGGATCGCGGCCTCGATCAGATTGGGCCCCTCCGCCAGGAAGCGCTGTTCGCGCTTCCTGGCGGCATGCCGGTGCAGCTTGACCGCCGCGACCACCCGGGCCGAGCGTTCGGTCAGCATCCCAGAAAGACCCAGCAGGGTCAGGCGGCCTCGCCGGAGGGCGCGTTGACATCCTCGGGCAGCGCCGCCTTGGCGACCTCGACCAGCGCGGTGAACGCGGCCGCGTCGCTGACGGCGATCTCGGCGAGGTTCTTGCGGTCCACCTCGACACCAGCGGCCTTGAGGCCCTGGATCAGTCGGTTGTAGGTGACGCCGTTGGCGCGGGCCGCCGCGTTGATCCGGGTGATCCACAGCTTGCGGAAGTCGCCCTTGCGGGCGCGACGGTCACGGTAGGCGTAGGTCAGCGAGTGCAGCTGCTGCTCTTTGGCCTTGCGGTACAGGCGCGACCGCTGGCCGCGGTAGCCTTTCGAGGCCTTCAGGATGGTGCGCCGCTTCTTCTGGGCGTTGACTGCCCGCTTCACGCGTGCCATTGGGTGTTCCTACTCTCGTTGGGACGTAAGGGATGTGCGTTGCCTGGAGCGGCTGTCAGCCGTTGAGCATCGCATTGACGCGCTTGGTGTCGCTGGCAGCCACATCGGTGCGCCCGGCCAGCCGGCGGGTGCGGGTGCTCGGCTTGTGCTCAAGCAGGTGGCGACGGTTGGCCTTCTGCCGCACGATCTTGCCGGTGCCGGTGCGACGGAACCGCTTTGAAGCGCCACTGTGGGTTTTCGCCTTGGGCATGTTTCCTCAGTTCTGGTGTCGGGATCAGTTGTCGGGTTTGGGCTCGGCCGCGTCCGCCGGGGTCTCCGGGGTGGGTGCGGGCGGAACCGCGCCGGCGCCGGCCTGCTCGGCCGCCTTGGCCCGGGTTTTCGCGCCGCGGTGCGGTGCCAGCACCATCGTCATGTTGCGCCCGTCCTGCTTGGCGGAGGTCTCGACGAAGCCGTATTCGGCGACGTCGGCGCCCAGCCGCTGCAGCAGGCGGTAGCCCAGCTCCGGCCGGGACTGCTCGCGTCCGCGGAACATGATCGTCACCTTGACCTTGGCCCCGGCTTCGAGGAAGCGGACCACATGGCCCTTCTTCGTCGCGTAGTCGTGGTCGTCGATCTTGGGGCGCAGCTTCTGTTCCTTGACGACGGTCTGCTGCTGGTTCTTGCGAGACTCGCGCTCCTTCTGGGCCGCCTCGTACTTGTACTTGCCGTAGTCCATGATCTTGCAAACCGGCGGTTTGGCGGTCGGGGCTACTTCGACAAGGTCGAGATCGGCATCCGCGGCGACGCGAAGCGCATCTTCGATGCGCACGATGCCTACCTGCTCCCCTCCCGGGCCGATCAAACGGACCTCAGGTACGCGAATGCGCTCGTTGACGCGGATCTCAGTGCTGATGGGACCTCCCTGGGTAGTCTTTCGGTCGCGCCGGCCGCCGTGGTCGTCCGGACGCAGCGGCGGAAGAAACCACCCACCAGCAAAAAGGCCCTGCACGAAGCAGGGCCCGATACCGACCGATCGCGACCCGATGCCATCGGGCCACCTGCGCGGGTGCGCAGAGCAGGCGGTTCGCACCGCCTGCGACCGGACCACTGCGCCTGACGGATCGCTCCTCGGCGAGTGGTGGGAGGGAACTCCACTTGCAGTCCTGGCGTACGCCGGGACGGTCGCGGCACACAGTCTAGCAGCAGTTGCGCATTCCACTAGCCCAGCCGTTGCACCCAAGGCCGGGCCTCACACTATTTTCCAGGTTTGACTGCTTATTCTCGCGGGCTATGACGCTGACTGGGCCATCCAAGCCGGGCTTGCGCCGGCGTTCTTCCTCGCGGTTCCACTGGGTTCCGGCGGCCGCCGCTTGGGCCGTGGGCACCGCCGCCACCTTGTCGCTGGTGGCGAGCATGTCCCCGGTGATCCGCTGGGTCATCCGGGTGCCCCGCGAGTTCGTCGACAAGTACCTGTTCAACTTCCCCGACACCAGCCTGGCCTGGGCGTTCGTGCTGGGCCTGTTGGCCGCAGCGCTCAGTGCCCGCAAACGCATCGCCTGGTGGCTGCTGATCGCCAACCTGCTGGTCGCCGGGGGCTGGAATCTCAGCCGGCTGGTGTCGGGCGGCAGCGACCGGCTGCAGGTCGTCAGCGGCGTTGCCGGTCTGGCCCTGCACGCCGCCGCTTTAGTGGTGCTGGTGCTGGCCCGCGGTGAGTTCTGGGCCAAAGTCCGCCGCGGCGCCCTGCTCAAGTCCGCCGCCACCCTGGCGGCCGGCTGGACGGTGGCCATCCTGCTGTGCTGGGGGCTCATCGAGGTGTTCCCCGGAACCGTCGAGCGGCCCTGGCGGCTGCCGTATGTGGTGAACCGGGTGGTCGGCTTCGCCCTGCTGGAACCGGACTTCTTCCCCGGCAAGCCCGATTTCGGGCTCAAGGCGCTGTGCGGGCTGCTCGGGGCGCTGGCCCTGATCATCGCGGCCATCGTGCTGTTCCTGTCCCAACGCGCCGACAACGCGCTGACCGGCCAGGACGAGTCGGCGATCCGCGGGCTGCTCGAGCAGTTCGGCCAGAACGATTCGCTGGGCTACTTCGCCACCCGCCGCGACAAGTCGGTGGTGTTCGCCCCCAACGGCCGCGCCGCCATTACCTACCGGGTCGAGGTGGGGGTCTGCCTGGCCAGCGGCGACCCGGTCGGCGACCCGCGGGCCTGGCCGCAGGCCATCGCCGCCTGGCTGCACATCTGTCAGGAATACGGCTGGGCGCCCGGCGTCATGGGCGCCAGTTTCGCCGGCGCCCAGGCCTTCCGGGACGCCGGCCTGAGCGCCCTGGAGCTCGGCGACGAGGCGATCCTGCGGACCGCGGAGTTCAAGCTGTCCGGACCGGATATGCGCGGGGTGCGTCAGGCGGTGACCCGGGCCCGCCGGTCCGGGCTGACGGTCCGGATGCGCCGGCACGGGGACATCGGCGCCGAGGAGATGGCCCGGGTGATCGAACGCGCCGACGCCTGGCGCGACACCGAATCCGAGCGCGGCTTCTCGATGGCGCTGGGCCGCCTCGGCGACCCCGCCGATGCCGACTGCCTGCTGGTCGAGGCGGTGCGCGGCGACCCTCGACCCGGCCCACAAAGCGGCGAAGTGGTGGCGATGCTGTCACTGGTGCCGTGGGGGCGCAGCGGGGTCTCGCTGGATCTGATGCGCCGCTCACCGCATTCCCCCAACGGCACCATCGAGTTGATGGTCAGCGAGCTGGCACTGCAGGCCAATACCATCGGCGTGAGCCGCATCTCGTTGAACTTCGCGATGTTCCGGGCGGCATTCGAACAGGGCGCCCAGCTGGGTGCCGGCCCGGTGCTGCGGGCGTGGCGTCGGCTGCTGATGTTCTTCTCCCGCTGGTGGCAATTGGAGACGCTGTACCGCTCGAACATGAAGTACCAGCCGCAGTGGGTGCCGCGGTACGCCTGCTACGAGGACGCCCGGCTGATCCCCCGGGTCGGTGTCGCGTCGGTGATCGCCGAGGGCTTTCTGGTGCTGCCGTTCTCCCGGCGCAACGAACAGCACACCGGACACCACTCCTCGGTACCGGCGGCGGTGGCCGCCAGCGGGCGGCTGCACGCCGACGGCACCGCCCCCGACGCCGAGACCACCGGGACCGCCGCGGTGCCCGAACCCGCCGCGGCGCTCCCCCGGCTTCCCGAACAGGTTCGGGTCCGGATGGCCAAGCTGAAATCGTTGCAGGACAACGGTGTTGACGCCTATCCGGTGGGCTCCCCGCCCAGTCACACCGTCGCGCAGGCGTTGCAGAGCGGCGCCGACGAAACCGTCTCGGTGGCCGGGCGGGTGCTGCGGATGCGCGACTACGGCGGCGTGCTGTTCGCCGAGTTACGCGACTGGTCGGGTGAAGTGCAGTTGCTGCTGGACAACGCGGTGCTGGCCGAGGCCGGCCAGGCCCGCGCCGCGGACTTCAGCGCCGGCGTCGATCTGGGCGACCTGATCGAGGCGACCGGCCGGATGGGCAACAGCCGCAACGGGACCCCGTCGCTGCTGGTGCGGCACTGGCGGCTGGTGGGCAAGTGCCTGCGTCCGCTGCCCGACAAGTGGAAGGGGCTGACCGATCCCGAGGCCCGGGTGCGGTCCCGCTATGTGGATCTGGCGATCAACACGCGAGCGCGCGAGCTCATCGCGGCCCGCAGCAAGGTGCTGCACTCGCTGCGGAACACCTTGTTCGCCAAGGGATTCCTGGAGGTCGAGACCCCGATTCTGCAGCAGCTGCACGGCGGGGCCAACGCGCGGCCGTTCGTCACCCACATCAACGCCTACGACCTCGACCTGTACCTGCGGATCGCCCCCGAGCTCTACCTCAAGCGGCTGTGCGTCGGCGGCGTGGAGCGGGTCTTCGAGCTGGGGCGGGCGTTTCGTAACGAAGGCGTCGACTTCAGCCACAACCCGGAGTTCACCCTGCTGGAGGCCTACCAGGCTCACGCCGACTACCTCACCTGGATCGACGGGGCCCGCGAGCTGATCCAGAACGCCGCGGTGGCGGCCAACGGCGCACCGGTGGTGATGCGGCCCGGCGCCGACGGCCGGCTGGACGCCGTGGACATCTCCGGGCAGTGGCCGGTGCGCACCGTGCACGACGCGGTCTCGGAGGCTCTCGGAGAGCAGATCGACGCCGACACCGATCTGGGCTCCTTGCGCCGGTTGTGCGACCGCGCGGGCGTGCACTTCCTGCGACAGTGGGATGCCGGCGCAGTGGTGCTCGAACTCTACGAGCAGCTGGTGGAGGCCCGCACCGAGCGGCCCACGTTCTACACCGACTTCCCCACCTCGGTGTCGCCGCTAACCCGGCCGCACCGCTGCAAGCCCGGGGTGGCCGAGCGCTGGGACCTGGTGGCCTGGGGAGTCGAGCTGGGCACCGCCTACAGCGAGCTCACCGACCCGGTGGAACAGCGCCGCCGACTGCACCAGCAGTCGCTGCTGGCCGCCGGCGGCGACGTCGAGGCGATGGAGCTCGACGAGGACTTCCTGCAGGCCATGGAGTATGCGATGGCCCCGACCGGCGGCCTGGGCATGGGCGTCGACCGGGTCGTCATGCTCATCACCGGCCACAGCATTCGCGACACGCTGCCGTTCCCGCTGGCCAAACCGCGCTGAGCGGGCGCACGGTCCATCATGGAGGGGTGACCACCGCGACCTTCGCCCGTCTTCGCCGCGCGGTCTTCGCCCGACACGCCAACCCGCTCAGCGCCTGGAGCCGCTGGGCGACGATGCCGCTGATCCTGCTGCCGGTGTGGCGGCGCTCCTGGCGGGATGCGGCGTGGATCTCGGTGTGGTTCGCGCTGAACCCGGTGATCTTCGGTGAACCGGCCGGGACGTCGGCCTGGTCGACCCGCGCGATGCTCGGCGAGGAGCAGTGGATCACCGACCGGCCCCGCGACGCCGCCCTGCTGCTGAATCTGGCCGGCAGCACCGCGACCGTCGCCGCCCTGGTGAGCGCCCGCCGCCGGCGGTTGCTGCCCGCCGTGATCGCGACGGCGGTGGCGATGACGCTGACCATGGGCTACTGGGCGTTGATGGTCCGCTACTTCGACCGCCGCCGGTAACGTGTCGAGCATGGGTGACGATCCGAGCGGCCCGCAGCCCGACCCCGGATTCGACGAGGCCGGCGTGCCGACCTTCGAATCGGTGCGCGAGAAGATCGAAAACCGGTATCAGACCTCGAACGGCGCGCAGGAACTGGATTCGGAGACGCCCGAGGGCCGCAGCGTCGAGAAGCAGTACCAGGACCTGCAGCGCGCGGCCGCCGAGCGACTGGAGCAGATCCGGACGTCGATGCATGAGGGTGAGCACTGACCGGTGCGCAGCTTCACCATCGCCGAGCGGCGAAACCGTTTGGCGCGCCGGCACTTCCTGGCCGCCGAAGCCGCGACCGAGCCGATAACGCAGGTGGCGGCCGCGCTGATCGGCCTGCACGCCACCGACCCCGCCACCCCCTATCTGTCGCTGTGGGCCCGGGTGGCACCGTTCGCCGTCGCCGACCTGGACAGTGCGCTGTATGAAAAGCGTTCCCTGGTCAAGCATCTGGCGATGCGCCGCACCCTGTGGGTGATCGATCCCGCCGATCTGCCCGCGGTGCAGGCCGCCGCCAGTGACCGGGTGGCCGCCACCGAGCGACGCCGGCTCATCGCCGATGTCGCCAAAGCCGGCGTGGCGGCCGACGGCGAACGCTGGCTCGACCGGGCCGGTGCGGCGGTGCTGGCTCACCTCGGCGAACACGGCCCGACCCGCAGCACCGAACTGCGCGCTGCCCTGCCGGAACTGGCCGGAACCTACGATCCGGCGCCGGGTAAGTCCTATGGCGGCCAAACGCATCTGGCGCCGCGGGCGCTGACCGTGCTCGGGGTCCAGGGTGACATCGTGCGCGGGCCCAACGACGGTGCCTGGACGTCGTCGCGGCCGCGGTGGACGACCGCCATGGACTGGCTCGGCGAGCCGGGTGACCCGCTGGCCGCCGAGGTGGCGCAGGCGCAGCTGCTGCGCACCTGGCTGCGGGCGTTCGGTCCGGCCACCGCCGACGACATCAAGTGGTGGTTCGGCACCACCAAAACCGCGGTCCGAAAGGCGTTGAGCGACATCGGCGCCGTCGACGTCGACCTGCACGGCACACCCGGATATGCACTGCCCGATGATCTGGAGCCCGAGCCGGAACCCGCGCCGTGGGGTGCGCTGCTGCCCGGGCTCGACGTCACCACGATGGGCTGGTATCACCGCGACTGGTACCTCGGCGAGCACCGCGGGCAGCTCTTCGACAACAACGGCAACGCCGGGCCCACGGTGTGGTGGAACGGGCGGATCGTGGGCGGCTGGTATCAGAATGCCGCCGCCCAGGTGCAATTGCAGCTGCTGGAGGACCCCGGCCGCCCGGCACGCCAGGCGCTGGAGAAGCGCGCAAAGCGGCTCACCGAGTGGCTGGGCGGGGTGCGGGTGCCGCCGCGGTTCCCGTCGCCGCTGGTCAAAGCGGCGCCGCGCTAAGCTTATGGCACTGGTACCATAACCATATGGCGCTGAAGAAGACGACGGTGATGGTCGATGAGGACGATCTCGCCGTGATCAAGGAGGCGGCCGCGCGAGACGGACGGCCGGAGTCGGAGTACTTTCGCGAAGCCTTCCACCTCGCTGCTTTGAGGGCCCGTCGCTGGCCTGAAGACTGGGACATTCCCGCGCTGAGCTTCGGACATCCGGTGACCGTTGACGAGATCCATCAGGTGGTCGCTGAGGTTGCCGGGCGCACTACCGAATGATCCTCGTGGGAGACACGTCCGGTCTGGTGGCCGCCCTGAACGTGGACGACCCGGAGCACGCCGCGGCACGACAGGCCCTGATCAAGGCTGCACTGACCGTCATCTCCCCCTTGGTTCTCCTCGAGATCGAACACGTCACCACGCGGAGCGTCGGTAGGCGGGAGGCGCTGGCGATCAACGATTGGCTACTCACCCAGGAGCGCACCGGGCGCGTCGCCGTCGACGTCGTTCCGGCTCGCACGCTGCGAACCGCTCGCGCTGTTCAAAACCGTTACGAAACCTTGCAACTCGACCTTACTGACGCGGTCACCGTCGTATTGGCCCAACAGTACGAGACCAACGCGGTGCTTACGCTGGACCGTCGCGATTTCCGGGCCATCGTCCCCCTCAACGGGGCTCCCGCATTTCGGCTGTTGCCCGACGACGCGTAACGCGTTCACACGCTAAGCGCTGGCCTTACGCCGCCGCTTGGTGGCTTTCGCCGGTTTGGCCGGCGCCCCCAGGATTTCAGCAAGAAACTTCCCGGTGTAGCTCTCCGGCACCGCCACCACATCCTCGGGTGTGCCGGTGGCCACCACCGTCCCACCGCCGGCCCCGCCTTCTGGGCCCATGTCGATGATCCAGTCCGCGGTCTTGATCACGTCCAGGTTGTGCTCGATGACGATCACCGTATTGCCTTTGTCGACAAGGCCGTTGATGACGCCCAGCAGCTTGGCGATGTCCTCGAAGTGCAGGCCGGTGGTGGGCTCGTCGAGGATGTAGACGGTTCGCCCGGTGGAGCGCTTCTGCAGCTCCGAGGCCAGCTTCACCCGCTGCGCCTCACCGCCGGACAGCGTCGGCGCGGGCTGCCCGAGGCGCACGTAGCCCAGGCCGACGTCGACCAGGGTGCGCAGGTAGCGGTGGATGCCGGTGATCGGCTCGAAGAAGCTACACGCTTCCTCGATCGACATGTCGAGCACCTCGGCGATGGTCTTGCCTTTGTAGTGCACCTCCAGCGTCTCCCGGTTGTAGCGGGCGCCGTGGCAGACCTCGCAGGGCACGTACACGTCGGGCAGGAAGTTCATCTCGATCTTGATGGTGCCGTCGCCGGTGCACGCTTCGCAGCGGCCGCCCTTGACGTTGAACGAGAACCGGCCCGGTTGATACCCGCGCACCTTGGCCTCGGTGGTGGCGGCGAACAGGGTGCGGATCTTGTCGAACACCCCGGTGTAGGTGGCCGGGTTGGACCGCGGGGTGCGCCCGATCGGCGACTGATCCACCCGCACCAGCTTGTCCAGGTGGTCCAGGCCGGTGATGCGGGTGTGCCGGCCGGGCACCAGCCGGGCGCCGTTGAGCTTGTTGGCCAGCACCGCCGCCAGGATGTCGTTGACCAGCGTCGACTTGCCCGACCCGGACACCCCGGTCACCGCGGTGAGCACGCCGAGCGGGAAGGCCACGTCCACGCCGGCCAGGTTGTGCTCGCGGGCACCGACTACGCCGAGCTGGCGCTTGGCATCCACCTTCCGTCGAACCTCCGGCACCGCAATGCTTTTCGCGCCGGACAGGTAGGCACCGGTGATCGAGTCGGGGTTGGCCAGCAAGTCGGCATAGGGCCCGCTGTGCACGATCCGCCCACCGTGCTCCCCTGCCGCCGGTCCGATGTCGACGATCCAGTCGGCGTGGGCGATGGTGTCCAGGTCGTGCTCGACCACGATCAGGGTGTTGCCCAGGTCGCGCAGCCGCACCAGGGTTTCGATCAGCCGACGGTTGTCACGCTGGTGCAGCCCGATCGACGGCTCGTCGAGCACGTAGAGCACCCCGACCAGGCCCGAGCCGATCTGGGTGGCCAGCCGGATGCGTTGCGCCTCACCGCCGGAGAGCGTTCCGGCCGCCCGCGACAGGGTCAGGTACTCCAGCCCCACGTCGAGCAGAAAGCTCAGCCGGGACTGGATCTCCTTGAGCACCTGACCGGCGATGGCCTGCTCCCGCGGGCCCAGGGTGAGCGCGTTGAGGAAGTCCGAGCAATCCGCGATCGACAGATCACTGACCTGCGCAATGGATTTGCTGCCGTACTCACCGGCGGCCAACGTCACCGCCAGGATCTCCGGCTTGAGCCGGGTGCCGGCGCACTCCGGGCACGGCACGTCCCGCATGAAGCCGGCATAGCGTTCCTTCATCTGCTCGGACTCGGTCTGCTCCATCTTGCGCTGCAAGAACGCCATCACACCTTCGAAATCGGTGTAGTAGGAGCGGGTCCGGCCGTAGCGGTTGCGGTACCGCACGTGGACCTGTTCGTCGGAGCCTTCCAGGATCGCCTTGCGGGCCTTGGCCGGCAGCTTGCGCCACGGGGTGTCGACATCGAAGCCCATCACGTCGCCCAGGCTCGACATCATCCGGGTGAAGTACTCGCTGGTGGGGCCCATCGACCACGGCGCCACCGCGCCCTCGGCCAGGGTGCGGTCCGGGTCCGGCACCACCAGGTCGGCGTCGACCTCCTTGCGGATGCCCAGCCCGGCGCATTCCGGGCAGGCCCCATACGGCGAGTTGAACGAGAATGACCGCGGCTCCAGGTCGTCGACGGACAGCGCGTGGCCGTTGGGGCAGGCCAGCTTCTCGGAGAACCGCTGCTCCCGGTGCGGGTGGTCGTCATCGCGGTCGACGAACTCCAGCACCACGATGCCGTCGGCCAGGCCCAGCGCGGTCTCGATGGAATCGGTGAGCCGCTGTTTGGCCGACTCCTTGACCGTCAACCGGTCCACCACGACGTCGACGTCGTGCTTCTCCTGCTTCTTGAGCTTGGGCGGATCGGTGAGCGAATGCACCACGCCGTCGACCCGGACCCGGCTGTAGCCCTGGGTGTTCAGCTTCTCGAACAGGTCGGCGAACTCGCCTTTGCGGGTGCGCACCACCGGCGCCAGCACCTGAAACCGCAGGCCCTCATCCATCGCCAGCACCTGATCGACGATCTGCTGGGGGGTCTGGCGGGCGATGCGCTCACCGCAGACCGGGCAGTGCGGGGTCCCGGCGCGGGCGTAGAGCAGCCGCAGGTAGTCATAGACCTCGGTGATGGTGCCCACCGTCGAACGCGGGTTGCGGTTGGTGGACTTCTGGTCGATCGACACCGCCGGCGACAGGCCCTCGATGAAGTCGACGTCGGGCTTGTCCATCTGGCCCAGGAACTGCCGGGCATACGCCGACAGCGACTCGACGTAACGGCGCTGGCCCTCGGCGAAGATCGTGTCGAAGGCCAGCGAGGATTTGCCTGACCCGGACAGGCCGGTGAACACGATCAGCGCATCTCGCGGCAGGTCGAGGTCCACACTGCGCAGGTTGTGTTCACGCGCGCCCTTGACGATCAGCCGGTCAGCCACCCGTCCATGCTAGGTGGCGCTACCGACACCCAGCTCAGGGCCAGTACGGTGGCGGATATGACGCCTTCGATCTCGGTTGACGACAGCTACACCGGTCACGTCGAACCCGGCACCGCGGCGCGCCGCACCCTGCCGGGGGCCTCGATCATCAAGACGTCGGTGGGTCCGATGGACAACAACGCCTACCTGGTGACCTGCGCGAACACCGGCAAGACGTTGCTGATCGACGCGGCCAACGACGCCGAGAACCTGGTGGCGCTGGTGCGCGAGCACGCCCCGGAGGTGGCGCTGATCGTGACCAGCCACCAGCACTTCGACCACTGGCAGGCCCTCGAAGCGCTCGCCGAGGCGACCGGGGCGCCTACGGCGGCGCACGCCCTGGACGCCGAGCCGCTGCCGGTGACCCCGGATCGGCTGCTGGCCGACGGCGACACCGTGACGGTCGGTGACCTGAGTTTCGACGTGATCCACCTGCAGGGCCACACCGAGGGCTCGGTGGCGCTGGCCCTGAACGGCGCGGCCACCGGCGGGGTGACGCAGTTGTTCACCGGAGATTGCCTGTTCCCGGGCGGGGTCGGCAAGACCTGGCAGCCCGGGGATTTCGAGCGGCTGCTCGGTGATGTGAGCCGCAAGGTGTTCGACCGGTTCGGCGACGACACCGTCGTCTATCCCGGCCACGGCGACGACACCACGCTGGGCGCCGAGCGCCCGCACCTGGCGGAGTGGCGTGAACGGGGTTGGTGACGCCGCAAAACGCCTTGTCAGCTGGTAAAAGCCGCCTATACTGAGGCCCTTCGGGGGGCCGGAGGCTGCGGAGGGGTCGGGTGACGGCCATACCGGCGTGTGCAACGTGCGGAACCGTGCCGCGCCAGGGTGCGCGGTTCTGCGATGGCTGCGGTTCGCTGATCGTGGCATCCACCGAGCACGCCGAGTACAAACAGGTGACGGTGCTCTTCGCCGACGTGGTGCAGTCGATGCAGCTCGCGTCGGCGGTGGGCACCGAGCGGCTGCGCGAAATCATGACCGAGCTGGTGACTCGGGCGGCGGCGGTGGTGCAGCGGTTCGGCGGCACGGTCGACAAGTTCACCGGTGACGGTCTGATGGCGATCTTCGGGGCGCCGATGGCCTTGGAGGACCACGCGGTGCGGGCCTGCCGCGCCGCCCTGGTAATGCAAGAGCAGGCACGCGGACTGGCCGAGCAGCTGCGCCACCGCGACGGGGTGGACCTGCAGGTGCGGGTCGGGATCAACTCCGGCGAGGTGATCGTCGGCGACCTCGGTTCCGGGGCGCTGGGTTACACCGCGATCGGTGAGCAGGTGGGGATGGCGCAGCGGATGGAGGCCGCCGCGCCGCCGGGCGGGGTGATGCTCAGCGCGGCGACCGCGCAACTGGTGGCCGCGGTGTCGGTGCTCGGGGAACCGGAGCTGGTGCGCGTCAAAGGTGTTGCCGATGCCGTCCCGGCGCGACGTCTGCTGAGCATGTCCCCGCGCCGCCAGCGCGACCGGTCCGCGGAGTCGGTACTGGTCGGCCGCGATGCGGAACTGGCCACGCTCAAGGCGATGCTGAGCCAGGCGGTCAACGGGCACGGGGCGGCGGTGTGCGTCGTCGGCTCGGCCGGGATCGGCAAGACGCGACTGGTCGACGAAATCATCCAGTGCGCGAAAGAGGTTGGCGTCGAGGTGTTTTCCGCGTTCTGTGAAGCGCACACCACCGATGTCGCGTTCCACGTGGTCGCCGGTCTGCTGGGCGCCGCGGCACGGGTCGGTGGCCTCGACGACGCGAATATGCGGGCCACCGTGCGGGCTCGGGTCCCCGATGCCGACCCCGAAGACATGCTGCTGCTCGATGACCTCCTGGGCATCGTGGAACCCGGGGTGGAGCTGCCGAAAATCGACCCGGATGCCCGGCGGCGGCGGCTGACCGCGCTGGTCAACACCGCCCAGCTGGCCCGCACCCATCCCGCGATCTTCGTCGTCGAGGACGTGCACTGGATCGACGAGGTCAGTGAATCCATGCTCGCGGACTTTCTGACGGTGATCGCCGCCACCTGCTCGCTGGCGCTGATCACCTGCCGCCCCGAGTACCGCGGCACGCTGCAGCAGGTGTCCGGCGTGCAGACCATGACCCTCGAGCCGCTCAGCAACCGGGACACCTCGCTGTTGGTGGCCGACCTCGTGGGTACGCACCCCTCGGTGACCGAGGTCGCCGCCATCATGACCGAACACTCGGCCGGGAACCCGTTCTTCGCCGAGGAGATCACCCGCGAGCTGGCGCAGCGCGGCGTGCTGATCGGTGAACGCGGCAGCTACCTATGCCGCACCGCCGCGGCCGAGATCCATGTGCCGGCCACCCTGCAGGCGACGCTGGCCGCGCGCATCGACCGGCTCGGCACGGGCGCCAAACAGGCCCTGGCAGCGGCCGCGGTCATCGGGACCCGCTTCAGCGGCGAACTGTTGGTCGAACTGGGCGTCGATCCGTGCGTCGAGGAACTGATCAGCGCCGAACTGATCGAACCGCTGTCCCCGCCGGCGCCGGACGCCGACTACGCGTTCGGGCATCCGCTGATCCGGGTGGTCGCCTATGAAGCACAACTGAAGTCCGGTCGCGCCGAGGTGCACCGACGGCTTGCCAGGGCCATCGAAGCGCGGGACCCCGCATCGGCTGACCAGAACGCCGCCCTGATCGCTGAGCACTGGGAAGCCGCCGGAGAGGGACATGTCGCTTACGGGTGGCATCTGCGCGCCGCGACGTGGGCGTTGAACCGCGACATCATCGCGGCACGAATGAGTTGGGAACGCGCCCAGAAGATCGCCGACACGCTGCCCGCTGACGATCCCAACCGGACCGCAATGCGGATCGTCCCGCGCACCATGCTGTGCGGGATCGCTTGGCGCGCAGGCTTGAACGACATACCGACCCGGTTCGAGGAACTGCGCGAGCTGTGCGACGCCGGCGGCGACAAGCCGTCCTTGGCGATCGCCATGGCGGGTCTGGTGATCGGCTACGTGTTCCAGGATCGGATCCACGAGGCCTCCGAGCTGGCCTCGGAAACGATGGCGCTGCTGGATTCCATCGACGACTCGTCCCTGACCGTGGGACTGTCGTTTGCGCCCATCTTCGCCAAGACCGAGTTGGACGGTTGGGATGACGTGGCGGAGTGGTCCCAACGAGTCATCGACCTGGCCGATGGCGATCCCACGATGGGCAATTTCCTGGTCGGCTCTCCGCTGGCGGTCGTGCTGGCCGAGCGCTCCATCGCACGGTGGCGCCTGGGCCACCCCGGGTGGCGCGACGACCAGGAACGCGCCCTCGCCATGGCTCGCGACACCGACCCGCTGTCCTTTGTCGTCGCGGTGGCATTCACCTACCAGGCCGCGATCGCCTATGGCGTCTTGAACGCCGACGACGCAGCGGTGCGCACCATCGAGGAAGCCGTCGCGCACGCGGAACGCTCGGGTGACGACTACACCCTGTCCAAGGCGCGGCAGAACTTGGGTTTTGCGCTGTTACACCGCCCCACCGTCGCCGAGCGCGAGCGGGGACAGCAGATCTTGACCCAGGTCGGCCAGGTGGGTGAGTTCCCGATCACCCTCGTCTTCCTGGCCCGGGAAAGGGCTCGGCACGGGGACCGCGAGCATGCCCTGGCACTCATCCGCACCGTCGCCGACCACCTGATCCGCAGGGGCCAGCTGCTGGGCTGGGGCTTTCACGCGACCAACGTTTTGGTGGAGACCCTGCTGGACGGACCCACCGACGCCGATATGGCCGAAGCCGAGGCCGCGATCGACTTGCTGGCGACCGCACCCGCCGAAGAGAACCTGGCGATTCGGGATGTCTGGCTGTTGCGGCTGCGGGCGCTGCTGTCCCAGGCGCGCGGCGACGCAGCCGCCTATGCCGGCTTTCGTGACCGCTGCCGCGACATGGCCGAAACACTCGGCTACGAAGGGCATCTCGCCTGGGCCGAAGCGATGCCCTGACGCTAGCCGGTGGTGTGCACGATCAGCACGTCCACCTTGGCGCGCCGCGAGACATTGGCCGGCACCGATCCGAGCAGCCGCCCGGCGATCGTGCTCAGCCCTACGTTGCCGACCACCAGCAGGTCGGCCTTGACCGACTCCGCCAGATCCACCAGCGCGTCCACCGGAGCGCCGACGACGGCCTTCTCCTCCACCTCGTAGGCCCCGGCCGCGATAGCGCGCTCCCGGGCTTCCTTGAGGATGGCGTAGATGGGGGCGTTGCCCGAGGCGATGTAGCTCTCGTCCTTCAGAGCATCGGTGGCCCGGGGGTCGTCGGCGTGCGGCAGGTAAGCGGTGGCGACGACGACCTTCGCGCCCTCCCCAGACGCCAGGTGACCGGCGCGGTCGACGGCACGCAGCGACGAATCCGAGCCGTCCGTACCGACCACCACCGTCTTGTAGCCGCTCATCCGTAACCCTCCCGGTGAAAAGTTGCTGTGTTCTAAGCCATGGCGACATTAACGCGTCGACGGCCCCGATGGGGGCGATTGGCGTCACATGTCGGCTGCGTCGCTGCACACACATCCGACCCGACCGGCCCCGAAATCACGGTAACGTGGAAATTCATCACCCTGGTCCCCGCCGAGAGGGCACGCCGTTGAGCCAGGTACTGACCCGAGCCCCGGCGACCACGACAGCGGCTCCGCTCCGCCGGCGGCGCACACCCCCGGATGCAGCGGTGATCGGGGGGCTGGCGACGGTGATCAGCGGGATCGGGGCGGGTCGGCCGTCGCTGTGGTTCGACGAGGCGGCGACGATCTCGGCGTCGACGCATCGTTCCCTGCCCGAGCTGTGGCACCTGCTGAGCCACATCGACGCGGTGCACGGCCTGTACTACCTGGTCATGCACGGCTGGTTCGCGGTACTGCCCGCCACCGAATTCTGGGCGCGGGTGCCGAGTTGTCTGGCGGTCGGCGCGGGCGCCGCCGGAGTGGTGGTCTTGGCTCGCCGGTTCGCCGACCGGCGGGTATCGGTGTGCGCCGGGGTGCTGTATGCGGTGCTGCCGCGGGTGACGTGGGCGGGTGTCGAGGCCCGCCCGTATGCGTTTGCGGCGATGGCCGCGGTGTGGCTGACGGTGCTGTGGGTCAGCGCAGCCCGCCGCAACACCGGCGCGCTGTGGGTGGGTTACGGCGCGGCGGTGGTGGCGTCGACGCTGCTGAACACCTTCACCGTGCTCCTGGTGGCGGTGCATGCGGTGGCGCTGCGGGTGGGCGGAGGCGGACGCTCGGCGAGGCGGCGCTTTGCCGCTGCGGCCGGCGTCGCGCTGGCGGCTCTGGCCCCGTTCCTGTGGTTCAGTCAGCGGCAGATCTGGCAGGTCGCCTGGATCGAGCCGCTGAACCGGCACACCGTCGTCGAGGTGGTGCAGCAGCAGTTCTTCGACAAAAGCGTGCCGTTCGCGGTCGGGGCATGGCTGCTGATCGCGGCCGCGGTGGCGATGCGCGCCCGCCGGGCACCCAGCGGCCAGGTGCGCCGGCTGCTGATCCTCTGCGCCGCCTGGATGATCATCCCCACGGTGGCCACCCTGGCCTATTCGGCGGTGGTGAAGCCCGTCTACTACCCGCGCTATCTGATCTGCACGGCGCCGGCGATGGCGATCGTCTTGGCCGTCGCGGTCACCACCGTCGCCGGGTCACGGCGCGCCGTCATCGGTGTCGTCGCACTGCTGGCGATCGCCGCGGCACCCAATTATGTTGTGGGCCAGCGTGGTCGGTACACCAAAGAAAAAGGCTGGGACTACAGCGCGGTCGCCGACGTGATCGACGCGCACGCCGCGCCCGGGGACTGCCTGCTGATCGACAACACCACCCGGTGGTTGCCCGGCCCTATCCGGGCGCTGACCGCCGCGCGTCCCGAAGCGTTCGCGAAGCTGACCGATCCCGGCCGGGGGCCGCACCGCCAAACCCTGGGGCGGCTGTGGGACGGGCACCTGGCGGTATGGGCGCTGACCGATCAGCTGGCCGGCTGCCCGGCGATCTGGACGATCACCGATCACGATCACGCGCTGCCGGCCCACCAGGTTGCTGCGATGCTGCCGATGGGCATCCGGTTCGCCCGGACCCCTGACGGTCAGGTGCTGGACCGGCTGGGTTTCCACGTCGTCGAACGCTGGCAGTTCACCTTCGCCCAGGTGATCAAATCCACCCGGTGAACCCGTCAGGAGGTGGCGCCGACCAGCGGCTCGGCACCGCGGCTGGCCCGATAGGCCACCACGCAGCCCAGGGCGGCCAGGGCCGCGAAGGTCGCGAACAACCAGCGGGCCGCCGGCAGGCCGGTGCTGATCGCGGTGTTGACCACCAGGCCGGCGAATCCCGCGCCGAACGCCCCGCCGATCAGCGCGATGGTGTTGATCGCGGCCGCGGCCGTGCCGCCCTCGGCGGGGTCGTCGACGCAGCTCATCGCCCACGCCGACAGGTGCGGCCAGCCGGCGCCGACGCCGATGCCGACGACCAGCAGGGCGATCGCCCAGATCGCACCGACCGCGGTCGGGTTGTAGTGGTTCATCCGGGTGAACGCGACCACCGCCAGGCCGGCCGACATCACCAGCGGCGCGCTGATCACCAGGCCGATGACCACCCGCACCTTGCTGACCGAGGCGCTGGCGATCTCGCTGAACGTCCAACCGGTCGACAGGGCGGCGCCCAAGAAGCCGGCCATCACCGGCGGCAGGTGGGCCAGCCGCTGACCCAGCAGCGGGATGTACAGGTTGGCCTTCGTGGTGGCCATCAGCAGGCCCAGCGTCACGTAGATCCACTTCTCCCGCCCCGGGTGGAACGCGCTGGGCGGCAGGACCGCCGCCGAGGAGCGCCGGTCCAGGACCAGGAACACCACCAGCAGCACGCCGCCCGCGATCAGCAGGCTGGCCGCGCCGAACAGGCTGTGTGGCAGCTGCGCGACGCTGACCGCCAGCGCGGCACCGCCGAGCAGCAGCAACGAGCGCACCGGGATCTTCATCGGTTCGCCGTGGTGGCTGCCGCGCCCGGCCGCCAGCACCACGCTCACCGCGGCGGCCATCACCGCGGACAGCGCCGCCATGACGCCGAACGCCCAGCGCCAGAGGCCGAACTGGGCGAACAGCCCGCCGGCTGCCGGCCCGACCAGGGTGCCGACCCCCCACATCGCCGATACCAGCCCGGACGCGCGGGTCCACAGCCAACTCGGTAGGACGGCGTTGATCAGCGCATAGCCCAGGCCGGCCAACAGGCCACCACCCATGCCCTGCAGGGTGCGCCCGACCAGCAGAATCTCCATGTGCGGCGCCATAGCGCACACCACGCCTCCGGCGCCGAACGCCAGCAGTCCCAGCAGGTACGACGACCGGGAACCGATGCGGACCAGCACCGCATTGGCCGCGGCGGCGGCGATCACCGATCCGACCAGGTACAAGGTGGTCACCCACGCGTAGAACCGCTCACCGCCGATGTCTTTGACGGTGCTGGGCAGCAGGCTGATCGTCAGAAACTCGTTGGTGGCGTAGAGGGCCACGCCCCCGGCCAGCACGGCCGAGGTGCCCAGGTACCGCTTTCCGAGCAGCTCACGCCAGCTGCCAGTGCTTACCGCGGAGTCGGTCATCACCGCGTCAGTCAGATCCACCACCGCATTGCAGTCAATCACGGATCATCACGACACGCGAAAACACCCCGCTTGCTGGCGCGTCACTTGATCCCGGCCGCGTCCATCCCCCGCAACTCCTTCTTGAGGTCGGCGATCTCGTCGCGGATGCGTGCGGCGAGCTCGAATTGCAGGTCACGCGCCGCGTTCATCATCTGTTCGGTGAGGTCTTTGATGAGGTCGGCCAGTTCGGCGCGTGGCATGCCGGTGGTGTCGCGGCCCTCGAAGACCCCGGCGCTGACGGCCCGGCCGGGCTCGCCCTGGGCGCGCCGCCCCCGGGAGGCATTGCGCCCCGAACCCGCGACCTCGACATTCTCACTGTCGGCGGCTTCCCGATACACCTGGTCGAGGATGTCGGCGATCTTCTTGCGCAGCGGCTGCGGGTCGATACCGTGGGCCTCGTTATAGGCGATCTGCTTGGCCCGGCGCCGCTCGGTCTCGTCGATGGCCTCTTGCATCGAGTCGGTGATCTTGTCGGCGTACATGTGCACTTCACCGGAGACGTTGCGGGCCGCCCGGCCGATGGTCTGGATCAGGCTGCGCGTCGAGCGCAGGAACCCTTCCTTGTCGGCGTCGAGGATCGATACCAGCGACACCTCGGGCAGGTCCAGGCCCTCCCGCAGCAGGTTGATGCCGATCAGGACGTCGTAATCGCCGAGCCGCAGCTGGCGCAGCAGCTCCACCCGGCGCAGCGTGTCGACCTCGGAGTGCAGGTAGCGCACCCGGATTCCCGTCTCCAGCAGGTAGTCGGTGAGGTCTTCGGCCATCTTCTTGGTCAGGGTGGTGACCAGCACCCGCTCGTCGGCCTCGGCGCGCTGCCGGATCTCCCCGATCAGGTCGTCGATCTGGCCCTTGGTCGGCTTGACCACCACCTTCGGGTCCACCAGGCCGGTCGGGCGGATCACCTGCTCCACGAACTCACCGCCGGCCTGGCTGAGCTCGTACGGGCCCGGGGTGGCCGACATGTAGACCGTCTGCCCGATCCGATCGGCGAACTCCTCCCAGGTCAGGGGCCGGTTGTCGCAGGCCGACGGCAACCGGAACCCGAACTCCACCAGGTTGCGTTTGCGCGACATGTCGCCCTCATACATGCCGCCGATCTGCGGGACGGTGACGTGCGACTCGTCGATGATGAGCAGAAAGTCCTCGGGGAAGTAATCCAGCAGGGTGGCCGGCGGGGAGCCGGGGCCGCGGCCGTCGATGTGGCGCGAATAGTTCTCGATGCCCGAGCAGAACCCGACCTGGCGCATCATCTCGATGTCGTAGTTGGTACGCATCCGCAGCCGCTGGGCTTCCAGCAGCTTGCCCTGCTGTTCCAGCTCGTCGAGCCGGGCGGCCAGCTCCTCCTCGATGGTGGAGATCGCCTGCGACATCCGTTCCGGGCCGGCCACGTAGTGGGTGGCCGGGAAGATCCGCAGCGAGTCGACCTTGCGGACCACGTCCCCGGTGAGCGGGTGCAGGTAATACAGTGCCTCGATCTCGTCGCCGAAGTACTCGATACGGACGGCCAGCTCCTCATAGGACGGGATGATCTCGACGGTGTCGCCGCGCACCCGGAAGGAGCCGCGGGTGAACGCCATGTCGTTGCGGGTGTACTGCACGTCGACCAGCAGCCGCAGCAGTCCATCCCGCGGCACCTCGGAACCGACCTGGAGCTCCACGGAACGATCCAGGTAGGACTGCGGGGTGCCCAGGCCGTAGATGCACGACACCGACGCCACCACCACCACGTCGCGCCGGGACAGCAGGCTCGAGGTCGCCGAATGGCGCAGCCGCTCCACGTCGTCGTTGATGGAGCTGTCCTTCTCGATATAGGTGTCGGTCTGCGCGATGTACGCTTCCGGCTGGTAGTAGTCGTAGTAGGAGACGAAGTACTCGACGGCGTTGTGCGGCAACATCTCTCGTAGCTCGTTGGCGAGCTGTGCGGCCAGCGTCTTGTTCGGCGCCATCACCAGGGTGGGCCGCTGCAACCGTTCGATCAGCCAGGCCGCGGTGGCCGACTTGCCGGTGCCGGTGGCGCCCAGCAGCACCACGTCCTTCTCCCCCGCCTTGATGCGCCGTTCCAGGTCGGCGATGGCGGCCGGCTGGTCACCGGCCGGCTGATACTCGCTGACGACGTCGAACCGGCCACCGGCCCGGACGATGCCTGCGACAGCGTCAGCAGGCGGCCGGTACTCCGAATGCGCGACGACCGGGTGTTCCGTTGCAAAAGCCACGAACCCAGGGTAAGCCGGGTGTCTGACAAGGAGAGGCGGTCAGCGGTGCACCCACCGAAGCACGAAACCTTCGACCTGGTCGCATACACCAACACCGACCCCAAGGGGGTGGTGCGTGCCGTCGACGTCTATACCGTGCAGCCGTGGGGTCTCTACCTGGCCCGGCCCACCCCGGGCCGGGCCCAGTTCCACTACCTGGAGTCCTGGCTGCTGCCTGCGTTGGGGCTGCGCGCGACCGTCTTTCACTTCAACCCGGGCCACGAACGCGACCAGGACTTCTACCTCGATGTCGGCGACTACACGCCCGGCCCGGCGCTGTGGCGCTCCCGGGACCACTATCTGGACCTGGTGCTGCGCACGGGGCAGGACGTCACGGTCACCGACGTCGACGAGCTGATGGTCGCCGTGCGCGAGGGCCTGCTCAGCCAGGACGACGCCGAACGGGCGGTGCTGCGGTCCCTCGCCGCCGTCGACGGCCTGGCCCGCAACGGCTATGACCTGCAGCGCTGGCTGACCGGCCAGGGCATGCCGGTGTCCTGGCCGGTCAGCGAGGGTCTCACCGGCGCGCCGCCGGGATCCCACTAGCCCCACGAGTCTCGTCGACGCCGGGCTGCGAGCCCGGACAGTTAGGTAATCTCGTGAACATGAACGCCAACCTGCGAATCGGTGTCGCCACAGCGACCACCGCGGCCCTGCTCGGGTGCGGTCAGCTGATCCCAGCGCCGGCGGCGGCGTCCCAGGAGCTGCACAACGTCACCTACATCGCGCGGGTCGACGCCTGGACCCAAGGCAGCGTCGTCACCTTCATGCTCAACGACTACCAGACCGCCAGCGGCGACATCGACGGCTTCGGGGCACCGTTCGAAGCCAACGCGGTGTTGTCCGATCCGAGCAAGGCGGGCATGGTGATCCGGCTGCGCTGGCCGTCGTCGGCCAACGTGCACTGCGAGATCCACGTGGACGACATCGTCGCGGTCAAGAGCGACCGGTTCGTCTCCACCTGGAAGGACAGCAGCGACCCGCGCAACGGCGCGATGCTGTGCGGCGCGCTGATCAGCAGCATGGCCTGACCGGCCCTACGGGCGCCATCCGGTGTCGTCGGCCCATGCCCACGCCCGCCGGTAGGCGCCGTCGAGCCAGGGTTCCTTGGCATCGGCGTACGCCGCGATGCCACCGTCGGCGCCGGCACGTTCGGCCTCCCGCTTGACCGCCAGGTACTCGGCGCGTGCGTCGGCGTCGGCGGCCAACCATGCCGGGAACAGCAGAGCGAACCGCTGATTGGGCCGGCCGTCTACCCGCAGGTGGACGTTGGTGGGCCGTCCCGGATCGGCGGAGGCGTGAAACCGCTTCTCCCACAACGGCAAGTCGCTGGTGTGAGCGACATCGGTGGTGATCGACTCGATCCGGGGGTAGCCGGCGGCCAACAGATCCTCGGCGAGTTCGTCGGCGACGGCGAGCGATTCCACCGTGACCTGAACATCGATGACGTTCTTGGCGTCCAGCCCCGGCACCGCGGTGGACCCGATGTGGTCGACCCGGATCGCCCGGTGCCCGCAGCAGGTCCGCAGCCGCGCCAGGATGCGCTGGGCTTGATCGGGCCAGGACGAATCGGCCGGCACCAGCGTCGTCGGCGACGGCACCGGACGGCGGGCGGCGATGTTGTCCGCGAACGGCACAATGCGCTGCTGCCACAGCCGCAGTGCCTGCGCCGCCAGGTCGTCGGGGTCTCCGGAGTTGTCCAACCAGACGTCGGCGACCGCGCGGCGCTGCGGCTCGGTGGCCTGCGCGGCCACCCGGGCCCGCGCGTCGGTCTCCGCCATGCCGCGGTACCGGAGAAGTCGCGCGACCCGGGTCTCGATGTCCGCGTGCACCACGATCACCAACGGGAACATCGGCGCCATCTGCGACTCGACCAGCAGCGGGATGTCCTCGACGATGATCGCGTCCTCGCCCGCCATTGCGATCAGCTCGCTGCGCCGCCGCGCCACCAGCGGGTGCACGATGCCGTTGAGCGTGGCGCGTTTGTCGTCGTCGCTGAACGCGATCGCGGCCAGCGCGGGGCGGTCCAGCGCCCCGTCTTCCAGCAGGATGCCCGGCCCGAAGGCCTCCACCAGGGCGGCCAGGCCCTCGGTACCGGGTTCCACCACCTCACGGGCGATGACGTCGCCGTCGACGACGATGCCGCCACATTCAGCGAATGTGGCGGCAACTGTCGACTTCCCGGCGCCGATACCGCCGGTCAGGCCGATACGCAGCATCCGGCAGCGTGACTAGGCGCTGTTACCGGCGAGCTTCTCCCGCAGCGCGGCGAGCTGCTCGTCGCTGGCCAGCGAACCGCCGGCCGGCGCGTCGTCGCGGTGCGAGCCGTTGGCGCCGGAGCGCGGCTCGGCGTGCTCGGCGGCGGCGAACTTCTCGATCTGCGCGGTGTGCATCTTGTGCCGGCGCTCGGCCTCGGCGTAGCGGGCCTCCCATTCGGCCCGCTGCTTGTCGAAGCCTTCGATCCACTCGTTGGTCTCGGCGTCGAAGCCCTCGGGGAAGATGTAGTTGCCCTGCTCGTCGTAGCTGTCGGCCATGCCGTACTTCGACGGGTCGAACTCCTCGGTGTAGTCCTCGTTGGCCTGCTTGAGGCTCAGCGAGATCCGGCGCCGGTCCAGGTCGATGTCGATGACCTTGACCATGGCGTCGTCGCCGACGGCGACCACCTGGTCGGGCACCTCGACGTGCTGCTCAGCCAGCTCGGAGATGTGCACCAGGCCCTCGATGCCCTCCTCGACCCGGACGAACGCACCGAACGGCACCAGCTTGGTGACCTTGCCCGGCACGATCTGGCCGATGGCGTGGGTGCGGGCGAAGTGCCGCCACGGGTCTTCCTGGGTGGCCTTGAGGCTCAGCGACACCCGCTCGCGGTCCATGTCGACGTCGAGCACCTCGACGGTGACCTCGTCGCCCACCTGAACCACCTCGGACGGGTGGTCGATGTGCTTCCAGGACAGCTCGGAGACGTGCACCAGGCCGTCCACCCCGCCCAGGTCGACGAACGCGCCGAAGTTGACGATCGAGGAGACGACACCCTTGCGGACGGCGCCCTTCTGCAGCTGGTTGAGGAACTCGCTGCGCACCTCGGACTGGGTCTGCTCCAGCCAGGCGCGGCGGGAGAGCACCACGTTGTTGCGGTTCTTGTCCAGCTCGATGATCTTGGCTTCGATCTCGCGGCCGATGTAGGGCTGCAGGTCGCGGACCCGGCGCATCTCCACCAGCGAGGCGGGCAGGAAGCCGCGCAGCCCGATGTCGAGGATCAGGCCGCCCTTGACGACCTCGATGACGGTGCCCTTGACGGCCTCGTCCTTCTCCTTGAGCTCTTCGATCGTGCCCCAGGCGCGCTCGTACTGGGCGCGCTTCTTGGACAGGATCAGCCGACCCTCTTTGTCCTCCTTGGTCAGGACCAGAGCCTCGACCTCGTCACCGACGGACACCACCTCGTGGGGGTCGACGTCGTGCTTGATGGACAGCTCGCGGCTGGGGATGACGCCTTCGGTCTTGTAGCCGATGTCGAGCAGGACCTCGTCCCGGTCAACCTTGACGATCGTCCCCTCTACGATGTCGCCATCGTTGAAGTACTTGATCGTTTTGTCGATGGCGGCGAGAAAATCCTCGGCCGAGCCGATGTCGTTGACGGCTACTTGCGGCGAGGTGACGGTGGGACTTGGCATGTGTTGGGTTGCTCCGGACAAGTTGTGGTCGTAGGGACGGGGTAGTAACGGTCTAGTCACGCATGCGGGGCATGCGGTGGCCACGATCTCGGTCTAGGACTAGTCGAGGCCTACCTGTCGAGGCTACTCGACGTGTTGCACGCTGGACAAACCGGTGGTCTACGCTGCGTCGCTATGCCCGGGATGCGGAACCGCCGAAAGGTCGGAGCGCCGCTGTTCGTCATCGTCCTGCTCAGTGTCCTCACCGCGTTGCTGCTGCTGGTGTTCACCGCCGCCAACCCCGCCGGCACGTTGACCGCGTTGGTGCTGGCCAGCCTGTCGATGCTGGTGGTGCTGTTCTGTTACCGGTGGCTGGACCGCTGGGAGCCTGAGCCGCGACGGCTGCTGCAGCTGGCCTTTCTGTGGGGGGCCTCGGTCGCAGTGCTGCTGGCGGTGGGCCTGGAGACCTTCGGGTCCTCGGTGGCCACCGTGCGGCCGCTGGTGTCCAAGACCTTCGATATGGCCGCGATCCAGGCGCCGTTCATCGAGGAAGCCGCCAAGGGCCTGTTTCTGCTGATCATGCTGACCGGCCGACGGCGCCATGAGCTGAACTCGCTGACCGACTGCATGGTGTATGCGGGCATCACCGCGGTGGGATTCGCCTGGATGGAGGACATCGTCTACATCGCGCCGGCCGAGTCGCCGACCCAGATGGCGGCCGTCGCCATCGCGCGGCTGATCTTCGGGCCGTTTGCGCACCCGCTGTTCACCACGATGACGGGTATCGGGGTGTTCTTCGCCCTGCGCCGCCGCGGCTTCTGGGGGAAGGCGTCGGTGATTCTGCTCGGGTATCTGGCGGCGGTCGCGATGCACGCCTCGTGGAACGCCTCGCTGGCGATGGGCGGCGCCCGATTCTTCCTGGTGACCTATGTGACCTGGATGGTGCCGGTGTTCCTGCTGATGGTGTTGCTGGGTGTACTGAGCCGCCGGCACGAACAGCAGTTGGTGGCGAGCAAGCTGCCCGCGATGGTGGCCGGCGGACTGATCAGCCCGAACGAAGAGACCTGGCTGGGCTCGATCCGGACCCGCAAGCAGGCGATCCGCGAGGCGCGGCGCATCGGGGGCCGGCCCGCCGCCCAGTCCGTCAAGCGGTTCGCCGCCCAGGTGGTCGAGCTGGCGTTCGTACGGGACCGCATCGATCGCGGCTTCGGCGACCCCGAGGTGTTCGCCCTGCAGCACGAGGACGCCTATGGGGTGGTGGCCGCCCGGACGGCGGCGCCGGTGCTACACACCATGGCCGGGTACCGCTCGCCGGCGCTGGTGCGGCGCTGACCCCCGCGCCGAGTGTCCGGTTGTGTCACGCGAATTGCCCCGCTGACGTACATAACCCGACACTCGGCGGGCCTCCGGCAGCGACTCAGTGCGCGGCGGCGTCCCAACTGCGCCCATAGCCGACCGCCACCTCCAGCGGCACGCTGAGCTCATAGGCGCCGCCCATTTGCGCGCGCACCAGCTTTTCCAGCGGCTCACGTTCGCCGTCGGCCACCTCGAACAGCAGCTCGTCGTGCACCTGCAGCAGCATCCGCGACCGCAGATCGGAGGCCTTCAACGCCTTATCGACGTTGATCATCGCCACCTTGATGATGTCGGCGGCGCTGCCCTGGATCGGGGCGTTGAGCGCGGCCCGCTCGGCGGACTCGCGGACCTGACGGTTGCTGCTGTCCAGCTCCGGCAGGTAGCGCCGCCGGCCCAGCACCGTCGAGGTGTAGCCGTCCTTGCGGGCCTGCTCGACGACCCGGTGCAGGTAGTCGCGCACCCCGCCGAACCGGTCGAAGTAGGCGTCCATCTGCTCTTTGGCCTCTTCGGTGGAGATCTTGAGCTGCTGGGCCAGCCCGTAGGCGCTCAGCCCGTAGGCCAGGCCGTAGGACATCGCCTTGACCCGCCGCCGCATATCCGGCGTCACGTCGTCGATCGGCACGCCGAACGCCCGCGACCCGACGAACGAGTGCAAGTCCTCGCCGGTGTTGAACGCCTCGATCAGGCCCGCATCGCCGGACAGGTGCGCCATGATGCGCATCTCGATCTGGCTGTAGTCGACTGTCATCAGCTCGCTGTAGCCGGCGCCGACCACGAACGCGTCGCGGATCTGCCGGCCGGCGTCGGTGCGGATCGGGATGTTCTGCAGGTTGGGTTCGGTGGACGACAACCGGCCGGTCGCCGCGATGGTCTGGTTCAGCGTGGTGTGGATACGGCCATCGGAGGCAACCGATTTCAGCAAGCCGTCGACGGTCACCTTGAGCCGGGTGACGTCGCGGTGGGTCAGCAGGTGCTCCAGGAACGGATGGCCCGTTTTGTCGAACAGCGACTGCAGCGCGTCGGCGTCGGTGGTGTAGCCGGTCTTGGTCTTCTTGGTCTTGGGCATGCCCAGCTCATCGAAGAGCACCACCTGCAGCTGCTTGGGCGAGCCGAGGTTGATCTGCTTGCCGATCACCGCATAGGCGGCCTCGGCGGCATCGCGGATCTCGTCGCCGAACCGGCTCTGCAGCTGGCTGAGGTGATCGAGGTCAACGGCGATGCCGGCGGTCTCCAGGTCGGCCAGCACCCGCTGCAACGGCAACTCGATGTCAGCGAGCAGGCCGCCGGAGTCGATGCGGGCCAGCTCGGCATCCAGGGCGTCGGCCAGGTCGGTGACCGCCCGGGCCCGCAGCAGCGCGGTCGCGACCGCCTGATCGTCGACGCCATCGGTGTCGTCGAGCAGCGAAAGCTGTTGCTGCTCATCGGATTCGGCCCGCAGCTCGCGGCGCAGGTAGCGCACCGACAGATCATCAAGGCTGAAGCTGCGCTGCCCAGGCCGCACCAGGTAGGCGGCCAAGGCGGTGTCGGAGCTGACACCGTCGAGAGCCCAGCCGCGGCCGGCCAAGTCATGCATCGCCAGCTTGGCTTCGTGCAGCGCCTTGGGTTTGTCGGGGTCGGCCAGCCAGGCGGCCAGCGCGGCCTCGTCCTCGGCGGTCAGCGTCGCGGTCTCCAGGTAGCCGCCGTCACCGTCTCCAGCGGCGATCGCCAGCGCGGTGGTGTCGCTGTCGAAACTGCGGTGGCTGCCGATGACGGCCAACCCGGCACGCCGCCCGTCGCCGGCATGTTCGGCCAGCCAGGCGCCGACGGTTCCCGGCTCCAGGGCACCGCCGCGCACGTCGAAGCCCTCGTCGACCTCGGGCTCGGCGGTGGCGAGTGTCTCGAAGAGCCGGTCGCGCAGCACCCGGAACTCCAGGTCGTCGAAGAGCTGGTGGATCTGTTCGCGATCCCACGGCAGCAACCGCAGCGTGTCCGGTGTCTGCGCCAACGGCACGTTGCGCACCAGATCAGTGAGCTCCCGGTTGAGGATCACAGCAGAAAGATTGGCGCGCAAGGCATCTCCGACCTTGCCCTTGACGGTGTCGACCTGATCGACCAGCCCCTGCAGGGAGCCGTACTCGACGATCCACTTCGAGGCGGTCTTCTCCCCCACCCCGGGGATGCCGGGCAGGTTGTCGCTGGGGTCGCCGCGCAGCGCCGCGAAGTCCGGGTACTGCGCCGGGGTCAAGCCGTACTTCTCCACCACCGCCTCGGGGGTGAACCGGGTCAGATCGCTGACGCCCTTGCGCGGGTAGAGCACGGTCACGTTGTCGTTGACCAGCTGCAGCGCGTCGCGGTCGCCGGTGACCACCAGCACCCGGTAGCCCTCGGCGTCGGCCTGGGTGGCCAGGGTGGCGATCAGGTCGTCGGCCTCATAGCCCGGCTCGGACAGCGTGGTGATGCCCAGGGCGGTCAGGACTTCCTTGGTGATGTCGATCTGGCCGCGGAACTCATCGGGGGTGGACGACCGGGTGGCCTTGTACTCCGGGAAGCGCTCGGAGCGGAAGGTCTGCCGGGACACGTCGAACGCGGCGGCAATGTGGGTGGGATTCTCGTCGCGGAGCAGGTTGATCAGCATCGCGGTGAACCCGTAGACCGCGTTGGTGGTCAGGCCGCTGCGGGTCTTGAAGTTCTCCGCGGGCAGGGCATAGAACGCCCGGTACGCCAGCGAGTTTCCGTCCAGCAGCAGCAGCGTGGGTTTGGTCGGGGTGTCGTGCGCAGCGTCGGCGGGGGCGGTCTGGGCTGGGCTCACAGACCCAACTCTATGCACCCGGGACCGACACCCGTCAGTGCCGGTGGAATTGCAACACGTTTCAGTTCTGCCGCCGGCGTTGGGTACGCTGAACCGGTGCCAGACGTAGCCTCGCAGCCCGCGATCGACGGGTGGTTCACCACCGACGATGCCGGCCTCCCCCACCTGATCGGCGCCAAGTGTCCGCAGTGCGGCACCTATGTGTTCCCGCCGCGGGAGAACAACTGCCCCAACCCCGCCTGTGACAGCGATGCGCTGGAACCGGTCGCCCTGTCGCGGCGTGGCACGATCTGGAGCTACACCGAGAACCGGTACCTGCCGCCGGCGCCCTACCCGCCGTCCGACCCGTTCGAGCCGTTTGCGATCGCCGCGGTGGAGCTGGCCGCCGAGGGCCTGATCGTGCTGGGCAAGGTGGTCGAGGGCACCCTGGCCGCAGACCTCAAGGTCGGCATGGAGATGGAGCTGACCACCATGCCGCTCTACACCGACGACGACGGCGTGGCACGCACCGTCTACGCGTGGAAGAAGGTGGACGCATGAGTCCCGAACCGCTGTACATCCTGGGTGCGGGCATGCACCCGTGGGGCAAGTGGGGCCGCGACTTCACCGAGTACGGGGTGATCGCCGCTCGCGCCGCGCTGGCCGACGCCGGCCTGGACTCCCGGCAGATCCAGTTCATCGCCGGGGCGGACACCATCCGCAACGGCTACCCGGGCTTCATCGCCGGTTCGACGTTCGCCCAGAAGCTGGGCTGGAACGGGGTGCCGGTGTCCTCGTCGTATGCCGCCTGCGCGTCCGGTTCGCAAGCCCTGCAGAGCGCCCGCGCCCAGATTCTGGCCGGGTTCTGCGACGTGGCGCTGGTGATCGGCGCCGACACCACCCCGAAAGGCGCGTTCGCCCCAGTCGGCGGTGAGCGCAGAGGTGACCCCGACTGGCAGCGCTTCCACCTGATCGGGGCGATGAACCCGGTGTACTTCGCGCTGCTGGCCCGCCGACGCATGGACCTCTACGGCGCCACCTCCGAGGACTTCGCCCAAGTGAAGGTGAAGAACTCCCGGCACGGGCTGAACAACCCGAATGCCCGCTACCGCAAGGAATCCGCGGTCGAGGACGTGCTGGCCAGCCCGGTAGTCTCCGACCCGCTGCGCCAGCTCGACATCTGTGCCACCTCCGATGGTGCGGCCGCGCTGATCGTGGCCAGCGCGGAGTTCGCCCGCAAACACCTGGGTTCGCTCGAGGGCGTGCCCTCGGTGCGCGCGGTGGCCACCGTCACCCCGCAGTACCCGCAGCACCTGCCCGAATTGCCGGACATCGCAACGGATTCCACCGCGGTGGTGCCGGGTTCGGATCGGGTGTTCAAGGACCAGATTCTGGACGCCGCCTACGCCGAGGCCGGCATCGGCCCGGAAGACGTGAGCCTGGCCGAGGTCTACGACCTGTCGACCGCGCTGGAGATCGACTGGTACGAGCACCTGGGCCTGTGCGCCAAGGGTGAAGGTGAGCAGCTGCTGCGCAGCGGCGCCACCACCATCGGCGGGAAGGTGCCGGTGAACCCCTCCGGCGGGCTGGCCTGCTTCGGTGAGGCGATCCCGGCGCAGGCGATCGCCCAGGTGTGTGAGCTGACCTGGCAGCTGCGCGGTCAGGCCACCGGCCGCCAGGTCGAGGACGCTCGCGTTGGTGTCACCGCCAACCAAGGCCTGTTCGGGCACGGCTCGTCGGTGATCGTCGCGCGGTAGTTCGCCGCTGCGATGAGCGAAACCCTCGTCGTCAAGGTCAAACCGGGCAGCAGCAAAGGGCCGCTGGTGCAGACCGACGCCGACGGTCAGTTGACGGTCTACGTCCGCGAGCCGGCTGTGGACGGCAGGGCCAACGCGGCCGTGATCCGGGTGCTCGCGGAGCACTTCGGCGTGCCGCGCCGCAGTGTCGAGCTGGCGTCCGGCGCCGGCGCGCGGGTCAAGCGGTTCAAGATCGCCCGGTAGTCGGCCCGTCGAGAATCCGCACGATCCCCTGCGAGCCATCGATCTCGACCAGCGCGCCATCGGGGATGACCTGGGTTCCATTGCCTGTCCCGATGACGCAGGGGATTCCCAGCTCCCGTGCGATGATCGCGGCGTGCGACATGGTGGCGCCCACGTCGAGCGCCATGCCGGCCACCATCATGAACGTCGTCACCCAGGACGGGTCCGTGGTGCGGGCGATGAGCACATCATCGGCGCCGAGGATGGCTGCCGCGGACGGATTTGTCACCACACGTGCCCGTCCGCGCGCACGGCCCGGACTCGCCGCAACACCCGAGATGGTCGACTGCGGCGGCCCCTCGTCCGTACCGGCTACCCGCTTTCCGCCGTCCTCGACGAACGACAGTGGCGGCTCCATCGCCGCGAACTGCGAGCGGATCCGTTGGCGTGCAACCAGGCCAGCCGCAGTGAGATGCTCCTTCGCCTGAAGCTCGTTGAGCGTGTGCCAGGCTGCGTCCTCACCCAAGAAGGACATCGCATGGCGAACAACATCCAGGTCCTGCAGGAATGCCACTTTGCCGATCTCGCGCCCGACGACCGCACGGCGTGCCATGGCGATCAGCTGCGCGACGACCCTCCGACACGGACGCGGCAAGGAGGCACTCAGCCGCATTTCCGCCTCGCGTCGTTCCGCACTCCGGTTGTCCAGTGCCACACGGGGATCACGCGATTCGCCACGCTTCAGCGCATGCGCTACCTGCAACACCGGCTCGGGACTCTGCCGCCACGATGTCGCAGTGAGTTCTCCCTCATCGGGTCCGTGGAATCCGTACCGGCGAAGGAAGTGCTCCAGCGAGATCTGACTATGGGCCAGCAGCCACAGATCGGTGGCCAGGTGCGCTTCCGGAAGATCACCATCAGCTGAGACAAGGTCTATCACGCGGTCGCCGGCAATGCGCTCGACGGCCCGGTAAAGGGTCTGGCACACGTTGGTCTGCATCGAGTGCACGACCATCGTCTGGCCGAACCGCTTCGCACCCTCGACCAGCAACGCCATCGGATCAGCGACAGGCCGCCAGGCGTCGCGCTCCCACGACTGCCGCGATGCCGCACTCGCCGCGCGTAGACGCCGTTGCAGCAGAGCAAGATTGACCGGCGCCCGGCGTGCCATCCGCAGCGCGGTCGCGGCGCGCACCCGGACCGGCGCCGACTCCACGTCTTCTGCCTCCCCGAAGAACTGCTCACTGAAGGCACCCGCATCCATCCCAGGCATCTGGGCGATCTGATTCACCAGCACGTCGACCGAGAGCGCCGGCCACCCCTGAGCCAGGCTGACCACCTGCGCGTGCCGGTCGTCACGTTTGGCGGCCACCACACCGAGTTGGATCTGGGATTGCCGGTGGCCATAGTTGAGTCCGGCGCTCCACACCGACCAGGTGAGCGGCGTCGGCACGCCAGGAACCGCCTCGGCGATGTTCGCTCGGGTCCACCGGCTTCCGGTCGGGCGCGGCGGGTCGTAGAACTCGACAGCGGTTACTCGGGCGGCAAGTGCGCCGAAGGCGGCGATCGGGCGGCTTTGCAGAATCCAGGCTCGCCCGTCGGGATCGAATGCCCACTCGATGTCCTGAGGAGCGCCGTACCGTTGCTCGATCCGCACTGCGTGGCGGGCTATCTCGCGAGACTGATGCTCGGACAACGCCGGACTGGAAATCTCATCCGAAGTCAGAGTTCGTCTCACGACTCCCGTTGCGGCCGTATCGATCTCAAGCACCGAGTCTTGACTCCCGCGTTCCATCGCGACGATGTCGAGCGAGGCCTTGTCCATGATGACGCGGTCCGGTGTCAGCAGACCGGCGACAACGGATTCGCCCAGTCCCCGTGCCGATTCAAGAACCAACCGGTCCGCGCGACCGGTCATGGGATCCGCAGTGAACACGACGCCCGCACTGACCGACGCGACCTGGCGCTGGACCACCACGGCGATCCCGGAGTCCCGCCATTCCAATCCCCGCGCGCCGGTGTATCGACCGGCAACTACCGAAGTCGCCGACATCCAGCACCGCCGAACCGCGTCGAGCAGATCCGCGACACCTCTGACGTTGAGAACCGTTTCGTAGATACCGGCGTGGGACGCCGTGACACCGTCCTCGGCCGGCGCCGAGGACCGAACCGCCACGGCAACGTCGTGGCCCATCGCCCGATAGTTCGCGACGATGGCATCGCGCACCGCGTCGGGCACGGTCGCGGACGGCCCCCCGGACATGGCGGCCAGATAGGCCGGAACACCGATCACGAACGCCTCTGGCACCGGAAGCCCCGCAGCGACCAGCTCACCGAGATTGGCGCCCTTGCCCCCGCTGAACGCCGCGTCCGTCGCCCGAACATCAGCCAACGGCCGGACAAACGACGTACTCATGCACCTGGCTTGACGATGCGACCCGCCCTTGACATCGCCTTAATCTTTGCAAGCCGTTCGCGATCACGCCAGCGCTTACTTTCGTGAAACCGCCCCGAGCCGGCCGTGCGACGGGTTTATCGACACCCGTCAAGTTCCTGAGAGTCCCGCCTTGGCGGCGTGGTGCCGCAGGCTCCTGAGCCCCGGGTAATTACAAATTACATTCATAACTATTCACCCGAGAGGGCACTGCGTCTCCACCCGTCCTGCCGAACGGTCCACCCCAGGTCAATCGCGGTGACCACTCACTATGCGGTACACGCGCTGCGCCGACCGCATGGCGACCGGGGCTATCTGCAAGCTCTACGAGACGCGCGTCCGACCAGCCTGAAACAGGTTCTATTTTTTTGTATGCAAACTAGCCATCTCTCAGCTACTCTCACTTTTGTCCGTCACTGTGCTGTGCATCTCATAACCCGAAGGAGTTCCCTTGCACGCCATGCTTCGCCCCTACGCCACCGCCGGTGTGGTGATCGCCGGCGCCGGCCTGATCACGGCCACGCCGGTGGCCGCGCCGCTGCCGGCCATTCCCGGGGTCCAGTCCCACGCCGTGGCTTTGACCGGGGCGTACCAAGACGTCATCAATGCCGCCTCGGCCAACCTCACCACCATGCTCAACAACTGGTACTTGGCACCCGGGGTGGGCATGCAGCAGTTCTGGGCCAACCAGATGGACTACGCCGACCAGTTGGCCAACGACCCCGCCGGCTCCACCAACGCGATCAACGAACAGATCCAGCTGCACCTGAACGCCGTGATCTCCGGCTGGGCTCTGCAGGACGCCACCGCGGAGACCCGCGCCACGATCCTCAACCACACCATGGACGGCACCCACCAGCTGATGTTCGGCCAAGTCGCCGGGTACCTGCCCGCCGATGTGGATCCCAACCAGATCCTGCCGATCATCGACATGCTCGGTTCCCCGGCCAGCGCGGTCCTGATGGGCATGATCGGCCCGGCCATCAGCCCATGGATCGCCTTGATGAACAGCATCACCGACGGCGACAACCTCGGCGACACCCTGACCAACATGTGGGGCGCGTTCTTCAACGGAGCCACGCTGAATCTCGATGCCCTGTTGCCGATGATCAACGAGGCCGGCTTCTTCCCGGCCGGCATGAACATGGACCACCTGGACTTCGCCTTCGGTGGCCTGCTGTCCACGGGAGCGGCCGCGGTGAGTTACCAGGTGCTCGGCCCCGGCGGTGAGGTCGCAGCCGAGGTGCCGGCGGTCGGCGGCTCCATCTTCCAAAGTGTCGGCTTGGAATTCAGCGGCGTCCCGGTCCTGGGCACCCTGGATCTGAATAGTGCCGGCATTGGTCCGATCGCCGCGTGGCAGGCCTGGGGCCAAACCGTCGGTGCCCTGCTCGGTTCTGGCTGGGACGGCAAGGGCCCCGTTGTGGTCACGCCGCCACTGGCCGGCGCTGATCTGCCGCTGCTGCCCACCGACGTCGTCGATGACGGCGGCACCGGCGCGGCATCCGATGCGTTCGGTTGGCTGGGCGACCTGCTCGGCCTCTGATCGCCCAAAGCCCTTATCCCCCACTCTTTTCAGAAAGGTATTTTTCACGATGAGTCGTCATCACACCAGCGCGCGCCGCCACTCCCGGGCGGTCAGCGCTGCCAGCGCTGCAGGCGCATTTCTGGCCTTCGGGATGGCCCCTGCCTTTGTCGCGCCCCCGGCGCAGGCCGACGAGTTCGATTGGATCGCTGAACTTTTCGATACTTCGGCGTGGCTGGATCCCGGGCCGGCTGAGGTTGGCGCCTTCGACTGGAGCACCACGATCGATCAGTGGTTCTACGACCCGCTCCATGACAGTCTGCAGGCCTGGATCACCAGCGACTTCGGTGAGATGGTCAACGGCTGGATCAACACCGCCGCCGGGCAGTTCCTGATCGGCAACGGCATCGACGGCACCGCCGAGAACCCGGATGGCGGCAACGGCGGCCTGTGGTTCGGCGACGGCGGCGACGGCTGGGACAGCACCGAGACCGGCGTGGCCGGCGGCGACGGCGGCAACGCGCCCGGCTGGCTCGGCGACGGCGGCGACGGCGGTGATGGCGGTGCGGGCGCCGACGGCGGCGCCGGCGGGGCCGGTGGAACCTGGATGGGCAACGGCGGCAACGGCGGTGCGGGCGGAGCCTCCCTCGATCCCACCATCAACGGCGGTAACGGCGGGGCCGGCGGCAACGCATCCGGTTGGTTCTTCGGTAACGGCGGCAACGGCGGGATTGGCGGCGGCGGCGCCGACGGAATCGCCGGTACGTTCGCCAACGGCGGCGACGGCAACGGTGGCAGCGGCGGACTCGGCGGCGGCGGGGGCAACGGCGGGCGTAGCGGGTTCACGTTCGGCAACGGCGGCAACGGCGGCGACGGCGGCCGCAGTGGCAACGGCGGCGACGGTGCCACCGGCACGCTCGAGCACCCCGACGGCGGTAACGGCGGCGACGCTGGAGTCGATTGGGCCAGTGGCAACGGCGGCGCAGCCGGTGCGCGAGGCTCCACCATCTTCACCAGCCCGACGTACGGGCAGGCCGGCCAATTCGGACACGCCGCTGACGGGGGCAACGGCGGCAACGGCGGCAACGGCTATCAGGACGCCGAGGGCAACTACCTCGGCAACGGCGGCAACGGCGGGACCGGTGGATACGGCGGCGGCTACCTTTCCCCGACCGGGATCGGCGGCGACGGCGGCAACGGCGGAAACGGCGGCGCCGGGATCAACGGCGGCAACGGCGGCAACGGCAGCACCGCCAGCAACAGTTCGCCGGACGCCGGAGGGCCCGGCGGCAAAGGCGGCGACGGCGGCAACGGCGGCTTCGCCAGCGCCGGCAAAGGCGGAAACGGCGGCAGCGGAGCCTCCGGCCGCGGTGGCGGCGGGGGCAACGGCGGCAACGGCGGTGACGGCGCCACCGACGACCCCACCGTCCAGACCATCGGCGGCAACGGCGGCAACGGCGGCGCCGCCTTCTCCCCGGGGTCCGGCGGCACCGGCGGCAACGGCGGCAACGGAACCTACGCCGGCGGCAACGGCGGCTCAGGCGGCAGCGGTGGTTCCGGTGGTGGCCATGCGGGCGGCGACGGCGGCAACGGCGGCAACAGCACCGGCTGGCAGCACGACGGCACCACCTACAGCCGGGGCGGCAACGGCGGAGCCGGCGGCCGCGGCGGCGCAGGCACCGACACCACTGCCGCGGGCATCGGCGGGGCCGGTGGCGCGGGCGGTGACGGCGCAACCGGACCCGGCGTGGTCAGCGTCGGCGGCAACGGTGGCAACGGCGGTAACGGCGGGGCCAACGCGGGCAGTGTGCTGGCCGGTGGCGGCGCCGGAGGTGACGGCGGCGCCGGTGGGTCCGGCGGCAACGGAACCGCCTCCGGCGGCAACGGCGGCGCCGGTGGCTCCGGCGGCAACGGAGCAACCACCGCCGGCAACGGCGGGGACGGCGGCGCGGGCGGAACCAGCGGCGGCGTGGAAACCCCGGCCAATGACCTCGGCTTCGGACCCAGCCACGCCGGCAACGGCGGCAACGGCGGCGCCGGCGGCAAAGGCGGCGGATACGTCACCGGCGGCTCTCCCTCCACCGATCCGGTCGGCGGCGACGGCGGAACCGGCGGCAACGGCGGCAACGGCGCCGGGGCGATCGACGGCGGTACCGGCGGCAGCGGCGGCAACGGCGGCGCTGTCGGCGACACCGCCGGTGGGCTCGGCCAGCCCGGCGGTGCGCCCGCCGGGACGACCGGCGGCGCCGGCGGCACCGGCGGCACCGGCGCTCACCCGGCACCCGCCGGGTAGCCGACGGACAAGAAAGGCCCGGCACGCACCCGCGTGCCGGGCCTTCTCATCGGCCGGCGCTGGCAGCCGCCGTGTCGCCGCGGCGTGACGCTCAGCCGCTCAGCACGCCTCGCCTGGTCAACTCGGCGACCACGATCTCCGCCCGCATCTCCGCGCGCGTCATGTTCGCGGCTCGGGCGGCGTCAGGATCACGCCGGCGAATGGCTGCGGCCTCCGCTTCGTACGTGGGTAAGAACTCCTCGTGTCCCCTGGGATAGCTGCCCCAGAACCCCCGCGGAGCGAACACGCGTGCGGCGACGATCGCCGCCTGCAGCGGCGGGCCCGCGTACTCCTCAATGATGACGCTGCGGAACGCATATGCCGCCTCTTGAAACGCCGCTTGCCCGGGGCACGCTCGGATGTTCCGCAGTGCCGCGTCAAGTTCGGCCAGCACCCGCGGAGTCGGGTTGGTCGCCGCCCGCGCCGACGCGATGCAGTTCAATGCCCCATGCAACTCGTGCTGTTCACGGACGACGGCCTCATCGAACCGGCTGACAAACACCCCGCGGTGGTAACGGCTGGCCAACATCCCCTGCTGTTCAAGCTGGTCGATGCCCTGCTGAACCGGCAGCCGGCTGACGCCCAGGGCCGTTGCGATCGCGTCGCGGTTGAGCCGGTCACCGGTGCGCAGCTCGCCGGCCAAGACCAGGTCGACGATATGATTGACGACCAGGTCCTTTTCTTTGACTCCGTATTTCTTCGGCATCGGCGGGCCTAGCCAGGAGCCACTTCTGACGCCTCCTCGGACGAACCGAGCTGTGGCGGAAACGATTCCAACAACCTCGACGGTGCCCGGGTGAAGTCTTCGCCGGCGGGCTCGCTACATGAGCCCATGGCCGGCTCAGGCGAAATGAAATTCCCGAAACTCATTTCTCGCCCCTAAAGCATGCGCCGTTCGATCGTCTCACCGTAGCTGGGGCCTACGACGGCAAAGCGACCAGGCCCGATAATGCTCGTCAATCCGACAGGAGCCCGTCGAGCACGCCTCGCATGGACAGCTCGGCGAACACGACCTGGGCCTGCAGCTTCGCTCGGTTCATGCACGCCGTCGTTGCGGCCTCCGGGTCGCGCTGCTAAATCGCAGCAGTTTCAGCTTCATAACTGGGCAGGAACTCCTCGTGGGCGTTGACGTAGCTCCCCCAGAATCCGCGCGGCACGAAGACTCGGGCCGTGCTGATCGCCGCTTGCAGCGCCGGGCCGGCATATTCCTCGACGATGATTCGGCGGAAAGCGTAGGCCGCGTCTTGGAACTCGGCCGGTTTCTTGTTGGCGCGCAGGTCCCGCAGCGCCGCGTGCAATTCGGCCAAAACACGCGGAGTCGGGTTGGTTGCCGCCCGCGCCGACGCGATGGCGTTCAACGTTCCGTGCAACTCGTGCTGTTCGCGAACGACGGCTTCGTCGAACCGGCTGACAAACACGCCACGGTGATAACGGCTGACCAGCATCCCCTGTTGCTCGAGTTGGTCAATCGCCTGCTGAACGGGCAGCCGACTGACCCCCAGAGCCCCCGCAATCGCATCGCGGTTGATGCGGTCGCCAGAGCGCAGCTGCCCCGCCAGCACCAGGTCGACGATGTGATTGACGACCAAGTCCTTCTCTTTGACTCCGTACTTCTTGGGCATGGAGTGACTCACCTGGAACTTCCGCGAAACTCATTACGACACAGGATCGGACGAAAGTATCTGTGGCACCCGAGATCCCGAGGTATTCACCCGATACCACATATTCGGACGAGACGACACTTTCTAGGTGAACAGTAGCGCAGCGAAATTCTCGAGGTGGAAGTGTTGGCCGGCGACGCGGATGTTGTGGCACGTCCATTCGGCGGTCGTTCTGCTCCGAAACCCCGGTGTCACGGCTGTGCACCGCGATTCTGGGCCGAGCAGTCCAGACACCATGGTCACGGGGTCCAGCCGGCGGCTCGGTCATTAAACACCCCCCGCGCCGCCAGCTCGGCGAGCACCACATCGACATGCCACGCCACCCGGTTCACGCAGGCTCCCCGGGCCGCCTCGGGGTCCCGGCTGCGGATCGCCGCCGTCTCGGCTTCATAGCTGGCCACGATCTCCGCCGTGTAGTCGTGGTAACCCGTCCAGAACCGAGTCGGCAGCAGGTCTCGCGCCGCGCTGATCTCCGCCCGCAGCCGAGGGCCGGCGTACTCGTCGACGATGATCGTGCGGTACTGCCCGGCCGCCTCCCCGAACGCCGGACCCTGCGCGAGGCGCATGGCCTGCATCGCCGCGGCCAGGTCGGCGAGGACCCGGGGAGTAGGGTCGGCCGCCGCCCGGGCCGACGCCATGCCGATCAACATGCCGTACAACTCATGGTGTTCGCGCACCACGGCCTCGTCGAAGCGCTCGACGAACGCGCCGCGGCCATAGTGGGTGAGCACGAACCCGTCGTGTTCGAGTTGGGCCACCGCCTCGTGAACCGGCAGCCTGCTCACCCCCAACTCCGCGGCGATCGCGTTGCGGTCGATGCGATCACCGCCGCGCAGCTTCCCGGTCAGCACCAGGTCGATGATGTGCGCGACGACCAGGTCCTTCTCTTTGACCCCGTACTTCTTCGGCATCGCAACACCTAGCCGGATGCGTCGTCTGACGTCTCCCCCGACGAATCTGATTGCGGCAAAAGCTCTTCCAGGGCCGACCGGGCGATCCGGCGAAAGGCCCGCTTGGGCCGGTTGGCGTCCAGGATGGCCACCTCGAGGGTGCCCGGACCGAGCTCGCGCTGCTCGGCACCGTTACCGGTGTCGGTCTGCTTGAGCGCGTTGACGGCGATGCGCAGGGCGTCGGCCAGGGCCGCGTTCTCGGTATAGGACTCCTTGAGCGCGGCGATCACCGGTTCGGTGGTGCCCCCCATCACCACGAAATGCGGTTCGTCGGTGATCGACCCGTCATAGGTGATCCGGTACAGCTCAGGCGCTTTGGCCTGCCCCTGGTAGGCCACCCCGGCCACGCACAGCTCGACCTCGTAGGGCTTGGCCTGCTCGGTGAAGATCGTGCCGAGGGTCTGGGCGTAGACGTTAGCCAGCTGGCGGGCGGTCACGTCGCGACGGTCATAGGCATAGCCGCGGGTGTCGGCGAACTGGATGCCGCCGCGGCGCAGGTTCTCGAACTCGTTGATCCGGCCGGCGGCGGCGAACCCAACCCGGTCGTAGAGCTCACTGATCTTCTGCAGTGAGCGCGAAGGGTTTTCGGCGACGAACAGCACCCCGTCGGCATAGGCCAGCGCCACCACGCTGCGGCCGCGGGCGATGCCCTTGCGCGCCAGCTCGCCGCGCTCCCGCATGGCCTGCTCGGGCGAGATGAAGTACGGGAAGCTCATTTCTTACCGCCGCCCCTTTTGTCTCTGCCGGCCTTCGGCGCAGATCCTCCTCCGCGCGTTCGGCTCTCGATGATCTCGCGAGCCAGCTCGGCGATGCGCTCCTCGGGAACGTCGACGGCACCGTCGGCGCCGATCGTCACCGCCGTCGGGTAGATTCCGCGCACCAAATCCGGCCCGCCGGTGGCGGAGTCGTCGTCGGCGGCGTCATACAGCGCCTCGATGGCCACCCGCAGCGCCGAATCCGCGTCGGTCACCTGCGCGTAGAGCTTCTTCATCGACGACTTGGCGAACAGCGATCCGGAGCCCACCGCCTGGTAGCCCTCCTCCTCGACGTTCCAGCCACCGGCGGCGTCGAACGACACGATGCGCCCGGCGTGCTCGGCGTCGGCCTCGTCGATGTCATAGGCCACCAGCAGCGGCAGCGCCAGCAATCCCTGCATCGCCGCACCCAGGTTGCCGCGCACCATGATCGCCAGCCGGTTGACCTTTCCGGCGAACGTCAGCGGCACCCCTTCGAGCTTCTCGTAGTGCTCCAGTTCGACCGCGTAGAGCCGGGCGAACTCGACGGCGATCGCCGCGGTGCCGGCGATGCCGGTGGCGGTGTAGTCGTCGGTGATGTAGACCTTCTGCACATCGCGTCCGGCGATCATGTTGCCCTGCGTGGAGCGCCGGTCCCCGGCCATCACCACACCGCCGGGATACTTCAGCGCGACGATGGTGGTGCCGTGCGGCAGCTCAGCGGCCGCGCCCGCGGGCAGGCCCGCGCTGCCCGTCGGCAACAGGTCCGGTGCCTGACGGCGCAGGAAATCGGAGAACGACGACAGGTCTACCGGGCTGGACGGCATTCCCGGAAGCGCGGAATTGGCAGGTAGGCGGTCATGGAAGGGCCAGCTCACTGGCCGCCCTTTTGGACGTATGCGCGCACGAAGTCCTCCGCGTTCTCTTCCAGCACGTCGTCGATCTCGTCGAGCAGGTCGTCGGTCTCGCCGGTCAGCTTCTCGCGACGCTCCTGGCCTGCGGCCGCGGGACCGGTGGGGTCGTCCTCGTCGCCCCCGCCACCGCCACGCTTGGTCTGCTCCTGAGCCATCGCTGCCTCCTGCATCTCCATCGGCTTGCGCATCACGCGCACGTCGGTTTCTCCACCCTACCGGTCGATGCCGGTGTTGCTGGCGGGCTTAGGTGGTGAGTTGTTCGACCAGCTCAGCGGCGCTGTCCACCGAGTCCAGCAGCGCCCCGACGTGGGCCTTGCTGCCGCGCAGCGGCTCCAGGGTAGGGATCCGCACCAGCGACTCCCCGCCCAGGTCGAAGATCACCGAGTCCCAGCTGGCCGCGGCGATATCGGCGCCGAACCGGCGCAGGCACTCGCCGCGGAAGTAGGCGCGGGTGTCGGTCGGGGGGTTGTCCACCGCGTCGAGCACCTGCTGCTCGGTGATCAGCCGCTGCATGGAGCCGCGGGCGACCAGCCGGTTGTAGAGGCCCTTGTCGAGGCGGACGTCGGAGTACTGCAGATCGATCAGGTGCAGCCGCGGCGCCGACCAGCTGAGGTTCTCCCGCTGCCGGAAGCCTTCCAGCAGGCGCAGCTTGGCCGGCCAGTCCAGCAGGTCGGCGCACTCCATCGGGTCGCGTTCGAGCTGGTCGAGCACCCGCGCCCAGGTCTCCATGATGTGGTTGGCGCGCGGATCCGGATCGCGGGCGTCGACCAGCTTGGCCACCCGGTCGAGGTAGATCCGTTGCAGCGCAAGGCCGGTCATCTCGCGGCCGTCGGCCAGCGCCACGGTGGCCCGCAGCGTCGGGTCGCGGCTGATCACGTGCACGGCGCGCACCGGGCGGGCCAGGGTCAGATCACTCAGGTCGATGCCGTGCTCGGGCCCCTCCTCGACGAGGTCGAGCACCAGCGCGGTGGTACCAAGCTTGAGATACGTCGATGTCTCGGCCAGGTTGGCGTCGCCGATGATGACGTGCAGCCGGCGGTACTTGTCGGCGTCGGCGTGCGGCTCATCGCGGGTGTTGATGATGCCGCGTTTGAGCGTGGTCTCCAGGCCGACCTCGACCTCGATGTAGTCGGCGCGCTGGGAGAGCTGAAAGCCCGGCTCGTCGCCGGCCGGTCCCAGTCCGACCCGGCCGGACCCGCAGATCACCTGGCGGGACACGAAGAACGGGGTCAGCCCGGCGATGATCGCCGAGAACGGGGTCTGCCGGCTCATCAGGTAGTTCTCGTGGGTGCCGTAGGAGGCGCCCTTGTTGTCGATGTTGTTCTTGTACAGCTGCAGTTTGGCCGCGCCCGGCACGCTGGCCACATGGCGGGCGGCGGCCTCCATCACCCGCTCGCCGGCCTTGTCCCAGATCACCGCGTCCATCGGGTCGGTGACCTCGGGCGCGGAGTACTCCGGGTGGGCATGGTCGACGTAGAGCCGCGCCCCGTTGGTCAAGATCATGTTGGCGGCACCGACCTCGTCGGCGTCGATGATCGGCGGTGGCCCGGATGAGCGGCTCAGGTCGAAGCCGCGGGCATCGCGCAGCGGGGACTCCACCTCGTAGTCCCACCGGGTGCGCTTGGCGCGCGGGATGCCGGCCGCCGCGGCATAGGCCAGCACCGCCTGCGTGGAGGTCAGGATCGGGTTGGCGGTCGGATCCGACGGTGAAGCGATGCCGTACTCGACTTCCGTCCCGATGATCCGTTGCATGAGTTAGAGCCTAGGCGAGGCGGTCAGTCGCAACGCGGGCGCTGGTCCCGGTCGACAGGGAGTCACGGCAGTTGCCCCCGGGAGTCGGGCAGTGCGCGAACCTCGCCGCCCTCGGCGCGGACGAGTTGCGCCAGCGGTGGATCGGCGGTTGCCAGCGGCCGGTTGGCCGATAACGCGGCTGCCGCAGCCACACAGTCGGCGAGACTGACCGGCATCCGCACGCGGTGGTAGTGGCGCGCCCGCAGGCGTCCCGCCAGCATTCCGATCTCTGCTGACACCGCGTCGAGCTGCATCCCGGTGTGGGCCAACAACGCCAGATCGGCGTGCACATCGTCGGCGTCGCGCCCGTAGACCCGCACCAGCTGATCGAGCACCTCGGCGGCGTTGACTGCGCTCAGCAGCGTCGGTCCCGCCAGGAGTTCGGCCACGGCGCCGGCGGCGGGCTCGTCGCGTAGGTAGGCCAGCACCGCGTAGGCGTCCAGCACGATCATCGGTCGGCGGCGCCCCGGTTTTCGTGCTCGGCCTCGCTGGCACGTTCGGCGGCCCGCGCCTGTTCGAGGCTCGGCCCGGGCCCGGCATGCGCACCGCGCAACTGCTGCAGCGGTTCGGCCGGGATCGGGCGCACGATCGCGTAGTCGCCCCGATCGATCACCAGGACTGAGCCGCTTGCCCAGCGATGCCGCAGCTCCGCGGGGAGCGACATCTGTCCGTTGCGAGTCAGTTTCGCTTGAACGGCGTCCATACAGTCATCATACGAAATGCCCCCAACATAGTATGTTCAGCGTCGCTCACCATGCATCAGGCCCGGGCGGTACGTAGGGTCCGGTGGGCCATCTCCTGGGCCGCGGCGATGATGGCGTCGGCATCCGGTTCGGTATCGCCCAGGTACGCAGCGTTCAGCAGACCGTCGACGGCGTAGTACAACAGTGCGGCCGTGGTGGGCGGGTCGGCCACGGTGACGGCCCCGGCGTCCACCGCGGCTGCGATGGCGTCGGCCAGCAGCGTGATGACGTTCGAATCGGCCAGCCGCAGCTGGCGCAATCCGTCGCCGGAGGCTTGGGAGAACACCGCGCGGTGCAGGGCCGCGTTGGCGATGTCGTAGCGAATCATCTGCTCGATCAACGCATCTAACGCCGCCGGCCAATCGGGCGCGGTGGGCGTCGCGGTGGCGAGCTGGCCTTGCACGGTGGCCAGGAAGCTGTCGAGATAGTCGGCCCACAGCTTGGCCAGCAGGTGATCTTTGGAGTCGAAATACAGGTAGAACGTGCCCTTGGCGACCTGCGCGGCGGCGGTGACTTTATCCACCGTCAACTCAGTCGGCCCGTCGGCCAACAACAGTGCCCGGGTCACCTCCAGCAGCTGGCGTTCCCGTTGTGCCGCGGGCAGCGTCGTGCGCCGCCGCCCAGATCCGCGCTGCACCAAGGCACCTCCCTCCCGAGTCGATCGCGTTGACAGCCGCGTAAGCCCACAGCTACGGTAGCATGACTGACGGTCAGTCAGTTGCGCGAAGCGGTAGGCGAAGGAGGTTCGCAGTGGCAACAACGACGGCAGCGACTGGTCAGGACGTCACCGAGAGTCGCACCAGCGCCCTGAGCCTGATGGCACTCGGCCGGGTGATCCTCGCCGGCATCTCACTGGCCGCACCGCGGGGATTCGCCAAGGTCCTCGGAGTCACCCCGTCCCCCGAACTGACCTACATGACCCGGATCTACGGTGCGCGGGCATTCGCGATGGGCCTGGGTTACCTCACCAGCGGCGCCGCGGAACGGCATCGCTGGAAGCGGCTCGCCCTGGTGGTCGACACCACCGACACCGTCAATGGCGTCGGCCACCTGGTGCGCCGCGACCTGCCGCTGCGCGCGGCACTGAGCATGGTCGCGCTGACCGGGACCTATGCGGCGATCGGCGCGACCAAAGTCGCAACCGAACAGCTCCGGTAGATCCCGCGATTACAGGTACTGGCCCAGGTTCGACTCGGTGTCAATCGCCCGGCTGGCGCTGGAGCTCTTGCCGGTGACCAGGGTGCGGATGTAGACGATCCGTTCGCCCTTCTTGCCCGAGATCCGTGCCCAGTCATCGGGATTGGTGGTGTTGGGCAGGTCCTCGTTCTCAGCGAACTCGTCGACGATCGAGTCCAGCAGGTGCTGGATGCGCAGCCCCGGCTGGCCGGTCTCCAGCACCGACTTGATCGCGTTCTTCTTCGCCCGGTCGACGACGTTCTGGATCATCGCCCCGGAGTTGAAGTCCTTGAAGTACATGACCTCTTTGTCACCGTTGGCGTAGGTGACCTCTAGGAACCGGTTGTCGTCGATCTCGGCGTACATCCGGTCGACGACCTTCTCGATCATCGCCTTGATGCAGGCCGCGCGGTCCCCGCCGAACTCGGCCAGATCGTCGGCGTGCACCGGCAGGCTCTCGGTGAGGTACTTGGAGAAGATGTCCTGGGCGGCTTCGGCGTCCGGGCGCTCGATCTTGATCTTGACGTCGAGGCGGCCGGGCCGCAGGATCGCCGGGTCGATCATGTCCTCCCGGTTGGAGGCGCCGATCACGATGACGTTCTCCAGCCCCTCCACGCCGTCGATCTCGCTGAGCAGCTGGGGAACCACCGTCGTCTCCACGTCCGAGGAGACACCGGTGCCGCGGGTGCGGAAGATCGAGTCCATCTCGTCGAAGAACACGATCACCGGCGTGCCTTCGGAGGCCTTCTCCCGGGCCCGCTGGAAGATCAGCCGGATGTGACGTTCGGTCTCGCCGACGAACTTGTTCAGCAGCTCGGGGCCCTTGATGTTGAGGAAGTACGACTTGGCCTCGTGGGCGTCGTCGCCGCGCACCTCGGCCATCTTCTTGGCCAGCGAGTTGGCGACCGCCTTGGCGATCAGCGTCTTACCGCAGCCGGGCGGCCCGTAGAGCAGCACACCTTTGGGCGGGCGCAGCGCGTACTCCCGGTACAGCTCCTTGTGCAGGAAGGGCAGTTCCACGGCGTCGCGGATCTGCTCGATCTGGCGGCCCAGGCCCCCGATGTCGCCGTAGCTGACGTCGGGCACCTCCTCGAGCACCAGGTCTTCGACCTCGGCCTTCGGGATGCGCTCGAAGGCGTAGCCGGCCTTGGTGTCGACCAGCAGGGAGTCGCCGGGGCGCAGCTTGCGGGGGCGCCGGTCATCCGACATGGCGTCCGGGTCGCGCTCGGGCAGGTCCTCGGCGACCAGGGGCTCGGCCAGCCACACGATGCGCTCCTCGTCGGCGTGGCCCACCACCAGGGCCCGGTGGCCGTCGGCGAGCACCTCGCGCAGCGTTGAAATCTCGCCGACCGCTTCGAAGGCGGTGGCCTCGACCACGGTCAGGGCCTCGTTGAGCCGCACCGTCTGGCCCTTTTTCAGCACCGAGACGTCAATGTTCGGCGAGATGTTCAGCCGCATCCGGCGCCCGGAGGTGAACACGTCGACGGTCTCGTCGTCGTGGCTGCCCAGCAGTACCCCGTAGCCACTGGGCGGCTGCCCCAGCCGGTCCACCTCTTCACGCAGGGCCAGCAGCTGCTGCCGTGCGTCTTTGAGGGTGTCCATCAGCTTGGAATTGCGCGCGGTCAGCGAGTCGATGTGCGCTTCGAGCTGCCGCACGTCGCGCCCGACCCGCGCGCTGTCCTGCGGTGTGTTGTCCAGCTGCTCGCGCAGCACTGCAGCCTCGCGGCGCAGCTCCTCCAGCTCGGCCAGGTCATCGTCGGGCATGCCCGGCCCCCTGGACGCGTCGAAGGCCTCTGAACGCCCTGGCTCTCCCATGTTGTCCATGTTGCGCTCCTTTCCCGAACTGGAAGTTGAAGCGACCAATACCTCAACGCTACCGGCCATTGTGCATTCGCGCGCACAGTGGCAATCCGACACACCGAGAAACGCTGTTAGCCTGGTTTCCGGAATCGGGTGATCGAAAGGACTTCAGTGAGCGTGAAATCCCTAGCCACAGGTGTTGCAGCGGCCGCACTGATCGGCGCCGCGGGCACGGCTGTGAGCTGCCTGGCAACCGTTGCTCCCGCTGCCGCCCAGGCTCCGGTGACGGTGTTCTTCGCGCCCCTGCCGCTGGACCCGGCAGTTGACGTGCCCGCCCCGGAACAGTTGACCGACGTGCTCAACACCCTCGCCGACCCCGGTATCCCCGCCGCCGGCAAGTCCCACCTCATCGAGGGTGGCCTCGGCCCCGTCGAGAGCAGCCTGATGGACCGCAAGATGGCCAAGGCCGCCGCGAACGGCAAGTTCCCGCTGGCGATCAGTGTGGCCAACATCGCCCCGGCCGGCCCCGGTGCCGCCACGGCCGATGTCACCGCCTCCGGGCCGAGGATGGAGCCGCGCTCGGTCAACCTGATGTTCGTGGACCAGGGCGGCTGGAAGCTGTCCAAGACGTCGCTGATGACGCTGTCGCAGATGACCTCGTCGAACTGATCACGTCTGGATGTCCCGGCAGCGCCTCGCGTTGAGCACCGCCCTGGCGGCGGTGCTGGCGTTGTCGGGCTGCGCCGACCACCGGCAGGCGGCCGAGCCGGCTGCTGAGGTGCCGTCGCCGCCGTCGACGACGACGGTGCTTGCACCGGTTTCGGCGATGCCGGCACCGGAAGCCCTGACCGACGTGCTCTACCGGCTGGCCGACCCGGACGTTCCCGGCGCAGACAAGGTGACCCTGATCGAGGGCGCCAAACCCAGCGACGGCGCAACCATCGACAAGTTCGCCACCGCGCTGCGAGACGGCGGATACCTGCCGCTGAATTTCGACGCCGCCGGACTGACCTGGTCGGATCGCCACCCGGGCAATGTGACCGCCGACGTCACCGCCAACACCGCCAATCCCGACACCGGCGCGTTCACCTTCCCGATGGAGTTCACGCCGCACGACGGGGCCTGGCAGTTGTCCCAGGAGACCGCCAAGACGCTGCTGGCGTTCGGCAAGGCGCACGCCGGCTCCCCAGCGCCCGCCGCACCTCCGGCGCCCTAGCCATGTGGATCGGCTGGTTGGAGTTCGACCTGCTGCTCGGGGACGTGCATTCGCTCAAGCAGAAGCGGTCGGTGGTGCGCCCGATCGTCGCGGAGTTGCGACGCAAGTTCAATGTCTCAGCGGCGGAGACGGATTCGGCCGATCTGCATCGGCGCGCCGGTATCGGGGTTTCCGTCGTATCCGGCGAGCGCGGTCATCTGGTGGAGGTGCTCGACGCCGCCGAGCGCGTGGTGGCCGCCCGACCGGAGATCGAGCTGCTGTCGGTGCGCCGCAGGTTGAGCCGCAGCGACGACTGAGGGTGTGCCGCTGGCCGATTCAGTCCCCGGTCTGATCGGCCGGGACCTCGCATTCATCGCCCTGCAACCGGATCGGCGCCGGGTCGTTCTTCGGCGTGTTGGCCGGGCCGTACGGCGAGGGAATGGCGGTGACCCGCAGTTGGGCGGGGATGGGGTCGGGCAGTGCGGCGAGTTGACCCCGGTCGGTGGGTTCGTCGGTTGGGGCGTACAGGGCGCCCTCGGGGTAGTAGGTGGTGTGTTCCGGCGGTAGGTGAGCGCCGACCAGTGGCAGGTAGTCGTTGCCCAGCCAGGTCAGCCAGACCGGATTGGCCGGCAGGCCCAGAATGCCGTCGGCCGCGCGCAGGGAGCCGTGCTGGTCGCGGCCGGGGTCGGGTGGACCACTCAACCTGTGGTTACGCAGCACTTCGGCGACCGCGAGGACGCTGCCGCGGCGGCGCGCATAGGTGACGAAGAAACGCCGGACGGTGTTGCGCCACCGCGGATCGTCGAGCGGCGCGGCCAGCATTTGCAGACGGTCGAGGAGGTAGCCGCCCCACGGCGGGGCGAACAGGCCACCCGAGCGGCACGGGCTGCTGGCGAGGAACGTCTGCGATTCGTACCGCTCGCCGAAGCGGCCGAACTCGGTGATGAACGGGCCTTCGCCGTCGCGATCCAGCCGGTAGGGATAGGGCTCATATCCACCGTAGCGTCGCGGCAGAGCTTCGGGGAAGAGCTTTTTGGCCAGTTCCAGCCAGAGCGCCGGGGCCGGGGGCGCCGACGCCGGCGAGTACCACTCCAGTTCGAGCAGTCGGACGAATTCCGTGGTGGGACGGGGTATTTGACGCGATTTCTTGGCGCCCAGGACATCCTCGGTTTGCTCGTCGACCGCCACCCCGCGCGCGGCGTGTGCGAGGGCCTTGGCGAAGCGGCACGCCGGCGCGATCTCGGTGGGAGTGCTGCCCTCGACGATGACCTGCCAGCTGGTCGTCGGATCGAGAACGAGCGGAACGACGTCGTCGGGCAGATCTTCGGGTTCGATGCGGTGGGGCCCGAACACGGTGAACGAGTAGTTCCGCCGTTTGCCGCGCAGCACGCTGATCTCACCGCCACCGCCATCACCGACCGACAGGCCCGGGATGGATTCGACCAGGGCGTTCAGTCCGTCGGCGCCGATGTGGTCGGCGGCATACACCGTGAAGTCGTAGGACATTGCGATCGACGCTAACCTCGCGGCAACTAGCCGTCGGGCAGCTTGGCCAGGGTTTTGGCGGCCAGTTTGCGCCATACCTCGTGCTCGTCATCGAGATATACCGCGACGGCCTCACGCACGCCCGTAGCCCGCTGACGAACCAGCGCTGCCATCGCATCAGTCCGGGTAGCCGGATCGGCCAACTGGCTGACCACAATCCGCTTGGCCTCCTCGGTTTTGAACTGACCCAGCCACCGCACCAGCACTCCTTTTGTGGAAAAAACCTTGTCGGACAGGATCAACTCGGCCACGCGCTCGAAATCGGAACGGTCGCAGGCTTCCGCCAATGCAAAGCCGGCGACCTCCAGTTCCAAATTGCTCAGCGCCGGCTCGATATCGAACTGGTGAAAAAGAATTTCCACAGCATCGCGATTCCCCTTGGCGTGCTTGGTGATCAGATTACGCATGAGTCCTAACCGCATCGCCTTGCGCGGTTCGCCCGGCGGGACACGTTCGTCGAGATGTTGCAGCCAGTCCACCATGATCGCCACCGCTTGCGGATAGTCGGTCGGCGAGTTCACCAACTCCCACACGGTGTCCTCTGGAATACCCGCCGCGTCGAGCTCGTCCTTCATCGCCCGGCGGTACTCGGGCCACGTTTCCGGGTCGGGTCCGTACTTCATGACAGGTTTATGCTCTCGTCGATCACCACATCCAATCCTGGATATTTCTCTTCCAGGGTCCGTTCTACATTGCCGACGTCGGTTCGTCCCTTGTCGACGACGATCACCATCTTGTATCCGTTCTCCTGCGCCCACTGAGCCATGTCCCGGAGCTGCTGGGTAGCGCTCAACTTCTTGACGTTCTTGACCTCGCGCATCACATGGTTTTCGTCATCGATTTCGTCGGGGATGCGAGTTCGGACTTGGCCGGTCTCTGGAACCGTGACCCGGATCGGCCGCTTTTTCTTGGGGTCGATCCCCGCCCGTTGTTCGGCCCGAGAGCCCTTGCGCCGGTTGTCGTTGACCCGCTCGGCCGGCGTCGGGTCTACCCGGCGCGGCACCAGATCCAGCAGCGTCTTCGCCGCCGGCAGCGCCGTGCTCATCGACAGAGACGCCGCGCCCAGATCAAGCATCGTCGTCGCGGCGGTGGTCCGCAGCGCGGTGTTGAGGTTGTTGATGGTGGTGACCGCCATATTGGTGGCTACCTTCATGACCGAGCTGCGGAAGGGCCACAAATACGGCTCATCGAGGGTTTGCTTGAGTGCATACAGTTCTGCCACCAGCAGCTTCATACCGAACTTGGTGGTTTCCATCTTGTCGCCGTAGCCTTTGGACGCCCGCGCCAGGTCGCCGCAGGCGCCGGCCACGTCGGTGTTGAGGACTCTGGCTTCGTTCATCCGGGCCGTCACCACACCGATCTCGGCGGCGTCCACCCCGGTGATCAGCGCAAGTTCCTGCGGGCTGGCCTGATCATCGACCGCCACCAGGTCATGTCCGAAAGTGGTCCACCCCGACGAAGCCGCCCACAGCCGATCCGGATGACCGTTGGGCCAGCCGTCGGTGATCCGGTCGCGCACCAGATCCCAGTGCGGCGGCTCGGGGTCGTCGCCACCTTTGACGGTGCCCAGATCCACCGCCGCACCCAAGAACGTGCCGGCGGTCTCCCCGGCCGGAGGGATCGGATCACCGAACTCGTTCTGCCGGTTCAGCGTTGATGCTTCCTCGGTCTGGTCGTGGTTGATTCCGTTCTGGCGCAATAGGTTGCCCAGGTTGTGAAACACGTTGACCAGCCGATACGCCACTTCCCCGGCACCGTCGGCCGCGGAATCGTACGCCGTCGCCCACTGCGGCCCGACCCCGTTGCTGCCGGCCGCGTTGGAAGTATCCACCCCGCCAAGCTTTCCCAGGGCCGCGGCGGCGGTGTCACTGTCCTGTTTATAGACCACGGCAGCGTCGTAGAACAGTTCGGGATCGACATCAGTGCTCACGCCACGGCTCCGTTGGCTAACCGCCCCACATGGCGGTGTTGACCTGCGCGTTGTGGGTGTAGTTGTGATGGGCGATCTGGGCGTTGCGCTGCATGGCGGACACCAGCTCGTTCATATCGTCGGCCCAGCGCTGCCAGCCGTGCACCGTGTCGAGGAAGGCGTCGAAGGCGATGCCCGCCCAGTCGTGCTGCAAGCCGTTGAGCCCCTCCGCCACCGCGTCGAGCCGGTGCTTCATGACCCCGCAGAACTGCCGCATCGCGTCGGCCGCATCGAGCAGCTCCTCTTCGCTGACGGTGCGCCGTACCATGATCAGAGCCCGCTGTTGCCGGGGACCGAGCGGCTCACCTCGTTGAACGCCTGCACCGCGGCTTGCTCCATCTGGCCGTAAGCCGAGGCTGCGGCCGCCAGTGACTTCCCGATCCAGCCCAGATCCTCGATCATACTGCGGCACTCTTCGCTGATTTCCGCCCAGACGTCCAGATACGCCGGGGCCGCCGTGCCGCCGGTCCAGGTGCTCGCCAGGCTGTCCATCCGGGTGCGCAGCCCGCCCAGCCGCTGCCCGATCTCCTCGGCAGCGTTAGTGGCGTTCTTGGACTGGACAGCCAGTGCTTCGACCTGTACCCGGATGATGTCTGCCATGCCTACCCGCCGCCCTCAACCGATGCCGTGCTGACAGGTTACCGTTGAGGTCGATCTGACAAGGAGGCAATCAGCCGATGCCGAGCTGGCGCGACACCGTGACCGAACAGGCGCAGGCGGACCTTGACGGACTCGCCGATGCCGCGGTCGATTTCGCCCTGGAAAGCATTGCGGCCAGCGGTGAGTTCCTGCCGTTCGCGCTGGCGGTATCGGTTGACGGCGACCGCGAGGTGATCGCGCCCAACTACCCGACGTCGGCCGAGTTGACGGTCGTCGAACAACTGGCGGCGCACTGGCGAGCGGTAACCGAGGTCAAGGACAGCTTGCGGGCCGCCGCGGTCGCCTTGAACGTCACGTTGACCGAGCGTCGCTGCGACGGGATCGAGATCAGCGTCGAACACCGTGAGGGCGCGGCGATCGGACTGATCTTTCCGTACACGATCGGCGCCGACGGCGCCGCGGAGCTGGAATCACCCTCGGCGCACGCGATGAGCCCACGCATTTGGGGCGCGTGAGCTTCACGTCTCGTCGGATTCGGTGAGGGCCGCAGCGATCTGCTGCTCCAGCTCGGACAGATCCTGGTCCGCCGACACCGCCGCGAAATCGCTTGCCGCCCACATTGCCTCGTTGATCCGTTCGGTGACGTCGTGGGCTCCGAGGTTCATAATCCGATCATCGAGGATGCGCAGGTCAACGAGGCGACGCTGGGCGTTGACGCTCGCCTCGACGGTGCCCGCAGAATCGGTCGCGACGAACAGGTATTTGCCCGACTGCTCGCTGGCGCGTTCCAGCAGAGACCGCACAGCGCGCAACTGCGCGACTACGCGGGCGACCTCGGGATCAGGCAGCACAGTGCCAACCTAACCCGCCGCTCACACCGGGCGTTTGCGTCCCCGCCGGGTCGGGGCCACCGTGCCGGGTGCCAGCCGGCGGGCGGTGATCAGAAAGGCGGTGTGGCCGCGCATCGCATGCTGCGGGCGTACCGCCAGGCCGACGACGTTCCAGCCGCGCTGCAGCGTCTCCCACGCCCGCGGCTCGGTCCAGCACTGCTGCTCGCGCAGCGCCTCGACCACCTGCGAGAGCTGGGTGACGGTGGCGACATAGATCACCAGCACCCCACCGGGAATCAGCACCCGCGACACGGTGTCGACCACGTCCCACGGCGCCAGCATGTCCAGCACCACCCGGTCGATCGACCCGGCGTCCATATCGCAGTCGGCGACATCGCCCATCACCAATTGCCAATTGTCCGGCAGGGACCCGAGGAAGGACTCGACGTTGCGGCGGGCATGCTCGGCGTGGTCGTCGCGCAGCTCGTAGGAGATCACCCGGCCCTCCGGCCCGACGGCCCGCAGCAACGACAGCGTCAGCGCGCCGGAGCCGGCGCCGGCTTCCAGCACCCGGGCCCCGGGGAAGATGTCGCCCTCGTGGATGATCTGCGCGGAGTCCTTGGGGTAGATCACCTGAGCTCCGCGCGGCATCGACATCACGTAGTCGACCAGCAGCGGGCGCAGCACCAGGAACGGTTCACCGTTGGCGGACTTGACCACGCTGCCGTCCGGCAGCCCGATCACCTCGTCGTGCGGGATCGCGCCGCGATGGGTGTGGAAGTCACCGCCGGGGGCCAGCACCGTGGTGTAGCGGCGGCCCTTGGCGTCGGTGAACTGAGCCCGATCGCCCGCTTGAAAGATCCCGGATTCCGACACAGCCGTTAACCCTACGCAAGGCTGTGCTGCGCGGGCTGTCGGCGCATGCCCGTAAGGTTCCCGGGTATGAGCAAGCCGGCGTTGTCCCCCTCACGCGCGGCCGACTTCAAGCAGTGCCCGCTGCTGTACCGCTTCCGGGCGATCGACCGGCTGCCCGAGCCGCCGTCGGCGGCACAGTTGCGCGGCTCGGTGGTGCACGCTGCGCTGGAGCGGCTCTTCGCGCTGCCGGCGCCGCAGCGCGGCCCCGAGGCGGCCCAGGATCTGATCGCCCCGTCCTGGGACGAGCTGATCGGCGCCGAGCCGGGCCTGGGTGAGGGTCTGGACACCGGCAAGCTGCTCGCCGAGGCCCGCAAGCTCCTGTCCGGCTACTACCGGCTGGAGGATCCGCGCCGCTTCGATCCGCAGAGCTGCGAGCAGCGCGTCGAGGTCGAGCTGGCCGACGGGACCCTGCTGCGCGGTTTCGTCGACCGCATCGACGTCGCCGGCTCCGGGACGCTGCGGGTGGTCGACTACAAGACCGGCCGAGCGCCGTCGAAGGCCCGCGTGTCGGCGGAAGCCAAGGCGCTGTTCCAGATGAAGTTCTACGCGGTGGCGCTGCTGCGATCTCGCGGGGTGGTGCCCGCGCAGCTGCGGCTGATCTATTTGGCCGACGGGCAGCTGCTGGACTACTCCCCCGGCCATGACGAGTTGCTGCGGTTCGAGAAGACCCTGATCGCGATCTGGCGCGCGATCCAGACCGCCGGCGCCACAGGAGACTTCCGCGCCAAACCGTCGCGGTTGTGCGACTGGTGCGCCCACCGTGCGCTGTGCCCGGCGTTCGGCGGCACCCCGCCCGCCTATCCCGGCTGGCCGGCGGAGAGCGCAGCATGAACGCCAGCTATTACCGGCGGGCGCAGGGCTCCGGCCCGGGGGTCTACGACTCCACCGATCTCACCCGCAGCAACTGGGGAGCGCACCTGCAGCACGGTTCACCGCCGCTGGCGTTGCTCACGCGCGAGATCGAGCGGCTGCTCGCCGGATCGGGTCAGCGGATCGCCCGGCTGAGCCTGGACATCCTGGGGGCGATACCGGTGGCCCCGGTGCGGGTAGCGGCCCGGGTGCAGCGGCCCGGACGGCGGATCTGCCTGCTGGAAGCCGAAATGCACGCCACCGACGATGACCGGCCGGTGGCGCGGCTGAGCGCCTGGGCGCTGGCGACCGCGGACACCGCCGCGGTGGCCGCCGACCGGCATCCGAGCCTGAGCGAGGGGCCGGCGCTGCCACCGCCGGACTGGTTCACCCGGGCCAGCGGCTACGCCCAGTCGGTGGATTGGCGCATGCAGCCGGACTCCCCCGACGGCGCCGCGGTGTCCTGGCTGAGTCCGCAGG
>NZ_LZJK01000026.1 GCF_001667945.1 Mycolicibacter sinensis | reverse complement strand
TGAGCACACCGTCGGATCATCGCCGGCGTCGAAGCCCAGTGGCTGCAGGAAGAGATCGGCCGCGGTCTGCGCGAAGGTCGGTGACGGCGTGGACAAGGTGGTCGGGCCGATGAAGAACGCGGTATCGGCGAGCAGGTTGACGTCGGTATAGGTGGCGTGGACCGCCGGCGCGGTGAGCACCCCGCCCGCGACGGTGCTGGCAATCGCAATCGGCGTCAAGGCCTTGGTCAGCATCACGGGGCGTCCCCTTCACCGCAGAAGCTAAAGAATTCCTGAGGGCGATCATGGCAGCGACGCCGGACAGAAGTCAATGGACTGCCATCTGGGACGGCCGCTGTTCCGGGCTCCTACCACCGCGGCGCCGTTGACTCTCGTCATGCGAGAATGCCATTATCGGCTTTTCATGTCCTGTCGGCCGGCTCTTACATAAAAACTAGGTGTGTCGGAATGAACGTAACCAAAGCTTTCGCCCCGCTCGCCGCCGCGAGCGTGATCGCCGCCGGCGTCGCCGCAGCTCCGGTCGTCCAAACGACATTCGCCCGGGTGGCCCTGCTGTCGGACACCGCGATCTTCGTCGGCGGCACGATGTTGCCGACGCCGTCGGCGGCCTTCGCGCAGACCGCGGCCGATCTCTTCCTGCAGCCACTGGGCTTCGACGCCGGCGATGATCCGACGGTGTGCGTCATCGGCGTCGGCACCTGCGATTCGCCGCTGCAGGTGCTCTCCACCCC
>NZ_LZJK01000025.1 GCF_001667945.1 Mycolicibacter sinensis | reverse complement strand
TGGGGGCGTTTTTGGCGTTTGGGGTGGCGCCGGTGGTGGTGGCGCCGGTGGCGGCTGCTGATGAGTTGGATTGGGTTGTTGATTTTCTGGGTGCGGATTTGGCGTCGGCGTTGGGGGATTTGAGTCAGGCGTCGTCGTGGGAGGCGTTGTTTGATGCGGCGTCGTGGGAGCCGTTGTTGGCCAGTGTGGGGTTGTCGTTTGATGCGTCGGTGGCTTCGTTGCCGGGGTCGGCGGCTGCTGATGACTGGTTTGGGTCGTTGTTTTATCAGCCGTTGCATGATTTGGGGCAGCAGTGGATTTTGAGTCCGTTTGGTGCTGAGGTCAATTCGTTTATCAATGCGACGTTCGGGTTTGGTCAGATCCTGATCGGCAATGGTGCGGATGGGATTGATGGCGGCACGTTGGCGCAGGCTGCTGGTGGTGCTGGTGGGTTGTGGTTCGGCGATGGTGGTGCTGGTGGCACCTCGGCTGATGGCGTCGGTGGTGTTGGTGGTGCGGCGGGCATGTTCGGCGATGGCGGCGCCGGGGGTGCGGGTCTTGATGGGGGTGATGGCGGCGCTGGTGGTGCTGGTGGCTGGTGGATGGGTGTTGGTGGTGCCGGTGGTGCTGGTGGCGCTGGTGTCGATGGTGGTGCCGGCGGCCAGGGTGGTGCTGGTGGTGCCGGTCTTGGGTTGATGTATGGGGTGGGTGGCAATGGTGGCGTCGGTGGTGGCCGCGCGGTCGGGGCGGCCGGTGCTGCTGGTCTTGCCGGGTTAGACGGGGCGGTGGGTCAGGCCGGGGGCAATGGTGGCAATGGTGGTGCCGGCGGTAAGGGTTCGTGGCTGATCGGTTCCGGTGGCCAGGGTGGTGCCGGTGGTCAGGGCGGCAACGGTGGCAATGGTGGTGTTGGTGGCGATGGTGTGGATGCCGCTGCGCCGGGTGCTGCTGGTGGTGTTGCTGGTGATGGTGGCAATGGTGGTGCGGCCGGTCATGGCGGCAATGGCGGTGCTGGTGGTGCCGGGGGCTTGTTGGGTGCGGCGGGGGTGTCTGGTCGCGGTGGTGATGGTGGTATTGGTGGTGCTGCGGGCCAGGGTGGCGATGGTGGTGATGGTGCTGATGGTGATGGCACCTATGTCGATGGTGGTGCTGGTGGCCGTGGTGGTGATGCGGGTGTGGCCGGTGCTGGTGGCAATGGTGGCCAGGGTGTCACCAACGGCAGCGCGGGTGCTGGGGGTGCGGCGGCGACCGGTGGTGGTAACGGCGGCCGCGGCGGCGACGGCTTCGACGCCGTCACCCCTGGTACCACCGGTGGGGCCGGTGGTGCTGGGGGAGACGGCGGCAACCTGGGCAACGGTGGCGCCGGTGGCAACGGTGGTGACGGCGCGGCCGGTCTGGCCGGGCACACCGATGTCAGTGGCAATGGCACTACCGGCCTGGCCGGTGGCAACGGTGGTGTGGGTGGCGCCGGGGGTGCCGCTGGTTCCCTGGCCGGCAACGGTGGCGCTGGTGGGGCCGGGGGCCGCGGTGGCACCGGGGGTGTCGGTGGTGCCGGCGCCGACGGCGTCACAGGCGCGGATGCCATCGCCGGCAGTGGTGATGACGGTGGCGTCGGTGGTGATGCGAACAGCATCGGTGGCGCCGGTGGTGTCGGTGGCGTCGGCGGTAACGGTGGTGTTGGTGGCGCGTCGGCGCACGGCATCGCCGGTGCGCACGGTGCCGGTGGCATCGGTGGCGACGGTGGCGC
>NZ_LZJK01000024.1 GCF_001667945.1 Mycolicibacter sinensis | reverse complement strand
GACGGCACGGTATGGGCGAATGGGTGGTGCAGGGGGTGGCGACCCAGGACACCAACATCGTCGCGGCGATCACCGTGTTCTCCGGTGCGGTGGTGCTGTTGGCCGGACTGCTTTCCGACGTCATCTACGCGCTGCTCGACCCCCGGGTGCGGGTGTCATGAGCACCGAGATCGAATTCGCCTCCCGGCGCACCCTGGTGCTGCGCCGCTTCCTGCGCAGCCGCGCCGCAGTGGGTGCACTGGCGCTTTTGGCGGTGATGTTCGTCGGCTGCTACGCCCTGCCTGGCCTGCTGCCCTACTCCTACACCGACCTGGACTACGACGCGCTGCTGGTCCCGCCGGGCTCGCGGCATTGGCTGGGCACCAACGCATTGGGCCAGGACCTGTTGGCGCAGATCCTGCGCGGCATGCAGAAATCGATGCTGATCGGGGTGTGCGTGGCGCTGATCTCCACGGTGATCGCCGCGACGGTGGGGGCGATCTCGGGGTATTTCGGCGGATGGCGCGACCGGATGCTGATGTGGCTGGTCGATCTGCTGCTGGTGGTTCCGGCGTTCATCCTGATCGCGATCATCACCCCGCGCACCAAGAACAGCGGCAACATCGCGCTTTTGGTTCTGCTGCTGGCCGGCTTCAGCTGGATGATCAGCGCCCGGATGGTGCGCGGCCTGACCATGAGCCTGCGTGAGCGCGAATTCATCCGGGCCGCACGCTATATGGGCGTCTCCAGCCGGCGCATCATCGTCGACCACATCGTGCCGAACGTGGCGTCGATCCTGATCATCGACACCGCACTCAACGTCGCGGTGGCGATCCTGGCCGAAACCGGTTTGAGCTACCTGGGTTTCGGTATTCAGCCACCGGACGTCTCGCTGGGCACGTTGATCGCCGACGGCACCGCCTCGGCCATCACCTTCCCCTGGGTCTTCCTGTTCCCGGCCGGGGTGCTGATCACCATCCTGGTCTGCGCCAACCTCGCCGGCGATGGCCTGCGTGACGCCCTGGATCCCGACGCCGCGAGTCTGCGGGGCCGCCGGTGAGCGCCTTGCTGGAAGTCACCGACCTGGCCGTGACATTCGGTGCCGGCGCCGACGCGGTGCGTGCGGTGCGCGGCGTGAGCTATCAGATACAGCCCGGCGAAGTGGTCGCGATGGTCGGTGAGTCCGGCTCCGGCAAATCCGCGGCGGCGATGGCGGTGATGGGCTTGTTGCCCGAGCACGCGCAGGTGTCCGGATCGGTGCGCTTGAGCGGCACCGAGCTGATCGGCCTGGGTGACACGGCGATGTCGAAGTTCCGCGGCGCCGCGATCGGGATGGTGTTCCAGGACCCGATGTCGGCGCTGACTCCGGTGTACACCGTCGGTGATCAGATCGCCGAGGCCATCGAGGTGCACCAGCCGCAGATCGGGCGGCCCGCGGCCCGGCGGCGTGCGGTGGAACTGCTGGAGCTGGTCGGGATCTCCCGGCCGCAGGAGAGGGCACGGGCCTTCCCGCATGAGCTGTCGGGCGGGGAACGCCAGCGCGTCGTAATCGCAATCGCCATCTCCTGCGACCCGGATCTGCTGATCTGCGACGAGCCCACTACCGCACTCGACGTCACCGTGCAGGCGCAGATCCTGGAGGTGCTCAAGACCGCCCGCGACGTGACCGGCGCCGGGGTGCTGATCATCACCCACGACCTGGGGGTGGTCGCCGAGTTCGCCGACCGGGCACTGGTGATGTACGCCGGTCGGGTGGTGGAAGCCGCCCCGGTCGAGGTTTTGTATCGGGGCCGGCGGATGCCGTACACGGTGGGCCTGTTGGGTTCGGTGCCGCGTCTGGACGCGCCGCAGGGCACCCGGTTGGTGCCGATCCCCGGCGCCCCGCCCTCGCTGGCGGGCATCGAGCCGGGGTGTCCGTTCGCCCCGCGCTGCCCGCTGGTCACCGAGGAGTGCCGTGCCGCCGAGCCCGACTTGTTGGTCGTCGGCCCGGAACAGTCCGCCGCCTGCATCCACACCGACCAGGTGGGCGAGCGCAGCGCCGCCGACATCTATCGCGTGCGCACCGAGGTTCCGGCACCTACGCCGGGTGACGCGCCAGTCGTGGTGCGGGTGCGTGACCTGGTCAAGACCTATCCGCTGACCAAGGGCGTGCTGCGCCGCAGCGTTGGTGAGGTCCGCGCCGTCTCTCGGGTGAGCTTCGAGTTGCAGCAGGGCCGCACCCTGGCGATCGTCGGCGAATCCGGGTCGGGTAAATCCACCACCTTGCACCAGATTCTGGAACTGGCTGCCCCGCAGTCGGGTTCGATCGAGGTGCTCGGCACCGACGTCGCGGCCCTCAAGCGAGACGGCCGTCGTGCGCTGCGGCGGGATCTGCAGGTGGTCTTCCAGGATCCGGTGGCCTCGCTGGATCCACGCCTGCCGGTCTTCGAGGTGCTGGCGGAACCGTTGCGCGCCAACGGCTCCGACAAGGCATCGACGCATGCCCGGGTGGCCGAGCTTTTGGAGCTGGTCGGACTGCGGCACAGCGACGCGGCCCGTTACCCGTCGGAATTCTCCGGCGGGCAGAAGCAGCGGATCGGCATCGCCCGCGCACTGGCGCTACAGCCCAAGATCCTCGCGCTCGACGAGCCGGTGTCCGCACTCGATGTCTCGATCCAGGCCGGCATCATCAACCTGCTGCTGGACCTACAGCAGCAGTTCGGGCTGTCGTATCTGTTCGTCTCGCACGATCTGTCGGTGGTCAAGCATCTGGCGCATCAGGTGGCGGTGATGTTCGCCGGGGAGATCGTGGAGCAGGGCGAGGCCGATCAGGTTTTCGGTGACCCGCAACACGACTACACCCGGCGGCTGCTGGCCGCCGTGCCGCACCCGGAGCCGGCCTCATGACGTTGACTCTGCGCTCACGGCGACATTGTGCGAGAAGGGTACGCCCTGGGCGCAGAGTCGACGGGGTGGCGGTGCTCGTGACGCTGATGCTGGCGCTGAGCGGATGCGCGGCGGTCGACATCACCGCCCCGGAAGGCGCGTCGAAGGTCGGCACCGCCAGCGACATCAACCCGCAGGACCCGGCGAGACTGCGCGACGGCGGCAACCTGCGGCTGTCGATGACACAGTTCCCACCCAACTTCAACCCGCTGCACATCGACGGCAATCTCGCTGAGAACGCGGCCATGCTCAAGGCCACCATGCCACGGGCGTTCACCATCGGCCCGGACGGCTCGGCAACGGTGGACACCGACTACTTCACCAGTGTGGAGCTGACCGGCACCAACCCGCAGGTCGTCACCTACACCATCAACCCGAAGGCGAAGTGGTCCGACGGGACTCCACTGTCCTGGGAGGACATCGCAAGCCAGATCCATGCCACCAGCGGCGCCAACGGCGAGTTTGCGATCGCGACCACCAACGGCGCCGAACGGGTCGCCTCGGTGACCCGCGGCGTCGATGACCGCCAGGCCGTGGTGCGGTTCGCCAAACCGTATGCGGAATGGCGGGGCATGTTCGCCGGCAACTCGATGCTGCTGCCCCGCACCATGACCGCCGACCCGGAGACCTTCAACAAGGCGCAACTGCGGCGACCGGGACCGTCGGCGGGGCCGTTCGTGTTGTCGTCGCTGGACCGCACCAGCCAGCGAATCACCTTGACCCGCAACCCCGCGTGGTGGGGCAAGCGACCGAAGCTGGATACCATCACCTACCTGGTGCTCGACGAGTCCGCCCGGATGCCGGCGCTGCAAAACCACACCATCGACGCCACCGGGGTGGCCACCCTGGATCAGCTGACAATCGCGCGGCGCACCGAGGGCATCGCGATCCGGCGGGCACCGACCCCGGCCTGGAACCACTTCACCTTCAACGGCGCGCCCGGGGCGATCCTGTCGGATAAGGCGCTGCGGCTGGCCGTCATGCGCGGTATCGACCGGAGCACAATCGCCAAGGTCACCCAGCGCGGGCTGACCACAGACCCGGTGCCGCTGAACAACCACATCTATGTCGCGGGCCAAGAGGGCTACCAGGACAACAGCGCGGTGGTGGCCTACGACCCGGAGCGCGCCAAGCGCGAACTCGACGCGCTGGGCTGGAAACTCAACGGGAAGTTCCGGGAGAAGGACGGCCGGCCTTTGGTGATCCGGCACCTGTTCTACGACGCGTCCAGCACCCGGCAGTTCGCCCAGGTGGCCCAACACAATCTGGCCGAAATCGGGGTGAAGCTGCAGTTGGACGCCAAAGCCGGCGGCGGTTTCTTCACCGACTACGTCAACGTCGGCGACTTCGACATCGCCCAGTTCAGTTGGGTCGGTGACGCATTCCCCCTGGCCGGGTTGACACAGATCTCCGCGTCCTACGGGGAGGCCAACTTCGGCAAGATCGGCAGCCCGCAGATCGACGCCAAGATCGAGGAGACGCTGGAGGCGCTGGACCCGGCGGTGGCCCGGGCTCGGGCCAATGAGGTCGACGCGCTGCTGTGGGCCGAAGGGTTCAGCCTGCCGCTGATCCAGACCACCGGCAATGTTGCGGTGCGCAGTTCCCTGGCGAACTTTGGGGCGCCGGGTTTGGCGGATCTGGATTACACCGCAATCGGTTTCATGAAGGAACAATGACTCAGCATCAGGTGGTGATCGTCGGAGGGGGCCCGACCGGGCTAATGCTGGCGGGCGAGCTGGCGCTGGCGGGGATCGATGTCGCGATCGTCGAACGGCGCACCACCCGTGACCTGATCGGCTCCCGCGCCGGCGGTATCACCCCGCGCACCATCGAGATCCTCGACCAGCGGGGCATTGCCGACCGGTTCCTGGCGCAGGGGCGCATCGGCCAGATCTGTCATTTCGCGTGGATCATGTTGGACATCAGCGACTTACCCACGCGGCACAATTACACTCTCGGCTTGCCGCAGTACCGCATCGAGCGCACCCTCGCTGGCTGGGTCGACGAGCTGGGTGTGCGGACTCATCGCGGACGTGAGGTGATCGCCTTCGCCCAGGACGACTCCGGGGTCGACGTCGAATTGTCCGACGGCACGACGCTGCGCGCCGCCTATCTGGTCGGGTGCGACGGCGGGCGCAGCGCGATCCGCAAGGTATCCGGGATCGGCTTCCCGGGCTGGGACGCGTCGACCAGTTGTCTGCTCACCGAGGCCAAGGTGTCCGATGAGCCGCCGTGGGGTCTGCATCGCGACGCCGTCGGTTTTCACTCCTTCTTCCGCCTCGAAGCCGACGGGCCGGTCCGGGTGATGGTGACCGAGCCGGAGGTCGGGCGACCCGACGAGCCCACGCTGCGCGACGTCAGCGACGCATTGATCACCAGGCGCGGTACCGATTACGGTCTGCACAATGCCCGCTGGATCTCCCGCTTCACCGACGTAACCCGACAGGCGGACCGCTATCGGGACCGGCGGGTGCTGCTCGCCGGTGATGCCGCCCATGTGCATTCCCCGGCAGGCGGGCAGGGTCTCAATACGGGTGTTCAGGATGCGGTGAACCTCGGCTGGAAACTGGCCCAGGTGCTCACCGGGACATCACCGGACAGCCTGCTGGAGACCTACCAGGCCGAGCGCCACCCGGTCGCCGCCCGAGTGCTGCGCAACGCCATGGCGCAGGGCACGCTGCTGGAGCCCGGTCCGCGCGTCGACGCCTTGCGCGACACCGTGTCCGAGATGCTGAGCCTCGATGAGTCGCGGAGGCGCTTCGGCGCGATGATGTGCGGCCTGGACATACATTACGACCTCGGGGACGGCCACCCACTGCTGGGACGCCGGATGCCGGATCTGGATGTGACGACGCCGGCGGGCACGGTGCGGATCTTCACCCTACTGCAGGAGGGCCGTGGCGTGCTGCTGAACTTCGACGCACCTTGGGTTTTCGATGTCACTCCGTGGGCCGACCGCGTATCGGCGGTCGACGTCGAATACGAAGGCCCCTGGGAGCTACCGGTGCTGGGCTCGGTGGCGGCTCCCGACGCCGTGCTGATCCGGCCGGACGGCTATGTCGGATGGGTCGGCGACGGCACGGCGACGGGCTTGCGTGCTGCGCTGACCACCTGGTTCGGGCCCCGATAGCCTCAGGATTCAAGCACTCAGATCGATGCGGTGCGCGTCGGTGACGCTGCCGTAGCGGTCCGGGCTGCAGGTCAGCACGATCACCTGGCCCTGGCCGCCGACCGCGTCGAACACCGCCCCCATCTTCTCCAGCCGGTCCGGGTCGGTGAAGCCGAGTGCGTCGTCGATCACTACCGGGACACTGTCTTCCTTGGCGACCAGCGCCGCCCCCGCCAGCCGGGTCAGAATGCCGAGTTGCTCCTTGGCCCCGCCGGACAGCGACTCGTACGGCACGGTGCGGCCGTCGAGGGTCCGGGCGCAGATCTTCAGGTCGGTGTCGATGTCGACTTCGAAGTCGGCGCCGAACACGAGCGCGCCGAGTCGCTGGATCTCGGTGCGGAACGGCTCGACGTAGCGTCGGCGGGTGTCGTCGCGGTGCCGGCTCATCGTGGACCGCAGCAGCGCCGCTGCGCGCGCTCGCCGACCGATCCGATCGTGTTCGGCCGCAACGTGTTCCCGCGCGGTCTGTGCCGCGTCGAGCTGACCACGCCGACCCTGGGTACCGAACACCGCAAGCTCGACTTCGACCTCGTGCAGCGCGCGGGCGGTCTCGGCGTGGGCGCTGCGCAGCGCCTGCGCCGCCGCATCTGCCTCGGCGAGCTGGGCGTCGATGGCATCGGGGGCGGCCGCGGCCAGCTGCTCGGACAATTCAGCGACCCGCTGTTGGGCGGTGCGCACGGCATGCCGGTTGGATTCGGCGGCGGCCGCGAGGTCTTGATCGCTGACCGATGCGCGCTGGGCGGTGAGACGCTGGGTGACGGCATCGAGCTCGGTGCGCTGCGTCGCCGCCTTGTCGCGCAGCAGCGTCAACCTGGTCGACGCCTCGGTGCGTCGGTTGGCCGCGCCCAGGGCGGCCCGCCGCCGCGCCTCGCAATCGGTGCCGATGTGCGCGCGCAGCGCCTCGGCGGCGTCACGTTCGGCGCGGGCGTCTTCGGGGGTGATCTCGGTGCCCACCTCACCGTCTTCGCTGCGCAGCTGTGCCAGCCGGGCGCGCAGCACCGCCAGCTCGTCGTCGCCGCGCAGCGCCGCCAGGGTGGCGGTCAACTGGTCCCGGGTGCCCTGCAGTTCGCGGCGCCGCTGGTCGGCCCGCCGCGCCTGCGCCAGATCACGTGCCTCCGCCGCTGCCAGCGCCTGGGCCAGTTCCCCTTGCGCCGCAGCGTATTTCGCGGCCGCCTCACGGGCGCTGTCACCCGGCCTGACCCGCACCGTCAGCAGCCCCGGAACATCCACTTCGGCGCCGTCGGTGACCGTGGCCGACCAGCTCTGACCCGCCACCAGCGGCGTGTGCTCACCGGCGATCACCAGGTCGACGTCAGCGGCAGCGGTGACCTCCAGCGTCGCCGAGATCGCGGCCAAGGAGGCCTGCGCCCGGTCGAGCGCGGCCGCCGCGTCCTCGATCCGGCGCAGCAGCGGCTCGGTCACCACGATCCGGGCCAGCTCAGCGTCCGCCTGCTTGAGGTCACGCTCGGCCGCGTCGATCCGGTCGATGCGGGCAGCCAGCCGGTCGGCCTCGTCCCGGGTGGTGAGTTGGTCGACGACGCGGCGGGCGGTCTCGAGGCGTTCGGTGGCGGCGGCCAAGGTCTGTCCGGCTTCGGCGGCAGCGGCGTCCGCGGCCTCGGCGGCGACGTCCGCGGTGGCCTGCGCTGCAACGGCCTCGGCGATCTCGGCGTCCAGCGCGGCAACCGCGGCGGTGCGCGATTCGAGTTCGGCGCGCAGCCGCTCCCGCTCGCTGTGGGCGGACTCCGCCGCAGCACCGGTGGCTTCAGCGGCGGTAGCCACGAGCTGGGCGTCGCGCAGTTGGTCGCGCAGGGTGGCAATCGTGGCGCTGGCGGCCTGGGCGGCGCTGTGCTGGGCGTCCGCCGTTGCTTGAGCTGCGACCAATCGGGCGAGTTCGTCGGTCAGCTCGGCGTGCCGGACCACCCGGTCGTCGACCTCGGCGAGCAGCGCCGTGCACCGCTCTACCTCGGCGTCGGCGTCCGCCAGCGCGGCCAGCGCCGCGGCCCACTCCCCCGTCGGGCGCCCGGTCGGGGTGAAATAGCGCCCGTATTCGGCGTCGATGCGCTCGATAAGGATAGGTTCGGTTCCGCTCAGCGTGGCGGTGTCGCCGGCGGCGACATCGAGCGCCCTAGAGAGCGCATCACATCCGGACAAGTCCACCGCCGCCGTCGACGCCGCCTGCAACACCCGCTGGGCCTGCCACAAACCGGTGTCCATCGTCTCGGCCAGCATGGCGCGGACCCGCTCGTGCGCTTCGTCACCGGTGAGCTGCTCGCGGCGCGGAGTCTGGATGGTCAGCTTGGTCTGAGGCGACTTGTGGAACCGCTTGTGATAGACGAAACGGTAAGGGCCGGTGCTGATGTCAGCGGTGACCTCGGCGCCGACGTCGGCGTGGGTGGGCTTGACCTGTTTGACGTCCTTCTTGGCGGAGCGGTCCTTGGACTCCAGCAGTAGATCCAGTGCCTCGATCATCGAGGATTTGCCGATCTCGTTGGCGCCGCACACCACGACCACGCCGTGATCGGGAAAGTCGATCTCGCGGTGGGCCACGCCGCGATAGTTGGTCAGGACCAGCCGGTGCAGTCTCATGCGGCACCCCGGTCGACGAGCCGCAGCAGTAGCGCCAGGGCGGCGTTCGCGTCGCCGGCGGTGCCGGTGTCGCCGCTGCGTGCCGCGGCGACCAGTTCCTCGACCGCGTCGGCGGCGAACCCACCGATGCCGAGGTCGGTGAACTCACCGTCAGCAGGGACCACCACCAGGTCGGTGTGGCGTTTCCAGGTGCCCACCCAGGCGAACAGCCGCGAGTAGCGGTCCAGGCAGGCATCGAGTGCAGCCCGGTCGGTGACGCTCAGTGCACCGGTCAGCGCCAGCCGAACCACCGTGCGGCTCTTGTCCGGAAGCTGGTCGAGGTTGATGTCCAGGTCGGTGATGTCGCGACTGGTGTCGAGCTGGCGGTGCAGCGTCAGGAACCGCCACCCGCCGATGTGGCGGGAGTCGACGGTGACTGCGCCATCGGTCTCATCGACATCGACCACCAGGACGTGGCCCGGATCAGGTTCGATGTCGTCATAATTGGTGACCTCCGGTGAGCCCGAATACCAGATCCGGCCCGTCTCACCAACTTTGGTCCGGGAGTGCTTGTCGCCCAACGCAACATAGCGGATCACGCCACGGTCCAGAGCGTCTTCGAGGGCGGCGAGCCGGATCAGCGCCGGGTTGCCCGGATTGGGGTCCAGCACGTCGACGCCGCCGTGGGCGACCAGAATCCGGGTGGTGCCGTCGGCGGGCAGGCCCTCAAGTGCGTCGACTGCCAGGTCGCTGGTGGGCCGCTTGGACCGCCACGGGGCGGCGACGATCTCCAGCCCGGGGCGCACCGGATGCACGCCGGCAGTATCGAGGACGACGACGTTGTCGGGGCGTTCGGCGGTGAACAGTGCACTCGTGTAGACCGATGCAGCGTCGAGGGGATCATGGTTTCCGGGCAGCAGATACACCGGAATACCGATGGTGCGCATGGCTTCCAGGGACTGACTGATGACCTCCGGGGCCAGCTGATTGTCCTCGAACACGTCCCCGGCGACGACGACGAACTCCGCGCCCGCCTCGGCCGCCAGCGCACCGAGGCCGGCCACCGCATCGCGCCGGGCCGCCGAGTAGCGGGGCTGGGCATCGCCGGCCAGGAAGTGCCGGGTCATGCCGAGCTGCCAGTCGGCGGTGTGCACGAATCGCATGTCGGTCCCGTCCCTTCCGCCGGCTTTGGCCGGGCATCGCGAGTGTATGGCCGCCCACCGACAAGTCCGCGGACCTCGCTCGGCAGGTCCGGCACCGCCGGATGGGGCGTGTTCCCGTGTGTCACATGCGCCACTTCGGCACCGCGGGGGGAAGGGTGGGGTGAGTTCAAATCGGATGTCGCATGCGCTATCACGCCGATCCCGACGGGCGGCCGCTATCGCCGGCGCTATCCAAATCGGACAGATCTGCACCGCGCCCTTGGGTGGGGGGATGCGGCGCATGTTCTACATGTGGCAGCGGTGTCGCGTTCCCGACCGGGGCCTAGCCTTGGCTGCATGCGCGATGAACACCGCACCCTGATCCTGCTGCGGCATGCGAAATCGGACTATCCGCCCGGAGTCGACGATCACGACAGGCCGCTGGCGCGGCGCGGCATCCGGGAGGCCACGCTGGCCGGCGACTGGCTGCGCGCCAATGTTCCCGTCGTCGACGAAGTGCTCTGCTCGACGGCAATGCGAACCCGGGAAACCTTGGAGCGCACCGCAGTTCAGGCACCGATTCGGTACCTCGACGAACTCTACGATGCCTCACCCGGCACGGTCATCGCCTCGATCAACGAAGTCGACGACGACGTTCGCGCCCTGCTGGTGGTCGGACACGAACCGGCGATGTCGGCCGTCGCCCTCGGGTTGGCCGGCGCACCCGGAACCGATGCCGCCGTTGCCCAACAGATCTCAGAAAAGTTCCCGACCTCGGGTATGGCGATACTGCGGGTAACGACCGGGTGGGAGGGTCTGGAATTGGGCACAGCGGCGCTGGTCGGATTCCAGGTTCCCCGCTGATCGCCGAACGCAGGGTCCGGATTACGGCTTTGGCTCGCAATCCTGGTAGGGCGGGGCATCGTCTCTGCCCTCGGCTCGGAGCGCGCCCAACTACGAGTTCGTCGCGAGCGTCAGCTCCATCAGCTTGACGGCCTGCTCGCATGCATCGATACCGGGTGCCTGCGGGTTGACCCACCAGCCGACCACGCCGGCGGCATCACTGGCGACCCCGCACGAGCCGTTCGGGTCGGCGGGGCGCATCACGATCGACGGCACGCCCACGATCGACTTGTTCTCGATCTGGTACTTCAGGAACTCGGCGACCTTGCGCTCGTTGTCCAGGCTGCCCTGCTCGAACCAGAACCGGGTGATGTCGATCAGCCCGGCCGGGTTGGCAGCCTGCCAGCGGCAGATCGCGCCGACGAAGGTGCTCTGGATGTCCAGCGGGTCCGCCCCCACGGTCTTGGCCAGGATGTCGGTGGTCAGCACCTCGCACTCCTTGAGCAGGTTGGGGTACTGCCGTTCGGAGTTGTTGTTGCGCTGGGTGTCGCCGGAGCCCGCCTTGACCGCGGTGCCGCCCACCTCACGGGAGCAGCCCGTCAAGCCGATCAACACCGTCAACACGCAGGCGGCACTGGCAAAAATCCGGCGGCTCATTTGGCGTTCGCAATCGACTGGCGGGTCAGCTCTTTGGCGACATCGCACGGATCCGGGAACGGCTTCTGGGCGAAGCTCACCGACCACTCGATGAAGTCGTCCTTGAACTGGATGCCGATCTCACACAAGTTGTCGCCCATCGTCGGGGCGGTGCCGACGGCGATGAAACCGCTGTGGCCGTCGATGTTGATGTCCTCCACCGACGTCCGCGACACCTCCTCGGTCTTGCGCTCACGCCCGATCGGGCTGCCGCGGTACCAGGAGAAGGAGAAGTGCGGGCCCATGATCCCGCCGCGGGCCAGCCACTGGCAGCCCACCGAGTTCTGCGCCGTGTTGACCAGCCCAGACACCCGGGTCAGGTTGGTGACGGTCTCGTCGCTGATGCCCCCGCACTGCGGAAAGGATGGCCCGTGGCTGCCCTGCTCGGTCTTGGTCGCCGAGGACTCGCCGGAGGAAGCTTCGGTCGAGCCGGAGTCGGAGCATCCGGCGAGCATCGGAATCGCGGTAGCGACCGCCAGGGCCGGGACCGTCAGTTTGAGCCGCACACGATGCACTGTAGCGGCACCACCGCCGACCAACCACGACACACCGGGTGACCAGTCGGTTTGTGTCGCCCCGGCGCCGTCACCGCCGCGTGCGGCCCACACCGGTGTGCGACAGTAACCCCATGCTCCTGGCGCTGCTGCGCTGCTACATCAAGCCGTACCGGTGGCCGGTCGCGGCGGTGATGACCCTGCAGCTGATCAGCACCCTGGCCTCGCTGTACCTGCCGACCGTCAACGCCGCGATCGTCGACGACGGGGTCATCCGCGGCGACACCGCCGTCATCGCCCGGCTGGGCGCGGTGATGCTCGCCGTCACCGGCCTGCAGGTGCTGTGCGCAGTGGCGGCGGTCTACTACGGCGCACGCACCGGCACCGGCTTCGGCCGCGACCTGCGCCGGGCGGTGTTCACCCGGGTGATCGGGTTCTCCGAGCACGAGACCACCCGGTTCGGCACCCCGACGCTGCTGACCCGCACCACCAACGACGTCCGCCAGATTCAGCTGGTGGTGCAGCTGAGCGCCACCGTGCTGGTCGCCGCGCCGATCATGAGCATCGGCGGGCTGCTGATGGCGCTGCACCAGGACGCCGGGCTGTCGTGGCTGCTGGCAGTCGCCGTGCCGGTGCTGGCCGGGGCCAACTACGCGATCGTGGCGCGGATGCTGCCGCTGTTCCGCCGCATGCAGATGCTGATCGACAACATCAACCGGGTGCTGCGTGATCAGCTCACCGGAATCCGGGTCATCCGCGCCTTCGCCCGCGAACCCCTCGAGCAAGACCGATTCGCCCGCGCCAACACGGCACTGTCGGAGACCTCGATGAACGCGGGCAACCTGCAGGCCCTGATGCTGCCGGCCACCACACTGACCATCAACGCCTCCAGCGTCGCACTGATCTGGTTCGGCGGGCTGCGCATCGATGCCGGGCAGATGCAGGTCGGTTCGCTGATCGCGTTCCTGTCCTATTTCATGCAGATCCTGATGGCGGTGTTGATGGCCACCATGGTCGTGGCGATCCTGCCGCGCGCCTCGGTGTGTGCCGAGCGGATCACCGAGGTGCTGTCCACCGAGCCGACGCTGCGGACCCTCGCCAACCCGGTGACGCCGGCGACCGCCACCGGCGAGGTCCGGCTGGCCGGGGTCGGCTACCGCTATCCCGGCGCCGACCGGCCGGTGCTGCACGACGTGTCGGTGACGGCGCGGCCCGGGACCACCACCGCGATCGTCGGCTCCACCGGATCGGGAAAATCCACTCTCGTCTCGCTGATCTGCCGGCTGCGCGACGTCACCGACGGCGCGGTGCTCATCGACGGCGTCGACGTGCGCGACCGCGAACCCGAACAGCTGTGGTCGGGCATCGGCCTGGTGCCGCAACGCGGCTACCTGTTCTCCGGCACCGTCGCCGACAACCTGCGCTACGGCGCCCCGGCCGGCATCCAGGTCAGCGACGAGCAGATCTGGGAGGCGCTGCGGGTGGCCGCCGCCGACGATTTCGTGGCCGCCCACCAAGACGGGCTGGCGATGCCGGTGGCCCAGGGCGGAGAACGCGTCGTCGAACAGATAGATCGACGGCCGGCGGATTACCGCCCGGGCGATCGCCAGCCGTTGCCGCTGCCCGCCGGACAGGTTGATCCCGCCCTGGGCCACCGGCATCGCCAGCCCGTCTTGGTGGGCGGCCACGAAATCGTCGGCGGCGGCCACCCGCAGCGC
>NZ_LZJK01000023.1 GCF_001667945.1 Mycolicibacter sinensis | reverse complement strand
ACCCGCGACGCCGGCCAGGGTGGATGCCGCGAGCGCGGCGGCGAGCCGGCGAGCGACCGGACTCCACGGTCGGGCCGATGCACGAACCACAGCGGCCACCTGCTCGGCCGGATCGTCGAAACGCGGCTCCGCCGGGATGTCGTCCGCGCGCGTCAGCACCAGCACTGCTCCGTCCCCGATTCCCTGCTGACCCAACGTCTTCGCGGCATCCAGTGGTGCCCGCCCCGGCAGACTCAGCCGGTAGGGGCGCAGCACCTGTGGGCCGTCCCGGCGCGGCAAGAGGTCGACAACAGACGCGATCAGCGCCGCCACCGGCACCCCCGCCGGTAGCGCCAGATCCGCGTGAACCGTATCGGTGTGCACCGCGACCCGGCGCAGACCCGAATCGGCGATCGACACGTCTCGCCTCCTCTCTCGCCTTCGCGCACCGTAGCGCGATGGCGGCCCACGTGTTTGCGGTGTTCCACAGCTGACTTGCCGGTCGTTCGCCGGCTATCTACGGTGTGCCGATGAGTGCGCCGGGATGCGCCGCGAGCCCGCCGCCGGCACCGCCGGCCGGTGAAATCGTCGTTGCCGCACCGCCATCGGTGCCACGACCGGATTCACCGGTGATGCTGGCCCGGCTGCTGCCCACCGTCACGGCCGTGGGGATGCTCACGATCACGGCGGTGCTCTACCGCTCGGGTGCCGCGGGGGCGCGCAGCCCGGTGTTCGCGCTGCTGCCGGTGATGATGCTGGCCTCGGCGGTGGCGGCTGCGCTGTCCGGGCGAAGCCGCGGCCGCAACGACATCGACGACGACCGGGACAACTACCTGGCTTATCTTGCTTCGCTGCGCGACTCGGTGACCGCCACCGCCGCCTGCCAGCGCTCGTTTCTGGCGTGGGCGCATCCTGAGCCGGACGCGTTGTGGATGCTGGCCGGCAGCGCCCGGATGTGGGAGCGCCGACCCGGCGACGCTGACTTCGGCCGGGTCAGGGTCGGGATCGGATCGACCGGCCTGGCCACCCCGCTGCTGCCGCCACCGGAGGATCCGGCGCGTCGCATCGACCCGGCCACCGATACCGCGCTGAGCCGTTTCCTCGACACCCATGCGACGGTGCCCGCCGTGCCGATCGCGGTGCCGCTGCTGGGTGCGGAACCCCTGCTGCTGGACGGCGACGGCGACCGCGCGCGGGGGCTGCTGCGCGCGATGATCTGCCAGCTGGCGATGCTGCACGGCCCGGATGTGCTGCTGATCGCCGCCGTCACCGACTCGTCCGGGCACTGGGACTGGTTGAAATGGCTACCGCACCACCAACATCCGTCAGTCGGCGACGCCACCGGACCGCTCCGGCTGACCTACCCCAGCCTGGCGGCCGCGGAAGCCGCGCTGGCCGGCCGGCGCGCGGTGGTGGTCATCGACAGCGCCGGCCTATCGGTGGTGCAGGTCGGCGTCCGGGGCACGGCGCGGCGGCTTAGCGTGAGCGCGACGACGCTGAGCGATCCCGACGGCACCCGGCCGGACTACCTGAGTGCCGCCGAGGCGGTGGTGTGCGCGCAGCGGCTCGCCGCGCACACGGTGACCGCGACCGGCGGTGGGGGTTCGATGGACTGGGCGCAGCTGCTGGGCATCGGTGATATCGACCATCACGAGCCGGCCGAGGGGTGGGCCGGCGCACCGGCGCAGCGGTTGTGCGTCCCGATCGGCACCGACCCGGACGGAAACCCGGTGCGGCTGGACATCAAAGAGGCCGCCGAGCTGGGCAGCGGGCCGCACGGGCTGTGCATCGGCGCCACCGGCTCGGGCAAATCGGAGTTCCTGCGCACCCTGGTGCTCGGTATGACAGTTCGGCACTCACCGGAAGACCTCAACCTGGTGCTGGTCGACTTCAAGGGCGGCGCAACCTTTCTCGGATTCGAGCAAGCCCCCCATGTCGCCGCGGTCATCACCAACCTCGCCGATGAGGCGCCGCTGGTGGAACGGATGCGCGACGCTCTGGCCGGTGAGATGCACCGGCGCCAGGAACTACTGCGCGCCGCGGGCGTGCCGGGCATCAGCACCTATACGCAGGCCCGGCGGGCCTCACAGATGGCCCTGCCGGCCCTGCCGGTGCTGCTCGTCATCGTCGACGAATTCTCCGAACTGCTTGACCAACAGCCCGATTTCATCGACACGTTCGTCGCGATCGGCCGGCTGGGGCGCTCCCTGGGCATGCACCTGCTGTTGGCCAGCCAGCGGCTCGAGGAGGGCCGGCTGCGCGGTCTGGAATCGCACCTGTCTTACCGGGTGTGCCTCAAGACGGTGACGGCTGCCGAGTCCCGGCTGGTGCTGGGAGTGCCGGATGCCCACGAGTTGCCCAATGAGCCCGGGGCGGGATATCTGCGCACCGCCGACGCCGAGGTCACCCGATTCCAGACGTCCTACGTCTCCGGCGGGTGCCCGGCTGCCCGGCCGGCCCCGCGCGAGGCGCGACTGTTCACCGCCGCGCCGAGCGGCCCGGCAACGACGGCACCCGAGCCGGACGGGCGAACCGTGGTACAGGCAATGCTTCAGCGGATCGCCGGGCACGGCCCGGCGGCGCGGCGAGTGTGGTTGCCGCCGCTGGCAGCTTCGCCGGCGCTAGGGGAACTGCTCGACGGCGAGCATCGCGGACTGAGTGTGCCGATCGGAATCGTCGACCGGCCCTTCGAACAACGGCGCACCCCGCTGTCGGTCCGCCTCGACGGCGCCGGCGGGCACGTCGCCGTCGTCGGCGCGCCCCGGACCGGTAAGTCGACGACACTGACCACCCTGATCGCTGCCCTCAGCGCCAGCCACGACGCGACGCGGGTGGTGTTCTACTGCGTGGACTTCGGTGGGGGCGCACTGTCCGCGCTGGCTGGGCTGCCGCAGGTGGGCTCGGTGGCCGGTCCCGGGCAGCCCGATCTGGTGCAGCGCACGATCGTCGAGATGGAGGCGATCCTGCAACGGCGGGAACAGGCCGGCGCGGTCGGCCGGGCCGCGGACGTGTTCCTGGTGATCGACGGATGGGCAGCCCTGTGCCGCGAACCCGACCTGGAGACAAGGATCACCGCCTTGGCCGGGCGCAGCCTGTCCTTCGGTATGCATGTGGTGTTGTCCGCCTCGCGGTGGGCCGAGGTGCGGCCAGCGCTACGTGACCTGATCGGCACCCGCATCGAGCTGCGGCTGGGCGACCCGGCCGAATCCGAGCTGGACCGCCGACAGGCGCAGCGGGTGCCCGTCGACCGGCCCGGGCGCGGCCTGACACCCGAGGGCCTGCACATGCTGGTGGCACGCCCGCAAGGGTGGGAACCGTTGCAGCACCAGGACCACGTTGCGCCGCCGATCCCGCTGCTGCCGAGGGTGGTCGAGCGCGCTGAACTGATTGCGGCGGCCGGTGACCAGCTTGTGCTGGGAGCCGACGAACGCGGCCCGGTCACAGTCGATTTCGGTCGGCAGCCGCATCTGCTGATCCTGGGCGACAACGAGTGCGGAAAGTCGACGGTGTTGCGCACCTTGTGCCGGGAGCTGGTGCGGACGCGCACCGCCGATCAGGCACGGCTGCTGGTGGTCGACTACCGGCGCAGCCTGCTGGGGGCCGTCGACACCGAGCACCTGGCCGGTTACGCGATGTCCGCGGCGTCGTGTGCCGCTCTGCTTCCGGACCTGATCGACCGCTTGGCCCGGCGGATGCCCGCGCCGGATGTCGACCCGCAGCAATTGCGCGACCGGTCGTGGTGGACCGGCCCGCAGATGTATGTCCTGGTCGATGACTACGACGTGGTGGCCACCGCCGCGGGCAATCCGCTCATGCCGCTGCTGGAATACCTGCCCCATGCAGCCGATCTGGGGCTGCACCTGGTGGTCGCTCGCCGTAGCGGCGGCGCGGCCCGGTCGATGTACGAGCCGGTGCTGGCCGCACTGCACGACCTGGGCGCGATGGGGCTGGTGATGAGCGGCGACCCGGGCGATGCCGCGCTGATCGGATCCGTTCGGCCGCGAGCGCTGCCGCCCGGGCGCGGCACCCTGGTCACCCGGGCCGGCGGTGAGCGGCTGATCCAGGTGGCCTGGGAGCCGTGACGCACTGCGCCGTCATCGAGGTCGGCCCGGCAACGGTTCACCGGTTGTGTTGCGGTGCCAGCGAAGCCGTCGATGCTGCAGCGGCTTTGGAATGGATCGACGAGCCGATCGCGCTGGTGGACGGGGAGCCGGTCGAGGTGCCGCAGCTGCTGCGCAGTGTGCTTGCCTGCCCGGAGCCCACCGAGTCGATGGAGATCATCCACCCCTCGTGGTGGCCGGCGCGTCGGGTGCAACGGGTCACCGCAGCCGCCCGTGGCCTGGCCGAGGACATCGTCACCCGGCCGCGATCTGCGGTGCTGTCCAACGCATTCCAGGCAACCGCGGTGGTGGAGATCGCTGAGCAGCTGGTGGCCATCACCGTCGCCGGAATCACTGCCGAACCGCGCGTCGGCGCTCCCGGGGAGGTGGCCGCGGCAGTGGCGGACCGGGTGCTGGCCGGGGTACCGCATTCCGGTGCCACGGTGGTCATCGATGCCCCCGCCGGGATCGGCGGGGCCGGCGCACTGGCGGCGCTGATCGCCGACCGGCTGCGGGGTGCTGCGCAGGTGGCGGTTGTCGACGAGCTGCCCGCCGAGCGTGCTGGTGAACCCGCCGCGACGCCGGAACCGGCCTCAGCGATGGCCCAACCCGAACGCAGCCGCGCAAGGCGTTCGCTGGCCCTCGCGGCAGCGCTGGCTGTGGTCGGGTTAGCCCTGCGCGCACACCACGATGCGCCGTCCGAACCGGCGACGTATCTGGTGGAGGGCCGGGTGGCGGTGCAGGTGCCGGCGGACTGGTCGGTGCGCCGGGTCACCGCCGGCCCCGGCTCGGCCCGAGTGGAGGTGGCCTCCCCGATCGACCCCCGACTGGTGCTGCACATCACCCAGGCGCCCGCCGCCGGTGAAACCCTCGCCGCCATCGCCGAACCCTTGCACCGGGCAATGCAAGTCGCCGACGCGGACGCGCCCGGAGTGTTCGTCGGCTTCGATCCGGCCGGCAGCAGCGCAGGCCGTCCGGCGGTGACCTACCGGGAGATTCGCGACGACCATCACGTCGACTGGGCGGTGCTGGTCGACCGCGCGGTGCGGATCGGCATCGGCTGCCAGAGCGGACCGGAAGGCGCCGATGCGCTGCGCCCGGTGTGCGAACAGGCGGTGCGCTCCGCCCACGCCGTCACCTGAGCATCACCGGCCGGCAGGGGATCTGCGCCACTGACTGGGGGTGGTGCCGTGAGCTTGGCGGAACTGGCGGGTGAAGTAGGCCGCATCGGGAAGCCCGACCCGCTGGCCGATCTCGGTGATCGACAGCCGGGTATCGGTCAGTAGGCGACGGGCTTCGCCCATGCGGCGTTGGGTGATCCATTCCAGCACCGTGCGTCCGGTACGGCGGCGCACGATCGTGGTCAGATGCCCCGGCGACACGGAAACCTCGTGCGCCACCTCGCGCAGTGACAGAGGCTCGGTGAAGCGCCGGTCGATTGTCGCAAATACCGCGGCCAGCAGCGGCTCGTCGCCGTGGCGCAGTTCGAGTACCGTGTCGCCGGCCGCCCGGGTGAGGATGATCAGCAGCAGGGTCAGCAGCGCTGACACCGCCTCCTGACACCCCTCCCGCCGTTGCCGGAGTTCGCATTTCATCGAATCGAGGGTGGCGGTGAACGCCGCTAGATCGGAAGCGGGCAGCTCCAGACGCAGCAGCCCTCCGTCGCGCTCGTGCAGGAACAGCCGCAGCAGCGGATGTGTCTGCCAGGTCAGCCACGGCGACGCGCCGTCACCACCTACCGCGGCCGGATCGAAGAACACCGCGGTGCCGTCGTCGGCGCATTCGACCCCCGTCGCGTCAACGGTGGCGCCCATCGCGACCACGTAGACCAGGCCGGCCGCCCGGTTGCACCACAGTGCCGGGAAGTTGTGGATCTGGCCGTGCTCGGAGAGCTTTTCCTTGTCCACCTTGGCCACCACCACCGGTGGCGTATGTGGATCGATCGGGTACTCGTAGACCTTCACTCCGGCGCGCTGACGAACCAACCGGGCGGAACGAAGCATGGCGCCGACAATAGTCCAAACTTGCGAAAAAACGTCCTAACTTCGCGACAAAACGATGCATAGCCTTAACGCGTGCTGATAACAACAAGTCGCGTCACCTGGGGATTCAGGAGTCACCGCGGTTTTGCGGGGGATAGCGGCTGGTCGTCATCTGAGAGACACCCATGATCCTTTTCCGCACGTCAATTTAGCGTCCAACCCCCTTGGCAGCCGCCACAACCTCGAGGAGATATCCCTTGCGCACAGCAATCCGCCCCTACGCCACCGCCGGTGTCGCGATCGTGGGCGCCGGCCTGATCGCCGCCACCCCGGTGGTCGCCCCGCTGCCCCAGACCGGCACGGTGCGCGATGTCGCGCTGGCTGCGACCAGCGCCTGGGACGCGGTGTTCAACGCCGCGCAGCAGAACATGACGCAGATCATGAACAACTACTACCTGGCGCCGGGTGTGGCGTTCCAGCAGTTCATAGCCAACCAGAACGACTATGCCCAGCAGCTGCTGGATGACCCGACGAACCTCACCTACGTCACCGAGCAGATCCGCCACAACCTCGATGCCCTGCTGACCGGCTACACGCTGAGCAACCCCACTCAGGAAACACTCGAAATCGTCATGAGCCACACCCTGGCCGCCGGCGACTCCTCGACCTTCGCGATGGGCTGGTATGACCTGTTCGCCGGGCCGCTGTCGTCGATCATGGGCGGGATGTTCCCGGCCGACATGGTGCCGATCATCCACTTCCTGTCCTCGCCGCTGAGCGGGATCATCATGGGCTCGCTGGGCCCGTGGATCTCGCCGATGGTCGCGCTGCTCAACAGCATCAATGACGGTGACAACTTCTCCGACACCCTGGCCAACATGTTCGGCGCCTCGCTCAACGGCGCCACGCTCAACCTGGACAGCATGCTGCCGATGATCAATGAGGCCGCCGGGGACTACCTGCCGGACGGCATGGGGATCGGGCACCTGGACATCGCGTTCGGCGGCTGGCTCACCGCCGGCCATGTCGCGATCGACCCCTACCAGGTGCTCGGCGCCAACGGCGAGGTGGTGGCCGAGACGCCCGCGGTGGGCGGTTCGATCCTCAACAGCGTCGGGCTCGAGCTCACCGGCGCCCCGGTGGTCGGCAGCCTCAACATCAGCAGCAACGCGGTCGGCCCGATCGGGGCGATGCTGGGCCTGGGCCAGACCATCGGCGCGTTGCTGGGCTCGGGCTGGGACGGCAAGGGCGCGGTGCCGGTCGTCCCGCCGCTGGCGGGCAGCGACCTGCCGCTGATTCCCGACCTCGACGACGGCGGCGCCGGTGACGCGTTGGGCACCGATGCGTTCGCCGAACTGCTGGCCGGGCTGGGTCTGTAGATCCCGCCAAAATCGTTCCCTCACCCGTTTTTTCACACGAGAGGCATTCCCACATGACTCACCGCAAGCGCAACCGGATGATCGGTGCCGGCAGCACCGCCGCGGCGTTCCTGGCGTTCGGCATGACGCCGCTGGCGCCGGCGCCCGCCGCCCAGGCCGACTTCTTCGAGGACCTGTTCAGCTTCGACTGGATGGTCCCGACCGCCGATGTCGACGTCGCCGGCTCGGCCGACGGCTTCGACCTGTCCGGTCTGATGGGCGACTTCAACGCCGCGACGCTGTTCGACCAGCTGTTCTACACCCCGCTGCACACGCTGACCGAGGCCTGGATCAACAGTGACCTCGGTGAGATGGTCAACGGCGCCATCAACACCATGGCCGGGCAGTACCTGATCGGCGACGGCATCGACGGCACCGCGGAGAACCCCGACGGCGGCCACGGCGGGCTGTGGTTCGGCGATGGTGGCGCCGGGTGGAACAGCGATGAGGCCGGGGTGGCCGGCGGCAACGGTGGCAACGCCATCGGCTTCGGCAACGGCGGCGCCGGCGGCGACGGTGGTGCGGGTGCGGCCGGCGGCAACGGCGGTATCGGCGGCACGTGGATGGGCCACGGCGGTGACGGCGGGGCCGGCGGCGCCGGTGCCATCGGCTACCTCAACGGTGGCAACGGTGGTGACGGCGGTGCGGCGATGGCCTGGATGTTCGGCAACGGCGGCGCCGGCGGGGCCGGTGGTGTCGGCGCCGACGGCGCCAAGGGCAGCTTCGCCAACGGCGGCAACGGCAATGGCGGAGCGGGCGGCGTCGGCGGCAACGGTGGTACCGGCGGCGTCTCCGGCTTCCTGTTCGGCAATGGCGGCGCCGGCGGTGCGGGCGCTGCGGCCGGTAACGCCGGCGACGGCGCCGACGGCACCGCCGACCACCACGACGGCGGCAACGGCGCTGCCGCCACGTACGCCACCGGCCGCGGCGGTGCGGGCGGCCTGGGCGGCGCCCGCGGCTCCAACTTCTACGACTCGCCGCTTTACGGCAGCGCCGGCCAGTCCGGCAACGGCGGGCACGGCGGCAACGGCGGCGCCGGTGGTGACGGCTTCAAGGACGCGGCCGGCAACTACCTCGGCAACGGCGGCTCCGGCGGTACCGGCGGTGACGGCGGCGCCGGATACGCCGGCGGCAACGGCGGCAACAGCGGCGACGGCGGAACCGGCATCAACGGCGGCAACGCCGGCGGCTGGGCCGGCAGTGGCGGCTACGGCATGGGCAACTCCGCCACCACCCAAGGCGCCACCGGTGTCGGCGGCGTCGGCGGCAACGGCGGCGTCGGCGGTGACGCCACCGGCGCGGTCGGGGTGACCGGCACCGCCGGCAACGGCGGCACCGGGGGCCAGGGCGGCTACGGCGGTGACCTGGACGGCGGGCGCGGCGGCGATGCCGGGCAGGCCGGGGCCGGCGGCAACGGCGCCACCACCGACGACACCATCAAGACCATCGGCGGCCGCGGCGGCTACGGCGGGGGCGGCGGCAACGGCCACACCGCCGGTGTCAGCACCGACGGCGCGGCCGGCGGCACCGGCACCTACAAGGGCGGTGACGGTGGCGGCGGCGGCAACGGCGCCAACGGCATCAACGGCGGGGCAGGCGGCAACGGCGCCGACGGCGGCGTGGCCACCGGCTGGAAGGACGCCGACGGCACCATCTGGAGCATCGGCGGCAACGGCGGCAACGGCGCCCTCGGCGGTTCGACCACCACCAACATCCTCACCGGTGGCACCGGTGCCGGCGGTGCCGGCGGCCTGGGCGGCAACGGCGCCGACGGCGCGACCGGCCCCGGCGTGGTCAGCATCGGCGGCAATGGCGGGAACGGCGGCGGCGGCGGCACCGGCAACGGCGAGGGCGGAGCCGGTAGCGCTGGCGGCAACGGCGGCAACGGCACCGCATCCGGTGGCAACGGCGGCAGGGGCGGCAACGGCTCCTGGGACGCCGGTGCCGGTGTCGGTGGTGCTGGGGGCACCGGTGGCAACGGCGGCAATAGCGGCGGCGTCGAGACTCCGGCCAACACCCTGGGCCTTGGGCCCAGTCGCGCCGGCAACGGCGGTGACGGTGGCCTCGGTGGCGGTGGCGGGCAGAACGGCGGCGGTGTCGGCGGTGTCGGCGGTACCGGCGGTAACGGTGGTAACGGTGCCGGCGATGTCAACGGCGGCAACGGCGGCAACGGCGGCGGCGGCGGCACCGGTGGCGCCGGCACACTTGGATCAACCACCAACAACCCGATTACCGGCACCCCCGGCAAGACGCCCGGTGGTGACGGCGGCGACGGCAGCAATGGCTCGGTCGGCGGCAAGGGCGGCAACGGCGGCAGCTCGGAGAACGGAGTCGGCGGCAACGCCGGCAACGGCGGCCGTGGCGGTGACGGCGGGCGCGGCGGTGACGGCGGTGCCGGTGGCGTCAACCCCGACACCGGCGCGGGCCTGGCCGGCGGCAACGGCGGCAACGGCGCCAACGGCGCGGCCGGTGGCGCCGCAGGCACGGCCGGACAGGGCGGTGCCGGCAATGGCACCACGGGTACCGCGGGTGCCGCAGGTGCAGGAGGTGCCGCTGGCGCCGGTGGCGCCGGCGGCGCCGGTGACCCCGTCGGGCCTGCCGGCAACCCCGGCACCCCGGGCAACCCCGGCTAGGCAGCAGTCCCTCGACACGGTCGCTGGGTCCCTCACGGGGCCCGGCGACCGTTTCCATTTCTCCTGGCTCGTGGCTGGGGGGAACCGAATTCGCCTCGCCCCCGTCGAACTACATATCAGCCATCGACCGATATGGGAGAGAGACGTGAGCCCATCCACCACACTCAACGCCGACTTCGACGTCATGCTCGCCGTCGCGGCGGCCACCGACGCTCGCAACGAAGAGATCCGCGGCATGCTGCAGGCGTTCGTCGCCCGGATGCGGGCCGTGCCGCCGTCGGTCTGGTCAGGGATGGCAGCAGCCCGATTCCAGGATGTCCTGGACCGCTGGAACAGCGAATCCCTGAGCTTGCACCACGCGCTACAGCGCATCGCCGAGACCATCCGCCACAACGAGCGCGCGTTGCGGGAGGTGGCCGAGACCCACTCGCACCACATCGCCGCCGCTGGCGACGGGATCTGAGATGCACACCGCACTGTCGTACAACTTCGAGGAGATCGAATACGCCGTCCGTCAGGAGATCCACTCCACGGCCAGCCGGCTCAACGGCGCGCTGGAACAGCTGCGATCGCAGATCGCACCGCTGCAGCAGGTGTGGACCCGGGAGGCCGCCGGTGCCTATCACGCCGAACAACTCCGGTGGCAGCAGGCCGTGGCCGCACTGAACCAGATCCTGTTCGAATTGGGCCGCGCGGTGCGCGACGGCGCGGCGGACGTCGCCGACGCCGATCGCCGGGCCGCGGGAGCTTGGGGGAGGTAGGAGAGACCACCCCCGAACAACGGTGTGGCCCCGACGGATGGAGAGCCGTCGGGGCCACACCGGCTCAAGATTCCCTTTGCCCCCGGGTGAGCGTGTGCACGCCGTTCCGGGCGGCCGTCGAACAGCTCGTCGATACAGCTACGCCGAACTTCGGGGTGCAGTGGCGCCGCCCGGTGACCCGTACCGGCACTTCGACCAGGATCGCAAGACCGCTGGGAAACCGGGCCGGCCCGAAGAGGCGATCGCGGACTGGCTCAAGGCACCGGGCCGTGACGTGTCGGTCCGGTCTGTCGATGCGCGGAATGCCGGCATTCAAGGGCCGGGCTGGACGATTCCCGATGGCGTCATCGACGCCGCGGGCGTCACTGTCGAATTCAAGACCATCGAGACCCCGTCCATCAGGGCGATCCGGGACAGCGTCGCGCAGTTGGGGAGGCAATCGCCGTATGGCGTTTTGGATCTCCGCAAAGCCGTAGGAGTGAGCAGAGACCTGGCGCGGTCCGCGCTGGTTCGCGAAGTCGGCACGTCGGGGCTTCGGCTAGCGCAGATCGTGGTGGTCCTGGGCGACGATGAGCACCTAGAATGGCGAAATGAATAGCGCCGGAGTTTACGTGAGCCCCGCTGCTGTGGATGTCTCTAGAGTGCAGACGGCAGTCGACAAGCTGGCGCTTCCCGACGGCGTTCTCGCCGTCGAAGTCGAGCAGAAGACGGTTCACCCCGAGGATTGGTGCGACTACAGCATCGTCGTATACCTATTCGGCGTCGACGCGGATTCGCAGGCGGCTCCATACGCACGGGCGCTGGCGGAGCAGTTGGGTGTCGAGGTCTTGACCGAGACCGAATTGGACCGTCGCCTGGCCGCCGCCACAACCTGATCGGCTGTGGCCAACTATGGCGTCGGATTTTCGGTCTGACGTGCCCGACGTCGGAGTGGACACCGTCGAGCAGCTGGCTCAGCTGATCGAGAAGGCGTTCGGCTCAGATGGGGTGTGGACGGAAGGCCGCAATGTCCGCTGATACCGCGGCAACGGCTACGACTTCGTCGACCAAATGCCGACCGAGCCATATGAAGGTGAGTTGTGGATGAGCGTTGACGTCCTGACTGTCAAAGAGCAGGAGTGCAGCGCGAACATCACGTTCGACCGTCTCGCGGGAGCGCATCCGCGTTTTGACCCACCGCGATCACCGCCGGTAAGCTGCTCCGTTGGCGTGCGGTGCCGTCCTGGCACAGCGGGTCCTCGGGTCACTGTCGGTCGCCGAGAACCACCCCGCCGTTCACGCTGGACCGGCACCCGGCTCGCTCCGGGATCCGCACAACCGGGTAGCAACCCGAATTACGAGAGGTAAGCGCTGTGCCCACCTATACGCCGAAGGCGGGTGACACCACGCGGTCGTGGTATGTCATCGACGCCACCGACGTGGTGCTCGGCCGGCTCGCCGTTGCGGCAGCAAACCTGCTGCGCGGCAAGCACAAGCCGACGTTCACGCCGAATGTCGACGGTGGTGACTTCGTCATCATCATCAACGCCGACAAGGTCGCCATGAGCGGCAACAAACTGCAGACCAAGATGGCTTACCGCCACTCGGGCTACCCGGGCGGGCTGCGCAAGCGCAGCATCGGCGAGCTCATGCAGACCCGTCCCGACCGTGTCGTGGAGAAGGCGATCCTCGGGATGATCCCGAAGAACAAGCTCGGGCGGCAGATCAAGACCAAGCTGCGCGTCTACGCCGGGCCGGTTCACCCGCACACCGCTCAGCAGCCGGTCCCGTACGAAATCAAGCAGGTGACGCAATGACCGAGACGGCAATCGAAGGTGCCGACCCCACCGAGGCCCCTGAGCCCACCGAGACTGTTGAGGTCGACGAGACCGTAGCGGTGCAGGCTGAGGCCGCGCCGAGCTACGAGCCGCACGACCTGGGCCGTCCCATCCAGACCGTCGGTCGCCGCAAGGAGGCCGTGGTGCGGGTGCGTCTGGTGCCCGGCACCGGCAAGTTCAACCTGGACGGGCGGACCCTGGAGGCCTACTTCCCGAACAAGGTGCACCAGCAGCTCATCAAGGCCCCGCTGGTCACCGTCGACCGCCTGGAGAGCTTCGACGTCTACGCCCACCTCGACGGCGGCGGCCCCTCGGGGCAGGCCGGAGCGTTGCGGCTGGCGCTGGCCCGCGCCCTGATCCTGGTGCAGCCGGAGGACCGGCCGGCGCTGAAGAAGGCCGGGTTCTTGACTCGCGACCCGCGGGCCACCGAGCGCAAGAAGTACGGTCTGAAAAAGGCCCGCAAGGCACCTCAGTACAGCAAGCGCTGATCTGCGATTGCATTCTGGCAGCGAGTTGGGGGTACCTTCCGCACAGGGAAGGTGCCCCCGGCTTGTATTCGAGGGTGCGAGTTTCCGGTTCGACACCGGCGTGTCGGGCCGGGAACAGGCACGCTCGCGGCGATAAAGGATAGTTATGGGTCGACTTTTCGGCACCGACGGCGTCCGCGGGGTCGCCAACCGCGAATTGACCGCGGAACTGGCCATGGCGCTGGGCAGCGCGGCGGCTCAGCGGCTGTCCACCGGCACCGAGCGCCGGGTGGCCGTCGTCGGCCGTGACCCGCGGGCCAGCGGCGAGATGCTGGAAGCCGCGGTGATCGCCGGGCTGACCAGCCAAGGAGTCGACGCGTTGCGGGCCGGTGTGCTGCCGACCCCGGCGGTGGCCTATTTGACCAGTGCTTATGAAGCCGACTTCGGGGTGATGATCTCCGCGTCGCACAACCCGATGCCCGACAACGGCATCAAGTTTTTCGGCCCGGGCGGCCACAAACTCGACGACGCCACCGAGGATCAGATCGAGGATCTGGTGGCCGCCGGGCCGGGGTTGCGACCGGTCGGCGCCGGGTTGGGCCGGGTGGTGGACGCCAAAGACGCCCTGGACTGCTACCTGCGGCACCTCGGCGAAACCAACCGGACCCGGCTGGACGGCCTGACCGTGGTGGTCGACTGTGCTCACGGCGCGGCTTTCCAGGCGGCGCCACGCGCCTACCGGGCCGCCGGCGCCACCGTGATCGCGATCAACGCCGATCCCGATGGGCTCAATATCAACGACGGCTGCGGCTCGACGAACCTGGAACCCTTGCGTGCGGCAGTGCTCGCTCACGGCGCCGACCTGGGCCTGGCCCACGACGGCGACGCCGACCGCTGCCTGGCCGTGGACGCCGCCGGTGAGGTCGTCGATGGAGACGCCATCATGGTCGTGCTGGCGCTGGCCATGCGCGACGCCGGTGACCTGGCCGGCGACACCCTGGTAGCAACCGTGATGAGCAATCTCGGGCTGCATCTGGCGATGCGCGAAGCGGGCATCGAGGTGCGCACC
>NZ_LZJK01000022.1 GCF_001667945.1 Mycolicibacter sinensis | reverse complement strand
CGGGGGCTTCGCCGGCGGTCATTCATGTGATCGCCGAGCAGGCCACGATCGAGGGCACCAGTGGCGAGCCGGGATGGCTGGTGGACGCTGACGGGCTGGTCCCGGCGGAGATGATCGCCGAACTCGCCGCCTCGGCGCGGCTGGTGGCGTTGGTCCATCCCGGTGATGCCCCACCGGAGGCGGGATATGTGCCCTCGGCGGCGTTGGCGGCCTTTGTGCGGTGTCGGGATCTGACCTGTCGCTGGCCCGGCTGTGACCGTCCCGCCCTGGACTGCGACATCGATCACACCATTCCGTATGCCGACGGCGGCCCCACCCATGCCTCGAACCTGAAGTGTTTTTGCCGCACTCATCATCTGGTGAAGACGTTCTGGGGCTGGCGCGATGTCCAGCTGCCCGATGGCACCCTGATCGTGGCTTCACCGGCGGGGCACACCTATGTCACCACCCCGGGCAGCGCCCTGCTGTTTCCCCGCTTGTGTGTGCCCACCGGTGACCTGGCGCCATCGCAGCGGCAACCGGCGGCCGGGTGCGAGCAGCGCACCGCGATGATGCCGCGGCGCCGGCGCACCCGGGCCCAGAACCGCGCCGCACGCATCAACACCGAACGCAATCAGAACCGCAACGCCGGCGAAGCCCGCCGCGCCGCCCGCGCCGCGGCCCTCTGCCCCAAAGCGACACCCGGCACCGCCGACGACGACCCGCCACCCTTCTAAGGGAAGCTAGCCCCCGAGCCGGCGAAAACCGCTGCGGTGAAACACGATCGGCGTGATCTCCGGGTCCACCGTCAACTCGCGGACCCGCAGCACCACGATGGTGTGGTCGCCGGCGGGAACCAGTTGGTCGATCACGCTGCCCAACCACACCCCGGTGCCCTTGATGAACACGGCTCCGTCACTGGTGACCGTCTCCAGTCCGGCGAACCGGTCGCCGGTCTTGGCAGCCAGGGTGCGCGCCGCCACGTCGTGGGCCTCGCCGAGCACGCTGATGCCCAAGCGGGGCGCGTCTTTGAGCTTCGGCCACGTCGTCGAGGTGTTCTGTACGCAGAACGCCACCAAGGGCGGTTCCAGCGAGACCGGCACGAAGGTACTGGCGGCCAGGCCCACCCGGACACCGTCGATTTCGGCGGCGACAGCCACCACCCCGGACGGGAAATGTCCGAAGGCCTCCCGTAGCGCTGACGGGGTCAGATTGCTTGCGGAACTCACGTGCGCATTCACCGGGGACTCGTTCGCCTTGTCGGGTCTGGTCGGTGAAGAACCCTACCCGCCGCGCCCTGGCCTCGGCTGATCGGCCGGATCCCATCGCCGACCTCGGTGAGACCAACTGGTTGGTTAGTTAGCTATGAGGATGTAGCTCACACTGGCTTGCACTGTGGCCGCCAGGGGGTATATTTCAGTGCAGTTACTGGTGGGTAACTTAAGCCTGAGTACCCAACCACAGGTGGCATTCCATGAGGAGGAAGTAGTGAGCCACTACAAGAGCAATGTCCGTGACCAGGTATTCAACCTGTTCGAGGTCTTCGGCCTGGACCAGGTCTTCGGCCAGGGCGAGTACGCCGACCTGGACCTCGACACCGCTACGGAGATGCTCGGCGAGATGGTCCGACTGGCCGAAGGCCCGATTGCTGACTCGTTCGTCGACGGCGACCGCAACCCGCCGGTGTTCGACCCCGCCACGCACACGGTGACCCTGCCGGAGTCCTTCAAGAAGTCGGTGCGCGCCACCCTGGAAGGCGGCTGGGACCGGGTCGGCATCGCCGACGAACTCGGCGGCATGGCCATGCCCAAGGCACTGATGTGGGCGCTGCACGAGCACATCCTGGGCGCCAACCCGGCGGTGTGGATGTACGCCGGCGGGGCCGGGTTCGCCAACATCTTCTACCACGTGGCCACCGAAGAGCAGAAGAAATGGGCCGTGATCGCCGCCGAGCGTGGCTGGGGCTCGACCATGGTGCTCACCGAGCCGGACGCCGGCTCGGACGTGGGCGCCGGGCGCACCAAGGCCGTCCAGCAGCCCGACGGCTCCTGGCACATCGACGGTGTTAAGCGGTTCATCACCTCCGCCGACTCCGACGACCTGTTCGAGAACATCTTCCACCTGGTGCTGGCCCGCCCCGAGGGCGCCAAGCCGGGCACCAAGGGCCTGTCGCTGTTCTTCGTGCCGAAGTTCCTGTTCGACTTCGAAACCGGGGAGCTCGGTGAGCGCAATGGCGTGTTCGTCACCAACGTCGAGCACAAGATGGGCCTGAAGGTCTCGGCCACCTGTGAGCTCACCTTCGGTCAGCACGGGGTGCCGGCCAAGGGCTGGCTGGTCGGCGAGGTGCACAACGGCATCGCCCAGATGTTCGACGTGATCGAGCAGGCCCGGATGATGGTCGGCACCAAGGCCATCGCCACGCTGTCCACCGGCTACCTCAACGCGCTGGAGTACGCCAAGGAGCGGGTGCAGGGCGCCGACCTGACCCAGATGACCGACAAGACCGCGCCGCGGGTGACCATCACTCACCACCCGGACGTCCGCCGGTCGCTGATGACCCAGAAGGCGTACGCCGAGGGGCTGCGCGCGCTGTACATCTACACCGCCACCTACCAAGACGCCGCGGTGGCCGAGGCGCTGCACGGCGTGGACGCCGAGCTCGCGGTCAAGGTCAACGACCTGATGCTGCCGATCGTCAAGGGCGTCGGCTCCGAGCAGGCCTACGCCAAGCTCACCGAGAGCCTGCAGACCCTCGGTGGCTCGGGCTTCCTGCAGGACTACCCGATCGAGCAGTACATCCGCGACGCCAAGATCGACTCGCTCTACGAGGGCACCACGGCGATTCAGGCGCAGGACTTCTTCTTCCGCAAGATCATCCGGGACAAGGGCCAGGCGCTGGCACACGTCGCGGGTCAGATCGAGGCGTTCATCGCCAACGAGTCCGGCAACGGCCGGCTGAAGGCCGAGCGGGAGCTGCTGGCCACCGCGCTGGCCGACGTGCAGGGCATGGCGGCGACCATGACCGGCTACCTGATGGCCGCGCAGGAGGACATCTCCAGCATCTACAAGGTGGGGCTGGGTTCGGTGCGCTTCCTGATGAGCGTCGGCGACCTGATCATCGGTTGGTTGCTGGCCCGCCAGGCCGCGGTGGCGGTGGAGAAGCTCGACGCCGGCGTCGAGGGCGCCGACCGGGCGTTCTACGAGGGCAAGATCGCGGTGGCGTCGTTCTTCACCAAGAACTTCCTGCCGCTGCTGACCAGCACCCGCTCGGTGATCGATGCCATCGACAACGAGATCATGGAGCTCGACGAAGCGGCGTTCTAAGCGCTGCCGACACGGACCGCGCAGGCCTCCGGGGCGATCCCCTGGAGGCCTGTTGCATTATCAAGCCGGATGAGGCGTGTCCTGATTTGTGGGATGTATGGCGTAGACGCCACGGGAGTGGGCGGCCCACACTGATGGCGTGACCCACAAAGTCGTCATACTCGGCTATCCCGGCATCCAGGCGCTGGACGTGTTCGGGCCGTCGGAGGTGTTCGCCACGGCGTCGGGGGCGCTGCTCGGTGCTGGCCGTGGCGACGACGGGTACGACGTCACGGTGGCCAGCGCCGGCGGCGCCGCGATCGCCACCAGCAGTGGGCTGGCGCTCGCCCCCACCCCGCTGCCCGACCCCACCGAGGCCCTCGACACGGTGGTGCTGCCCGGCGGCGTCGGCGTTCACCGGGCCCGGACCGACGCAGGCACCGTGGAGTGGATCCGCACTGCAGCGGCCCATGCCCGGCGGGTGGTCAGCGTGTGCACCGGCGCATTTCTGGCCGCACAAGCCGGGCTGCTCGACGGCTGCCGTGCCACCACCCACTGGGCGTCCGCCGATGCGCTGGCGCGCGAGTTCCCAGCGGTCACCGTCGACCCCGAACCCATCTTCGTGCGCAGTTCGGCGGCGGTGTGGACGGCGGCCGGCGTCACCGCCGGAATCGATCTGACCCTGGCGTTGGTCGAAGAGGATCACGGGACCGAGGTCGCGCAGACGGTAGCTCGCTGGCTGGTGTTGTATCTGCGCCGGCCCGGCGGCCAGTCCCAGTTCGCGGCTCCGGCCTGGCTGCCGAGGGCACGTCGAGCGCCGATCCGCGACGTGCAGGAACTGATCGAGTCCGAACCCGCCGGCGCCCACCGGATTTCCGATCTGGCGGCCCGTGCCGCGATGAGCCCGCGGCACTTCACCCGGGTCTTCACCGACGAGGTCGGGCTCGCGCCCGGCGCCTACGTGGAGCGGGTGCGCACCGAAGCTGCACGCCGACAGCTCGAAGAGACCGACGACACCGTCGTCGCGATCGCCGGCCGCTGCGGCTTCGGCACCGCAGAAACGCTGCGCCGCACCTTCATCCGTCGGCTCGGCATCTCCCCCGACCACTACCGCAAGACGTTCGCCTGACACCGAAGGGACAAATCCATGCAGATCGCGATCGTGCTGTATCCCGGCTTCACCGCCCTGGACTTCATCGGCCCTTATGAGGTGCTGCGCTGGCTGCCGGACACGCAGGTGCGGTTCGTCTGGCACGAGCCGGGGCCGATCACCGCCGATTCCGGTGTACTGATCGTCGGGGCCACCCACTCATTCAACGAAACACCGTCACCCGACGTCATTTTGGTGCCCGGCGGCATGACGACGACCGAGCACGCCCGCGACGAGAAGCTGCTGGACTGGGTGCGGCGCGCCCACGCGACGGCCACCTGGACGGCGTCGGTGTGCTCGGGCTCGATCGTCCTGGCCGCCGCCGGCCTGCTGGCCGGTAAGCGCGCCACCTCGCACTGGATGGCGCTTCCTGCACTCAAGGCGTTCGGGGTCACCCCGGTCAGTGACGAACGCATCGTGCACTGCGGTGACATCGTCACCTGTGCGGGGGTCTCAGCCGGTATCGATCTCGGTTGTGGCTGGCCGGGCGGATCGGCGGCGAGGCCCGCGCGAAGGCGATCCAGCTGTCGATGGAGTACGACCCGCAGCCGCCGTTCGACTCCGGTCACATGTCGAAAGCGTCGGCGAAGACCAAGGCGGCGGCTACCGCGCTGATGGCCCGGGATCTGGCCACGCCGGCGCAGTTGAAGGCCTCCGCAATGCTGCTGTGGGACCGGGCTATCGGCGCGGCCCGGACCCGACGGGGCTAGCCGCGGCTCACCGGGGGCAGAAGTTGGCCGCCGCTGGATCCCCTCAGTCCAGCGGCGGGCCAAGCCCAGGCTGCTCCGCGGTGCCGCCGGGGGCAGACGGCCACACGGAGCGAGCCGTGGGCGTCGACTACCCCGCGGTAACGCGGCACAAACCTGGTCTGCGGCGCAGACCGCTACGCCTCCAGGATGGCGGCCACGCCTTGGCCGCCGGCGGCGCAGATCGAGATCAGCGCACGCACCGGCTTGTTCTTCTTGGCGGCCTTGGCTTCAGCGATCTGCTTGGCCGCCTGGGCTACGATCCGCCCGCCGGTGGCCGCAAAGGGGTGGCCGGCGGCCAGCGACGAGCCGTTGACGTTGAGCTTGGACTTATCGATCGAGCCCAGCGCGGCATCCAGTCCCAGGCGTTCCTTGCAGTAGTCCTCGGATTCCCACGCCGCCAGGTGGCACAGCACCGTCGAGGCGAACGCCTCGTGGATCTCGTAGAAATCGAAGTCCTGCAGGGTCAATCCGTTGCGGGCCAGCAGCCGCGGCACCGCGTAGGTCGGGGCCATCAGCAGCCCGTCGGGCCCGTTGACGTAGTCGACGGCGGCCGTCTCGGAGTCGACGAAGTAGGCCAGCGGGGTCAGCTTGTGCGCGGCCGCCCACTCCTCGCTGGCCAACAGCGCCACCGACGCGCCGTCGGTCAGCGGCGTGGAGTTGCCCGCGGTCATGGTGGCGTCGCCGGCCTTCGCGCCGAACACCGGCTTGAGCGTGGCCAGCTTCTCCGGGCTGGACTCGGGCCGCAGGTTGTTGTCCCGGTAGAGCCCCTGAAACGGTGTGACCAGGTCGTCGAAGAAGCCACGGTCGTAGGCGGCGGCCATGTTGCGGTGGCTCGCGGCGGCCAGCTCGTCCTGGTCGACCCGTTTGATTCCCATCTGCTTGGTGGTGATCGCCTGGTGCTCGCCCATGGAAAGGCCGGTGCGGTTCTCCTTATTGGCCGGGATCTCCACGCCCAGGGCGGCGGGCAGCTTGCCGACCAGCTTGAGGCGCTGCATGTTCGACTTGGACCGGCGCAACGCCAACAGCGTGCGGCGCAGCTCGTTGCCGACCTCCAGGGGCGCGTCGGAGGTGGTGTCCACCCCGCCCGCGGCGGCCACCTCGTAGCGACCGGCGGCGATACCGTCGGCTGCGCAGATCGCCGCCTGCAGGCCGGTGCCGCAGGCCTGCTGCAGATCGAAGGCGGGCGTGTACGGCGACAGCGCCGAGCCGAGCACGCACTCGCGGATCAGGTTGAAGTCACGGCTGTGCTTGAGCACCGCGCCGCCGATCACCGCGTCCAGCTTCTCGCCGGACAGCCCGAACCGGTCGACCAGGCCGCCGAGCGCCGCGGTGAACATGTCCTGGTTGGACGCGCTGGCGTAGGCGCCGTCGGACCGTGCGAACGGAATGCGGTTGCCACCGAGAACGGCGACGCGACGTCGCGCGCCGGTGTCGGCGGGTGTGGACTTAGCAGCAGATCCAGATGCCACGATCTCTCCGTCTACTGGGGCGCCCCGCATTGCCGGGGCGGTTGGACGTGATACTACCCAGTATTCTTACTCTGGAGTAAGTTCGTTGTCGACACCGTCGCCTGCACCAGGCACGTCCCCACACGGAAGGCAGCTACGTGGCTCCCAAGCTTCCCTCGGACTTGTTGTCCCAGATCATGAACTCCGGCCCCGGATCGTTTTTGGCCAAGCAACTCGGCGTTCCGCAGGCCGAGACGCTGCGCCGCTACCGGGTCGGCGAGCCGCCGCTGGCCGGACCGCTGCTGATCGGCGGCGAAGGCCGGGTGGCCGAGCCGCTACGCGCCGCACTCGCCGGCGACTACGAGGTGGTCGGCGACAACCTCGGCGGCCGGTGGGCCGACTCCTTCGGCGGGCTGGTCTTCGACGCCACCGGTATCACCTCGCCGGCCGGGCTGACCGCGCTGCATGAGTTCTTCACGCCGCTGCTGCGCAACGTGGGCCGCTGCGGGCGGCTCGTCGTGGTCGGCACCACCCCGGATGCGACCGGCAGCGTCGACGAACGGATCGCGCAGCGCGCGCTGGAGGGCTTCACCCGCTCGCTGGGCAAGGAGCTGCAGCGCGGCGCCACCGTGCAGCTGGTGTATCTGTCCCCGGACGCCAAGCCCGGCGCCACCGGCCTGGAGTCGACGATGCGGTTCATCTTGTCGGCCCGCTCGGCCTACGTCGACGGGCAGGTGTTCTACGTCGGCGCCGATGACGCCACCGCGCCGGCCGACTGGGACCGCCCGCTGGAGGGCAAGGTGGCGATCATCACCGGCGCCGCGCGCGGCATCGGGGCCACCATCGCCGAGGTGTTCGCCCGCGACGGCGCCAAGGTGGTGGCGATCGATGTGCCGGGTGCCGCCGAGGCGCTGGAGAAGACGGCCGCCCGGGTGGGCGGTACCGCGTTGGCCCTCGACGTCACCGCCGACGACGCAGTCGAGCAGATCACCGCGCACCTCAAGGAACACCATGGCGGTAAGGCCGACGTTTTGGTCAACAACGCCGGGATCACCCGCGACAAGCTGCTGGCCAACATGGACGACGCCCGGTGGAACGCGGTTCTGGCCGTGAACTTGCTTGCACCGCAACGCCTCACCGAGGGTTTGGTGGCCAATGGCAGCATCGGCGAGGGCGGCCGGGTGATCGGTCTGTCGTCGATGGCCGGGATCGCCGGCAACCGTGGCCAGACCAACTATGCGGCCACCAAGGCCGGCATGATCGGGCTGACCGACGCGCTGGCGCCGGTGCTGGCCGCCAAAGGCATCACGATCAACGCCGTCGCCCCCGGGTTCATCGAAACCGACATGACGGCGGCGATCCCGCTGGCCACCCGCGAGGTCGGCCGCCGGCTCAACTCGCTGTTCCAGGGCGGCCAGCCCGTCGACGTCGCCGAGTTGATCGCCTACTTCGCCGGTCCGGCGTCGAACGCGGTTACCGGCAACACGATCCGGGTCTGCGGCCAGGCCATGCTGGGGGCATGACCGTGAACCAACCGAGTGGATGGAAGAACATGTTGCGTGCGGTCGCTGGGGCGCTGCCGTTCGTTCCCCGCGCCGGCACCCTGCCGGACCGCACGCTGCGGGTCGACGAACTGGCCATCGACCCCGGCCATGTCGCCGAGTACGCCGCGGTCACCGGGCTGCGCTACGGCGACCAGGTACCCCTGACCTACCCGTTCGCGTTGACCTTCCCCACGGTGATGGAGTTGGCCACCGGCTTCGATTTCCCCTTCGCCGCAATGGGTTCGGTGCACACCGAGAACCGGATCGTCCAGCACCGGCCGATCGCGGTCACCGACACCGTCGGCGTCAGCGTGCACGCGGAGAACCTGCGCGAGCATCGCAAGGGCCTGCTGGTCGACATCGTCACCGACATCAACGTCGGCAACGATCCGGCCTGGCATCAGGTGACGACGTTTCTGCATCAGCAGCGCACCAGCCTGTCCGACGAACCGAAGCCGCCACCAGCCAAGCAGCCCAAGCTGGGCCCGCCGAACGCGGTACTGCGGGTCACCCCGGGCCAGATCCGCCGCTATGCCTCGGCCGGCGGCGATCACAACCCGATCCACACCAGCGGCCTCGGCGCCAAGCTGTTCGGCTTCCCTACCGCGATCGCTCACGGGATGTTCTCCGCGGCAGCGGTTCTGGGGAACATCGAGGGTACGCTCCCGGACGCGGTGGACTACTCGGTGCGGTTCGGCAAGCCCATGCTGCTGCCGGCCAGCCCGGGTCTCTACGTCGAGCGGGTCGGCGGCGGCTGGGATCTGGCGCTGCGCAACATCGCCAAGGGCTATCCGTATCTGACCGCCATGGTGCGAGCGCTCTAGCCCATCAGTCACCTTCGGCAGGGACGCCGGCCGCCCTGAGCAGGTTGGCCTTGCTGACCTCCCAGTGGGCACTGATGAAATCGAGCCCCCACACCGGGATCGAGATCACCAGTCCGCGGACGACCACCATCACCGTGTCCATGTAGTCGACCGCGGAGAAACCCGGAGCGGGGGCAGGCAGCGCTTCGGCAGAGGCGACGGCCAGGCGAAAGATGTGCTGCTCCAACGACTTCACCGTCTCGGCGACCTGTGGGTCCGTCCAACACGCGGCCCACAGCTGCGCGACGGAAAGTGCCTGCGGCGTAGTGAATTCGCGCCAGATCAGGTCAAGGAAGCCGCTCAGGTCGAGTGCGGCGGTCGCGGCAGTCTCCTCGAAGTGGACGCGGGCTTGATTCGCCAGTTCGACGGCAAGCTGGGCGACCGCCGCTGTCACCAGGTCATCGCGGCTCGGGAAGTGGTACATCACCGTGCTCTGCGAAACGTTCACGGCCCCGGCCACCCGGCGCGTCGTGACCGCCGCAACTCCCTCGTTCCGCAGTTGCTCGACCGCCGCAGCCACCAGTGCTTGACGCGTGGCAGCGCGCTGTTCGGCCCGCGTGGCGTGTTTCATTGGGATTCCCCTATTGCGTCGACATGTGCGTCACAGCTAATCTGACTGATCAGGTGAACAGTCAACCGCGGCTCAAGTCATTGTAAGGACGGGCGCTATGACCGGTCGGATCCTCCGCTCTCTCAACCTCCTGCCGCTGGCGCTCGCCCCCGCCGTCGCACTGAGCGTCGTACCCGGGCTGAACCCGGCCGTGACGAGATCGGTTCTGGCGCAAGCAGAGTTGTTGGACACCGAGTCGTGGATCATGGGCGGCAGCGGCCTGCCGATACCTCCCCAGAGCTACATCGACGCGCTGAGCGCCCGCTACATCAACCCCGCCACCCCGTTCTTCGACGGCCAGCCCCGCTACCCGGTGGACGCGACCAACGGTCTGTTCACGCCGGAAGGCCTGTACCCCAACAGCGGCGTCAAAAGCCTCGAGCTGGATCCGTCGTTGGCCCAGGGCGTCGCCATCCTGCACAACACGATCGACCAACAGATCGCCGAGGGGAACAACCTCGTCGTACTGGGCTACTCGCAAAGCAGCACCATCTCCACCATGGTGATGCGCGATCTGCTGGCGCTGCCCGCCGACCAACGGCCGACCGCCGACCAGTTGGCCTTTGTGCTGCTCGGCGCGCCCAACAATCCCAACGGCGGCTTGTTCGAACGTTTCGACGTGTTGACCGACGGCAGCTACCCGACCATCCCCAGCCTGGGCATCACCTTCAACGGCGCGATCCCGGAAGACACCCCGTGGGACACCACCGTCTACACACTCGAGTACGACGGCTATGCCGACTTCCCGAAGTACCCGATCAACTTCCTGGCCGACCTCAACGCGGTCCTGGGGATCATCTACGAGCACACGATCTATCCGAACCTGACCGACGAGCAGTTGGCGACGGCCATCGAACTGCCGATGAGCGAGGGCTACGACGGCAACACCCACTACTTCATGATTCCCAGCGAGATCCTGCCGCTGTTGATGCCGCTGCAGTCCATCCCGGTCATCGGCCAGCCGCTCTATGACCTGCTGGAACCGAGCATGCGGATCCTGGTGAACCTGGGCTACGGCAGCATCACCGACGGCTGGGCGGCCGGCCCGGCCGATGTGGCCACCCCGTTCGAGTTTCTCCCGACCGACCTCAACTGGGGTGAGGTCCTGACGGCGCTGGGCAACGGCGCGCAGCAGGGCTGGACCAACTTCGTCAACGACCTGTCGAATCTGTCTTTCCCCAGTGCGGCGGATCTTTTCGGTTCATCGGCCGGAGACGTTGCGGCGCTGTCGATGCCCAGCCTCACCGAGATCGTCAACGCGTTCACCAGCGTCACCTCGACGGCGTATGCCGCGCTGCTTCCCACCGCCGACATCTTCACCGCCATGCTCACCACGGCGCCGGCGTATGCCTTCGAGGTGTTCGCCCAGGAACTCGCCCAAGGTGACATCGTCAACGCCATCGGCCTGCCGCTCGCCGGCGTCGTCGGATTAGGCACCCTGGCAGCCGGTTTCGAATTCCTGGCCATCAACGGCGCGATCAGAGACATCACCGCGACCCTCCAGGATCTGTTCCAGGCAGGCTAGGGCGCACGCCTGAACGCCCTTACCCGGCGGCAGCGCTCTCCGCGCCATCACGGCCGCCGGGGGCTTCCTTGAGCCCTCGCCAGAACAGGTCGATCATCAGCTGGCCCGCCTCGTCGACGTCGGTGTCGCCGGTGCTGACCCGGCTGGCGATCGCCTCGCCGGCGCCCACCAGCGCCACCGCCATCAGCTCGAAGTCGACGCCAGGCTCGGGGTTGCGGGTTCCGGCCCGCAACAGCCGGCCGACCAACTCCACGATCCGCTCGCGGCCCTCCCGCACGGTGTGGGCGAACGCCTGTGAGCTGGTGGCCTGCGCATACATCACGATCCATGACGCCCGATTGGCGTCGATGTAGTGCAGGAATGATCGGATCGTGTTGCGCAGCAACTCTTTCGGGGGCTGCTGGAAGTCGATGGCGGTGCGCACCGCCTCGACGAAGCGCTGCAGCTCCCGGTCCAGGCACGCCCCGAACAGCTCCTCCTTGGAGCCGTAGTACAGGTACAGCATCGGCTTGGAGATCTGCGCGGCCGCCGCGATCGAGTCCATCGAGGTTTCGTGGTAACCGTTGATCGAGAACATCTGCACGGCGGCGTCGAGCATCTGCTGTTCCCGCACGGCCCGCGGTAACCGCTTGCTGCCAGCTGCCATCGCTCGGAGTCCTTCCGCGTTCTGCCTGACGGACGATCTTACCGAAGAGTAACTTCTGCGGATGGCGACGCTGGGATCAGCCGTGGCAGTGGGTGCCGGGCTTTTTGGCCGCGGCCACCCGCGCCAGCGAGGCGTCGATGCCCTCCTGCTTCAGTTCGCCGGCGGCGACCGCCTGCTCGAGGCGGTCCAGCACCGCCGGGACCTCGTCGGTGGTCACCCACAGCGCGACGTCGACACCGGCCTGCAGGCTGCGCAATACGGCCTCGGCAACGCCGTAGTGCTCGGTGATGGCGGCCATGGACGACAGGTCGTCACTGAACACCAGCCCGCCGAAGGCCGGGCCGTGATAGTCGGTGCCGGTGCGCAGCAGGCCAACCGCGGCCGGGCTCAGGCTGGCGGGGTCCTCGGTGAGGCCGGGCACCTCGAGGTGGCCCATCATCACTGCCACCGGCCCCTGGGTGACCAAAGTGCGGTACGGCACCAGGTCGTCGTCTTGCAGCTGCGCCAACGGCGGCGTGCTCACCGCCCCGGCGGTGTGCGAGTCACCGGAGCCGTGCCCATGCCCGGGAAAGTGCTTGAGCACCGGCAGCAGCCCGGCATCGCGCAGCCCGTCGGCGTAGGCCCCGGCGTACTCGGTGACCCGGGCCGGATCCGAACCGAACGAACGGTCCCCGATCACGGTGTCGTCGTCGGTACCGGCGTCCACCACGTCGACGACGGGCGCGAAGTCGATGGTGATGCCCAGGTCGGCCATCTTGCGGCCCCGCTCGGCCGCCAGCTCGCGGACCTGCGCGACACTGCGCGTGGCGGCCAGGTCCTTCGCCGACGGCGAGGACCCGATCAGCGACGACAGCCGAGACACCCGGCCGCCCTCCTCGTCGACACTGACCGCCAGCGGCAGCGGGCCGGTAGGGGCTTGGCTTTCGTGGATCTCCTTCAAAGAACCATCGGTCAGCATCGACAGCTCAGTCCAGCTGCCGATGAAGATGCCGCCGACATGGTGGTCGGTCACCACCGCCCGCGCATCGGCCGCATCGCGCACCCCGACCATCACCAGCTGCGCCAACTTGTCCCGGATCGGCAGGGCCGCCAGCTGCTCGCAGAGCTGATCCGCCCCTGCGGCGGCGGCCTTGGTGGACTCCGAGGGCTCCGGAGAGGACACCGCAGGCGTCTCCGAGCGGTGCGAGCAGGCCGCCACCAGCGCCGGCAGCATGACGGCCGCCACTAGCAGACCGGGCAGTTGTCGAGTCAGCGATCCGGGCATCGCACCATGCTGTCACGGCCGGAAAATCCGGGCTGGCAGGGCCCGCATGCTACGTTGACGGGCGGGGGTTCAGCGGGGGCAGCGTTTGGTAGTGCCCCGAGATCACGTCGCGGGACTGCGGAAGGAGCCAGACCATGCCTCGGTTCGTGGTGCCGGCGGCCATCAGCATCGTCGTCGGGGTGTTGCTCGGCGCGGCGGCTGTTTTCGGGGTCACCCTGATGGTCCAACAAGACACCAAGCCGCAGATCGCCGGTGGCGACCCGGCGTCCTCGGTGCTGAACAGGGTGGAATACGGCAACCGCGGCTGACCTGCGTACGCCGCCAGTTTCCGGCCACCCCCAGGCGGAGTCGCAGGATGTAACACCGTTGTCGCGGCGCTGGCTGTGGCTGGTCAGTGCGGTCGCTTTGGCGTGCAGCTTCCTGCAGGCGCCCGGCCGGATCTCCCCCGACACCAAACTCGACCTGACCGCCGATCCGCTGCGGTTCTTGGCCCGCGCGGTCAACCTGTGGAGCAGCGAACTGCCGTTCGGCCAGGTCCAGAACCAGGCCTACGGCTACCTGTTCCCGCACGGCGCCTTCTTCCTGATCGGCGACCTGGCTGGGCTGCCCGGCTGGGTCGTCCAGCGGCTGTGGTGGGCCCTGCTGCTCACGGTCGGATTCTGGGGCCTGCTGCGGGTCGCCGAGACGCTGCGGATCGGGACGCCGACGGCGCGGCTGATCGGCGCCGCGGCCTTCGCCCTATCCCCGCGGGTGTTGACCACCCTGGGCTCGATCTCCTCGGAGACGCTGCCGATGATGCTGGCCCCGTGGGTCCTGCTGCCGGTGATCCGGGCACTGAGCGGTACCGAAACCCCCGGGCGCGGTGTGCGCCTGCTGGCCGGCCAGGCCGGGGTCGCGGTTGCCCTGATGGGCGCCGTCAACGCCGTCGCGACGCTGGCGGGTTGTCTGCCGGCGATCATCTGGTGGCTGTGTCATCGCCCGAACCGGCGCTGGTGGTCGTTCACCTTCTGGTGGCTGGTGGCGTTGGCGCTGGCCGTGACATGGTGGGTAATCGCCCTGGTGTTGCTGGGCCGGGTGAGTCCGCCGTTCCTGGACTTCATCGAATCCGCCGGCGTGACCACCCGCTGGACGTCGCTGACCGAGATGCTGCGCGGCACCCACAGCTGGACACCGTTCGTCGCACCGAACGCCACCGCTGGGGCGCCGCTGGTCACCCGCCCGGTGCTGATCCTGGGCACCTGCCTGGTGGCCGCCGGCGGTCTCGCCGGCCTGACCGGCCTGCTGCGCCGCGGAGTGCCCGGCGCCGGGCGGCTGGTGACCATGCTGCTGATCGGGGTGACCCTGCTGGCGATCGGCTATGCCGGCGGTCTGGGTTCGCCGCTGGCCCACCCGGTGCAGGCGTTCCTCGACGGCGCCGGCGCCCCGCTGCGCAACGTGCACAAGCTCGAGTCGGTGATCCGGATCCCGCTGGTGCTGGGGTTGACCTACCTATTGGGGCGGATCCCGCTGCCGGGCAGCACGCCGGCGCCGGTGTGGCGGCGCGCCTACGCCCACCCCGAGCATCACAAGGCGGCGGCGGTCGGCCTGGTGCTCCTGACGGCGCTGATGGTCAGTACGTCGCTGGCCTGGACCGGCCGACTCACCCCGCCCGGGACGTTTGCCGAACTGCCCCAGTATTGGCGCGATGCCGCGGCCTGGCTCAGCGCACACCGTGACGGCGGACCGACCCCGGGGCGGGTGCTGGTGGCGCCGGGGGCACCGTTCGCCACCCAGACCTGGGGGAACAGTCACGACGAACCCCTTCAGGTGCTCGACGTCGGTCCGTGGGGGGTACGGGACTCGATCCCGCTGACCCCGCCGCAGACCATCCGGGCCCTGGACTCGGTGCAGCGCCTGTTCGCCGCCGGCCGCCCGTCGGCCGGGCTTGCCGATACCCTTGCCCGGCAAGGCATTTCGTATCTGGTGGTGCGTAACGACCTGGATCCCGACACCTCGCGGTCGGCCCGGCCGCTGCTGGTGCACCGCGCCGTCGACGGTTCACCGGGGCTGCACCGGGTGGCGCAGTTCGGCGAGCCGGTGGGCTCGGGCACAGTACCGGGATTCGTCGCCGACAGCGGCCTGCGCCCGGCCTATCCGGCGATCGAGATCTACCGGGTCGACTCGGGGGCCGGCGGGAATCCGGGCGCGCCGTATCTGGCCGAGCTCGACGCGATGCCGCGGGTCGCGGGCGGCCCGGAGGTGCTGCTGCGGCTGGACGAGCACCGCCGGCTGCGCGGCGGGCCGGTGCTCGGCCCGGTGCTGATGACGGCCGACGCGCGGCGCGCCGATCTGGGTGGCCCCCGCCACGGGGTCACCGTCACCGACACCCCCCTGGCCCGCGAGACCGACTACGGCCGGGTCGACGACCATTCCTCGACGATCCGCGCCGCCGGCGACGCCCGCCACACCCACAGCCGGGTGCCGGACTATCCGACGCCCGGTGCCGCCACCGTCTTCGGCGGCTGGATCGGCGGGCGGCTCACCGCGTCGAGTTCCTCCTCGGACGCCACCACACTGCCCGACGTCGCGCCCTCGACATCGCCGGCCGCGGCCATCGACGGCGACCCGGGCACCGCGTGGGTGTCCAACGCACTGCAATCGGCAGTCGGTCAGTGGCTGCAGGTGGATTTCGATCGCCCGTTGACCAACGGCACCATCACCGTGACACCCAGCGCGACGGCCGTCGGCGCGCAGGTACGCCGGATCCAGATCTCCACGGTCAACGGCACCACCACGCTGCGGTTCGACCACGCCGGCGAGCCGCTGACCGCCGCGCTGCCCTACGGTGAGACGCCCTGGGTGCGCATCACGGCGTCGGGCACCGACGACGGATCGCCCGGCGTGCAGTTCGGTATCACCGACCTGTCGGTCACCCAGTACGACGCCTCCGGTTTCGCCCATCCGGTCGACCTGCGCCACACCGCCTTGGTCCCGGCCCCACCGGCCGGTGCGCAGGTGGCGCAGTGGGATCTGGGGGCCGGCTTACCGGGCCGGACCGGGTGTGCGGCGACCTCCGAGACGGTTCGCTGTGCGGCCTCGATGATGCTGGAGCCCGAGGAGCCCGCCACCTTCAGCCGCACCCTGAACGTGCCGCGGCCGATGTCGGTGACCCCGACGGTCTGGGTGCGCCCACGCCAGGGGCCCAACCTGGTCGATCTGGTCGCCGAGCCGGGCACCGTACGAGCTCACGGCGACGCCGATGTGCTCGATGTGCTCGGGTCGGCGTACGCCGCCGCGGACGGCGATCCGCGTACCTCTTGGACAGCGTCGCAGCGGGTGGTCGCCCACCGATCTCCGCCGACGCTGTCCATCAGCTTGCCGCGGCCGGTCGAGGTGACCGGATTGCAGTTCACCGCCAGCAGGTCGCCGCTGCCGGCACGGCCCACGCTGGTGGCCGTCGATCTCGGCTCGGGCCCGCAAGTCAGGCAGCTGGAGGAGTCCAATGATCAGCGGGTGCGCTTGCAGCCGCGGGTCACCGACACCGTCAAGATCAGCCTGTTGGCCTGGGAAGACGTGATAGACCGAACCGCGATCGGCTTCGACCAGCTCAAACCGCCGGGGCTGGCCGAGGTCAGCGTGCTCGGCGCCGACGGCCGTCCGGTCGCCCCGGCCGACGCCGCCCGCAACCGGTCACGGCGAGTCAGCGTCGGCTGCGGGCACGGCCCGATCATCGCGATCGCCGGGCGGTTCGTCCACACCTCGATCACGACCACCGTGGGCGCCCTGCTCGATGACGAGCCGGTGCCGGCGCAGCCCTGCGATTCGCAGCCGATCGCACTGCCGCCCGGCGAACAGGAGTTGCTGATCAGCCCGGGGTCGGCGTTCGTCGTCGACGGTGCGACGCTGTCGTCACCGGCGGCCGCGCGCCAGGTGGCCGGAGCCGCGACGACGCCCGCTGTCATCGGCACCTGGAGTGCGGCTCGCCGGGAGGTGACGGTTTCCGGCGCGGCGACCTCCCGGGTGCTGGTCGTTCCGGAGAGCATCAACAGCGGTTGGGTGGCGCGCACCCCTGATGGCACCCCACTGGTTCCGGTCGCGGTGAACGGCTGGCAGCAGGGCTGGGTGGTGCCGGCGGGCACGGACGGCACGATCACCTGGGAGTTCGGGCCCAACCGGATGTATCGCCTGGGGATGGCCGGTGGGCTGGCCCTTTTGCCGCTGTTGGCGCTGTTGGCCTGGTGGCCGGCGCGGCGCGTCCGCGATCCCGGGCCGCCGGCCCGGCCCTGGCGGCCCAGCCCGCGAATGGCGGTGGTCGGCGCGCTGACGGTCGGCGCGCTGATCGCCGGGACCGCCGGAGCCGCGGTGTTCGGGGCGGTGCTGGTGATGTTGTTCGTGCTGCGGCATCGGCAGCGCGCGTTCGATGCGGCGCGGCTGGGGTTGAGTGCCGGGGGCTTGATCCTGGCGGGAGCGGTGTTGTGCCGCCATCCGTGGCGGTCGGTGGACGGCTATGCCGGCCATTCGGCGGGGGTGCAGTTGGCGGCGCTGGTCTCGGTGGCGGCGCTGGCCGCGACTGCGGCGGTGGTCGCAAGCGCGGCGGAGCCTGCGGAGCCGGGCGCAGCGGGCCACCGCGACTAACCCCGGTGGTCGCAAGCGCGGCGGAGCCTGCGGAGCCGGGCGCAGCGGGCCACTGGGGCCCATGGGAACTGGGATCAGGGTGCGGCTTCGAGCTTCTCGATCTGGGTGTTGAACAGCTTCACCAATGCCTCGGCGTTCGCCGCCTCGTCGGCCTCATCGGTCTCGGTTCGCAGCCCGATGTCGTTGCTGGTGGCGACGACGAGCACGCCACGGTAGTAACCGGAGATCGTCGAAGCGGTGATCGCGATCGGCAGCCGGATGGCGGCCTTGCTGGAACTGGTGATCACCGTCGCGACCGCCCAGGGCGGCACCCCTTCGGCGTCCAGCGGGCTGAGCTGGATATCAGTGGTCACGCTGCGCCCACCGGCCTCGAAGGTCTGCTTGAACGACTGGCACTTGTCCAGGAACGCCTTGAGATTGGGGTGGTCCGGCGTAAGAGCCAGGCGCACCCTCATCGAGTGCAGTCCACCGGGTTGCAGCTTGGCCAACGTGGCCGTCGCCGTCTGGGTGGCCGACTTGGGGCTCGAGTAGAAGTCCGCGCATTCCGGCGGGTCGACGGTCAGATTCGGCATCTCCGAAGGGGTGTCGCCGGCGCTGTTGACCCCGCTGATCCACTTGCCGCCCGTGGAGTCCGGAAAGGACGCCCGGTCGACCAGCATGTCGGAGGTCAACTCGGTGATGTCGGGCTTGCGGGAGGGCTTCTCCTCGGCGGTGAGGCGACCACCGAAGCTCAACACCAGTCCGACGATCACCACGACCGCCACCGCCGCCGCGGCTAGCGAAAGCCACAGCACCTTGCGTGACCTGTGCTCGGGCACCGGCATCGGCCACGGCGCCCCGTAGGGCGGGTAGGGCACCGGAGTTGCCGCGCCCTGACCGAAGTCGTCCACCCACAGCTGCCAACCCGGAGGCGGGGGCGGCCACGACGGATCCGGCGCCCAGTTGGCGTCCGGCGCCCAGCCGGGCGGCGCGGGCGGCCAGTTGGGCGGGGGGTTGAAACGCATCCGTTGACTCCCGTATCGATGTCTGAGGCTGGCTCGTCGCGAGCCTACGCGGTTCGATGGTGGCAGGCTGGACCTGCACACGCCACACCGCAGCGCCCGAAGGAGACCCCGTGCCCGCAATTGCCACCACCAACCCGGCGACCGGGGAGACCGTCAAGACGTTCACCGCAGCCACCGAGGCGCAGATCGACGCCGCGATCGCCCGCGCCGCAGCCCGCTTCACCGACTACCGTCGCACCGATTTCGCCCAGCGCGCCCGGTGGACGCACGCGGCCGCGGACCTGCTGGAGGCCGAAGCCGACGAAGTCGCCGCGATGATGACGCTGGAGATGGGCAAGACCCTGGCCTCGGCCAAGGCCGAAGCGCTCAAGTGCGTCAAGGGCTTCCGGTTCTACGCCGACCACGCCGAAGCGCTGCTGGCCGACGAGCCTGCCGAGGCCTCGACGGTGAACGCGTCGAGGGCGTTCGCGCGTTACCAGCCGCTCGGGGTGGTGCTGGCCGTGATGCCGTGGAACTTCCCGCTCTGGCAAGCGGTCCGGTTTGCTGCGCCGGCCCTGATGGCCGGCAACGTCGGCCTGCTCAAACACGCCTCCAATGTGCCGCAGACCGCGCTGTACCTGGCAGACCTGTTGTCCCGCGCGGGTTTCCCCGACGGCTGCTTTCAGACCCTGCTGATCGGCTCGGGCGCCGTCGAGCGGGTGCTGCGCGACCCGCGGGTGGCGGCGGCCACCCTGACCGGCAGCGAACCGGCCGGGCGGTCGGTCGCGGCGATCGCCGGCGACGAGGTCAAACACACCGTGCTGGAACTCGGCGGCAGCGACCCGTTCATCGTGATGCCCTCCGCCGACCTGGAGGCCGCCGTGGCTACCGCGGTCAAGGCCCGGGTACAGAACAATGGCCAATCATGTATCGCGGCAAAGCGGTTCATCGTCCACGCCGACATCTACGACGATTTCGTGGCCAAGTTCACCGATCAGATGGCGGCGCTGCGGGTCGGCGATCCCACCGACCCGGAGACCGACGTCGGGCCGCTGGCCACCGAGCAGGGCCGCGACGAGGTCGAGCAGCAGGTCGACACCGCAGCGGCGGCCGGCGCGGTGATCCGCTGCGGCGGCAAGCGACTCGACCGCCCGGGCTGGTTCTACCCGCCGACCGTGGTCACCGACATCACCCGTGACATGGCGCTGTTCACCGAGGAGGTGTTCGGCCCGGTGGCGTCGGTCTACCGCGCCGCAGACATCGATGAGGCGATCGAGATCGCCAACGCGACCACGTTCGGCCTGGGATCGAACGCCTGGACCCGCGACGAAGCCGAGATCAGCCGATTCGCCGACGAGATCGAGGCCGGCCAGGTCTTCATCAACGGGATGACGGTGTCCTACCCGGAGTTGCCGTTCGGCGGGATCAAACGGTCGGGCTATGGCCGGGAGCTGTCCGGACACGGCATTCGCGAGTTCTGCAACCTCAAGACGGTGTGGGTGGCCTGAGCTCGGTTCATGCGGAGGCGGCGGCCAGCAGCTTGCTGTCCTCGTCGGCGAACGTGTCTTCCAGTTGCACGGGTGAGTAGTCCAGGTCGATTTCGCCGACAGGGCGGCCGCGGGCGCTGCTGATCGTGCCGAAGCGGCGCATTCCCTTGTCCATGGCGTAGTTGAACACCACGTCGGGCGACAGGCCGAATGGGGTGTCGCCACCGTAGATCGCGTCTCCCTCGGCGGTGTAGCTGCCCAGTAGCGGCATGAGCTCGTTCATGCGGGCTTCGAACACCGTCCAGTTCGCGTCGTCGGCGGCGACGTGGCGCCGGCAGGTGAAGGTGCCCCAAGCCATGTGGCGTCGCTCGTCGTCGGCGATGTGCCCGACCAGCGCCTGCATGCCCGGAAGGATGCCGTGCTGCACGCAGATCTTGTGCCAGGCATAGTAGCCGGTCAGCGCCAGCGTGCCCTCGACGAAGTGGTTGTAGGTCACCGACGCGCGCACCTGCGCCGCCGGTGACGGATCACTCGACAACGCGGCGAGCGATTCCGGCAGCTCTTCGTTGAAGATCCGCCGATAGGTCGGCAGCGGTTCCAGGTAACTGTCGAGCTGCTCGGTGATCCCGACCGCGTCGAGCCACATCCGGAACACCTGGGTGTGCTTGGCCTCCTCGAAGGCGAACTGGGTCAGATACATCTCGTCGCCGAGGCGGCCCTCGGCGCGCATCGCCGCCATGAACGGCTGGATGTCCTGGGTCACCGACTCCTCACCGGCGATGAACTGCGCGCACAGCCGGACGGCGTAATCGCGTTCCCGGTCGGTCAGCGATTCCCAGTCCTGGCGGTCACGGGAGAAGTCGATGTCGGCGGGGTTCCAGAATTTCGCGTTGCCACCGGCAAAGAGCTTGAGCGGCAGACTATCCCAATTCAGTCCGCCCGCAGCCAGGGAGTCGAAATGGGTACGGGTCATGGAACTGCCTCCTCCGATGGGTGCCGAGGGCGAGTTGTCTCGCCGCCGAATGCCGCGGCCAGCACGGCGACCAGCCGGCGTACCGCCAGGGCCGGTTGTTCCGGGGTGGGCTCGTCGAGTCCGAGGATGGGGTCGATTCCCCGCACGTAGGGGGCCAGCGCCAGATGCGGGAAGATCAGCAGCAGCAGCGACAGCAGCGCCTCGGTATCGGCGTCGGCGCGTAGATCGCCGCGGTCGCGTGCCTCACGTACCAGGGGGCGTAGCACCTCCAGGTAGTGCCGGTGCATGACCGTACGCACACTGATCCGGGCGTCGGTGTCGACTTCCAGGCTGGCGGCGGCGTGCAGGGCCCGCTCCCGCGGGTGATCGGCGAAGTAGGCGACCCACACGTCGAGCATGTCGGTGAGGAATTCGAAAAACGGCCTGCTGGAGTCGAGTTCGACGATCTTTCGCTCCATGTGGGAGCGCACCCGTTGACCCGCGGTGTCGGCGACGAACGCGTACAGGTCGGCCTTATCGGCGAAGTACTGGAACAGGCTGCCCTTGGCAACCTTGGCACGCCGGGCGATGACGTTGAGGCTGCCGTGCGAGAAGCCGCGCGAGCTGAACTCCGCTTCGGCGGCCTCCAGCACGGCGGCCCGGCGTACCGGGTCGACCCGTCCCCACGTCACCGTCGGCATCGGACCACCTCACTGGAATGACCACTGGTCATCCTAGTGTGAGGTGCATCACGTCACAAGGGGGCGACGGCGGCCGGTCTGCGTGTGCGTGACAGCAGTTCGTCGAGGATCAGCCCGGCGCCGATGGCCAGCATCCAGGAGTCCTTGGCCAGCGGGATGCCGTCCGGTGTCGGACGCAGGCTCTGCCTGCGCCGCAGCCCCGGGGTCCGCAGGTACATCCCCAGCAGGCCACCGGAGAACCCCACCAAACCTGCCCCGGCAAGCATCGACGGCACCACCGGGATGAGCAGTGCCGCGCCCAACGCCGCCTCCGCGTAGCCGAGCAACCGGGTGAAGGCCATCGGGTCGAACGATGAGAGGAACGGGTAGGTACCGGATGCCATCCCGTGTACCTGTTGGGCCGTCTGTTCGTCGGGTTCGGTGTGGTTGATTCCGGCGTCCAGAATGAACGCCCCGGTGGCCAGCCGCACCGGAAGGTGACGCAGCCGCATCAAGATCTTCATTGGCGAATCTCCATCTCGTAGGTGGCCGTGGTCTACCCGAGGAGGAGTTGGGTCAATCGCGAGCCGCTGGTCAACCCAGCTTGGCGGCGACGCCCACCACCCGGGTGGCCAGGTGATCGAGCGCGGCGAGAGTGGCGTCGTTCAGCTCGTTCTGGTTGTCCGGGCCGGTGACGTGCCCGACCCCGTAGGGGTTGCCGTCGGCGAACTTGACCGGGTCGGTGTAACCCGGCGGCACCAGAATCCCGCCGAAGTGCATCAGGGACACATAGAGATTCAGCAGCGTAGCCTCCTGCCCGCCGTGCTCGGTCTGGCTGGAGGTGAAGCCGGCGTAGACCTTGTCGGCGAGCGCCCCCTGGGCCCACAACCCGCCCAGCGAGTCGAGGAACGTCCGCAATTGGGCTGCCGGAGAACCGAACCGGGTGGGCGAGCCGAAGATGACCGCATCGGCCCAGACGATGTCGTCGCCGGTGGCGGCCGGTTGGTCCTTGGTCGCCTCGTAGTTGGCCGTCCACGCGGGGTTGTGCGCGAAGGTGGCCGGGTCCCGTGTCTCCTCGATGTGCCGCAGCCGCACCTCGGCGCCCGCCGCCTCACCCGCCTTCGCCACCCGCTGCGCCATCGCCGTGCCGTGTCCGGTGGCCGAGTAGTAGATAACCGCCAACTTCGTCATTTTCACTGCTCCTTACTGTTGGGCGCCTGCAAGCAGGCGGTGCATCTCATCGAGTTCGGCGCTGACCGCTTCGCCGCGGCCGGGCGCGCACATTTGTACAATTCGCGCGAAATCGTTGGCCCCCTGGGCGATCCGCTCGTCCAGCCCACGCGCACCAAAGTCCGATGTGGCGGCGTAGACCCCGGTGGGTGACACCAAAGCGTGCAGATAGCTGAACATCGGCCGCAGGGCGTGATCGAGCACCAGGGAGTGCCGCTCGGTTCCGCCGGTCGCTGCGATGAGCACCGGCGTGCCGTTCAGGGTCTGCTCCGGAAGTACGTCGAAGAACGACTTGAACAGTCCGCTGAAGGTCGCGTTGAACGTCGGCGTCACCGCGATCAGCCCGTCGCAGCCGGCGACCGTCTCAAACACCTGCTCCAGTTCCGGCGCGGCGAACCCGGTCAGCATGGCATCGGTGATCGCCCGAGCCAGGTGACGCAGCTCGATGATGTCGATGTCGCCATGGCCGAGCTTGGCGCGCACCGCCTCGCCTAGCCGCTCGGCCAGCAGCCGGGTGGACGACGGCTCACCCAGCCCACCGCTGATCACCACCAGTTTCAAGACGCCTCCCGGATCTCGGGCCGACGCGCGGCCGCAACCAGCGACCGGTGCGTCGGCGCGTCGGGAACGTGCGCCGGCCGGCCGATCGCGAATTCCTTGCGCAACACCGGGATAACGTGCTCACCCAGCAGATCGAGCTGTTCCAGCACCGTCTTCAGCGGCAGGCCCGCATGGTCTATCAAGAACAGTTGGCGCTGGTAGTCACCGACGTAGTCCCGGAAGCCCAGGGTCTTGTCGATCACCTGTTGTGGTGAGCCGACCGTCAGCGGGGTCTGGGCGCTGAACTCCTCCAGGCTCGGGCCGTGCCCATAGACCGGGGCGTTGTCGAAGTGGGGCCGGAACTCGTTCACCGCGTCCTGACTGTTGGCCCGCATGAACACCTGCCCGCCCAGCCCCACGATCGCCTGGTCGGCGCCGCCGTGGCCGTAGTGCTCGAAGCGCTGACGATAGAGCTGCACCATCCGCTTGGTGTGTGACGGCGGCCAGAAGATGTGGTTCGCGAAGAAGCCATCGCCGTAATGCGCGGCCAGTTCGGCGATTTCCGGACTGCGGATGGAACCGTGCCAGACAAACGGGGGAACCCCGTCCAGCGGGCGCGGCGCCAGCGTGAACCCGTGCAACGGAGTTCGGTACTCCCCGTCCCAGTCGACGACGTCCTCGCGCCACAGCCGGCGCAACAGCTGATAGTTCTCCACCGTCAGCGGCAGGGCCGCCCGGATGTCCTTGCCGAACCACGGGTACACCGGGCCGGTGTTGCCGCGCCCCAGCATCAGATCGACCCGGCCGTCGGCGAGGTGTTGCAGCACGCTGTAGTCCTCGGCCAGCTTCACCGGGTCGTTGGTGGTGATCAACGTGGTGGCGGTGGTCAGCTGGATCCGTTCGGTCTGGGCCGCGATGTAACCCAGCAGGGTGGTCGGCGACGAGGGCACGAACGGCGGGTTGTGATGCTCGCCGGTGGCGAAGACGTCCAGGCCCACCTCCTCGGCCTTCTTGGCGATCGCCACGGTCGCTTTGATCCGCTCGGCTTCGGTCGGCTTGCGGCCCGTGGTGGGGTCGGCGGTGACATCGCCGACGGTGAAGATGCCGAACTGCATACCAGTGCTCGACACGCCTGCCCTCCTCATGTTGGCTACTCTAGCTGATAGTTGACAACGAAACTAGTTTCCCATTATTCCGGCCGCTACCGCCGGGACACTCGTTCCAAAATCAACTATTGTGGTGGGCATGGACACGCAGTGGCTCAGCCCGGAGGAACATCGGATGTGGCGCGGGTACCTCGACAGCACCCGACTGCTGCTACGTGCCCTGGACCGGCAACTGGCCACCGACGCGCGGCTCAACCTGCCCGACTTCGAGATCCTGGCACTGTTGTCCGAGGCCCCGCAGCACCGGATGCGGATGAACGAGCTGGCCGACATCACTGTTACGACCCGCAGCGGGGTCACCCGAGCGGTCAAACGGCTGACCGACGCCGGCTGGGTCCACCAGGTCAAATGCGAGGAGGACAAACGCGGGCAGTACGCCGAGCTCACCGAGGCGGGCATGGCGAAGCTGCGCGAGGCGGCGCCCGGGCACGTGAACGCGGTGCGCGCCAACCTCTTCGATCTGCTCAGCCCGCGTGAGGTGGAACTGTTCGCCCACGCCTACGCACAGATCCGCGACAATCTCGTACACGACGGCTAGACGTCCCTACGATCACCCCATGTCGCAATGTCACACCGTTCGCGGACCGATCGACACCGCCGACCTCGGCGTCACCCTGATGCACGAACACGTGTTCATCATGACCACCGAGATCGCGCAGAACTATCCGGACGCCTGGGGCGACGAGGACGCCCGGGTGGCCGACGCGATCGCCCGGCTCAACGAGTTGAAGGCCGCCGGAGTCGACACCATTGTCGACCTGACGGTGATCGGGCTGGGCCGCTACATTCCGCGCATCGCTCGGGTCGCCGCGGGCACCGACCTGAACATCGTGGTGGCCACCGGCGTCTACACCTACAACGACGTGCCGTTCTTCTTCCACTACCGGGGGCCCGGCACCATGCTGGACGGCCCGGAGATCATGGCCGACATGTTCGTCCGCGACATCGAGTCCGGCATCGCCGACACCGGGGTCAAGGCGGCGATCCTCAAGTGCGCCACCGACGAACCCGGCGTCACCCCCGGTGTCGAGCGGGTGCTGCGCGCGGTCGCCCAGGCCCACCGGCGTACCGGCGTACCGATCTCCACCCACACCCACGCCGGGCTGCGGCGCGGCCTGGAACAGCAACGCATCTTCGAAGAAGAGGGCGTCGACCTGTCCCGCGTAGTCATCGGGCACTCCGGGGACAGCACCGACCTGGGCTACCTGGAAGAACTGATCGCGGCCGGCTCGTATCTGGGCATGGACCGATTCGGCATCGACCTAATCCTGCCGTTCGAGGACCGGGTCAACACGGTGGCGCAGCTGTGCGAGCGCGGCCACGCCGACAAGATGGTGCTCTCCCACGACGCCAACTGCTATTTCGACGCGCTGCCCGGTGAACTGAGCTCGGTGGCCGCCCCCAACTGGCATTACCTGCACATCCACAATGACGTGATTCCGGCGCTGCGGCAGCGCGGCGTCACCGACGACCAGCTGCGCACCATGCTGGTGGACAACCCGCGCAAGATCTTCGAGACCTCCGGGGCCTACTGAGCGCGTTCAGGTCTGCGCGGCTCGGCTGGCAGCGGTGAACTGAATCGACCGCAGCAGGGCACGCAGCCGCTCGGGCGTGGCCTCGTCGGGTTCGCTGAGCCGCAGCTGCAGCAGTTCACGACCGACCGCGGCCACGATGCGGGCGGTGTAGTCCGGGTCCGGCAGATCCGGAAGCGTGCGCAGCAGTTCGCGCGTGAGAAACCCCCGGACGGCGGCCTCGGCGCGGGCCAGGCGCTCGTGCAGCTCCGGTGGCGCCCCCTGCGGCGGAAACAGGAACAGCCGCCACGTCGGCGCGTGGCCGTCGGCGGCCCGCAGCACCCCGTCGAACACCCGCGCCAGGAAGCCCTCGGCTTCGGGATTTTCGGTGCCGGTGATCGCATCGGCGAACTGGGCGGCCGCCCGGCCCGCTTCCCGGTCAATAAGCGCGACGAAAAGCCCGGCGGGACTGCCGAATTGCTGATAGATCAGCGAGCGGTTGACGCCGGCCGCCACCGCGACCCGGTTCGGCGTGGCCGCGTGGAACCCCTCGGCGTCGACGATCGCATGGGTGACGTCGAGGATCTGCTCTCGCCGCGCCTCACCTGACATCCGCCGCCGGCCGCTCGGAATCACGCTTGACAGCATAACTAACGGGCTGTTAGCTGTAACTAACGAAATGTTAGTTAATCGGAGGTCTTCTGTGCCCACGCTGCCCACGTCGCCCTTGCACTACCCCGAGCTGCACGAGCGGGTCCGCCGACAGGCCGAGCTGCTGCCGGAGCTCTACGGCGACTTGGACTTCGACACGCAGCCCTACCGCACGACGACCAACCCCGATGACGTCTCGTCACTGCGCGGCCGGCCCTCCACCCGAGCCAAGCTGCTCGCCGACGAAGCCGCGGTCGAGCTGATCTCGACGGCGACCTGGCTGGGCGATGTGGTGTCGGACTCCTATGCCGCGCTGATGGGCCAATACAGCGTCAGCACCCTGATCAGCATGCTCAAGCTGGCCTGCCGCAATGGCATCGACGCGGTGCCCGACGCGCCGCCCGAGCTGGCCGCGTTCATCGCCGACATGGAAGCCACCCCGGACTGGCTGGACATGGACCTGGTGCGCGAGGGTGCCGAGCATTCCCGTATCCCGATGGCGCTGTTGGCGCCGTTCGTCGTCCGCGGGGCGTTCATCGCGACCTTCCTCAACACCTACGCGGCGCTGCCGATGGCCTTGACCGGGGCCCTGTCGGGCAATCGCGCCGCGCGCCGGGTCAATGAGACCACCAGTTTCTTCGCGGTGACCACCCTGCCCGGCGCGCTGGACCGGTACGGGCCGGGCTTCGAGGCGGCGGCCATGGTGCGGCTGATGCACTCGATGGTCCGCTTCAACGCGCTCAAGCGTTCCCCGAAGTGGGACGTCGAGGTCTACGGGCTGCCGATCCCACAGCTCGATCAGATGCCGGCCGGGATGATCAACCTTTACCTGCTCGCGATGGACGCCCGCCGCCAGGGCCGCACGGACTTCACGCCGAGCGAGCGCGCCGTCGTCGAATTCACCCGCTATCGCTGCGTTCTGCTCGGCCTGCCCGAGGAGTTGCTACCGACCACCCCCGGCGAGATCATCCGGGTGCTCAGTGCCCGTTCGGCGATGCTGCGCGACGACTTCGATGACGCCACCTGCGGGGAGTTGGTCCGCTCGACCATGGCCGCTTATCTGCGGCAGGAGGACACGATGCGCGAGCGCATCGCCGATGCAGTCGAGAAGAGCTACAGCAAGTTCTTTTTCGTCCGGATGTTCGCCGGCGGCAAGCGTGCGGTGGCCGCCAAGATGGGTGTCACACTCGGGGCGGGCGACTATCTGCGGATGGCCCTGACGGCCCCGTTCGTGTACGGCCGGGTGTTGGTGGTGCAACGCGCTGTCCACACGCCCGGCTTGCGCCGGATCACCAACGCCTATGTACTCCGGCTGCTCAAGCGGCGGCTGAAGGCCTACGGTACGGCCGAATACACCAGCGATGTCGCCGAGTACACGCCGTCCGGCAGGGCCGCCTGAGGGGCGTCGGTGCGCGCGGCGCGGTGCCGGGTCTCCCAGCCGCGCAGCTTCTCCCGGCAGGGCTGCTCGACCAGGGCGTAGCTGACCGCGGCGATCGCGACAGTGAACACCATGGTCAGCACGAGCACCACGGCCATGTCCCCGGTGAACGCGAAGCGGCCGATCACCGGGAACACCATGTCGAGGGCGGCCAGGTGCCAGATGAAGATGCCGTAGGACCAGCGGCCCAGTGTGACCATCGGCGCGCTGGCCAGAAATCGGTGCGGCGTGTCGGGCCGGTCCAGCACCAACGGCGCCAGCAGCGCCCAGGCCAGCACACCGCCCATGGCGGTGCGCACGATGAACTGGCCGACGGTGGCCGAGGTCAACCCCTCCGGGCCGGCCAGCGGCGAGGCGGCCACCAGAAACGCGGCGAGGGTCAGCACCGCCATCGGCAGGCGCCGGCGGGCCAGCCGGTGCACCCGGCCGACGGGACTGAACGCCCACTCGGCCAGCAGCATGCCCGCCCCGAACCAGCAGCCGTAGGCCGGCGCCCAGTTCAGCGGGTTCACCCCGTAAGGGGTATGGATCGGCAGGTATCCCCAGCCCAAACTGAGCAGCGACACCGCGGCGATCACCGGCACCCGGGCGCGCACCGGCAGGTGCTTGGCCCCCAGCGCCAGCAGCGGCAGGGCGATGTAGAAGCTGACCTCCACCGCCAGGCTCCACATCTGGGTCAGGCCCGGGGTCAAGGTCAGCGGCACATAGATCTGCGTCATCGTCAGGTTGGCCAGCCAGACCGTCAGGCTGGCGCCACCGGCGTCGGGCAGCAGGGCCAGGATCACCACCACCGACACCAGGTAGGCCGGCATGATCCGCACCACCCGAGACCGCAGGTAGTGCCCGGTGCGCGGCGCCGGGCGCAGCCCGCGCGCGGCCGCGGCATGCCCCCGCCACAGCAGGAATCCGCTCAGGGCGAAGAACACCGCCACGGCCATGTCGAAACGCCCCCACAGCCGGCCGGTGATCCCGGTCGAGTGCCCGGTCTGAAAGGCGACGTGCGTGATGACCACACCGATGGCGGCGCAGGCGCGCATCCCCTCGACCGCGGGCAGGAAGCCGCGCACACCCCCAACCTGCTGGTTCATCTGATCACGATCCAAAACATCAATGGACACACAGTAGCTGTTTGAGGTTCTGCTGTTAGGGTCAGACAGATTTAGGTGTGGGTTGGAAAAGGAGGGTACGGCGACGTGAACCGAGCAGTCATGATGCGTATCGCGGCATGCGCAGTCATGGGCCTCGGCGCCGCCTTGCTGATCGCAGCCCTGTTGCTGTCCACCTACACCGCGGGCCGGATCGCCAAGATCCCGCTCGACCTCGAGGTAACGTTGATCAGCAATGGCAGCGGCGCCGCGCTCGACCCGGAGTCGCTCGGGAGTGAACATGCCGTCGTCGATCAAGATGTGCCGCTGGTGGCCCAGCAACAGATCGGGGTCGAGTCGCCCGCCAACGCCGAGGTGGTGACCCTGCAGGCCGGCTCGTCGCTGCGGCGTGCCGACCGGCAGAAGGACACCGGCCTGCTGCTGGCCATCGTCGACACTGTGACGCTGAATCGCACCTCCGCCGAGGCCGTTTCGGACGACACCCACCCGGGCGGCTCGGTGCAGCGGCCCCGCAATTTCGACGACGACAGCCCACCCACCAACATCGCGCTGCCGCACGAGGGGCTGTCCTACCGGTTCCCCTTCGACACCCAGAAGCAGTCCTACCAGTACTTCGATCCGATCGCCCAGAAGGCCTACGAGGCCAACTACGAGGGCGAGGACGATGTCAACGGGCTGACCACCTACCGGTTCGTCCAGAACGTCGGCTACGACCCGGACGGCAGCTTGAGCGAGCCGGTGCGCTATCCGTCGCTGTACGGCCACGATGAGGACGGCGAGATCACCGCTCCGGCCCGGATGTGGAACATCGAGGGCGCCGACCCCGACGAGGACATCACCATGACGCGGTACTACGCCGCGCAGAAGACGATGTGGGTGGATCCGGTCTCGGGCACCATCGTGAAATCGAAGGTGCACGCCAACCACTACTACGCTCGCGACCCGCTGAAGCCGGAGGTGGCGCTGGCCGACTACACGGTCACCAGCTCCGAGGAGACCATCGAGGCACAGGTCGACGCCGCCCGCAACGAGCGCGACCGGGTCGCCCTGTGGTCGCGGGTCCTGCCCATCACGTTCACCGCCGCTGGGCTGATCTGTTTGATCGGCGGTGTTCTGGTCGGCTGGTTCAGCCTGCCGGCCGAGGCCGCCCTGGGCCGGCCGGGCCGCGGTTCCGACGGTGGGTTCTTCGGCGGCTTCGCACCCAAGTCACCGTCGGCCGAGCCCGCTTCGGGCGCCGAGGCCGAGACGGAGAAGCTGCCGACACAGCGTCCGCAGCTGGACCGCCCGGCGACGCCACCAGAGCCCGGCCCACCGGATCGCGGAAACCCCGATCCAGCAACCGATCAGCCCTAACCCCGCGGTGGTGCGGGCCGGGCGCTGGATTGCGCCGTGCTACGCACTGGGGCTGACGCTGCTCGTACTTGCGCCGCTGCTGTGGCCGGGTTATCTCCTGTTGCGCGATGCGGTGTCGACGCCGCGGTCGTATCTGACCTCGACCGCCCTCGGCCTGGGTGAGGCGGCGCCGCGCGCGGTACCGCAGGACTTCGCTGTGGCGCTGGCTTCGCGACTGGCCGACGGCGGCATCGTGGTCAAAGCGCTGCTGCTCGCGGGTTTATGGCTGGCCGGCTGCGGTGCGGCAAGGCTGGTGGCCACGGTGCTGCCGGCCGCGGGGCTGCCCGGCCGGCTGGTGGCGGTCACCGTCGCGATCTGGAATCCCTATGTGGCCGAGCGGTTGTTGCAGGGGCATTGGAGTCTGCTGGTGGGCTACGGATGCCTGCCGTGGGTGGCGGTCGCGATGCTGGAGCTGAGGTCCGGTGGCGGCGGGCTGTTCGGGTTGGTGTTCTTCCTGGCACTGGCCGGATTGACTCCGACCGGGCTGCTGTTGGCCGCGGTGGTGGCGCTGGTGTGCGTCGCGGTGCCGGGTGCGGGGCCGCCGAGGTGGTGGTGTGCCACGAGCGTGGTGGCGATCGCGACTACCGCCGCGCTGCCCTGGCTGATGGCCTTGATGGTGAGCCCGGGATCCGCGCGCGGTGAATCCGCCGGGGTGTCGGCGTTCGCGGCCCGCGCCGAGCCGGGGCTGGGCACCCTGGGCAGCCTCGCCGGGCTCGGCGGGATCTGGAATGCCGACGCGGTACCTGGTTCGCGGGCAACGGTTTTCGCATTGCTGGCGACGGCGGTATTCCTCGGTGTGGTGGCGCTGGGGCTGCCGGCGGTGCGAGACCTGCCCGCCGCGCGGCCCCTGCTGGTGCTGGCGGGCGCGACGGTGCTGGTGTTGGCGATCCTGGCCACCGGCCCGGGCCTGGCGGTGCTGCGCTGGGCGGTCGATGTCGCGCCCGGTGTGGGGATGCTGCGCGACGGCCACAAGTGGGTGGCGCTGGCGATGCCCGGTTACGCGCTGGCCGGCGCGGGCGCGGTAGCGGGTCTGCGAAAGCGGCTGCCACCGGCCCGGGCGGCGCTGGTGTGTTGTGCCGCGCTGATCCTGGTGCTGCCCGACCTGGGCTGGGGCGTGGCTGGGCGGCTCAAACCGGTGCGGTACCCGCCCGGCTGGGCGGCGGTGGCGGCCAAGATCAACGCCGATCCGCGCCCGGTGGCCGTGCTGCCGGCCGACACGATGCGGCACTTCTCCTGGGCCGGTCCGGCGCCGGTGCTCGACCCGCTGGGCCGTTGGGTGCGCGCCGAGGTGCTGGCGACCGGCGATCTGCGTGTCGGGGAGCAGACCGTACCCGGCGAGGGCAGCCACGCCCGCGGGGTACAGCAGGCGCTGCTCTCGGGCGCGGACCCGGCCATGCTCGGCGTCTACGGGGTGGGGTGGGTGGTCACCGAGTCCGGTTCGGACGGCGAGATGGGAGCTGCGCCAAAAACCCTGATGCGGTTGCCGATCGCCTACCGCGACTCCGACTTCACCGTCTACCGGGTCGGCGGCCGTGCACCCGAGGTCTCCGCCGGCCCGCGCCGGGCCGTGCTGGCGGCGCACCTGATATGGCTGGCGATGCTGCTGGTGGGTGCGGGCGGTCTGGCCGCACCGCTGGTTCGCCGAACCTACAGGGCGGCGAAGTAGAAGCCGAACAGCAGCCCGAACAGCGCCAGCAGCCAGCCGTTCGTGGTCACCTTGAGCCAGGTCGGGGCGTGGCGGACCTCCATGAAGTGCCATATCACCAGCTGCGTCTTGAGCGCGGCGATCGACAGCACTACCACGGTGACGGTGGCGTTCAGGTGCGCTTCGCCGCCGTCGCGGGCGGTCTGCCACGACGCGATCGTCACCACCGTAAGCAGCGCCCACACGAAGATCAGCGGGTTGCGGCGGTACGCGGTCACAGCCATCACCTCATCAAGTACAGCAACGCGAACAGGATCAGCCACAAGACATCGACCATGTGCCAGTAGGTTGCGCCGGTCTCCACCAACGAGATTCGTGGTTCGGCTGCCCCGCGTAGCTCGCGGACGACGAAGCACAGAATCACCAGCCCCAGGAACACGTGGCACAGGTGCATTCCCGTCATCACGAAGTAGTACATGAAGAACAGGTTGGTTCCCGGTGTCATCCCGGCGGTGACCTCCGGGATGTATTCGAACATCTTGAAGAGGGGAAACGCCGCACCGCAGGCCAGCGCGACGCAGAACAGCCGGTGGGCTTCCGGGGTCCTTCCGGCTCGGGCGGCAGAGGTGCCGAGTGCGACGAAGAGCGAACTGGTCAGCAGCACGACGGTGTTGACGATCCCGATATTCAGGTTCACCTTCGCCTGGCTGGCCAGGAACATGGCATGGTCTTGGCCGCGGAAGTACGTGTAGGACACGAAGTAGGCGGCAAAGATGAACAGGTCGCCGATGACGAAGAACCACATGCTGGCTTCGCCGGGCAGGTGCCCGCGCGCCTGGGGGTTTGGCGTCATCTCGTCGGCACCGATGCCGAGCCCCGCTTCGACTTCGGTCATGTGCCGGCTCCGGCGGGTTCCAGCGCAACCCAAGCGTTTTCGAGCTCGGCCTCGGGCTGGTTCTTGATCGATCGGTAGATGCACGCGTAGACGATGAACTGCCATGAGACGTAGAGCGTCATGGCGAGCCAGAACGTCATCAGACCGTTCCAGGCGAAGGGCCCTGACTTGGTGATCCACACCGGCGCGGCCATCAACTCGGTCACGTATTGCCAAACGGTGTAGTAGCCCAGCCATTTCGGCAGGATATTGTTCTCGTCGAGAATGATCGCCAGGCCGAAGGCCATCCACATGATGCAGAAGCATCCCAGCGAGCCGATGAACGCCAGGTAGCCGAAGTCGTAGAGCATCGCCAAGATCGCCGGGTCGTAGCCGGGTCGGAATGCGCCGAGCCCGAAGCAGAACATGCCGAACAGCATGCCGACGATGGTGCCGGTCATCGCGCCCATCATGACGGTGTACCGGAACACCGGGCTGACCGACATCCGCTTGATCTGGATGAGGTAGCAGGCATTCGATACGGGCGCTAGGCCGAACGCCAGTGTCAGCACGGTGCAGGCGATCAGCAGGTTGTGCGACTGCATGAAGTCGAGGATCTGGGGCTGCGAGGCGCTCGGTGAGCGGGGCGGCATCATCCAGCTCAAGGGGACGAAGACCAGCCCGAACAGCGCGAAGAAGACCGGGACCGACCAGAAGGCGATCCACTGATCCCGTTTCGCGGCCTTGGTCATGCCAGCGCCTCGCGCTCGTCACCCTGGCGATTCACCACATCGCGCAGAACCGCGAACATGACCACGAGATAGCCGGCGAAAACGCTGAGCCGCAGGGTGAACGAGAGCGAACCGTCCCAGGCCAGCGGCCCGGTTTTGTACAGCAGCGAAAACGCGCTCGGAACCAGCAGTGCGGCCACCGCGATGTTGAAGTGCGCCACCCAGCGCGGGAAGACCGGGGCTGGCCGGGCGTCCAGGTAGATGCTGACGGCCAGGCAGAGATTCTGCACGATGATGGTGCCGACGGGTGCGATGAAGAAGAACCACGCCATGTCGTTGAGCAGGCTGATGAGTTGCGGGTCGCGTTCGGGCCGGAACGCCGCCATCGCCCAGCAGTAGTCGGCGAGGATGAATGCCGTCAGGCCCACTCCGACGCAGAGCAGGTAGGCGTAGGTGAAGACGCTGCTCGACGTCGCGGTCCGGGAGATCTGCACCGCGGTCACCGCGAAGAGCGGAACCAGCGAGCACGCGATGAGATTGCACAGGATCGTGACGCCCAATATGCCGGTGACGTTCTCGGCGAAAAAGGCCGCGACTTGTTCGGGGGTCAGCGTCGGCGACAGCGGCGGCGAGAATACCGGGAACAACAGATAGGCCAACGCGAACAAGGCCGCCGACGGCGGCACCGTCCACAACAGGATGCGTTGCCCCCTGGTGTTCATCCCCGTCGCTGTCGTCATCGCCCACCCTGCCTGGTCTGCCACCACCCGCTCGGTTGCTAGGTCTAACACACTCACTGACAAATGACAACGAAAAATGCCGCCGCTCATCGTTCAGCTACGCGCAAACAGCCAGTCCAGGGGCATCCTCAGGTGACATCCGTCAATGATCGACTGGGGTGCGGCACAATGGGCGCGTGCCCGAGAGTGCGACCCAGCGTGAGACCCAGCGCCGCAGAACACGTGCTCGAGTGCTCGACGCCGCGATCGTGGAGTTTCAGCGGGCCGGCACCAACGCGGCAGACATCAACGCCATCGCCAAGGCGGCCGGGGTGGCACGCAGTACCTTCTACTTCCACTTCCCCACCAAGGAGCACGTGCTGCTCGAGCTGATCCGACGAGACGAGATGCGCCTCGCCGAAGAACTCAGTCGATTCCTCGACATGCGCCGCTCGCTGGCGGCGGTGCTGAAGGTGATCGTGGAGCTGGTTCTGGCCCTCGAAAGCCGCTGGGGTGCAGCGCTGTTCCGCGATGTGCTCAGTCTCTACTTCTCGCCCAGCCGGCCCGAACCGGAGCAGTGGGCCAGCCACCCGACGTTCGTGCTGCTGGCCGCCGAGATCGAGCGTGCCCGCATTCGCGGTGAGCTCTACGACGACGTGGACTCCTACCACAGCGCGGCGTTCTTTCTCCTCGGTGTCTACGCGCTGCTGACCACGGTGGGCGAATCCCAGGCGGAACGCGATGTGGCACTGAAGAAATTCGTGACCAGCACCCTGCGCAGCATGGTTCCGCAGGCCTGATGGCGGCGTCATCCGGAGATTGAAGCCGGTGTCGGTGGCTGTAGGTGTACCGGTGCAGGCCGGGGCCGGATCCGCAGAAGTGACCCGCTCGGATCACGCTATTGGAGAGCAGCGACGCCCGGAAGCCCGCCGCCGCGTCGCATAAGGGCGCGCCCCAGTGTCGCCGATAAGGCGTACAATCGAAAGTATGTTCGAAGCGATCGACTTGCCTGGCCCCGACGCCCTCGCCGAGCTCGACGAGGCCGCGCTGGTGGCAGCGATCGGAGGGTGGGCCCAAGCGGAGGCCGTCGCGGCCTCCCGCCGCCTGGCGGCGATCGCCGAGCTGGTGGGCCGCAAATTGTACGACGACCCAGCGCGTTCGAAATGGGCTTGCGACGGCTGGGACGCGGTGGCCGCCGAAGTCGCTGCTGCCTGCGATATCAGCCACAGCAAGGCATCCGGGCAGATGTACTTGGCTTCGGCGCTGCGCGAACGCCTCCCCAAGGTGGCGGCACTGTTCGCCGCCGGACAGCTCAACGCGGCCCTGGTGTCCACCATCTCCTGGCACACCACCTTGATCCAAGACCCTCGGGCCATTGCCGCGGTCGATACCGCCCTGGCCGCCGACGCCCTGCACTACGGGCCGCAGTCGGCGTTCAAGACCGGGCAGGCCATCGACGCGGTCGTCGAGGCGCACGACCCGCAGGCCCTGCGCCGTAGCCGGCAACATGCCCGCTCCCGCGACCTGGTGGTCGACAAACGCAACACCGACCACGCCACTACCCCGCTGTGGGGCCGCCTGCACGCCCACGACGCCGAAGCCCTCGACCGGCGGCTGATGGTGATGGCGCACAGCGTCTGCGACGACGATCCGCGCACCATCGCCCAACGTCGCGCCGACGCCCTCGGCGCACTGGCCGCCGGCGGGCAGACCCTGGCCTGCGGGTGCGGCAACGAGGACTGCCCTGCCGTCCAGGACCGTCCGGCAAGCTCGGTGCTCATTCACGTGCTGGCCAGCGCCGAAAGCCTGGGCACCGGTGTCGACGCGCACCGCAACGGTGACGACCCGTCGCCGCCGATCGACCGCCGGAACTTGTTCGCGCCAGTGGAGCGCCCCGCCGAGCCCGACCCGCCCCCGAAGGCCCCGCCGGCGCTGCTGCTGGGCGGGCCGCTGATCCCGGCACCGATGCTGGCCGAGCTGATCGCCGCCGGCGCCACCATCAAACCGGTGCGACACCCCGGACCTGATAATGCCCCCGAGCCGAGGTACCGGCCCTCGACCGCATTGGATGAGTTTGTGCGCTGCCGGGACATGACGTGTCGGTGGCCCGGTTGTGACCGGCCGGCGGAATTCTGCGACCTCGACCATGCCATCGCCTATGCGCTCGGCGGGCCGACACATCCGTCGAATCTGCGTTGCCTGTGCCGAAAACACCACTTACTCAAGACGTTTTACGGTTGGCGCGACCGCCAACACGCCGACGGCACCATCGACTGGCTCAGTCCGACCGGCCAGACCTACACCACCCGCCCCGGCAGTCGGCTGTTGTTCCCCGCCCTCTGTGAACCGACAGGCCGGCTACCCGCACCGACTGACCGGCAATCGGATTCGTCCGGCCGAAGCCTGATGATGCCCATCCGACGGCGGACTCGGGCCCAGAACCGAGCCCGGGCGATCGTCGCCGAACGCGCCCTCAACACCAGGCCACCGCCAACCTGAGCCCTCAATCCAGGAACCGGGCGCGCACTTCGGGGGCCGGCAGCGGGCAGGTGTCGTGCTTGCCGCCGATTCGATAGCGGACGGCGGCGAAACGGTCGTAGAGCCGGTCACGGATTGCGGCGGGAATGAGGCGGGCCGCCAGAAGTAGCCGGAACGGCCCGGCCAGATAGCGCACCACCTCCAGGGCCCCCGCTGATCGGACACTGACTCGCTCATCGGGTCGACCTGGGTTTTCGACGAACACCATGGAGTCGATGTCCTGCAGATCCGGATGGCGCTCGATGACCGCGCGCGCGAAGTCGCTGTCCAGGGCGGCGAATCGCAAGGTGCCGTGCCGGTCGTGGCGAAGGATGGTCTGGACCGATCGGTTGCAGACCCCACAGACACCGTCGTAGAGCAGCACGGGAGTCGCGTGATCGTCGGTCATCGGCGCACCTCCGCGTCGCTCAGACCACGCCGCTGACGTACCGACGCTCGCGGACCGCCGACAAGACCTCGCGGAACCCGTCAGCGCTTTGCCGCCAAGAGAATTCGGCGCTGCGATCCTGCGCCTTGCCGCCGAGCTGTTCACGCAGCACCGGGTCGGCCAGCAGGCGGTGCAGCTGCTCGACCAGCTCATCGCGATCATCGACCAGCAGCCCGGTCACGCCGTCGACGATCGAATCGGACAGCCCGCCGGAAGCCCGGTAGCCGATGGTGGGCACTCCGTGCTGGCCGGCTTCGATGACGGCCAGACCCCAGCCCTCTTTGCGCGACGGCAGCACATGCACCCACGCCTGTTGCACCAGATGGTGTTTGGTGTCCTCGTCGACGTGGCCGTGGAAGGTCACCGCATCGGTGATCCCCAGTGCTGCCGCGTGCTGCACCAGTCGGTCGCCCCACCAACCGCCGCCGATGACGTCCAGTCGCAGGCCGGGCACGCGGGGACGCAGCGCGGCGACCGCATCGAGTGCGTCCTCGATCTGCTTGTGCGGCACCAGCCGCGACAGCACCACCACCCGAGGGGTGTCGGCGCGCGGACCCGCCAGCGTCGCCGCCGGCGCCTCGTCGAGGCCGTTGCGCACCACCGCGATGCGTTCGGCGCCTACGCCGAGTTCGATCAGGTCGCGTGCTGAGGGCAGCGACACCGTCAGGTACTGATTGCGGCGGTTCAGCCACGGCGACAATTTCGACTCCACCAGCCAGCCGATCCGGCTCAACACCGGTCCGGCCACCGGCCACTGCTCACGGTGGCAGTGGTGCACCAGCATCGCCACCCGGCGCCCGTAGATCAGCCGCGCCAAAAACGGCAGCCCGTTCTGGGTGTCGATCACCGCGTCCGGCCGCACCTGCCGCAGCGGCCCCAGCCCGAGGCGTGCCGCCGCCATCACCGCCAACGCCCACAGATACACCGTGTAGGGACCGCCGCGGCGACTGATCCGCACCCCGTCGATCACCTCGTGTTTGGGTGCGCCCGGATAGCGGGCGGTGCGCAGCGTGACCGCGACTCCGCCGGCGGCCAGCTCGGCGCCGATGCGCTGCAGATAGGTCTCGCTGCCGCCGCCCTGCGGATGCCCGGTGTCACGCCAGCACAGCAGCAGGACGGAGCGCACAGCAGACACAGCACTACAGGGTAGTCCCGCCGGTGGCGCTTAAGCTGGGGCCGGTGGCCGCCACCGACCTGTTCGCACGACACGCGACGCTGGCCCGCTCGGTGCGCCTGCTGGGCCAGTTCCGTCACGAACAGAGCGACCCGGCCCGCTTCTATGGTGCGTTGGCCCTCGACACCGCCACCCTGGTCACCGAGCTGTGGCGGGGCGTCAACGGGGACGACCCCACCGGCAGAACCGTGCTCGACGTCGGCGGCGGGCCGGGTTACTTCGCCACCGCATTCGCCCAGGCGGGCCTGCGCTACATCGGGGTGGAACCGGACCCCGCGGAAGTGCATGCGATGCACGCGGCCGGGTCCGCGTCGTCCCCGGGCACCTTCGTGCGCGCCTCCGGGACGGCGTTGCCCTTCGCCGATGACAGCGTGCACATCTGCCTGTCTTCCAACGTCGCCGAGCACGTGCCGCGGCCCTGGCTGCTGGGTAACGAGATGCTGCGGGTCACCAGGCCGGGCGGGCTGGTGGTGCTGTCCTACACGGTGTGGCTGGGTCCGTTCGGCGGCCACGAGATGGGTCTGACCCACTATCTGGGTGGGCACAGAGCCGCGGCACGCTACACCCGCAGGCACGGCCATCCGCCCAAAAACAACTACGGTTCGTCGTTGTTCGCGGTCTCGGCGGCCGAGGGCCTGGAGTGGGCCCGTCACACCGGCGCACTGGTCGCGGCTTTTCCCCGTTATCACCCGCGATGGGCATGGTGGATGACCGCCGTCCCGGGCTTGCGCGAGTTCGCCGTGAGCAATCTGGTGCTGGTTCTGCGACCCGACTGACTCCATTGACTGCAACGTGTTCTAATCCGCGCGTCGGCTAGGTAGGGTGACGCCATGACCGACTCCAGCATCACCGAATACGACACCCTCTTCATCGGCGGCAAGTGGACCGCCCCGTCCACTGACCAGGTCATCGAGGTGCGCTGTCCGGCCACCGGCGAATACGTCGGCAAGGTGCCGCTGGCAGCCAAGGCCGATGTGGACGCCGCCGTGGCGGCCGCGCGCGCGGCCTTCGACTCCGGGCCATGGCCATCGACGCCGCCGGCCGAGCGGGCCGCCGTCATCGCCGCGGCGATCAAGCTGATGGAGGAGCGCAAGGAGCAGTTCACCTCGCTGTTGGCCGCCGAGACCGGCCAGCCGGCGATGGGTGTCGAGACCATGCACTGGCTGAGCTCAATCGGGGCACTGAACTTCTTCGCCGGCCCCGCCGTCGACGAGGTCAGTTGGGAAGAGGTCCGCACCGGCGCATACGGCCAGACGATCGTGCGCCGGGAGCCGCTGGGAGTGGTCGGCGCGATCGTGGCCTGGAATGTGCCGCTGTTCCTGGCGGTCAACAAGCTGGGGCCGGCGCTGCTGGCCGGCTGCACGGTGGTGCTCAAGCCGGCCGCCGAGACGCCGTTGAGCGCCAACCTGTTGGCGCAGGCGTTCGCCGATGCGGGCTTGCCGGACGGGGTGCTGTCGGTGGTGCCGGGCGGGGTGGAGACCGGCCAAGCGCTGACCTCCAACGCCGACGTGGACGTCTTCTCCTTCACCGGCAGCTCGGCCGTCGGCAAGGAGATCGGCAAGCGCGCCGCGGAGATGCTCAAGCCGTGCACCCTGGAGCTCGGCGGCAAGTCGGCGGCCATCGTGCTCGAGGATGTCGACCTGGCCTCGGCGGTCCCGATGCTGGTGTTCTCCGGGATCATGAACACCGGCCAGGCCTGCGTGGCCCAGACCCGCATCCTGGCGCCGCGCTCGCGTTACGAGGAGATCGTGGAGGCGGTCAAGAACTTCGTCACCGCCATGCCGGTCGGCGTGCCCAGTGACCCGGCCGCCCAGGTCGGCGCGCTGATCAGCGAGAAGCAGCGCGAGCGGGTCGAGGGCTACATCAAAAAGGGCATCGAGGAGGGCGCCCGGCTGGTGTGCGGCGGCGGGCGTCCCGAGGGTCTGGACGGCGGCTTCTTCGTGCAGCCGACCGTGTTCGCCGACGTGGATAACTCCATGACCATCGCCCAGGAGGAGATCTTCGGGCCGGTGCTGTCGATCATCGCCTACGACACCGAGGACGACGCGGTCAAGATCGCCAACGACTCGGTGTACGGGTTGGCCGGCAGTGTGTGGACCGCCGATGTTCCGCGCGGGATCGAGATCGCCAAGAAGATCCGCACCGGAACCTACGCGATCAACTGGTATGCGTTCGACCCCTGCTGCCCGTTCGGCGGCTACAAGAACTCCGGCATCGGCCGGGAGAACGGCAAAGAGGGCGTCGAGCACTTCACCCAGCAGAAGAGCGTGCTGATGCCGATGGGTTACACACTGGAGAGCTGAGCGCTTTGCCGTTGACGCAACGGTAAGCCCATATACTTCGCGTTCGTGGGCAGACTGCTTTGGTTTGCACCCTGGGCCGTGTACTGGGTGCTGGTGGGAAATACACCGCTGCTGATCGCGGCGGTGGTGGCGCTGGCCCTAGCGGTGGCCGTGGTGGTTATCGGCCGCGAGCCCTCGGCACGGTTCGTGGGGACCGGAGCCATCGCGACGTTCGCGGTGCTGGCAGCGCCACCGCTGGCGTTGGGCTGCGCGCAGCGGTGGGTGCTGCCGCTGAGTTTCGCCGGCCTGCTCGCGACGTTGCTCGCCGGCACGATGCTGGGCAGATGCGTGGTGGCGGCCGTCGCAAAGGTCGATCTGCCCGCGGCGGTGGAGCAAAGCGAACTGTTCGCGCCGGTCGTGAACCGGTTGACCGGGATCTGGCTGGGTGCGCTGGCAGTGATGTCGGTGTCGGCGGTGATCCCGGCGATCCTGCGGACCGACGCCGGTGCGCCGCTGTCCTACCTGTGCTCCTGGGTGGTGCCGTTCGGGATCCTGGCCGCCGCCGCGATCGCCTCCCGTATCCTGGGCGACCGGATGACCGCCGGCTTCGGCGACGCGGTGCGCAAGACCAGCTTCGTCGCGTTCGTCGACATGGAGATCGATCAGCTCTATTACCTGGCCCAAGAACACGCCAACCGGGAAGTCGGCCCAGGCCAGGAGGCCTACAACGTCACCGTCGGCGCGAAGGGAACAGCGTTGGTGGGCGATGACACCCGGGTATCGTGGCCGTCCACCTACAAGGTGCGGCAACGGCGCAGCTGAGCCGCTTCACGGCGCCCCTTCAACGCAGGCGGCTGCCGACGCTGCGAGAGATTCTCCCCAGGTGCGGGGAACAGCCGTAGCTCACCCGTTGAGCTGACGGCGCCGGTACTGGATGCAGCGCCCGACTTCGGCGCGGTAGTGGTCCTCGTCGAACCCACCGGCGGCGTAGAGCCGCGACCCCAGCCGGCCGCGCAGCTCATCAAGGTTCACGTCGGTGGTGGCGTTGGCCAGTACCCAGTCGACGGCGGCTTCGCTGCCCTGGGCTCGGCAGATCCGGTCGGCCTGCCGGCCGGCGGCGCCCTTGTGGAAGCGGGCGAAGCCGGCCTTGCTCCACGACCGGATCTCCCGGGCCTCCAGGTCGAGAAGTTCACGCAGCACCGACGCCGGACCGTCCGCCACGGTCTTGAACGGTGCGGCGTCGGCGAAGGTCAATGCCCCGTCGGGACGCCGGATCCGTTCGATATCCGGTTCCACCATCACCGCGCCGCGGCCCTTGGCCAGCTCGTGGGCCCACCGGACGACCGTGTAGCCGTGGTCGGGCAGTCGGTATTTGCCAGTGTGGGTGTCCACGCTGCGGACTCTAGAACGCCTCCTCGGGCAGATCCATCACCGCCAGGTCGTTGTTTTCGACGATGCGCCGTTCCGCACTGAGTCGGGGCAGCACATTACTGGCGAAAAACCCTGCCGCGGTAACTTTTCCACGGTAGAAGTTCCGGTCACCATCGTCAGGCTCGCCATTCAGCGCACCCAGCGCGATCTCGGCTTGGCGCAGCAGCAGCCAGCCGATCACCAGGTCACCGACGGCCAGCAGGAACCGCACCGACTCCAAACCCACCCGGTAGAGCTCGCGGGAATCCTGCTGCGAACCGAGCAGATAGCCGGTCATGGCGGTGGCCATCGCCCGCACGTCGTCGAGGGCGCCGGCCAGCAGTTTGCGGGAGTCGGCCAACTCGGCGCGGGCATCACCGCTGTCGAGGAACGCATCGATCTGGGCGATCAGGTGCCCCAACGCCACGCCGCGGTCACGGGCAATCTTGCGGAAGAAGAAATCCTGCGCCTGGATGGCGGTGGTGCCCTCGTAGAGGCTGTCGATCTTGGCGTCGCGGATGTACTGCTCGATCGGATAGTCCTGCAGGAAGCCGGATCCGCCGAAGGTCTGCAGCGCATCGGTCAGGTACTGATAGGCCCGTTCCGAACCGACGCCCTTGACGATCGGCAGCAGCAGATCGTTGACCCGCTCGGCCATCTCGGCGTCGGCTCCCGACACCTGCAGGGCAACCTGTGGGTTCTGGTGGGCTGCGGTGTAGAGGTACAGCGCCCGCATCCCTTCGGCGTAGACCTTCTGCATCATCAGGGCACGGCGCACATCCGGGTGGTGGAGGATCGTCACCCGCGGCGCGGTCTTGTCCGTCATCTGGGTCATGTCGGCACCCTGGATGCGGGTCTTAGCGTACTCGAGTGCGTTGAGGTAGCCGGTGGACAGTGTAGCAATGGCCTTGGTGCCCACCATCATTCGCGCGTATTCGATGACATGGAACATCTGCGCGATACCGTTGCGGGCATCACCGACCAGCCAGCCCTTCGCCGGAACGCCGTGCTGGCCGAAGGTCAGTTCGCAGGTCGTCGAAACCTTCAGTCCCATCTTGTGTTCCAGTCCGGTGACGAAGACCCCGTTGCGCTCACCGGGCTCACCGGTCTCGGGGTCCGGCAGGTACTTGGGCACCAGAAACAGGCTGAGCCCCTTGGTTCCCGGCCCGGCGCCCTCGGGGCGGGCCAGCGTCATGTGCATGATGTTCTCGAACAGGTCGTCACTGTCGCCGTTGGTGATGAACCGCTTGACGCCGTCGATGTGCCAGCTGCCGTCGGGCTGCTCGATCGCCTTGGTACGACCCGCCCCCACATCAGAGCCAGCATCCGGCTCGGTTAACACCATGGTGGCGCCCCAGTTCCGCTCGATCGCCATGGCTGCCCAGTGCCGCTGCTGTTCGTTGCCCAGGTCGTAGAGGATGTTGGCGAAGACGGGGCCGGCCATGAACATGAACACGGCGGGATTTGCGCCGAGCACCAATTCGTTGATGGCCCACGACACCATCGCCGGCGCCGGCACACCGCCGACCTCCTCGGTCAGGCCGATGCGGAACCACTCGCCTTCCTGCCAGGCCCGCAGTGACGCCTTGAACGGCTCGGGCAGCGTCACGGTGTGGTTGGCCGGGTCGAACACCGGTGGGTGGCGGTCACTGTCGGCGAACGATTCGGCCACCGGCCCTTCGGCGAGCCGGGCGGCCTCGGCCAGCATCTGGCGCACGGTGTCGCCGTCGAGGTCGCCGAAGGCGCCCCCAGCCAGGCACTGCTCTAACCCCAGCAGCTCGAACAGATTGAATTCCAGGTCGCGGACATTGCTCTTGTAATGACCCATGGATCCAGCATGCGCCACAACCCGCGGCGACTTCCGGAGTTTGCGCATCCCGGCCGGTGGCCGGTCTCAGCTGTCGAGAACCTGCGCCACCCGATCCTCGACATCACCAAGACCACTCAGATCGATGCCGAATCGCTCGGTCAGTGCCGCACAGACCTGCGCGGCGTCATCGAAGCGCACCCGTTCGGTGCCGCCACGAGCATGGACGGCCAGGTTGCGCCCGCGCAGGTTGCATCGGGCGTCATCGGTCACCACCGCCGCAGTGAGCCCGACGACGAAGTTCGACTCCGGATAGGTCGACACATACCAACTGCCCACCTGCATGTCGATCAGTGGTCGCGGCTGCAGGCCGAAGGTGTACAGCGGGCGCCAGGCCTCGCCGATCAGCGACTCCAACACATATCCAGCGCGGTACCGCCGCAGCCGGAACGGCTCATGCGGCGTGGGCTGCACCGCGTCGGCGACCAGCCGGATCGGTGCGGTCAGGGTCTGTCCGCCGAAGCCGACGTCAACCAGGTACGGCTCGTCGCTGCCCGGGATGCGCACCGCCAGCGCCTGATGGGTCTGCGGGTGCGGCGGACCATCCAATCCGTCCGGGCTCATCCACACCACCCGCGCGGCCAGCCGGTCGACGGCGAACCCGAGTTCGCGCAGCACAGCGTGCATCAGGTTGTTGTGCTCGTAGCAGTAGCCGCCGCGGCGCCGCGCCACCAGCTTGGCAGTCAGCGCCGGCACGCTCAGATCGATCACCGGCACACCGGTGAGTGGGTCGAGATTCTCGAACGGGATGTGGCGGACATGCGCGGCCACCAGGGCGGCCAACGTCTCATAGGTGGGTTCGGTACCGCCGCGGTAGTGCACACGGTCGAAGTACGCCGTCAGGTCGATGCCCGAACCCCCTCAGCTGCCGGTGGAGTCGTCGCCGATGCTATCGACCACCGGCGTCGGGGCGGTAGCATGAGCAAAACTAGAACACGTTTCAAAGGGGCCGTGGTGGACACACCGGACAACGACTGGTCGGAGGACGTGCCCAGGCCCATCACCAAGTGGGACCCGGGCCTGACCGAACGGGTGATGGGTTTGCTGCGTCCGCTGATCAAGGGCTACCACCGGGCCGAGGTGCGCGGCCTGGATTCCTTCCCCAACGGCGGCGCCCTGGTGGTGTCGAACCATTCCGGCGGCCTGTTCGCGATGGACGTCCCGGTCTTCGCCACCGGCTTCTACGACAAGTTCGGCTACGAACGCCCGGTCTACACGTTGAGCCACGACCTGATCTTCACCGGCTTCACCGCCGACTTCTTCCGCAAGACCGGGTTCATCCCGGCCAACCACGACAACGCCGACGAGGCACTGCGCTCCGGTGGCGTGGTGGTGGTCTTCCCGGGCGGTGACTACGACGTCTACCGGCCGACGTTAGAAGAGAACAAGATCGACTTCGGCGGCCGCAAAGGCTACATCCGTGCCGCACTCAACGCCGGCGTGCCGATCGTGCCGACCGTGGGAATCGGCGGCCAGGAAAGCCAGTTCTACCTGTCGCGCGGCACCGGGCTGGCCAAGGCCCTGCGGTTGGACAAACTGATGCGCGTCAAGATTCTGCCGATCTCGTTCGGCTTCCCGTTCGGCCTGTCGGCGGTGTTGCCGGTCAATCTGCCGCTGCCCACCAAGATCGTCATGCAGGTGTGCGAGCCGATCGACGTCGTCGCCGAATTCGGCGAGGACCCCGATATCGACGTCGTCGACGCGCATGTGCGCGCCGTCATGCAAGACGCCCTGGACAAGCTGGCGCGCGAGCGGCGCCTGCCGATCCTGGGCTGAGCGCGATGACGCTGTTCGACTCGCTCAATCGGGCCGGCTCGATGCTGGCGACGTTCACCCGGGCCGGTCTGCTGACGCCGCTGCGACCCGACAAATACCTGCGGATCGCCGCCGCCGCGGCCCGCGAGGGCGGCACCACCACCACCGGGATCGCCATGGCGGCGCAACGGTGCGGGGAACGCACCGCGATCATCGACGAACGCGGCACCTGTACCTATACCCAGCTCGACCGCCGCTGCGACGCGCTGGCCGCTGCCCTGCAGCACCTGCCCGGCCGGACGCCGCGGGCAATCGCCCTGATGTGCCGCAACCACCGCGGCTTCATCGAGGCGCTGGCCGCCGCCAACCGGGTCGGCGCCGACGTCTTGCTGCTCAACACCAGCTTCGCCGGGCCGGCGCTGGCCGAGGTCGTGGCCCGCGAAGACGTCGACCTGATCTTCTACGACGAGGAGTTCACCGCGGCGGTGGATCTGGCCGTGCCGGCCGGTTCCGGGTGCACACGGGTGGTGAGCTGGACCGACGGGGAGAGCGCCGGTCTGACGATGGACGACCTGATCGACGCCAACGCCGGGCGGCGGCCGACGAAACCGACCCGGTCCGGTGCGCTGGTGATGCTCACCTCCGGAACGACCGGCACACCGAAGGGTGCGCGTCGCTCCGGGCGGGGCGGCGGCGGCATCGCTGATCTTGCGGCCATATTCGACCGAATCCCTTGGCACACCGAGGAAACCGTGGTCATCGCCGCACCGATGTTCCACGCCTGGGGGTTCTCCCAGCTGGCGCTGGCGTTGACGATGGCCTGCACCATCGCCACCCGCCGCAAATTCGATCCGGAGGCCACCCTGGCACTCGTGGAGGACAATGATGCGACCGGCTTGTGCGTCGTACCGGTCATGTTCGACCGGATCATGGCGTTGCCCGATGAGGTCCGCGCCGAATACCCTTGCACGTCACTGCGGTTCGCAACCGCGTCCGGGTCCCGGATGCGCCCGGAGGTGGTGACGGCGTTCATGGACGCCTTCGGCGACGTGGTTTACAACAACTACAACGCGACCGAGGCCGGCATGATCGCGCTGGCGACCCCGCAAGACCTGCGCTATGCCCCCGACACCGCCGGCCGTCCGGCGCCGGGCACCGAGGTCCGGATCCTCGACGCCGATTTGGCCGACGTGGCAGCCGGAGTTACCGGGCAGATCTTCGTGCGCAACTCCTCGCAGTTCGACGGCTACACCAGCGGTGACTCCAAACAGTTCCATGACGGTTTCATGGCCTCCGGCGACGTGGGCTATTTTGACGGCACTGGACGGCTTTTCGTGGTCGGCCGTGATGACGAGATGATCGTCTCCGGCGGCGAGAACGTCTACCCGATCGAGACGGAGAAGGCGCTGACCACCCATGCCGCCGTCGCCGAGGCCGCTGTGATCGGTGTCGACGATGCCGACTACGGGCAGCGCCTGGTGGCCTTCGTCGTGTTGGAGCCCGGCGCGGTGGCCACTCCCGACGAGTTGAAGCAGCATGTGCGCGACAACTTGGCCGGCTATAAGGTGCCCCGCGCGATCACAGTCCTGGAAGCGTTGCCGCGCAACAACACCGGCAAGGTGTTGCGCCGCGAGTTGCAGGCGATGGTCGATCTCTAGGCGGGCGCCATCGCGGTCTCGACCGGCGTCAGCGGCTCGGAAATCCCTGCGGCACGGCGAATCGCGATGAACTCCTCGACCATGGCGCTGGTCACCTCGTGCGGATCCTCGACGGTGGCGCCGTCGGTCAGGACCGAGATGTTGAGCTGATCCACATAGCTCCACACGGTGATGTTCAAGCCGCTGCCGGCGGTCAACGGCCCGACCGAGTAGATCTCGGTGACCAGCGCACCACCCACCCGGCCGCGTTCCCGCGGACCCGGGACATTGGAGATGTTGAGGTTGAGCACCTTGTTCTGGCCGTCCTTGCCGGACAGCCACCGGAACAGCGACTCCGCCGGTGCCGGCGGGAGGTACGCCGACCACCGGCTGACCAACTCCGGTCCGACCAGGTGGTGAGCCTCCTTGGCCAGATCGGCTGCCTCCCGGGCTTTTTCCACCCGCACCAGCACGTCCTCGACGTCGACCGGCAACGCCACCAGCACCCCGGAGAAGCGGTTACCGGAGATCCGGTCCGGGGAGAAATCGAAGCTCATCGGCACCGATGCCAGCAGCGGATGGTCCGCCTTGCCGTCGTAGCGCAGCAGCAGCGTCCGTAACGCCCCGGCCGAGATGGCCAGCACCAGGTCGTTGATCGTCGCCCCCAAGTGCTTGCTGGTCGCCTTGATGTCGGCCAGCGCCAGTGTCGCGGTGGCGAACCGGCGTTGCGGGGTGAGCATGTGGTTGATGAAGCTCGGTGGCGGTGTGAACGGCCGGGTCAGTTCCGCGGAGAGTTTTCGGGTACTGCGCCGGACCCGCCCGACGCCGGCAGCGGTGTAACTGATCGTCGCCGGAATCTTGCCCAGCTGCCGCAGGTGGTCGCGGAACGCCGATCGCACCAGTTGGCCCCGGGTAGGGGCCGGATCGGTTTCGTAGGAATCCCGTTCGAACTGCGGACCGGTCAGCAGATCCATGCCGCGGGCCATCAGATTCGCCGAGGCTATCCCGTCGGCCAGGGCGTGGTGGATCTTGCCGACCACCGCAATCCGGTTGTCGGCCAAGCCCTCGATGAAGTACATCTCCCACAGCGGGCGGCTACGGTCCAGGGGCGTACTGGCGATCTGCCCGATGGCCTCGTCGAGTTCGCGGCGACCGCCCGGCGCTGGCAGCGAATACGGCCGGATGTGGTAGGTCAGGTCGACTTCGCAGTTCTCCCGCCACATCGGGTGGTGAAATTTGCCCGGAATGTCCACCAGTTGGTAGCGGAACGGGTCCAGCTTGTAGAGCCGGCCGTGAATCACCCGGCGGAAAGCCTCGACATCGAACCCGCGCCGGTCGGCGTCGAGCTCGATGACCGCCACCTTGAGGGTGTGCATGTGCACGTTCGGTGTCTCGCTGTAGAGCAGCACCGCGTCCCACCCGCTGAGTCGCTTCACCGTCCGACCATCCCCATGCAGGGACCTTACCCCGCCCCGGGGTTCAGATGACCTGTTTGCTGCCGATCGTGGTGCGGTCCCGGTGAATCTGGTTGAGGAATAACCCGATTGCGGTGCTCACCGCACCGGTGCGGGCGCCGTCGGTCATGTCGAAACCGTGCCCTGCGCCGGGTAGCTCGAGGTATCCGACCTTGGAGTGTGACACCGCCCGCAACCGATCGGCGAAGACCCGGGCCTGCGCTACCGGGATCACGGTGTCGGCACTGCCGTGCACCACCAGGAACGGGGGCGCCTCGCGATGCACCCGCGCGATCGGTGAGGCCTTGCGGTAGAGGTCGCGGTGCCGCCGGATCGACTTGCCGACCACCACGCGTTCCAGGAAGTCGACGAACGCCACCCGTTCGGGCGTGGACCGATCCTGCCAGTCGTAGCGGCCGTAGATACCGACCACGGCGTCCACTGAGGTGTCAGCGCCGTCGGGGAGTTGGTCGCCGAACTCCCGATCGCCGACCGCGCTGCCGGTCAGCCCGGCCAGGGCGGCCAGATGCCCGCCTGCCGAGGAGCCCGCCACCGCAATGAAGTTGCGATCCCCGCCGAACTTGTCAACGTTGGCGTGCGCCCAGGCGATCGCGGTCTTGACGTCGATGATGTGGCGCGGCCAGCGGTTGTGCGGTGCGACCCGATAGTCGATGGACAGGCAGACCCAGCCCTGCTCGGCCAGGTGCGACAGCAACGCGTAGCCCTGCAGCATCCGGCTGCCGTGCACCCAGGCGCCGCCGGGCACGTAGATCAGCACCGGAGCGGGGGTCGTCGGCAGCTGCCGGGGCGCCCACACGTCGAGCACCTGGGCCGGGTCACTGCCATACCGCACGCCGGAGCGGTGAATGTGGCGCCGATGCTGCCAGGCCTTCCACACCGGCGGAGCCTGCTCCGGTTGCGGCCATTCGATGTCGAGGTCGGCGCCGGTGACGACGCCGCGCAAGGCGGCTTCGGACACCGCCTGGGTCTGCTCGCGGTCGCGCTTGCGGGCGGTGGCGGCCCCCGGCGTCAGCCACGACTTGGCCGCGCTGGAGAAGAACTCCGGCATGTGGCGGGTGCCCCACACTCCCATCGCGGTCATCCCGCCCAGGGGTTCCAGCCGCTTGCCGACCACCGGCAGGGAAGCTGAAGCGACACTGAATGCCAGCAGGTAGTCCGCGGGGCGGGCGCGCTTCAGCCAGCGCAGGCGGCCGGTCAGGTTCCAGCCGGTCTCCCGGGTCTGCGGTGCTGCAGTCATTGGGGGAGAGTACCGCGCTGACGCGAGAGTAAACGGCAATCGGGTGGGTTGTCGGCCGCAAGCGTCGGCCACCGGCAATACTGAGCCGATGGTAAGCAGTGCGTTCCACCCAGATCTGCGCAGAGCGGCCCGATTCCTCCCGCGTGGCGGAATCGGGCCCCGGACCCTGCCCGTGCTGCGCGCGCTCACCGGCATGCAGGGCCGCCGCACGCCCAGCGGCATCGAGGTGCTGGCCCTGCCGTCGGGCGGCAACGTCCGGATCTTTCGGCCCCGCAGCGGTGCGGCTGAGCCCGCTCCGGCGCTGCTGTGGATTCATGGCGGTGGCTACGTGCTGGGCCAAGCCGCCCAGGATGACCGGCTCTGCCGCCGGTTCAGCGACGAGCTCGGCATCACCGTGGCGTCGGTGGACTACCGGCTGGCACCCCAGCACCCCTACCCCGCCGGATTGGAGGACTGCTGGGCAGGGCTGACCCTGCTGGCCGGGCTGCCCGAGGTCGATCCGGCGCGGGTGGCGATCGGCGGGGCCAGCGCGGGTGGCGGGCTGGCCGCCGCCCTGGCGCAGCTCGCGGTCGACCGCGGCGAGATCCAACCGGTGCTGCAGCTGCTGGTTTACCCGATGCTCGACGATCGCAGCGCTTCGTTGCCGGCCCATCCGGGCTACCGGTTGTGGAGCCCGCGGAGCAACCTGTTCGGCTGGACGTCCTATCTGGGCGGCGCGGACCCGCAGGTCGCGGTGCCGGCTCGGCGGGCCGATCTGAGCGGGCTGGCGCCGGCCTGGATCGGGGTGGGCACCCTGGATCTGTTCCACGACGAGGATCTGGCCTACGCGGACCGGCTTCGGCAGGCGGGTGTGCCGTGCGAGGTCGAAACCATCCCGGGGGCGTTCCATGGTTTCGATCTGCTGCTGACCAAGGCGCCGGTGTCGCGGTCGTTCTTCGCCAGCCAGTGCGCGAGCCTGCGAAACGCCTTCGCCCGGGAAGGCTGATTGGCGGTGCCAGGTCCTGAGGAGCTGCGCGCGCTGCGCGGTGCGGTCGCCGAGTTGATGGCCAAGGCCGACGGCGACTGTTGGGACGACCTGGCCGCGATGGGTCTGCTCGGACTGCTGGTTCCCGAGGAGTACGGCGGCGCCGGAGCCGGACCGGTCGAAGTGGGCGTGGTGGCCGAGGAACTCGGCCGAGTACTGTTCGCCGGACCGTACTTGTCGACGGCCGTGCTCGCGGTGAACCTCCTTGCCGCCCTAGGGGATTCAGCGGAGTGCGACGCGGTGTTGCCAGCGATCGCTGCCGGGACGAAACGGGTTGCGGTCGCGTTCGCCGAGGGTCACTCGACCCGCCCGCCCGCTGAACCGGCGACCTCGGCCCGCGGAGACGGCGCACCCCTGGTGACCGGTGCGAAGCGGTTCGTGCTCGATGCCGACTCCGCCGACCTGCTCTACGTGCTCGCCGCCGCCGACACCGGGCCGGGTGTGTTCGCCGTCGATCCCGCCGGACCGGGCGTCACCGTGGAACCGGTGACGACGGTCGATGCGTCCCGCCGGCTCTGCGCCGTCCGGTTCACCGATGCCCCGGCCACTGCGGTCGGTACGCCGGGCCGCGGCGTCGAGGCCGTGACCGTGGCGCTGGACCGCTCCGCGGTGGCGCTGCTCGGCGAGCAGGCCGGTGCGGCCCGGCGCGCGATGGAGATGGCCCGTGACTACGCCAAGACGCGCTATCAGTTCGGCCGGGCCATCGGCAGCTTCCAGGCCGTCAAGCACATGTGCGCCGACATGCTGTTGGAGGCCGAGTCCACGGTGTCGGCCGCACGTCACGTCGCCGCGGCCGCCGCCGACGGCTCAGTGGGCTGGCTCGCCGACCTCGCGCTGGCGCAGGTACCGGTGGGCGGGGTGTTCCCAGGTGAACCCGATACCGCCGTGCACCTGAATGTTGGTGGCGCCCACG
>NZ_LZJK01000021.1 GCF_001667945.1 Mycolicibacter sinensis | reverse complement strand
TCCCCCCATCGCCTCGACGAACCCTCGCGCAACCGACAAGCCCAGGCCGATGCCGGCGGTGTTGTCGTGGTCACCGATCCGCTGAAACGGCTCAAACAAGTGCTCGCCGTCGTGCGGTAGACCACGCCCCTGATCGGCGACGTTGAGCAGAACCCGGTCGCCGAGTTGACACGCGGTGACCCGCACCGGGCCCTCCGGCGCATAACGCAGGGCATTATCCAGCAGGTTGGCCAGCACCCGCTCCAACAGTCCCGGGTCGGCCAGCGCCACCGCATCGCCGACATCGACTCTGACTCGGTCGATGCCCGAACGGAAGAAGCCGGTCTTGCCCCGGCCGATGCTGACCAGCGCTCGTTGCACGGCTTCCTCCAGATACACCCGGCCCAGTTCGGGGTGCACCACCCCGGCGGCCAGCCGGGATGAGTCAAGCAGATTGCCCACCAGGGCGGTGAGCTGGTCGATCGACTCCTCAACGGTGGCAAGCAGTTCGGTGGTGTCTTGCGGTGAGAACCAGACGTCGTCGGCGCGCAGGCTCGACACCGCCGCTTTGGCTGCCGCCAGCGGGGTACGCAGATCGTGACTGACCGCCGACAGCAGGGAGCGGCGCAGTTCGTCGGTGCGCATCACGGCGTCGGCCCTCCCCGCTTCGACCGCCAATTCCTCCTGGCGTACCAGTCCCGCGGCCTGCCGCGCCACCACCGACAGCACCCGGCGGTCCCGGGAGGCCAACTGGCGGCCGGCCATCAACATCCAAAACTCGTTGTCGCCGACATCGATCGCGGTGTCGGCGAGAGCCACCGACATGCAGGGGTTCTCGCCGACCGAAGCGACGACCTCGGGCTGTTCGGGGGCCGCGGCTCCGCTCGGCACCCGTACCAGGCTCACCGAGCGTTGCGTGTAGGTCTCGCGCACCCGTTCCAGCAGGCTGTCCAGATCCGCTCCGCGCAGCACCGATCCGGCGAACAGTGTCATCAACTCGGCTTCCCGCGAGGCGCGGCCGGCCTCGCGGGATCGTTTGGCCGTGCTGTCGACCAGTGCCGCCACCGCGACCGCCACCAGCAGCAGCACCACCTCGGTCACCGCGGCGTCGTGTTCGGCGATGGCGAAATCGCCGCGCGGCGCGAGCAGGAAATAGTTGAGCAGCACACCCGACAGCAATGCCGACAGCACGGCCGGCGCGATACCGCCGAGCAGTGCCACCACCAGCACCCCGACCACGAACAGGGCGCTTTGCCCGCTGTTGAGGTAGTGATCCAGCCAGCCGACCACGATCGCGCAGACCAGGCACGGGACGGCGATCGCGGCCAGCCAGGACGCCGCGCGCCGCTCCCGCGGGGAGATCGACACCGCCCGGAAGTTCGGCTTGGTGTCCTCGTCGGTGACGATGTGCACGTCGATATCGCCGGATTGCTGCACCACCGCCGCACCGACGCCCTCGTCGAGGATGCGGGCCCAGCGCGAACGCCGCGAGCTGCCGATCACCAGTTGGGTGGCGTTGACGTCACGGGCGAAGTCGAGCAACGCGGCTGGCACGTCATCGCCGATCACGGTGTGCAGGGACGCGCCCAGGCTGACCGCCAGTTGGCGGATCTGGCCCACGCGCGGCGCCGGCGCAACGGAATCGCCGTCGCGCAGCACGTGCAGCACCAGCAGTTCGCCGCCGGCCTTGGATGCGATCCGGGAGGC
>NZ_LZJK01000020.1 GCF_001667945.1 Mycolicibacter sinensis | reverse complement strand
GGAGTCAGCGACAACAGCGCCCAACACCGGATGCCATCAGCATGGCGCGAAGCCTAAAGAACGAAGCGCGGCCGGGCATCTCAGCCGCGCCGCTTCAGACACCGCCCGGCCCGGTCACGGGTAAAAAGTCAGGCCGAGAGAAAAGCCGAGGCGCTACATCGCCCGGCCGCGCTCCACCCGGTAGCGGCGCACCAGTGCGTCGGTGGAGCTGTCGGTCTGCGGTTGGGGGGAGGCGTCGTCGGTCAGCACCGGCAGCAGCGCCTTGGCCTGCGTCTTGCCCAATTCCACGCCCCACTGGTCGAAGGAGTCGATGCCCCACACCACGCCCTCGGTGAAGACCTGATGCTCGTAGAGCGCGATCAGCTGGCCCAGCACCGACGGGGTGAGCCGGGTGGCCAGAATCGAGGTGCTCGGCCGGTTGCCCGGCATCACCTTGTGCGCCACCACATCTGCGGGCGTGCCTTCCGCAGCGATCTCCTCGGCGGTCTTGCCGAACGCCAGCACCTGGGTTTGGGCGAAGAAGTTGCTCATCAACAGGTCGTGCATGCTGCCGGTGCCGTCGGCGGTGGCCAGGTCGTCGAGGGGTTGGGCGAAGCCGATGAAATCTGCCGGCACCAGGCGGGTGCCTTGGTGCAGCAGCTGGTAGAACGCGTGCTGGCCGTTGGTTCCCGGCTCACCCCAAAAGATCTCGCCGGTGTCGGTGGTCACCGGGGTGCCGTCGGCGCGGGTCGACTTGCCGTTGGATTCCATGGTGAGCTGCTGCAGATACGCCGCGAAGCGGTCCAGGTCGTTGGCGTAGGGCAGCACCGCGCGGGACTGGGCGCCGAAGAAGTTGGAGTACCACAGCCCGATCAGGCCGAGCAGTGCAGGCGCGTTGGATTCCAGTGGCGCGGTGCGGAAATGCTCGTCGACGATGTGGAAGCCGGCCAGGAACTCCGCGAAGCGCTCCCGGCCGATCACCGCCATCACCGACAGCCCGATCGCCGAATCCACCGAGTATCGGCCGCCGACCCAGTCCCAGAAGCCGAACATGTTCGCGGTGTCGATGCCGAACTGCGCCACCCGCTCGGCGTTGGTGGAGACCGCCACGAAATGCTTCGACACCGCGGCATCGCCCAGGGCGTCGGTCAGCCAGCGCCGGGCGGCGGTGGCGTTGGTCAGTGTCTCCAGCGTCGAGAACGTCTTGGAGGCCACGATGAAAACCGTGGTAGCGGGATCCAGGCCGGCCAGCTTGGCGGTCAGGTCAGCCGGATCGACGTTGGAGACGAACCGGGCCGAGATCCCGGCGTCGGCGTAGTGGCGCAACGCCCGGTCGACCATCACCGGGCCGAGGTCCGAGCCGCCGATACCGATGTTGACGACGGTCTCGATGCGTTTCCCGGTGGCGCCGGTCCATTCCCCGCTGCGCAGCCGGTCGGTGAAGTCGCCCATAGCGTCGAGCACCGCATGCACCTCAGCGACGACGTCTTGACCGTCGACGTTCAGGTCGGCGTTGCGCGGCAGCCGTAAGGCGGTGTGCAGCACCGCCCGATCCTCCGAGGTGTTGATGTGCACCCCGGCGAACATCGCGTCACGCCGGTCCTGGAGGCCGGCCGCCCGGGCCAGATCGAGCAGCAGGCCCACCGTCTCCTCGGTGATGCGGTGCTTGCTGTAGTCGATGTAGAGGTCACCGACGGTGACGGTGAACTTCTGGCCCCGCTCGGGATCGTCGGCGAAGAGCTGACGCAGGTGGGTGTCGGCGATCGCCTGGTGATGCTTGCGCAACGCGTCCCAGGCTGGGGTGGCGGTGATGTCGGGGATCTGTTGGACCGAGCTCATTCCCCGACAGTAGCCCCGGCGCGGGGCTGATCAGTGACCGAGCCGCCCGCGGCCCAGCCGCAGCAGCAGCATCGCCAGGTCCTTGCCGTCCTGGCCGAGCTCGCTGTAACGCTCGAGCACCTTCATTTCCCGGCTGTGCACCAGTCGGGTGCCGCCGGAGGCCATCCGGGCTCTGCCGATCTCCTGGGACACCTCGGTGCGGCGCTTGACCGCGGCCAGGATCTCGGCGTCGAGCCGGTCGATCTCATGGCGCAGTTCATCGATGTCGGGCAGCTGTTGGGGTTGGGCAGTCATGGGTTCGGACTCCAGATTCTCGCTGTTGGTGTTTTCTGGTCCCATCGGCGATCCGGCCTCACACAACAGACGAGCCCCGGGTCGGCGAAGCGGACCGCGGGGCTTGGCGTTGCAGCTAAACCACGGGCACCGCTGACCGGTACCCGTAGAAAAATCGACGCTGCATGTCGAGCACGAACCGAGTCTGCCACTAAGGGCCGTGCCAGCGCAAAGAGTGTCCCCGTACGGCGGTACGTTGGGTTGCGTTATGACAGTGCATGCGACTTCGCAAACCGATCACCTGCTCGACGGGCTCAACCCGCAGCAGCGCCAGGCCGTGCTGCACGAGGGCTCGCCGCTGCTGATCGTCGCAGGGGCCGGCTCGGGCAAGACCGCGGTGCTCACCCGGCGCATCGCCTACCTACTGGCCGCCCGTGACGTCGGCGTGGGGCAGGTGCTGGCGATCACCTTCACCAACAAGGCCGCCGCCGAGATGCGCGAGCGGGTGGTGGGGCTCGTCGGCCCGCGCGCCCGCGCGATGTGGGTGTCGACGTTCCACTCCACCTGCGTGCGGATCCTGCGCAACCAGGCCTCGGTGGTTCCCGGGCTGAACTCCAACTTCTCGATCTATGACGCCGACGACTCGCGGCGGCTGCTGTTGATGATCGGGCGCGACATGGGCCTCGACGTCAAACGGCACTCACCCCGGCTGTTGGCCACCGCCATCTCCAACCTGAAGAACGAACTGATCGACCCCGAGCGGGCGCTGGCCGAGCTCACCGAGGACTCCGACGATCTGAGCCGGGTGGTGGCCGCGGTGTACGCCGAATACCAGCGCCGGCTGCGGTCGGCCAATGCGCTGGACTTCGACGACCTGATCGGCGAGACCGTGGCGATATTGCAGGCCTTCCCGGAGATCGCCCAGCACTACCGGCGCCGGTTCCGGCACATCCTGGTCGACGAGTATCAGGACACCAACCATGCGCAGTACGTGCTGGTGCGCGAGCTTGCCGGCCACACCGTCGAAGGCGGCCCCGCCGACCCGGACCTGCCGCCGGCGGAGCTGTGCGTGGTCGGTGATGCCGACCAGTCGATCTACGCCTTCCGCGGCGCCACCATCCGCAACATCGAGGACTTCGAACGCGACTACCCGGACGCGACGACTCTGCTGCTGGAGCAGAACTACCGCTCCACCCAGAACATCCTGTCGGCGGCCAATGCGGTGATCGCCTGTAACTCCGGGCGGCGGGAGAAGCGGCTGTGGACCGACGCCGGTGACGGCGAGCTGATCGTCGGCTATGTCGCCGACAACGAACACGACGAGGCGCGGTTCGTGGCGCAGGAGATCGATGCCCTGGCCGACGGCGGCACCGTCAACTACGGCGACATCGCGGTGTTCTACCGCACCAACAATGCGTCACGGTCGCTGGAAGAGGTGTTCATCCGCGCCGGCATCCCCTACAAAGTCGTTGGCGGCGTGCGCTTTTACGAACGCAAAGAGATCCGCGACATCATCGCCTACCTACGGGTGCTGGACAACCCCGGTGATGCGGTCAGTCTGCGGCGCATTCTCAACACCCCGCGCCGCGGCATCGGGGATCGTGCCGAGGCGTGCGTGTCGGTGCACGCCGAGAACACCGGCACCGGTTTCGCCGCCGCATTGACGGCCGCCGCCGAGGGTGGCGTGCCGATGCTCAACAGCCGTTCGCAGAACGCGATCGCCGCCTTTGTGGCGATGCTCGAGGAGCTGCGGGCGCACCTGAACACCTGCGACGACGACCTCGGCAACCTGGTGGAGCTGGTGCTCGACCGCACCGGCTACCGCGCCGAGCTCGAATCCTCCACCGATCCACAAGATCTGGCCCGGCTGGACAACATCAACGAACTCGTCAGCGTCGCCCACGAATTCAGCATCGACCGGGCCAACGCGCTGGCCGATCAGGAGGTCATCCCCGAGGAAGAGGACATCCCCGACGCCGGGGTGCTGGCCGCGTTTTTGGAGCGGGTCTCGCTGATCGCCGACACCGACGAGATTCCCGAACACGGTTCGGGCATGGTCACGCTGATGACGCTGCACACCGCCAAGGGCCTGGAGTTCCCGGTGGTGTTCGTCACCGGCTGGGAGGACGGCATGTTCCCGCACATGCGGTCGCTCGGGGATGCCCGCGAGCTGTCCGAGGAACGCCGGCTGGCCTACGTCGGCCTGACCCGGGCGCGGCAACGGCTCTATTTGAGCCGGGCCAAGGTGCGCTCGTCGTGGGGCCAGCCCATGCTGAACCCGGAATCGCGCTTCCTGCGGGAGATCCCCCAGCACCTCATCGACTGGCGGCGCACCGATGCCACGGCGTCACCCAGCGCTCCGGTCAGCGGCGCCGGCCGGTTCGGCGCGCCGCGGCCGGCGCCGGGCCGCTCCGGCAACCGGCCGCTGGTGGTGCTGGCGCCCGGGGACCGGGTATCGCACGACAAGTACGGCCTGGGCCGGGTGGAGGAAGTCTCCGGGGTGGGGGAGTCGGCGATGTCGCTGATCGACTTCGGCAGTTCCGGGCGGGTCAAGCTGATGCACAACCACGCGCCGGTGACCAAGCTCTAAACGCCCAGCCACCGTCTGGTTGCCGGGTGCAGGGCCGCCACCACGGTGACGACCTGGATGACCGGGATGACGTGCACGATCCCCGGTACCCGGGCGCCCGCGAGGAACAGGCTGCCGAAGGTCAACAGCGCCACCACCGCGCCGACCGCGATCAGGTAGCGGCCGATCGGGCGTCGCAGCAGCAGCATGATCACGCCGGACACCGTCGTCCCCGCGAACACCAGACTCAAGAAGCCGACCGCGACGCAGAACAGCCGGTCGGTGTGCCACCAGCTGGCGATCAGGTCGGTGGAGACCACCGACGTGGCCCAGCAGCCGATGATGGCGAACACGCAGGCGCTGATCGGGACCGCGGCCGATGAGTAGTGGACCCGCTCCGGCGGCGCCATCTCGGCGGGCCGCATCGCCGGCGGTATCCGCGCCGCGCCGGTGACAACGGGGATGGCGCCGGTAGGGGCCCGGCGGATGATACGGCTGGGCGCGCTGGCCGGGTCGGCTTCCGAGGCGCCGGAAGGCCGAGCACCCGTGGGCGGCTGGTGGCGGTCGGTCACCAACCCAGGTTAAGCGAAATTGATGCCGCGCTTGGCGAGCCAGGCGGTCGGATCGATCCGGCTGGTGCCGTTCTGCAGCACCTCGAAGTGCAGGTGCGGGCCGGTGGAGTAGCCGCGGTTGCCCATCTCGGCGATCTGGTCGCCGGCCATCACGCGCTCGCCGACGCTGACCAGGGACCGGTTGATGTGCCCGTAGAGCGTCACGGTGCCGTCGGAATGGCGCAGCTTGACCAGCATGCCGTAGCCGGCGCTGGGGCCGGACTCGATCACCACGCCGTCGGAGGCCGCCAGGATGGGGGTGCCGATGGCGTTGGCGATGTCGATGCCGGCGTGCAGCACACCCCAGCGGTAGCCGAAGTTCGAGGTGAACGCGCCCTGGGTGGGCGCGACGAACAGCGGCCGCTGCAGCCGGGCCTCGCGTTCGGCGCGCTCCTGGGCGAACGCCACCCCCTTGGCCAGCTCTTCGTTGTGCACGACGACGTTGGCCGCGGCCTTGACCGTGATCATCTGCATGCCACGGCTGGAAGTGGTGGTGGTGCCGTCGTTCAGCGTCGTCTTGCTGGCCGCCAGCACGGCCGGCCGGTTCACGGTGTCGCCCGATGGGTGGGTGGCGGCGTGCGCGGCGGCAGCGGCCGCGCCGGCGGCCATCGCGGCGATCATCACGCGGCTCCTGACCGCGCTGGTGGGCTGGCTGCGGTGCTTTCCGCCCCGGACAGGCAGGCCGCCTGGCGCCCCGACTGCTTCCTGCGGTGGGCGATAGAGGTACTCGTCCGGGTAGCCGCCGCGGGGGAAGGCCAGCTGCAGGACCGGCATGTTGTCGGTGTCGGTCAGGTCGTCCAGCTCCGGGGCCAGCAGCACCTCAGTCGAGCCATCGAAGGCAGCGCCGGTAAACGCGGCGTCGCTGAAGGGGGTGTCGTCGAGCCGTCCGAACTCGTTGAACGGGATGATGTCGGTGACCTCGGCGGGGCCCGGAACCGAAGACCGGGTCCCAGCCGCCGCAACGCCGTTCCGATGGCGAGGGGTGACCCCGCCGGAAACCGGGCGCATGGGTGATCCGTGCTGCATCAGCCTGGAAGATCCTCTGGTCGTAATCAGAACGTTATAAAGACCTGGACCTGGTGACGGTAACCAGTTCCGCGCCCCGTCGGCAAGCCATCGGTCAAATAAGGCCACTAATGTGAAACGAATCACGTTTTGCGGGCGGTGAGATGTGCCACAGCGATGGTATGGGAGGGCGGAACCGCGCCGCGGGGTCGATACAGTGCCTCGGGAGTTAAATCCTCCTGAATCCGACAGTGCCGGCCTACCGGCTACCCGTAATAAGACAGTGAGCCCATGGATCTTTTCGAGTATCAGGCGAAGGAGCTGTTCGCCAAGCACAACGTGCCCACCACCCCCGGCCGGGTAACCACCTCGGCTGAGGACGCCAAAGCCATCGCCACCGAGATCGGCCGGCCCGTCATGGTCAAGGCCCAGGTCAAGGTGGGTGGCCGCGGCAAGGCCGGTGGCGTCAAGTACGCCGCCACCCCCGACGACGCGTTCACCCACGCCCAGAACATCCTCGGCCTGGACATCAAGGGCCACATCGTCAAGAAGCTGCTGGTCGCTGAGGCGAGCGACATCGCCGAGGAGTACTACATCTCCTTCCTGCTGGACCGCTCCAACCGCACCTACCTGGCGATGTGCTCGGTCGAGGGCGGCATGGAGATCGAAGAGGTCGCCGCCACCAAGCCGGAGCGGCTGGCCAAGGTGCCCGTCGACGCGGTCAAGGGTGTCGATCTGGCGTTCGCCCGCTCGATCGCCGAGCAGGGCCACCTGCCCGCCGAGGTGCTCGACGCCGCCGCGGTGACCATCCAGAAGCTGTGGGAGGTCTTCGTCGCCGAGGACGCCACCCTGGTCGAGGTCAACCCGCTGGTGCGCACCCCGGATGACCAGATCCTGGCGCTGGACGGCAAGGTCACCCTGGACGGCAACGCCGAGTTCCGCCAGCCCGGCCACGCCGAGTTCGCCGACCTGGACGCCACCGACCCGCTGGAGATCAAGGCCAAGCAGCACGACCTGAACTACGTCAAGCTCGACGGCGAGGTCGGCATCATCGGCAACGGCGCCGGTCTGGTCATGTCGACCCTGGACGTCACCGCCTACGCCGGTGAGAAGCACGGCGGCGTGAAGCCCGCCAACTTCCTCGACATCGGCGGCGGCGCCTCCGCCGAGGTGATGGCCGCCGGCCTGGACGTCATCCTGGGCGACAAGCAGGTCAAGAGTGTCTTCGTCAACGTGTTCGGCGGCATCACCGCGTGCGACGCGGTGGCCAACGGCATCGTGGCGGCGCTGGGCATCCTCGGCGACGCCGCGACCAAGCCGCTGGTGGTCCGGCTCGACGGCAACAACGTCGAGGAGGGCCGGGCGATCCTGGCCGAAGCCAACCACCCGCTGGTGACCCTCGTCGACACCATGGACGAGGCCGCCGACAAGGCCGCCGAGCTGGCGCACGCCGGAAAGGACGCATAAGCATGTCGATCTTCGTCAACAAGGACAGCAAGGTCATCGTCCAGGGCATCACCGGCAGTGAGGCCACCATCCACACCGCCCGGATGCTGCGGGCCGGCACCCAGATCGTCGGCGGCGTCAACGCCCGCAAGGCCGGCACCACCGTCACCCACGAGGACAAGGGTGGCCGGATGATCAAGCTGCCGGTGTTCGGTGGGGTGGCCGAGGCCATGGCGGCCACCGGCGCCGACGTGTCGATCGCGTTCGTGCCGCCGAAGTTCTCCAAGGACGCGATGATCGAGGCCATCGACGCCGAGATCGGCCTGTTGGTGGTCATCACCGAGGGCATCCCGGTGCAGGACAGCGCCTATGCGTGGGCCTACAACGTGGAGAAGGGCGCCAAGACCCGGATCATCGGGCCGAACTGCCCCGGCATCATCACCCCGGGCGAGTGCCTGGTCGGGATCACCCCGGCCAACATCTCCGGCACCGGGCCGATCGGGCTGGTGTCCAAGTCCGGCACGCTGACCTACCAGATGATGTACGAGCTGCGGGACTTCGGGTTCTCCACCGCGATCGGTATCGGCGGCGACCCGGTGATCGGTACCACCCACATCGACGCCATCGAGGCGTTCGAGAAGGACCCGGCCACCAAGGTGATCGTGATGATCGGTGAGATCGGCGGCGACGCCGAGGAGCGGGCCGCCGACTACATCAAGGCCAACGTCACCAAGCCGGTGGTCGGCTACGTCGCCGGGTTCACCGCTCCGGAGGGCAAGACCATGGGCCACGCCGGCGCCATCGTGTCCGGCTCCTCGGGCACCGCGGCCGCCAAGCAGGAGGCCCTGGAGGCTGCCGGTGTGAAGGTGGGCAAGACCCCGTCGGCCACGGCGGCGCTGGCTCGCGAGATCCTGCAGAGCCTGTAGGTCGGCATCGACTGTGCCGTTTCGTACGCCCGCCCCGGCGCGTCGCGTACGAAACGGCACAGTCGTCCCGTGAGAGGTGAGCATATGAGCATCGATCCGCGCACGCCCGTCGTCGTCGGCGTCGGGCAGGCCGCCGAACGCATCGACGACACCGACTACCGCGCCATGTCGCCGGTGGAGTTGGCCGCCGCCGCCGCGCAGGCCGCACTGGCCGACACCGGTGCCGATCCAGCGCGGGTCGCCCAGGCCATCGACGCGGTGGTGGCCACCCGGGCGTTCGAAAATTCGATCCCCAAAGCTCCTGCGCCGCTGGGCAAGTCGAACAACTTCCCGCGCTCGGTGGCCCGCCGGATCGGGGCGGACCCGGCTCGGGCGGTGCTGGACAAGGTGGGCGGTCAAGGCCCGCAGAAGCTGCTCAGCGAGTTCGCCGCCGAGATCGTGGCCGGCGCCGCGGACGTAGTGCTGCTATGCGGATCCGACGCCACCTCGACGCTGCGCCACTTCGCCAAAGCCGACGACAAGCCGGATTTCAGCGAGACCATCGACGGGCAGCTCGAAGACCGCGGCTACGGCCTGGAGGAGTTCGTCGAGCATTACACCGTCATTCACGGGCTCACCGGCGCACCGGTGCAGTACGGCCTGCTGGAGAACGCCCGCCGCGCCCGGCTGGGCCGCAGCACCGCCGACTATCTGCAGTCGATGGGCGAACTGTTCGCCCCGATGTCCAAGATCGCCGCGAAGAACCCGTTCTCGGCGTCGCCGGTAGAACGCTCGGTCGATGAGCTGACCACGATCAGCACCAGCAACCGGATGATCTGCGACCCCTACCCGCGGCTGCTGGTGGCGCGCGACCAGGTCAACCAGGGGGCGGCGGCGCTACTGATGTCGGTGGAGGCGGCCCAGCGCCTGGGCGTTCCGGAGGACCGGTGGGTGTACCTGCACGGGCACGCCGACATGCGCGAGCAGCGCCTGCTGGAACGCCCCGACCTGGGCGCCTACCCGGCTGCGGTGGCCGCCACCACCGAGGCGCTCGCGATGGCCGGGATCGGCTTCGACGACGTCGCGGCGATGGATCTCTACAGCTGCTTTCCGGTGCCGGTATTCAACATCTGCGACGCCTTCGGCCTGGCCGCCGACGACCCGCGCGGCCTGACCCTGACCGGCGGGTTGCCGTTCTTCGGCGGCGCCGGCAACAACTATTCGATGCACGCCATCGCCGAGGCTGTTGCCGCGGCCCGCAGTGCCCCAGGGCAATTCGCGTTCGTCGGCGCCAACGGCGGCATGCAGAGCAAGTACTCGGTCGGGGTGTACTCGGCCGTCCCGGCCCCGTGGACACCGGATCGCAGCGCCGAACGTCAGGCTCACATCGATGGCGGCGCAGCCGTGGCCGTCACTGAGCACGCCGACGGCCCGGCCACCATCGAGACCTACAGTGTCCGCTACGACTGGGAGACCCGGACCGGGATCGTCATCGGCCGGCTCGACGCCGACGGCAGCCGGTTCCTGGCGACCACCGAGGACGACGATCTGGTGGCGCTGCTCTCCGACGGCGAACCGCTGGGGACGCCGATTACGGTGCGCGCCCTGGACTACGGCAACCGCTGCTCGCTGCGCTAAGAACTGAGCCCCAGCTTGCCGGCCAGGCGTTCGACGTAGGCGGCGACTTCGGCTTCGGGCTTGTCGGGCAGGCCGAACAGCGTCTCGGTGACCCCGATCTCGGCCCAGTGCGCCAGCTTCTCGGGAACCGGCTTGAAGTCCAGCGCCACGATCTGCGGCGCCCCGTCGCGACCGGCGGCCGCCCAGGTGTCCTGCAGCAGCTTGACCGGTTCGTCGATGTCGAAATCACGCGGCGTGGTGATCCACCCGTCCGCACTGCGGGCGATCCACTTGAAGTTCTTCTCCGTGCCGGCTGCACCCACCAGCACCGGAATGTGCGACTGCACCGGTTTGGGCCAGGCCCAACTCGGCCCGAAGTTGACGAACTCGCCTTCGAAGGAGGCTTCCTCCTGGGTCCACAGCGCCCGCATCGCCTCGAGGTATTCGCGCAGCATGGTGCGCCGCCGCCCCGGCGGCACCCCGTGATCGGCCAGTTCATCGGTGTTCCAGCCGAACCCGACCCCGAGGCTGACCCGCCCACCGGAGAGGTGATCGAGGGTGGCGATCGATTTGGCCAGCGTGATCGGATCATGCTCGACCGGCAACGCCACGGCGGTGGACAACCGCACCCGCGAGGTCACCGCAGATGCGGCTCCCAGGCTCACCCACGGGTCCAGCGTGCGCATATACCGGTCATCGGGCAGTGACTCGTCTCCGGTGGTGGGATGCGCGGCCTGGCGTTTCACCGGGATGTGGGTGTGCTCGGGCACATAGAACGTGGTGAAGCCATGATCATCAGCGAGTTTGGCCGCCGCCGCCGGAGCAATACCACGGTCACTGGTGAACAACACAAGCCCGTAATCCATATCCGTGATTAGAACGTGTTCCTGTTCGGTGGGCAAACGGGGGGTCCCTTTCTTGCGCGGTGTTGACCCACCGGGCCCGGCCGCGAGTGCGCTAGCGTGGATGATCGAACCGCGCCGCACCGCTCACCGGCACCTGCCCCCAAGCACAGGAGAGGTCATGACCTACTCGCCCGGGAACCCCGGCTTCCAGCCTTCTCAGCCGCCAGGCTCCTACGGACCATCCACCCCGTCGTTCGCCAAGTCCGGCAGCGACGCCGAGAGTAAGTTGCCGCTGTACCTACAGATCGCGGTGGTGGTCCTGGGTTTCGGGGTCTACCTGGCGAACTTCGGGCCGATCGTCACCGTCACCGACGGTGAGTACCCGCTGATTCTCGGGGACGCCGGCCACACGGTTCCGCTCGCCGTGCTGGCGGCACTGCTGGCCGGGGCGGGCCTGCTGCCCAAGGCCAAGCTCTACACCGCGGTGGTCGCGGTGATCGCCTCGCTGGGCGCGCTGTTGGCGATTTCGACCATCGCCGATTCCGGCGACAATTACACGATCGGCTGGGGCTTGTGGCTGGTGCTGACCTTCAGCATCCTGCAGGCTGCGGCCGCGATCGGGTCGTTGCTGCTGGAGGCCGGCGTCGTCACCGCGCCCGCCCCGCGCCCCAAGTACGACCCCTACGCGCAGTACGGGCTGCCGCCCGGCGGCAACTATTACGGCCAGCCGGGCCAGCAGGGTTACGGGCACCAGGGCCAGTCCGGATACCCGTCCTACGGCGGTTACCCGTCGGCGCCGTCCACCGGAGGGTTTGGCGTCCAGGGCGCCCAGTCGGCACCGGGCTCCGCTTCGACGGGCGGATTCAGCTCCGGCGCCCAGCAGGCGCAGCAGTCGGCGCCGCAGGGGCCGCCGACCCCGCCGACCGGATTCCCCAGCTTCTCGCAGCCGCAGACCGGCGGTTCGGGCAGTTCCTCGACGGGTGGCCAGGGCGGATCCGGTCAGGGCCAGAGCTCGACCGGCGGCCAGCAGTCGCAGGGCGGCTCCGCCCCGTCGGGGCCGGCGCAGACCTAACCCGCGCCCGCGCGCCGAGTTGAACGTGCTCGCAGCGTGACACCGGTGGCCGGCGGAAGACCAGGTTCGAACCCGACTCGCGACCTGGTGCGGGTCGCGTTCGGCCCGTCCGTCGTGGCGTTGACGGTCATCGCAGCGGTGACACTGCTGCAGCTGCTGATCGCCAACAGCGACATGACCGGGGCGTCGGGTGCCATCGCCAGCATGTGGCTGGGTGTGCACCAGGTGCCGATCTCGATCGACGGCCGGGAGCTGGGCGTGCTCCCGTTGCTTCCGGTGCTGCTGATGGTGGCCGGAACCGCGCGGACTACCGCACAGGCCACGTCGGCGGATGCCTCCTGGTTCGTTGTGCGCTGGATCGTGGCGTCGGCGCTGGGCGGCCCGCTGCTGATCGCGGCGGTCTCGCTGGCTGTCATCCACGATGCGGCATCGGTGATCACCGAGCTGCAGACCCCGCACGCGCTGAACGCCTTCGCGCATGTCTTCGTGGTGCATGCGGCCGGCGCCGTGATCGGAGTGGGGTGGCGGATGGGCCGGCGGGTGCTGGCTGAGACGTCCCTGCCGGACTGGCTGGCCGACTCGCTGCGGGCGGCGGTCACCGGCATGCTCGCGCTGTTCGGGCTGGCCGGCGTGGTGACACTCGCCTCGCTGGTCCTGCACTGGGGGACCATGCACGAGCTGTATGCGATCACCGATTCGTTGTTCGGCCAGCTCAGCCTGACGCTGCTGGCGGTGCTGTACGTGCCCAACGTGCTCGTCGGCGCGGCGGCGATGGCGGTCGGATCGAGCGCGCACATCGGCCCGGCATTGTTCAGCGCGTTCACCGTGCTCGGCGGCGATATCCCGGCGCTGCCGATCCTGGCTGCGGCGCCCACCCCGCCACTGGGCCCGGTCTGGGTGGCGCTGCTGATCATCGGTGCCGCCTCGGGGGTGGCCGTCGGGCAACAGTGCGCGCGCCGGGCGCTGCCGCTGCTTCCCGCGCTGGCCAAGGTGCTGACCGCCGCGTTCATGTCGGCAGCCGTGATGGCCCTGCTCGGCTTCGCCGGCGGTGGGCGGCTGGGCAACTTCGGTGACGTCGGGGTGGATCAGGTCACCTTCGGCCCGGCGGTGTTCTGCTGGTTCGCCGCCATCGGCGCGTTGACGGTCGTGATGATCGGCGGTGTCAGTCGGGGTGCGGTCGGGGTGCGACCGATGTTGCCGCCCGCGCCGCCGAGGCAGCCCGAACCGGTCCCGGCGCCGGCCGAGGTGGTCGACCCACCAGAACCCGGCCAGCTCTTCGAGCCCGACGAGCTGTTCGAACCCGATGAGGTCACCGGGGGCGGTGAGCTGAGCTGGACGCCCGAACCCGAGCCACCGCGCGCGTCCGACCCGCACCCACCGACCCAACCGCCCGGGCCGCTGGAAGATCCCGAGGACCTGATGTTCACCGACGACGACGGGTTCGAGCGGCCCAGCTGATCCCGATGGCGGCGTCCCGCTGCGCCCGGCTCCGCCGCGGTTGCGAACGCCGCTAGGCTCCTTGACGTGCAACCGATCCACGTGGCCCCCAGCGCCCCGGCCCGCCTGGTGGTGCTGGCGTCGGGAACCGGATCGTTGCTCGAGTCGCTGCTGGCCGCCGCGGTGGGCGACTACCCGGCACGGGTGGTGGCCGTCGGTACCGATCGGGACTGCCGAGCGGTCGAGGTCGCCGAGTCGGCGGGCCTGCCGGTGTTCACCGTGCGGTTGGCCGACTATCCCGACAGGGCGGCATGGGATTTCGCGCTGGCGGAGGCCACCGAGGCACACGCGCCCGACCTGGTGGTCTCGGCCGGCTTCATGAAAATCCTGGGCTCGGAGTTTCTCACCCGGTTTCTCGGACGTACCGTCAACACCCACCCTGCGCTGCTGCCCGCGTTCCCGGGCGCGCACGCCGTGCCCGACGCGCTGGCCTACGGGGTGAAGGTCACCGGTTGCACCGTGCATCTGGTGGACGCCGGCACCGACACCGGCCCGGTGCTGGCCCAGGAACCGGTGGCCGTGCTCGACGACGACGACGAAGACACCCTGCATGAACGCATCAAGACCGTGGAGCGCAAGCTCCTGGTGGACGTGCTGGCCGCGTTGGCGACCGGCGGCGTGACCTGGACCGGAAGAAAGGCAACCATAGGATGACCGACGGCAAGCGACCGATTCGTCGGGCGCTGATCAGCGTCTACGACAAAACCGGCCTGGTCGATCTGGCCGCCGGCCTGCATGCCGCCGGTGTGGACATCGTCTCCACCGGGTCGACCGCGAAAGCGATTGCGGCCAAAGGTATTCCGGTGACGCCGGTGGAGCAGCTGACCGGTTTTCCCGAGGTCCTCGACGGCCGGGTCAAGACCTTGCACCCCCGGGTGCACGCCGGGCTGCTGGCCGACCTGCGCAAACCCGAGCATGCCGCGGCGCTCGGCGAACTGGACATCGCGCCGTTCGAGCTGGTGGTGGTCAATCTGTACCCGTTCAGCGAGACCGTGGACTCCGGCGCCGGCATCGACGAGTGCGTCGAACAGATCGACATCGGCGGGCCGTCGATGATCCGCGCCGCCGCCAAGAACCATCCCAGCGTCGCCGTGGTGGTCGACCCGCTCGGATACGACGGCGTGCTGGCTGCGGTCAACGCCGGCGGGTTCACCCTCGACGAACGCAAACGCCTGGCCTCATTGGCGTTTCGCCACACCGCTGAATACGACGTGGCGGTCGCCGGGTGGATGTCGTCGACGCTGGCGCCCGAGCAGCCGCGCCAGGCGATGCCCGAGTGGGTTGGGCGCACGTACCGCCGGTCGGCGCAGCTGCGCTACGGCGAGAACCCGCACCAGCAGGCCGCTCTCTACTGCGACAGTGGTGCCTGGCCGGGCCTGGCCCAGGCCGACCAGCTGCATGGAAAAGAGATGTCCTACAACAACTTCACCGACGCCGATGCGGCCTGGCGGGCGGCCTTCGATCACGAAGAGATCTGCGTGGCGATCATCAAACACGCCAACCCGTGCGGTATCGCGGTCTCGTCGACCTCGGTGGCCGATGCCCACCGCAAGGCCCACGAATGCGACCCGCTGAGTGCGTTCGGCGGGGTCATCGCGGCAAACACCGAGGTCAGCGTCGAGATGGCGGAGTTCGTCAGCACCATCTTCACCGAGGTCATCGTGGCGCCGGCCTACGAGCCGGGTGCCGTGGAGATCCTGGCCCGCAAGAAGAACATCCGGGTGCTGGTGGCCTCCGAACCGCTGCGCGGGGGCACCGAGTGGCGCCAGGTCAGCGGCGGACTGCTGATGCAGAGCCGCGACGGCCTCGACGCGCCGGGCGACGACCCGGCGAACTGGACGCTGGCCACCGGGTCACCGGCCGATCCGGCCACGCTGGCCGATCTGGCGTTCGCCTGGCGGGCCTGCCGGGCGGTCAAGTCGAACGCGATCGTCATCGCCGGAAACGGCGCCACCATCGGGGTGGGGATGGGCCAGGTCAACCGGGTCGATGCGGCCCGGCTGGCGGTCGAACGCGGCGGTGAGCGAGTGGCCGGCGCGGTGGCGGCCTCCGATGCGTTCTTTCCCTTCCCCGACGGCCTGCAGACGCTGACCGCGTCCGGGGTGAAGGCGATCGTGCATCCGGGCGGCTCGGTTCGCGACGACGAGGTGACCGCGGCGGCCGCCGAAGCGGGGATCACGCTGTACCTGACCGGGGCGCGGCACTTCGCGCACTGACCCACTGCGCCGAGTGTCGGGTTGCGTCACGCCAAGTCGCCGACAGCGTGCATCAATCCGACATTCGACCTTGACAAAAAGATTGCAGGCGCTCACTATCTAACTCATCGTCTGAGTGAGGAGTGCGCGTGGCCTACGACTTGATCATCCGCAACGGCCTGTGGTTTGACGGCCTCGGCAACACTCCGCAGATCCGCACCCTGGGCATCCGCGACGGCGTGGTCGCCGACATCGTGGCGGGGGAGCTGGACGAGACCGACTGCCCGGAGGTGATCGACGCGGCCGGCAAGTGGGTGGTGCCCGGCTTCATCGACGTGCACACCCACTACGACGCCGAAGTGCTGCTGGACCCCGGCCTGCGGGAGTCGGTGCGCCACGGCGTCACCACCGTGCTGTTGGGCAACTGCTCGCTGTCGACGGTCTACGCCGACGCCGAGGACGCCGCCGACCTGTTCAGCCGGGTGGAGGCGGTGCCGCGCAAGTTCGTGCTGGAGGCGTTGCAGTCCCGCAAGACCTGGTCGAACCCGGCCGAGTACGTGCGGGCCCTCGACGCGTTGCCACTCGGCCCCAATATCGGCTCCATGCTGGGGCATTCGGACCTGCGGACCGCGGTGCTCGGACTGGACCGCGCCACCACCGCCGGCGTCGTCCCGACCGACGCCGAGCTGGAGAAGATGGCCGCGCTGCTCGACGAGGGCCTCGACGCCGGGCTGTTGGGCATGTCCGGCATGGACGCGGCCATCGACAAACTCGACGGCGACCGGTTCCGGTCGCGAGCGCTGCCCTCGACGTTTGCCACCTGGCGGGAGCGCCGCCGGCTGATCAAGGTGCTGCGCAAGCGCGGCCGCATGCTGCAGAGCGCTCCCAATGTCCGTAAGCCGTTGACAGCGTTGAACTTCTTCTTGACCAGCAGTGGGATGTTCGGTCGGCGGCGCGGCGTGCGGATGAGTCTGCTGGTCTCGGCAGACGCCAAGTCGTCACCCGGTGCGGTGCGGGTCTTCGGGCCGGGGACCAGGCTGCTCAACGCCGTACTCGGCGCCAACGTCCGGTTCCAGCACTTGCCGGTGCCGTTCGAATTGTATTCCGACGGAATCGATCTGCCGGTATTCGAAGAGTTCGGTGCCGGCACCGCCGCGCTGCACCTGCGCGATCAGTTGGAGCGCAACGCCTTGCTGGCCGACACCGAGTACCGCCGCCGGTTCCGGAAATCCTTCGACCGCAAGAAGCTCGGTCCCACGTTATGGCACCGCGACTTCCACGACGCAGTGATCGTCGAATGCCCGGATGCGAGCCTGATCGGCAAGAGCTTCGGGCAGATCGCCGACGAACGCAAGCTGCACCCGCTGGACGCGTTCCTCGACGTTCTGGTGGACAACGGCGAACGCAACGTCCGCTGGACCACCATCGTCGCCAATCACCGGCCCAAGTACCTCGACAAGCTGGCCGCCGAGCCGACCATCCACATGGGGTTCTCCGATGCCGGTGCGCACCTGCGCAATATGGCGTTCTACAACTTCTCGCTGCGGCTGCTCAAGCGGGTCCGCGACGCGCAGGCGGCCGGGCGGCCGTTCCTGAGCGTCGAGCGGGCGGTGTACCGGCTGACCGCCGAGGTCGCCGACTGGTTTGGGTTGGACGCCGGCACGCTGCGCCGCGGCGACCGGGCGGACTTCGTGGTGATCGATCCGGCCGGCCTGAACGACGAGGTGGACGCCTACCACGAGGAAAAGGCCGAGTTCTACGGCGGGCTTTCCCGGATGGTCAACCGCAACGACGACGCCGTGGTGGCGACCGGGGTGGGCGGCACGGTGGTGTTCCGCGATGGCCAGTTCTGCGACGGCTACGGCACGACGGTGCGCTCCGGCCGCTTCCTGCGCGCCGGATCCCGTGAGCTGCAATCGGTGTAGCGCATGGCGAGAACCCAGCAGGAGCGTCGCGAGGCCACCGTCGCCCGGTTGCTCGACGCCAGCATCGCCACCATCACCGAGATCGGCTACGCCCGCGCGTCGGCCAAGGTGATCGCCGCGCGCGCCGGGGTCTCCGACGGGGCGTTGTTCCGCCACTTCGGCACCATGGGCGATTTCATGGCAGCCACCGCCCGCGAGGTGCTGCGGCGTCAGCTGGAGCTGATCGGTAAGCAGGTCGCGGAGATCCCGGCCGAGGGATCCGCGCTGGAAGCGGTATTGACCCTGCTGCGTGACCTGACCGGCAACGCCACCAACGCGGTGGTCTACGAGTTGCTGATCGCCGCCCGCACCGACGAGAAGCTGCGGACCACACTGTCGGACGTGCTGGACGAATACAGCGCGAAGATCTACGACACCGCCCGCGGATTTCCCGGCGCCGACGCATTTCCCGAGGAGCTGTTCCCCAGCGTGGTCGCGCTGCTCACCAACACCTTCGACGGTGCGGCGATCGTGCGGGCGGTGCTGCCGCAGCCGGAGATCGAGGCCAAGCGGATTCCGTTGCTGCTCAAGCTATTGGAGGGCCGTATCTGACCGTTGCGAGTCGACACTCGGCGGCGTAGCAGGCATCACGTAGTCGACGAAATCGGCAATCTCCTCCACGGCACGGCGCGCGTCGGGGTTGAAGTCGAAGGTGAGCTGGAACATGTGCAACGCGCGGTCGAAGACCTGCACCCAGTTCGGCACCCCGGCGGCGGTGAGTTTGTCAGCCAGCACGAAGGTGTCGTTGCGCAGCATCTCGTTGTTGGCGACCTGCAACAGGAACGGTCCCAGCCCGCGCAGCTCTGCTTCCGGGGGCATCACCGGCAGCTCGCGGGTGCCGTTGACGGTGGCGAACACCCGGTAGATGAACATGAACGCCATGAACGGAAAGAACGGATCGCGATGGGTGCGCGCCGCCTGCCGTTTGAGCTCCATGTCCGACGACGTCAGCGCCGACATCAATACCTGACCGGCCGGCGCCGGCAGGCCCGCATCTCGTGCCGTCAGCGCGGTGTTCACCGCCATCAGCCCGCCGGCCGAATCACCTGCCACCACAATGCGATCGGCGGTGAACCCGGCGTCCAGCACATGCTGATAGGCGCACAGGCCATCGGAGATGGCCTCGTCGATCCCGGCCAGCGGCGCCAGGCGGTACCCGACGTTGAACACCTTCGCGCCGGTGGCCGCCGAGAGCTTGCTGGCAAAACGCCGGTGCGAATTGAGGCCCAGCGTCACCAGCGCTGACCCGTGGAAGTAGACGATCACCCGGTCCGAGTCGCGGGCGGCGGGGGCCACCACCCACTCCGCCGGACAGTCGGTCAGCCGCTCCGGGGTCACCTCGGTGCCCGGCAGCGCCCGGATGTAGCGCATCGGTAGGTCGATGAGGTCCAGGCGGGCCCGCTGCAATCCGGCCGGCCAGACCCGGTTGACGATCATGCCGATGATCGTCAGTACGGCGATCGAAGTGCGCAGGAAGATCGCCGCCGCCACCGCCAGCAGCCGAGCCTGCCAGGAGGCCGGCCCGAAATAGGTCTGAGCCGGTCGATCACGCCATTCCGCAGAGTTCACGGTACCCAGGGTATCGGGTATTGGCCGGCCGGATGATGTGGGACGCCGTGACGGACTACCGCACCCGTCGTAGCGTGGAGTGGTGACCGCGCTGAACACCCCGCACGATCTGCCCACCACCCTCGGCGAGCTGCGCGCCGCCGGCCACCGGGAAAGGGGGGTCAAGCAGGAGATCGCCGAGAATCTGCTGGCCCGCCTCGCCGACGGCGCCGATCCGGCAACCCTGTGGCCCGGCATCTTCGGTTTCGAGGACACCGTGCTGCCGCAGCTGGAGCGAGCGCTGATCGCCGGCCACGACATTGTGCTGCTCGGCGAGCGCGGACAGGGCAAAACCCGGCTGCTGCGGGCCCTGACCGGGCTGCTCGACGAGTGGACGCCGGTGATCGCCGGCGCTGAACTCGGCGAACACCCCTATTCGCCGATCACGCCGGAGTCGATCCGGCGGGCCGCCGAACTCGGCGACGACCTGCCGGTGACGTGGCGGCACCGCAGCGAGCGCTACACCGAGAAACTCGCCACCCCCGACACGTCGGTCGCCGACCTGGTCGGCGACATCGACCCGATCAAGGTCGCCGAGGGCCGCAGCCTGGGAGACCCCGAGACCATCGCCTACGGCCTGATCCCGCGCGCGCACCGCGGCATCGTCGCCGTCAACGAACTGCCCGACCTCGCCGAGCGCATCCAGGTCGCGATGCTCAACGTGATGGAGGAGCGCGACATCCAGGTGCGCGGCTACACGCTGCGGCTGCCGCTGGACGTGCTGGTGGTCGCCAGCGCCAACCCGGAGGACTACACCAACCGCGGCCGCATCATCACCCCGCTCAAGGACCGCTTCGGCGCCGAGATCCGCACCCACTACCCGCTGGAGCTCGACGCGGAGGTCGGGGTGATCGCCCAGGAGGCCCACCTGAGCGCGGCCGTGCCCGACTACCTGCTGGCGGTGCTGGCCCGCTTCGCCCGCTACCTGCGCGAGTCCCGGTCGGTGGATCAGCGCTCGGGGGTGTCGGCCCGCTTCGCGATCGCGGCCGCGGAGACGGTCGCGGCGTCGGCGCGGCACCGTGGCGCGGTGCTGGGCGAGACCGACCCGGTGGCCCGGGTGGTCGACCTGGGCACGATCGTCGACGTACTGCGCGGAAAGCTGGAATTCGAATCCGGTGAGGAGGGCCGCGAACAGGCGGTGCTGGAACATCTGCTGCGCCGGGCCACCGCCGACACCGCCGCGCGGGTGCTGGGCGGGATCGACGTCGGGCCGCTGGTCGCCGCGGTCGAGAACACGGCGGTGACGACGGGGGAGCGGGTGTCGGCCAAAGCGGTGCTGGCGGCACTGCCGGATCTGCCGGTCATCGACGCCGTCGCGCAGCGGCTGGGTGCCGAATCTGATGGCGAACGCGCCGCGGCACTCGAATTGGCTTTGGAGGCACTGTATCTGGCCAAGCGGATCGACAAGACCGCCGATGAGGGCGAAACCGTCTATGGCTAGAAGTCACGCCTCGCGGTATTCGGCCTACACCGGTGGGCCGGACCCATTGGCGCCGCCGGTCGACCTGGCCGAGGCGCTGGAGGAGATCGGCCGCGACGTGATGGAGGGGACATCGCCGCGGCGAGCCCTGCAGGAGCTGCTGCGCCGCGGCACCAAAACCATGACCGGGGCCGACCGGCTGGCCGCCGAGGCGCAGCGGCGCCGACGGGAGCTGTTGCGCCGCAACAATTTGGACGGAACGCTGGCAGAGGTCAAGAAGCTGCTCGACGAGGCGGTGCTGGCCGAACGCAAAGAGTTGGCCCGCGCGCTTGACGACGACGCCCGGTTCGCCGAGATGCAGATCGAGGGGCTTTCGCCGTCGCCGGCCAAGGCGGTGCAGGAATTGGCCGACTACAACTGGCGCAGCGCGCAAGCCCGGCAGTCCTACGAGAAGATCAAGGACCTGCTCGGCCGTGAGATGCTCGACCAGCGCTTCGCCGGGATGAAGCAGGCGCTGGAGGGCGCCACCGACGAAGACCGGCAACGCGTCACCGAGATGCTTGATGATCTCAACGAGCTGCTGGACAAGCACGCCCGCGGCCAGGACACCCCGCAAGACTTCCAACAGTTCATGGCAAAGCACGGCGAGTTCTTCGGCGAGAACCCGCAAAACGTCGAAGAGCTGCTCGACTCGCTGGCCCACCGGGCCGCCGCCGCGCAGCGCTTCCGCAACAGCCTGAGCGCCGAACAGCGCGCCGAGCTGGATGCGTTGGCCGAGCAGGCGTTCGGCTCCCCGGCGTTGCAGCAGGCGCTGGGACGCCTGGATGCGCATCTGCAGGCGGCCCGACCGGGGGAGGACTGGACCGGCTCGTCGGAGTTCTCCGGCGACAATCCGCTCGGGATGGGGGAGGGCGCTCAGGCCCTGTCCGATATCGCCGAGCTCGAGCAGCTGGCCGAGCAACTGTCGCAGGCCTACCCGGGCGCCAGCATGGACGACGTCGACCTCGATGCGCTGGCCCGCCAGCTCGGCGACCAGGCTGCCATCGATGCGGCGACGCTGGCCGAGCTGGAACGCGCACTGCTCAACCAAGGGTTCCTGGACCGCAGCTCCGACGGGCAATGGCGGCTGTCACCCAAGGCGATGCGCCGGCTCGGCGAAACGGCGTTACGTGATGTGGCGCGGCAACTTTCGGGGCGTCGGGGTGAACGCGACCACCGCCGGGCCGGGGCCGCCGGCGAACTGACCGGGGCGACCCGGCCGTGGCAGTTCGGCGACACCGAGCCGTGGAACGTCACGCGCACCCTGACCAATGCGGTGCTGCGGGAAGTCGCCGAACCGGGCACCAGGGCCGGAAACCGGCTGTCGATCAGCGTCGAGGACGTCGAGGTGTCCGAGACCGAGACCCGCACCCAGTCGGCCGTGGCGCTGCTGGTGGACACGTCGTTCTCGATGGTGATGGACAATCGCTGGCTGCCGATGAAACGCACCGCCCTGGCATTGAACCACCTGATCAGCACCCGGTTTCGCTCGGATGCGTTGCAGATCATCGCCTTTGGGCGCTACGCCCGCACCGTGACCGCCGCCGAGCTGACCGGTTTGGAGGGCGTCTACGAGCAGGGCACCAACCTGCATCACGCGCTGGCCTTGGCCAGCCGGCACCTGCGCCGGCACCCCAACGCCCAGCCCGTGGTGCTGGTCGTCACCGACGGGGAACCGACCGCGCATCTGGAGGACTACGATGGCGCAGGCGCGGGTTCTGCTGTGTTTTTTGATTACCCGCCGCACCCGCGGACGATCGCCTACACCGTCAAGGGCTTCGACGACGTCTCCCGGCTCGGTGCGCAGGTGACGATCTTCCGGCTCGGCGACGACCCCGGTCTGGCCCGGTTCATCGACCAGGTGGCGCGGCGCGTCGAGGGCCGTGTCGTGGTTCCCGAACTCGACGGACTGGGCGCCGCGGTGGTCGGCGACTACCTGAGGTCGCGGCGCCGCTGAGCCTCACCGGGACAGCAGCCGCTGCTTCTGCTCGGCGAACTCCGCTTCGGTCAGGTATCCGGCGTCGTGGAGTTGGCCGAGTTCCCGGATCCCGGCGGCCAGTTCGATGACCGAGTTCGCCGGTGGCTGAGGCGCCGCAGTCGGCGAGCATGCGTCCGATGATTGCGCCGGCGCCTTGCTCTCGGCAGCGGCCGTCGGCTTGCCCTGCTGGCCGCGGTTCTGATTGATGGCGCCGGCCAGCGCACTGCCGCCCATACCCGCCAGGGCCATCTGACCGAATGCTGTTCCCAGCCCGGCCGGCGAGGGACCGGCGGCACTGCTGAGCGGTGTCGAGTAGCTGGCGTGGCGGATCTCCGGGGCTGCCTCGGCCCAATTCGGCGGCACCGACAACGCGCCGAGCGGTAATGCGCGACCGACCTTGACCGACTCGTGGGGCACTCGAAGGTTCTCGGTCGACGGCACCTCCGTCGTCGCTCCCAATTGGCTCAGGGCCTCCAAGATGTTTCGCTGGCCGCCGTACAGCAAATCCTGGGTGTCGAAAATCTCTCGGGAGTCCATCTCCGCGTAATACGCCGCCTCGACGGCCATCACAAGACTGATGACCGACAACGGAAACGCGACGACCGACAACGGCAGGGCGATACCGAGGGCCGTCTCGTCGGCAAGAATGCCCAGCAGGTCGAGCAGCCCCAGGGGCGGCTCCGCCTGCATCGGCAGCACGGTAGGTGCGGCCTGGGTCGGGCCGGCTCCCTGGAGCGTAGAGGCCAGCTGAGACGGCAACGTCTGCGCGTTGCTGCCTGCGGTGTTACCCGCGGCGTTCTGAAGTGCGGCAGCTTGGCCCAGCGGCCCAGCCGGGTTGGCGGTCTGCGGTGGCGGCTGGAACGGCTCCAACACGGTCGCGGTCGCTGACAGCGACGCGTAGCTGTACATCGCGGCGGCGTCCTGGGCCCACATTTCGGCGTAGTGGGCTTCGTTGGCCGCGATCGCCGCCGCGTTCTGCCCCAATATGTTGGTGGCCAACAAGGTCAGCAAGGCAGCCCGGTTGGCCGCGATCACCGGTGGGGGCACCACCATCGCAAACGTCGCCTCGTAGGCGGCCACGGCGGCCTTGGCCTGCATCCCGGTCTGCTCCGCCTGGGCGGAGGTGGCATGCAACCACGAGATGAAGGGCGTGATCGAGGCCGCCATCGCCGCCGAGGAGGGGCCCAACCATGGCCCGCTCGTCAGCCCAGAGACCACCGAGGCATAGGCCGTGGCGGCCAGGTGGAGTTCGGTGGCGAGCCCATCCCACGCCGTGGCAGCGGCGAGCATCGGACCCGGGCCGGCCCCGGCATACATCAGCCCGGAGTTCACCTCCGGTGGAAGCGCCGCGAAATCCATTTCTCAACCCCGGGCGGTTTGCGGCATCCGGACCACGCTGTTACCGGTGGCCCGTGGGTGCGCGCCGGTAATGTGGTTCATTGCAGGTGCATCCCTCCGGTCTGGGTGATCTGAGGCATCTGGGTTGCTGCCGGTCTGATCTTTCGATCAATCCGCCCACCGCATCTCCCGCGCGCTCAACACCCCGGGATGGCATACGCGCCGTCAACGCCGACGCTGCTCTGGAGGACGTAATTCCATTCTCCGAGCGGGTACCGGTCGGTCGCCATGGTGTTTGACACCCATTCGCGGGCCGCGGCAACCCGTATGGACAATCGGGTGCGACGAAGACGATGGTGGTGGTATGTACCGTTGGACAGCGGTCGTCGACAGGTTTCGGCGGCGAGCGCGGGCGCCCGCGCGCGGGCTGTTTCGCCGGGTCGTTCTGATCAACGGTCTGGTCTTCACCTTCGGCACGCTGGTGCTCGCCATGTCGCCGGCAACCGTTTCCGGGCCCGTCCGACTGACCGAGATTCCGGTCCTGGTGGTCGGGTTGGCGGTCGTGGTAGGCGCCAACGCGCTGCTGCTGCGGTCGAGCCTGGCGCCGCTGGATCGGCTCGCGGCGTCGATGAGGCGCGTCGATCTGCTGCGGCGCACCGACCGGGTGCACGACCCGGGCGACGGTGACCTGCACCATCTCATCGAATCCTTCAACGGCATGCTGGACCGGCTCGAATCGGAGCGGGCCTCCTCGAGTGCGTTGGCGTTGACCGTGCAGGAGAACGAGCGGCAGCGCATCGCCAGGGAGTTGCACGACCAGATCGGTCAGACCCTCACCGTCGCTCTGCTCACCCTCAAGCGGGCCGTCGACGCGGCTCCCGCGGAGATCCGCGGTGACCTCGCCGACGCCCAGGAGATCGTCCGGGCCAGCCTCGACGAGGTGCGCAGCATCGCCCGCCGGCTGCGCCCGGATGCGCTGGAAGACCTCGGCCTGCGCAGCGCACTGCAGGCGCTGTGCAACCAATTCACCCAGGCGACCGGCATCGACGTCGTCAAACAGGTTGCCCCACAAGCCGATCAGCTGACCCCGGATCTCAGCCTGGTCTGCTACCGCATCGCCCAGGAGAGCCTGACCAACATCGCCCGCCATTCCGGAGCGCAGAAGGCGTGGCTGGACCTGCACGTCAACGCCGAATCAGAGCTGACGCTGCGGATCGCCGACAACGGCAAGGGCGGGGTGAGCGTCGAAGGCGCCGGAATCACCGGAATGCGCGAACGCGCCCTGCTGGTGCATGCCACCCTGACCATCACATCCCCGAGCAACGAGGGAACCGAAGTCAAGCTGGTGGTGCCGGCCCGAGCGAGCGCGGGAGGCCAGTGATGGTGCTACAGCCGGCGCGCATCATGCTCGCCGACGACCACGCCCTGGTGCGCAGTGGGCTGCGGATGATCCTGGATGCCGAGCCCGACCTGTGCGTGGTGGCGGAGGCGGCCGACGGATCCGAGGCGCTCGCAGCCCTGCAGAACACCCCGGTCGACCTGGCCATCCTCGACATCGCGATGCCGCGGATGACCGGGCTGCAGGCCGCCCGGGAGATCAACCGCAGCCATCCCCATGTGCGGGTGCTGATGCTGTCGATGCACGACAACGAGCAGTACTTCTTCGAAGCCCTCAAAGCGGGCGCGTCGGGCTACGTCCTGAAATCGGTGGCCGACCGCGACCTGCTCGAGGCGTGCCGGGCGACCATGCGCGGGGAGCCGTTTCTGTACGCCGGCGCGGTGACCGCGCTGATCCGGGACTACCTGCACCGCTCCCGGCAGGGCGACGACTTACCGGACAACATTCTCACCCCGCGCGAAGAGGAAGTGCTGAAGCTGATCGCCGAAGGCTTCTCAGCGCGCGAGATCGCCAAAACACTGGGGATCAGCGCCAAAACCGTCGACCGCCACCGGACGAACACCCTGCAGAAGCTGGGCCTGCGCGACCGCTTGGCACTCACCCGTTACGCAATCAGGGCGGGCCTGATCGAGGCCTAGCGGCGTTCGCAAGCGCGGCCGAGCCGGGCGCAGCCGGACGCCGCCATTGGGCCCGATGGGGGTTCAACCCCCCACCGAATGGGGGTTGTATTCCATGGCGCGCGGCCGCATCTGCACAGAAACTGGAATTAGTTGCGGTGGGAGATGCAGTGCACGTTTGAGCGGGGCTCGATGTGCCTGTCGTTGTCGCGACCGGCTGTGGTGCTGCCCGGCGCCGCCCGTGTATCAGATGTGTTGTACCAGAACTGATTCCATTGCTTGGATCAATTCGTCTTGTGGAGCGTGATGCTAGCGATACTGCTTGCCCACACGGTGGGCGCCGCTGCGGCACCGGCATTAGTGCGTAGGTGGGGTCGGTCGGCGTTCTATCCGCTGGGCTTGATTCCGCTGGTATCGCTGGTGTGGGTGGTGCTGAACTGGCCGACTGGCCCTGCCGACGATCACCGAACGGTGGTGTCGTGGGTGCCCGGCCTGGCATTGAACATCGCACTGCGCTTCGACGCGCTCTCGGCGATCATGAGTGTGCTGGCGTTGGGCATCGGCGCCCTGGTGCTGTTCTACTGTGCCGAATACTTCCGCCCGGTCAGCGCCCAGGCGGTCACCGATCCGCGGCTGCCCAGCTTCGCCGCGAAGATGGTCGGGTTCGCCGGGGCCATGTTCGGGCTGATGGTCGCCGACAACATGCTGCTGCTGTACGTCTTCTGGGAACTGACCACGGTGCTGTCGTTCCTACTGGTCGGCCACTACGCCGAACGCTCCATCAACCGCCGTGCCGCCACCCAGGCGTTGCTGGTGACCACTGCCGGTGGCCTGGCCATGCTGGTCGGCATCATCATGCTGGGCAACACCGCCGGCACGTACCTGCTCTCGGAGCTGGTCACCGATCCGCCGTCCGGGACGGTCGTCACCGTCGGCGTGCTGCTGGTGCTGGTCGGCGCGCTGAGCAAGTCGGCGATCGTCCCGCTGCATTTCTGGCTGCCGGGTGCGATGGCGGCGCCGACCCCGGTCAGCGCCTACCTGCACGCCGCTGCGATGGTCAAGGCCGGGATCTATCTGGTGGCGCGGCTGACGCCGGGGTTCGCCGACTCGCCGGGATGGCGGCCGACGGTGGTGGTGCTGGGTCTGGCCACCGCCCTGCTGGCCGGGTGGCGCGCGGTCCGCGAGTACGACCTGAAGCTGCTGTTGGCCTACAGCACCGTCAGCCAACTGGGGCTGATGATCATGCTGGTCGGAGCCGGCGGGGCCGATCTGATGCTGGCCGGGCTGACCGCCATGTGTGCGCATGCCGCGGCCAAGGCAACGCTGTTCATGGTGGTCGGCATCATCGACCACGCCACCGGCACCCGCGACCTACGCGAGCTGGCCGGGCTGCGACGACGCTGCCCCTGGTTGTTCGTGATCGCCGCCGCCGCCGCGGCCAGCATGGCCGGGGTGCCACCGTTCGTCGGCTTCATCGCCAAGGAGACCATTTTCGGGACCGAGGCGCAGGCCCCGGCCCTGGGGGCTGCCGGCCCGTACGTGTTGGGCGCCGCGGTGCTCGCCTCGATGTTCACCGTGATCTACAGTGCACGGTTTCTGTGGGGCGGCTTCGCCGGTAAAGGCCGTACCGCGCCCAGCCGCCACGTCGCCGAACTGCACCGCCCGCGCGCGGCGTTTTTGGTGCCCCCGGCGGTGCTCGCCGCTGCCAGCCTGATCCTGGGTCTGTGTGCGCTCGGCCTCGACACGGTGCTGCACGGCTACGCCGACACGGTGCCCGAAGGCAGCGACTACCACCTGGCGCTGTGGCACGGCGCGGGGCTACCGGTGTACCTGTCGGCGGCGGTACTGCTGGTCGGCACCGGTGTCTTCGTCGCACGCGGTCCGCTGCGGCTGACCCGGCTGCGCCGGTTGCCGCTGGGCAAGGCCGATCAGCTCTACGACGATTTCCTTCGGGTGCTCGATGTGGCGGCCGTGCGGCTGACCGGGGTCACCCAACGCGGTTCACTGCCCATCAACCAGGCGATGATCTTCGCGACGCTGGTGCTGCTTCCGGTGACGGCGCTGGCGTTGGGAGCGCGCAACCGAGTCGATCTGCAGCTGTGGGACACCCCGCTGCAATTGACCGTCGCGGTGCTGGTGGTCGCCGGCGGTATCGGTGCCACGGTGGCGCGTAACCGGTTGTCGGCGGTGCTGATGGTCGGTGTGACCGGCTACGGCTGCGCCGCGGCGTTCGCCTTCCACGGCGCACCCGATCTGGCGTTGACCCAGTTGCTCGTCGAGACCGTGACACTGGTGATCTTCGTGCTGGTGTTGCGCACGCTTCCCGCGGAGTCGGAGCGGCCCACGATGGCGCGCAACCGGCTGCCGCGCATAGCGCTGGCGGTGTCGGTGGGCATCAGCGTCGCGGTGCTGGCGGCCTTCGCGATGGCGGCCCGCAGCCAGGACGGTGTCTCGGTGGCGTTGGGGGAGGCCGCGTATGTCCGCGGCCACGGCGCCAACACCGTCAACGTGCTGCTGGTCGACGTCCGGGCCTGGGACACCCTCGGCGAGATCTCGGTGTTGCTGGTGGCCGCGACCGGGGTGGCCTCGATGGTCTTCCGAACCCGGCGGTTCGGCCGGGCACCACGCATCGCCGATGCCGGTGCGCACCGCACGGCCGGCCTGGTCGTCCCGGCCACCCCGTACAGTCCGGCGATCGGATCCACCACCTGGCTGCGCGGCAGCGCCTACCACGATCCCAACCAGCGGTCGCTGGTGTTGGAGGTCGCGACCCGCGCCATCTTCCCGCTGATCATGGTGGTCTCGCTGTATTTCCTGTTCGCCGGGCACAACTATCCGGGCGGTGGTTTCGCCGGCGGGCTGGCCGCCGGGCTGGGGCTGGTGCTGCGTTATCTGGCGGGCGGGCGATACGAGCTCGGCGAGACGCTGCCGCTGGACTCCGGGAAGATTCTCGGCGTCGGGCTGAGCCTGGTCGGCGGCACGGCGCTGGGGTCGCTGCTGCTCGGTGCTCCGGTGCTGTCCTCGGCGGTGCTGTCGTTCAGCCTGCCGGTGGTGGGCGACGTCAAGATGGTCACCGCATTGTTCTTCGACATCGGCGTCTACCTGGTGGTGGTCGGCATGGTGCTCGACGTGTTGCGCAGCCTGGGCGTCCGGCTCGACCAGGAGCTGGAATCGCAGGCCCGCGCCCGATCGCTGGCAGGAGTGTCATGACCGCGCATCTGGTTCCGCTGCTGATGGCCGCCGGCCTCACCTCGTGCGGGGTGTACATGCTGCTGGAACGCAGCCTCACCCGAACGCTGCTGGGCCTGATGATGATCGGCAATGCCATCAACCTGCTGATCATCGATGTCTCCGGGCCGGGCGGCAGCCCGCCGATCTACAACAGCACCGAGGGCATGGAGACCGACGCCGACCCGTTGGCGCAGGCCATGGTGCTGACTGCCATCGTCATCACCATGGGCATCGGCGCGTTCGTGCTGGCGCTGACCTACCGCTCCTACCACCTGACGACGACCGAGGACATCGGCGACGACTGGGAGGCGACCCGGGTGTCTCAGCTCTCCGACGAGGAGATCATCGCCGCCGAGGAGGACCCCGGTGTGCTGGTGCCCGCCGGTGAACTGGACGCCGTCAGTGAGGAGCCACGGTGAGTCTCGCCGCCGTCTTGATGCCGCTGCCGGTGCTGCTACCCACGCTGGGTGCCGCCCTGACCCTCATCGTCGGCCGGCGTCCCAGGGTGCAGCGCCCGATCACCATCGCGGTGCTGTGCGCGGTGGCCGCCGTCAGCGCCGCCTTGCTGTACCTGACCGACCGGGACGGGACGCTGGTGTTGCACGTCGGCGGCTGGGGGCCGACGGAGCAGAAGCTCGGCCCGCTGGGCATCACCCTGGTGGTCGACCGACTCTCGGCGCTGATGCTGGTGGTGTCGGCGATCGTGCTGCTGACGGTGATGGTCTACGCGATCGGGCAGGGCGTGCGCGACGGCGACGACCGCCAGCCGGTGTCGATCTTCCTGCCCACCTATCTGACCCTGGCCACCGGCGTCTCGCTGGCCTTTCTGGCCGGTGACCTGTTCAACCTGTTCGTCGGCTTCGAGATGCTGCTGGCCGCGAGCTTCGTCTTGCTGACCATCGGGGCCAGCGCCGAACGGATCCGGGCCGGCATCGGCTACGTGATGGTGTCGATGGCGTCATCGTTGATCTTCCTGTTCGGTATTGCCCTGGTCTATGCCGCGACCGGCACGCTGAACCTGGCCGAGCTGGCCACCCGCACCGGCGACCTGCCCGCCGGGACCCGCAGCGCGGTGTTCGCGGTGTTACTGGTGGCGTTCGGCATCAAGGCCGCCGTCTTCCCGCTGTCGGCGTGGTTGCCCGACTCCTATCCGACCGCGCCGGCACCGATCACCGCGGTGTTCGCCGGGATCCTGACCAAGATCGGTGTCTACGCGATCATCCGCGCGCATTCGCTGCTGTTCCCCGATGGCGGACTGGACTCGGTGTTGTTGGTGGCGGCGTTGTTGACCATGCTGGTCGGAATTTTCGGCGCCGTCGCGCAGAGCGACATCAAGCGGCTGCTGTCCTTCACGTTGGTCAGCCACATCGGCTTCATGATGTTCGGAGTGGCGCTGTCGAGCCGGTTGGGCATGACCGGCGCCATCTTCTACGTGATGCACCACATCATCGTGATGACGACACTGTTCCTGGCGGCCGGATTGATCGAACGCCAGGGCGGTGCATCGTCGATGCAGCGCCTGGGCGGCTTGGGCGCCAATCCGCTGCTGGCGTTCGTGTTCTTGATTCCGGCGTTCAACCTCGGTGGTATCCCACCTTTTTCAGGTTTCATCGGCAAGACCGCGGTGCTGCAGGCCGGAGCCGACGACGGTTCGGTGCTGGCCTGGTGTCTGGTGGGCGGCGCTGTGGTCACCAGCCTGCTGACGCTGTATGTGCTGGCTCGGGTGTGGACACGGGCGTTCTGGCGCCGGCGGGTCGATGCCCCCGAGGCTGCGCTGGTCAACGCCACTCCGCCGGTGCTGCTCGACGACGTCGCCGAGGTCGCCTACGACGACCGCGACGACGTGGGCCGGATGCCGACCTGGATGCTGGCCCCCACCCTCGCCCTGATCGGGTTCGGGCTGGCGATGACCGCGCTGGCCGGCCCGATCTTCGCCTACAGCGAGCGTGCCGCGGCCGAGGTCCTCGACCGGGGCGAATACATCTCGGCCGTGCTGTCGGGGGGTGACTCGTGAGGGCGATAGCGCTGCGGATTTTCGCGGTGTCGGCGTTGGCGACCATCTGGACGCTGTTATGGGGCCGGTTCACCATCCCCAACATCGTCGTCGGGGTGGTGGTCGCGACGCTGATCCTGGTATTGCTGCCGTTACCGCCGGTGCCGGTCCAGGGCCGCGTGCATCCGCTGGCGATGCTGCAGTTGGCGGGGCTGTTCGCCTGGTATCTGCTGGTCTCGAGCTTCCAACTGATGTGGTTGGCGATCAAGCCCGGCCCCCCACCACTGACCGGGGTGCTGCGGGTGCCGGTGAATATCAAATCCGATCTGGTGCTGGTGCTGGCTTCGGCCATCACCACGTTGATCCCCGGGTCGATCGTGCTGGAGATCGACCAGGTGCGCCGGATTCTGTATTGCCACGTGATCGATGCCGGATCGGCGCGGTCGGTCGAGCGGTTCCTCGCGCAGGTCGCCCAGGTAGAGCGACTTTTGATAGCCGCTTTCGAGCGCGACGACGAATGGCAGCCGGCGGGAGGAACTGCATGACCGTCATCTGGGCAACCGCGGGCGTGTTGCTGGGGGCCGCCGCGATCATCACCATGTATCGGCTACTGGCCGGGCCCAGCACGCTGGACCGACTGGTGGCGCTGGACACGCTGGCCGCGATGACCATGTGCGGTATCGGCATCTGGGCCGCGGTCAGCCGGGACACCACGGCGACCTACAGCCTGGCGGCACTGGCGCTGGTCGGCTTCATCGGATCGGTGAGCGTGGCCCGGTTCCGGGTGCCCGACGATCCCGAACTGCGGAGGCAGCCATGATCGTTCTCGACGTGATCGCCGGAGTGCTGGTGCTCGCCGGGGCCGTGCTGGCGCTGACGGCGGCGATCGGGGTGGTGCGGTTCGGCGATACGTTGGCGCGAATGCACTCGGCCACCAAACCGCAGGTGCTGGGCCTGCTGTTAGTGCTGGCCGGTGCGTTGATCCGGCTGCGCGGCAGCCACGACGCGGGGATGGTCACCGTGAGCATCATCTTCACGCTGATCACCGCGCCGGTCGTTGCGCACCGGGTCGGCCGGTTGGCCTACCAGGAACAGGACATGACCGAGGTGCTCAGTTTCGACCAGTTGGGCGAACTCAGCGAGGAGGATCAGGCCTCGCGCTGAGGGCGGCGCTGACCTGGCCGCAGCACCGCGACCAGAAAATCCGAATCGCCGGTGAAGGGCCGCAGGTCCCAGGTGCCCAGCAGCAGATCGGTGGTGAGCCCGGCGGCCGCGGCGTCGTCGAAGAACTGGTCGAACCCGTAGTCGCGGTCGGCGCCGAAACCGATGACGACGCGCCCGTCTTCGGCGCAGTGGCGGTGCAGCCGGCGCAGGATCTCGACGCGGGTGCTCGGGGCGACGAACGTCATGACATTGCCGGCCGACACGATCACGTCGAACGGCTCGGCGATGCCGCGGGCGGGCAAGTCGAGTTCGGCCAGGTCGCCGACGAGGTAGCGCGGCCCGGGATGATCCTGCTCGGCGGCCGCGATGAGCTCCGGGTCGACATCGACACCGACCACGTCATGACCGGCCGCCGCCAAGACGCCCGCCACCCGGCCGGGACCGCAGCCGGCGTCGAGGATGCGGGCGCTGCGCGGGGCCATCGCGTCGACGAAACGCGCTTCGCCCGCCAAATCCTTACCGGCACGGGCCATTTGGCGGAAACGTTCGATGTACCACTGGGAGTGCCCGGGATCGGCGGCGACTTTCTGCATCCAGAGGCTCTGCTCGACCATGGGTGCATTGTCGCAGGGCGGGGTCACTGGACGGGCAGGCGGACTTCCAGCGAATCGAGGATGGCCTGCTTGGCGGCGATGTAGTGCGGGTTATCCGGGTCGGTGGTCTGGATGGTGAGGGTGAGCGCCCAGATCCGGTCCTTGGCGTTCTGCACGGCGATGATCAGCCCGGTCGCCGGCCGGCCCTGCAGGTTGTAGGTGATCGTTCGGCTCGCAAATCCCGACACCGTGCCGGGGACATCGGTGTCGAGTTCGCCGACGACGTTGGCGACCGCGGCGCGCTCCTTGGCCAAAGCCTGCGCGGGAAGCCCGACCTGGCCGGTGAGTTCCTCGAGGGTCACCACCGCGTTGGGGGTGAAGCCGTGCCGGCGCAGCTCCTGGTTGAACAGCACCCCGCGCAGCGGCGGGGAGTCGTTGCTGGGCATGAACTCCCAGCCGGGCGGGCGGGGGAGGGTGATCGTCGGTTCGTCGGCGTCGCGGGGATCCAAGGTGATCGATCCCTCGCCGGGCGGCTGGTCGACGGCTTCCATGAAGGTCCTTTCGGTACGTCAAGAACGAGAACCAGGCCAGCGCCCGATCGGCCAGCGCTTGCGGACGTAGCCAGCGCCGAAGCCCAGGTAGGCGAAGATCGCCCCGGCGACGACCGCACCGATCAGGTCCGTCGTCTCGGACTTGTTCATCGAGCTGTAGAACGCAATCGCCAGGAATGTGGCGGACACCATCGGCCCGACGACCCAGTAGAGCCACTTCGACCTTGCGTCCTTGTGAGGGTCCACCGGAATCCCGATGAAAAGCATGACCAGCAGGGCGACCCCGATGAAGCCGTTTGCGTTACTGATGGTGATCGATCTCCCTTGCCGTGCAGGTCAGCCGAACAGGCCGTGCCAAGCATTCGAAATGCCCTCGCCCACATTCTTTCCGAACTCGCTGCCGACGAAGCCGCCGACCACCGCCCCGGCACCGGCACCGACGACCGCCCCGATGGCGGTTCCGGGCCCGGGGCCGAAGAAGGTACCGATCGTCGCGCCGATCTCTGCGCCGGTCTGGGCTCCCAGGCCGGCGCCCACCAACCCTCCGGTGACATCACCCGCGGTTTTGGGAACGACATCGACCAGGGCGGTGCTCAAGGAGGCTCCGTTGCTCACATCGTTCTGGATCTCCATCGCCCCGTTCGCCACCGTGATGAGGTTCCCCGCGAAACCCAAACGTTTGCCGAACTTCTCGACGCTCTCCATGGCTTGCGGCATCGGCAGGCCGCCACCGGGAATCCCGGGGTTCGGTGAGCCGCCCGGCGCGAAGGCGGGCAAGTCGGGACGGACCCAGGGGGCGTTGGCTTGGCCACCTGCCGCCGCCAGGCCGTCGCCGACGTTGCCCCACTTGCCGTTGATCTGGGTGGGTTGGCTCGGCGGCGCCGGTGGGGCACCGGGGCGGGTCATCACCGGTGTACCGGGCGGAATCCAGGGCGGGATGGGCCCGGGGGCGCCGGCGCCACCGTCACCCGCTTTGCCATCGGCCGGCGCACCGGGCGCGTTGCCGGCGTCGCCTACCGGGGGCGGGGTGCCATTGGGCGCGCCGCCGTTGCCTCCGGCCCCGCCGTCGGCATTGGTCGGGGCGCCGGAGGGAGCAGACGCCCCGTTGCCGCCGGCGCCACCATCGGCGCCCGGGCGGCCGTCGGGGGTGCCGTTCGCAGCCCCGGCCCCGCCGTCCGCCCCGCCGGCCGGTGCCGCCTCGGCGTCGTACTTGCGGATATCGGGGTCGTAGCCGTCCTTGACCCGCAGGTTGGTCAGCGCCTGCTGCAGGCTCGTGGAGTAGTTGTCGCGGATGTATGTGGCGTTGTGCAGCGCTGTTGCGGCGTCGTTATTGGCCAGTTGACGAGCCTGCTGGATGTCGGCGTCGTGGTTCTGGCCCTGGCTCGCCTGACTGAGGTAGACCCCGATCTGGGCGTCGAGCACCAGCAGGTTGGCGTTGAGCGCGGTGATGTTGGCCTGTGAGGCGGCACGGGCCTGGGCCAGATCCCCGGCAATGGTCTCCAGGTCGGCGGCGATCTGGCCGAGCTGCTCTTTGGTGGCGTGCAGGCCATCTTTGACGCGTTGCACTTCGGCGCCGTTGTTGATCGGCTGTTCACCGTTTTCGCGGTTGTACTGCTGGAAGTGCTGTTGGGCGGTTTGGAAGGTCTGCTCGGCGGCGGTGGCCGAGCCGGCGGCCTGATGGAACGCCTGGGCCAGGAAGTTGATCTGGGTGGGGCTACCGGCCTGCAGGCTGTCGTCGACCGCCCACGGGTCACCGCCGGCGTGGGCGATCAGGTCGGCGATCTGCAGGTGTTGCAGGGCCGGGCGGCTCACTGGCCAGTGCCGTCGGCGGTGATGTCTCGCAGCAGCTTGGCGTTGTGGTCGTCCATCCGGGTGAAGGTGCTGGCGGCGGTGCGCACGTTCTCGGCGATGCCGGTGAGGTTCTGGTGGTGATTCTGCAGCGCCTCGCGGTGGCCGTCCTTGGCGGTGCCGAGCGCCGCGTGGAAGCTGTGGGCGGCATCGAAATCACCGAACATGCCGGTGCTCACCCCGGCCAGCCCGAGGCGCTGCGCACCCGTATCGGCGTGCCCACCGGCGTCATCGGACACATTGGCTCCGGTGCGCAACACGTGGGGGTTGACGTCCATCGCCTGTACCTTCCGTCGGCCTGGTCGGGGTAGTCAAAGATTACCGACGGACGGGGCCGCGTCAATTCACCTCGGCAGCTGCTACACCAGCGGACGTCCGGTGCGGATGCGCCGGTCCAGATCCCACAGGATCACGTTGAACGGAAAGGCGCGCAGGAACGGCGGCAGCAGATTATTGACGCCACGGAGCAGGCGCATCAACCGGTCGAACCTGCGTTGCCGCTGCGCGTCCCACGGCAGCCGCATCTCATCGCGGAAGCGCTGGGGCAGAAAGCCGGTGGTGATCAACAGCGCAAGGCGTTCGTTGGCCCGCTGCAGCGGTCCGGGCAGGGTCAAGCCGCGCAGCCGGCTGGCCGCGATCGGCTCAAGGTAGGCGCGGACCGCGTCGTCGATGTGCACCTTGTCCAGCTGCTCCTGCCAGTACCGGTCGAAGGCGGCCCGGTCCGGCGGCCACATGTCCTCGGGAACCTGGAGCATGGTGGCCATGGCCTTGCCCTCGTTGTGGTAGTGCCGGTCGGCGTGCTCGTCGTCCATCTCACCGAGGAAGATGCGGTGGATGTCGACGTTGCCCTTGTACAGGCAGGCGCCGACCCACAACTGCAGATCACGGTCGAAGGCGTTGTACTTCACCGGGCTGTCGTTCGTCGAGCGAACCTGGCGGTGCGCACTGTTGACCGCCTCGCGGAACGCGGCCTGCTGTTCGTCGGTGCCCTGGGTTGCGACCACCAGATAGGTGAACGTGGTGCGTGCCCGCTTGATCGGGTGCAGGTCGACGCGTCCGCTTTCCACGCGGCTCTCCAGCACGCCATAACCCACCTCGGGACGCGCTAGTTGCATGATCACGTTGGCCGGCCCGGCCAACAGCGCCACGCCCATCATCATGTTGTCGGTGCAGGAGACCTGCGGCAGCCAGGAACGCCGACGAGGCGCGAGTGCGCTTGGAGAATCGCTCACCGAACGCTCCACCAGGGGAATCGGCTCGCTGATCGTCATGGCTGCACCTCGCAAATTGTGAGAACGTCGGTTTCCTGATATTGCCGAGCCCCGGGGCCGATGTCAACATGGGGGACATGGGGACCGCCGTGCCGGAGCGCCCGTATCGGGGGGTGCAGGCAGCCGAACGGCTGGCCGAGCGGCGGGAACGCCTGCTGGCGGCCGGCCTCGATCTGCTCGGTGCTCGGGACCTGACCGAGCTGACCGTGCGTGGAATATGTCGGCGCGCCGGTGTGGCATCCCGCTACTTCTACGAGAGCTTCACCGACAAGGACGAGTTCGTAGCCGCGGTCTTCGACTGGGTGGTCAACGACCTGGCCACCAGTACCCAGGCCGCCGTGGATGCGGCACCCTACGCCGAACAGACCCGCGCCGGCATGGCCCACCTGGTGGCGGCCATCGCCGGGGACGCCCGCGTCGGCAGGATGCTGTTCAGCACCCGGCTGACCAACGCGTTGCTGGTGCGCAAACGGGCCGAGTCGAGCGCGCTGTTTGCGATGCTGTCCGGCCGCCACGTCCAGAATGTCCTGCAGGTGCCGGGCAACGACCGGATCAAGGCGGCCGCGCATTTCGTGGTCGGCGGGGTGGCCCAGACGATCGGCGCCTGGCTGGCCGGGGAGATCCACCTGCAGCCCGCCCAGCTCGTGGACCAGCTGACCGCCCTACTGGGTCAGCTCGACGACCCGGCGCTGTACCGGGATTAGCTGCGCCGCTTGCGCTGCCTGCGCTTGATGCCCACCCCGCCCCACAGCGAGAAGCCGCGGACGCGCACCGTCGGCGCGCCCGGAGTGCCTCGACCCTCGACGTGTTGGTCGAAGCCGCCCATCACCCCGTGGCCGTGGATGTCGACGTTGACTTCCGGCGGCAGCAGAATGGTCTGCCCGCCCATGATGGAGTAGGCGTTGATCTCGACGTCCGTCGCGGTGAAGTCGGCGTAACGCAGGTCGATGACGCCGCCGCCCCACAGCGAGAACGTGGTCAGCCGCTTGGGCACGTTCCAGCGTCCGCGCCGCTCGAACGAGCTCAGGATCGCCAGCAGCAGCGTGGAGGGTGCGGGTTTGCAGTCGCCACCGCGGTGCGGGCACACCGAGGAACCCGGAAGGTCGGCGCGCAGCCCGTCGAGCTCGTCGTAGGTCTGCGCCGCGTAGGCCTTGGCCAGCCGGTCCTCGTACTCGCTCATCGGCAGTTGGCCCTGCGCAGCGGCGTCGCCGAGCAGCTGCGCCAGCTGGATCCGGTCGGTGTCCGCGGCACGCGCGCGCATGCCGGGGGTGTCGTTGCTTCGCCGGGCTGAGTTTCTCATCGGCTAAAGAGCCTACGACGAACCGATCGGGACGCAAGCACGGTTGCCCACAGTAGCTAACCCGCCCAGCTGGGGGGACGCTTCTGCAGGAAGGCAAGCATCCCTTCCCGGGCCTCGTCGGAGACGAACATCCGTGCCGAGGCCAGGCTGAGCCGCTCCGCGTCACGGTCGAAGCCGGCCAGCACCGCCGCGGTGGTCAGTGCCTTGGAGGCCGCCAGCCCCTGCGGGGACCCCAGCCGCAGGTCGGCGACCAGATCCGCGACGGCCGCTCCGATGTCCTCCACGGCCAGGGTGATCAGCCCGATATCCGCGGCTTCGGCCGCGCCGAACTTCTCGCCGGTCAGGTAGTAGCGGGCCGCGGCCCTCGGCGACAGCTTGGGCAGCAGCGTCAGCGAGATGATCGACGGCGCCACGCCGATCCGGGCCTCGGTCAGGGCGAAGGTACTGGCCGGCCCGGCGACCGCGATATCGCAGGCCCCGACCAGCCCCATGCCGCCGGCGCGCACGTGACCGTCGACCGCGGCGATCACCGGCCGCGGGCACTCGACGATGGCCCGTAGCAGGGTTGCCAGCTCGCGGGCCCGGTCAGCGGCCAGGTCGCCCGGGTCACCGCCGGAGGCCTCACTGAGATCGGCACCGGCGCAGAACGTGTTGCCGGTGTGGCCGAGCACGATCACCCGCACGTTGGGGTCGGCGGCGGCGTCGCGCAGGCCGGCATGCAGTTGCGCGACCAGCCGGCTCGACAGTGCGTTGCGGTTGTGTGGCGAATCCAGGGTCAGCCGGGCCGAGCCGTCTTCGGTGTGCTCCGGCCCGGTGTAGGAGACCAGGGTGTCCATCAGTACGACCGGGGCAGGCCCAGCGACGTCTGGGCGACGAAGTTGAGGATCATCTCCCGGCTCACCGGCGCGATCCGGGCCAGCCGGGACGACGCGATCGCCGCAGCGATGCCGTACTCCTTGGTCAGGCCGTTGCCGCCCAGGGATTGCACCGCCTGGTCGACCGCCCGCGTGGAGGCCTCGCCGGCAGCGTACTTGGCCATGTTGGCCGCCTCCGCGGCGCCGAAGTCGTCCCCGGCGTCATACAGTGTGGCCGCCTTCTGCATCATCAGCTTGGCCAACTGGATCTCGATGTGGTTCTGGGCCAACGGATGCGACAGGCCCTGGTGCGACCCGATCGGGGTTTTCCAGACCTGCCGGGTGGTGACATAGGCGACGGCCTTGCCGATCGCGAAGCGGCCCATGCCGACCGCGCTAGCCGCGCCCATGATGCGCTCTGGGTTGAGTCCGGCGAACAGCTGCGCGATGGCGGCGTCTTCGGAACCCACCAGGGCATCGGCGGGCAGCCGCACGTCGTCGATGAATACCTGGAATTGGCGCTCCGGGCTGATCAGCTCCATCTCGATCGGGGTGTAGGTGAATCCGGGGGTGTCGGTGGGCACCACGAACAGCGCTGGGCGCAGGTTACCGGTCTTGGCGTCCTCGGTGCGGCCGACCACCAGCACCGCTTGCGCCTGGTCGACGCCGGAGATGAACGTCTTCTGGCCCTTGAGGATCCAGTCCGAGCCGTCGCGGCGCGCGGTGGTGGTGATCTTGTGCGAGTTCGATCCGGCATCGGGTTCGGTGATGGCGAACGCCATGGTCAACGAGCCGTCGGCGATGCCGGGGATCCACCGCTTCTTCTGCTCGTCGGTGCCGAACTTGGAGATGATGGTGCCGTTGATGGCCGGCGAGACCACCATCATCAGCAGCGCGCAGCCGTTCGCCGCCATCTCTTCCATGACCAGCGACAGCTCGTACATGCCTGCCCCGCCGCCGCCGTACTCCTCGGGCAGGTTGACGCCGATAAAGCCGAGTTTGCCCGCCTCGTTCCACAATTCGTCGGTGTGCTCACCGGCGCGGGCCTTCTCCAGGTAGTAGTCCTGACCGTAGTTGCGGGCCATCGCCGCGACCGCCTCACGCAGTGCGCGACGTTCGTCGCTTTCGATGAAGCTGGTGTCGCTCTTCGGATCGGTCACAGTGGGTCTCCTTCTGCTTGCTGTTCGGGATGTGCCCCCGCTTCCAAGCGGGCCAGCACGGCGCCGACCTCGACCTGATCGCCGGGTTTGACGTTGAGTTGGGTGAGTACCCCGTCGGCCGGTGCGCTGATCGTGTGCTCCATCTTCATGGCTTCCAGCCAGATCAGCGGCTGGCCGGCGGTCACCGGGGCGCCGAGCTCGGCGCCCACCCGGATCACGTTGCCGGGCATCGGCGCCAACAGAGACCCTTGCGCGACTGCTGACTCGGGATCGGGGAAGCGCGGCAACGCCACCAGGTGCACCGGACCGGCGGGGGAGTCGACGTAGACATCGGCACCGTAGCGGGCAACGGTGAATGTGCGCGCCACACCGCAGGAATCGGCCAGCACCACCTCGTCGGGAGTCGACGAGACCAGGCTGACGTCATCGTTGATGACCAAACCCGTTCGGGTGAACCGATATTCGACCCGGTGTTCGGTGCCGTCATCGTCGGCGTAGGTCTTCGTCTGGTATCCCGACGCCAGGTTGCGCCAGCCGCCCGGAAGGGAGCCGAATGCCTGCGCGGTGGCCCGGTTGTGCCCGGCGTCGGCCAGGGCGGCTGCGACCGCCGAAGCCCGGACGGTCGCGGCGTCGGCCAGCGGTGCCGACAACTCGGCCAGGCCGTGGGTGTCGAAGAACGCCGTGTCGGTGGCACCGTCAAGGAACGCCGGATGCCGTAGCACGTTGACCAGCAGGTCGCGGTTGGTGCGCAGCCCGTGCAGCCGGGCGCGGGCCAGCGCACCCGCCAGCACGGCGGCCGCCTGACGGCGGGTGGGCGCATAGCTGATGACCTTGGCCAGCATCGGGTCGTAGTGGATCGACACCGTCGAGCCGGCCTCGATGCCGGAGTCCAGCCGGACCCCGGTGCGCCGGCACAGGGTGTGGAACCGTGCGGCCACCCCGGGGATGTCGATGGCGTGCAGCAGGCCGGCCTGCGGCTGCCAGCCCCGGGCCGGATCTTCGGCGTACAGTCGCGCCTCGATCGAATAGCCGTGCGCTGCAGGCGGTTCCGGGTCCAGCCGGGCGCCGTCGGCCACCGCGATCTGCAGCTCGACCAGGTCGCAGCCGGTGGTCTCCTCGGTGACGGGGTGTTCGACCTGCAGCCGGGTGTTCATCTCCAGGAAGTAGAACGCCCCGTCCTCGTCGGCGAGGAACTCCACGGTCCCTGCGCCGGTGTAGCCGATCGCGGTCGCCGCCAGGCGGGCCGCCTCGAAGAGCTTGTCGCGCATACCGGGGATGCGTTCCACCAGCGGCGAGGGGGCCTCTTCGATGACCTTCTGGTGGCGGCGCTGAATCGAGCACTCCCGCTCTCCGACCGCCCACACCGTGCCGTGCGCATCGGCCATCACCTGAACCTCGATGTGGCGGCCGGTCGGCAGATAGCGCTCACAGAACACCGTCGGGTCCCCGAATGCCGCGGCGGCTTCGCGCTGGGCGGCCGCGACCTCATCGGCCAGCGCGGACAGCTCGGTGACCACCCGCATACCGCGGCCACCGCCGCCGGCCGAGGCCTTGACCAGCACCGGCAGCTGCGCTGCGGTGACGCCTGCCGGGTCGAGCTCGTCGAGGACCGGGACGCCGGCCGACGCCATCAGCTTCTTGGCCTCGATCTTGGAGCCCATGGAGGTCACCGCGGCCACCGGGGGGCCGATCCACGTCAACCCGGCGGCCTGGACGGCGGCGGCGAATTCGGCGTTCTCGGAAAGGAATCCATAGCCCGGATGCACGGCGTCGGCGCCAGCGGCGCGCGCGGCGGCGATGATCGCCTCCGCCGACAGGTACGAGGAGGTCTCCGGCAGGCGCACCTTCGCGTCGGCTTCGGCCACGTGCGGCATGCCCGCGTCGGGATCGGTGTAGACCGCGACCGTGCCCAGGCCCAGCCGGCGGCAGGTGGTGAAGACCCGCCGGGCGATCTCGCCGCGATTGGCCACTAGAACATTGCTGATCATGGGAGTCCTCACATCCGGAAGACGCCGAAGTTCGACGTCCCCTCGACCGGGCCATTGGCGATGGCGGACAGGCACATTCCCAACACGGTGCGGGTGTCGCGGGGGTCGATGACGCCGTCGTCGTAGAGCCTGCCGGAGAGGAACATCGGCAGCGACTCGGCTTCGATCTGGGCTTCGATCGCCGCACGCAGCGCCGCGTCCGCGGCCTCGTCCACCTGCTGCCCGCGGGCCTCGGCGGCGGCGCGGCTCACGATCGAGATGACGCCGGCCAGCTGTGTGCCGCCCATCACCGCCGCTTTGGCGCTGGGCCAGGCGAACAGGAAGCGCGGGTCGTAGGCCCGCCCGCACATGCCGTAGTGCCCGGCGCCGTAGGAGGCGCCGATCAGCAGCGAGATGTGCGGCACTGTCGAGTTGGATACGGCGTTGATCATCATCGAGCCGTGCTTGATCATGCCGCCCTCTTCGTAGGCCTTGCCGACCATGTACCCGGTGGTGTTGTGCAGGAACAGCAACGGGGTGTTGGACCGGTTGGCCAGTTGGATGAACTGGGTGGCCTTCTGGGATTCCTCACTGAACAGCACGCCGCGCGCGTTGGCCAGGATCCCTACCGGGTAGCCGTGCAGCCGGGCCCAGCCGGTGATCAACGACGAACCGTAGAGCGCCTTGAACTCGTCGAACTCCGAACCATCGACGATGCGGGCGATCACCTCGCGCGGGTCGAACGGGATGCGTAGGTCGGCCGGCACGATGCCGATCAGTTCTTCGGCGTCGAATTTCGGCTCTACTACCGGAAGTGGTTTCGGGCCCTGCTTGACCCAGTTCAGCCGGGCTACGATCCGCCGGCCGATCCGCAGCGCGTCGAGCTCGTCGTTGGCGAGGTAGTCGCCCAGACCCGAAGTGCGCGAATGCATTTCTGCGCCGCCAAGCGACTCGTCATCGGACTCCTCACCGGTGGCCATTTTGACCAGCGGCGGCCCGGCCAGGAACACCTTCGAGCGCTCCTTGATCATCACCACGTGATCGGACATGCCGGGCACGTAGGCTCCGCCCGCGGTGGAGTTGCCGAAGACCAGCGCGATGGTCGGGATACCCGCGGCCGAGAGCCGGGTCAGGTCGCGGAACATCTGACCGCCGGGAATGAAGACTTCCTTCTGGGTGGGCAGGTCCGCGCCGCCGGACTCGACCAGCGAGATCACCGGTAGCCGGTTCTGATGAGCGATCTGATTGGCCCGCAGGATCTTTCGTAGCGTCCACGGATTGGAGGTGCCGCCCTTGACCGTCGGGTCGTTGGCGACGATCATGCACTCCACGCCTTCGACGGCACCGATCCCGGTGACCAGGCTGGCCCCGACCTGAAAATCGCTGCCCCACGCCGCCAATGGGCACAGTTCCAGGAACGGCGAGTCGGGGTCGATGAGCAACTCGATGCGCTCGCGTGCGGTGAGCTTGCCGCGGGCGTGGTGCCGCTCGACGTACTTGGTGCCGCCGCCGGCCAGGGCCTTGGCCAGCTCGGCGTCGAGCTCGCTGAGTTTCTCGGTCAGCGCCGCGGCGGCTTCGGCGTAGGCGGGAGACGCCGGGTCGAGCGTGGATTTGAGAATCATGATTGGTATCCAAGCGTTTTGGCGGCCAGCGAGGTGAGGATTTCGGTGGTTCCGCCGCCGATCCCGATGATCCGCATGTCGCGGTACTGGCGCTCCACCTCGGATTCGGACATATATCCCATGCCGCCGAAGAGCTGCACCGCCTGGTTGGCCACCCACTCGCCGGCCTCCACCGCGGTGTTCTTGGCGAAGCACACCTCGGCGATGAGGTTGACCTCCCCGGCCAGCTGCCGTTCGACGACGTGGTGGGTGTAGACCCGGGCCACGTCGATGCGGCGGGCCATCTCGGCGAGGGTGTTCTGCACGGCCTGGCGGGAGATCAGCGGACGGCCGAAGGTCTCCCGGTCCCGGCACCAGGCCAGGGTCAGCTCCAGGCAGCGCTGCGCACTGGCATAGGCCTGCGCGGCCAGGCCGACCCGTTCGGAGACGAACGCCGCGGCGATCTGGGCGAAGCCGGTGTTCTCGACGCCGACCAGGTTCGCCGCCGGCACCCGGGCGTCGACGTAGGACAGTTCCGCGGTGTCCGAGGACCGCCAGCCCATCTTGTCCAGCTTGCGACTCACCTCGAAGCCGGGCGTGCCCTTCTCGACCACCAGCAGCGACACCCCGGCCGCGCCGGGCCCGCCGGTGCGCACCGCCGTGACGACATAGTCGGCGCGGACCGCGGAGGTGATGAAGGTCTTGGCACCGTTCACCACGTAGTGGTCGCCGTCCCGGCGCGCCGTGGTGCGCAGGTGCCCGACATCCGAGCCGCCACCCGGCTCGGTGATGGCCAGCGAGCCGACCTTCTCCCCGGCCAGGGTGGGAGCGACGAACTCCTCGATCAGCCTTGTGTCACCGGAGGCGATCATGTGCGGCACCGCGATACCGCAGGTGAACAGGGAGGCGAACACCCCGCCCGGGGCTCCGGCCTGATGCATCTCCTCGCAGACGATCACCGCGTCGGCGGCGTCGCCGCCACTGCCGCCGACTTCCTCGGCGAAGCCCGCACCCAACAAGCCGACCTCGGCGGCCTTGCGGTGCAGCTCGCGCGGCAGCTCGCCGGTGCGTTCCCACTCGTCGACGTGCGGCAGAATCTCGCGCTCGACGAAACCACGCACGGTCTTGCGCAGCGCCTCGCGTTCGGGGGTGGTCCAGATACTCACGGTGTCCCTTCTGGTAGCAGTCGCTCCGGAATCTCGAGGTGACGGCTGCGTAGCCATTCGCCCAACCCTTTGGCCTGCGGGTCGAACCGGGCTTGGTAGGCGACCCCTTGACCGAGGATGCCCTCGACGACGAAGTTCACCGCGCGCAGCTTCGGCAGCAGATGGCGGGTGACCGGCAGGTCGGCGGTCTCGGGCAGCAGTTCGCGCAGCTTGGCCACGGTCAGGGTGTGGGCCAGCCAGCGCCACTGTTCATCGGTGCGCACCCAGACCCCGACGTTGGCCGAGCCGCCCTTGTCGCCGCTGCGGGCGCCGGCGATCAGGCCCAACGGGGCGCGCCGGGTCGGGCCGGGCGGCAACGGCTCCGGCACCTTCGGCTCGGCGGCCGGCTCAAGTGCGAGGGTCTCGGCCGCGGGCGAGATGTCCACCCGGGTGCCGTCGGCGTGCACCGCGATGTGCGGCACCTTCGCGGCGTCGACGTAGCCGGGGGTGAACACCCCGTAGACCTGGCCGTCGCCGGGCGGGGCGGTGACGCAGAACCCGGGGTAGCTGGCCAGCGCGAGCTCGATGCCGGCCGCGGAGAACTTGCGGCCCACGTTGGCGGGGTCCGGATCGCGCACCACGCAGTGCAGCAGGGCGCTGGCGGTTTCTTCGGTGTCGGCGTCGGGGTGATCGGTGCGCGACAGCGTCCACTCCAGCTCGGCTGGCCGGACCGTCATCGCCGCCTCCAGCTGGGTGCGCACCAGCTCGGCCTTGGCCTCGACGTCCAGGCCGGTCAACACGAACGTCGTGGAGTTGCGGAACCCCCCGATGCTGTTCAGCGACACTTTGTAGGTGGGCGGCGGTGGCTCGCCGGTCACGCCGGAGATCCGCACCCGGTCCGGCCCGTCGGCGGCCAGTTCAATGCTGTCCATGCGCGCGGTGACGTCGGGATTGGCGTAGCGGGCACCGGTGACCTCGTAGAGCAGCTGCGCGGTGACGGTGTCGACGCTGACCAGCCCGCCGGTGCCAGGATGTTTGGTGATCACCGACGACCCGTCGGCGTGGATCTCGGCGAGCGGGAACCCGGGGTGCAGCAACTTCTCGGTGGGAATCTCGGTGAAGAAGGCGTAGTTGCCGCCGCTGGCCTGGATGCCGCACTCGATGACGTGGCCGGCCACCACTGCCCCGGCGAGCCGGTCGTAGTCGGTGCGAGCCCAGCCGAAGTGGGCGGCGGCCGGACCGACGATCACCGAGGCATCGGTGACCCGCCCGGTGATCACGATGTCCGCGCCCCCGGCCAGGCACTCGGCAATGCCCCAGGCGCCGAGGTAGGCGTTGGCGGTCAGCGGAGAACCCAAGTCCAGCTCGGCGGCCCGGGGCAGCAGGTCGTCGCCCTCGACGTGGGCCACCCGGGTCGGCACCCCGAGGCGGTCGGCGAGCTCGCGCACCGCGTCGGCCAGACCGGCCGGATTGAGCCCGCCGGCGTTGGCGACGATGCGAACCCCCTTGTCATGGGCGAGTCCGAGGCACTGCTCGAGCTGGGTCAGGAACGTCTTGGCGTAACCGCGCTCGGGGTTTTTCATCCGGTCACGGCCCAGGATCAGCATGGTCAGCTCGGCCAGGTAGTCGCCGGTGAGATAGTGCAGCTCACCGCCGGTGAGCATCTCGTGCATCGCGGCGTGGCGGTCGCCGTAGAAGCCCGAGCAGTTGCCGATCCGAACCGCTGCTGTCATCCCCAAATCCCATCCCTCAACCAACCGGTAGGTTATCCGGTACCGCTGGTGTCGCGTCAAGGCGGACAGCCGCCGGTGAAGCTCGCCCGCCCCCCGGGCGGGGGTTCCAGCTTCGGCTGTGCTTCGTCGAGCCTCGCTGAACCGCGGGCCAGTGTCATTTTGGAGTCGGCCCAGGTAACCGGTTATCCTTTTGCAGAAGTCCCGCCGTTGGTTCTGGCGGCAACCCGCACTATCGAGGAGAGGCTCGACCATGGCCGTGCCGAAGCGCAGAATGTCGCGCGCGAACACCCGTTCCCGCCGCGCGCAGTGGAAGGCTGAGGCTACCGGCCTGGTCAACGTGTCGGTCGCCGGCCGCGCCTACAAGGTGCCGCGTCGACTGCTCAAGGCCGCCCGCCTGGGCCTCATTGATCTCGACCGCCGCTAAAAGGGCTCCGACACGACCGGTGCCTGCCCCTCCAGATCGCCTATCGATGATTGGATAGCACGCATGGCTACCCGGGTACTGGTTGTTGATGATGACCGCGCGGTGCGCGAGTCGTTACGCAGGTCACTGTCGTTCAACGGTTACTCCGTCTCGTTGGCCACCGACGGCGTCGAGGCGCTCGAGGCGATTTCCAGCGACCGGCCGGACGCGATGATCCTGGACGTCATGATGCCCCGGCTGGACGGCCTGGAAGTCTGCCGTCAACTGCGCAGCACCGGTGACGACCTGCCGATTCTGGTTCTGACCGCCCGTGACTCGGTCTCCGAGCGGGTGGCTGGCCTGGACGCCGGCGCCGACGACTACCTGCCCAAGCCGTTCGCCTTGGAGGAACTGCTGGCGCGGATGCGTGCCCTGTTGCGCCGCACCACCGCCGAGGACCTGTCCGAGTCGGTGGCGATGTCCTTCGAGGATCTGACGCTGGACCCGGTGACCCGCGAGGTGACCCGCGGTGACCGGCAGATCAGCCTGACCCGCACCGAGTTCGCGCTGCTGGAGATGCTGATCGCCAACCCGCGCCGGGTGCTCACCCGCAGCCGCATCCTCGAGGAGGTGTGGGGCTTCGACTTCCCCACCTCGGGCAATGCGCTGGAGGTCTACATCGGATATCTGCGTCGCAAGACTGAAGCCGAAGGGGAGCCGCGGCTGATCTACACCGTGCGCGGGGTGGGTTACGTGCTTCGCGAGACCCCGCCCTGATGCAGTTTTTCCACCGGCGGCAGGACGGCGCTTCGGCGCAGAACACGTCCCTGTCGCTGCGCTGGCGGGTGATGCTGCTGGCGATGTCGATGGTGGCGCTGGTGGTGGTGTTGATGGCCGTCGCCGTCTACGCGGTGATCTCGGCGGCGCTGTACAACGACATCGACAATCAGCTGCAGAGCCGCACCGAGATGCTGATCGCCAGCGGTTCGCTGGCCGCCGATCCCCGCAAGGCGATCGAGGGCACCGCCTACTCCGACGTCAACGCCATGCTGGTCAATCCCGGCCGGTCGATCTACACCGCCAACCAGCCCGGGCAGCGGCTGCCGGTCGGACCGCAGGAGAAGGCCGTCATCCGCGGCGAACTGTTCTTGTCGCGGCGCACCGCGGCCGGTCAGCGGGTGCTGGCCGTGCACCTGCCCAACGGCAGCACGCTGTTGATCTCCAAGAGCCTGGCGCCCACCCGCGCGGTGACGATGAAGCTGCGCTGGGTGCTGCTCGTCGTCGGCGGTGTCGGTGTCGTGGTGGCCGCGGTGGCCGGCGGGATGGTTACCCGGACCGGTCTGCGGCCGGTGGGCCGATTGACCGAGGCGGCCGAACGGGTGGCCCGCACCGATGACCTGCGACCGATTCCGGTCTACGGCAGCGACGAATTGGCCCGGCTCACCGAGGCGTTCAACGCCATGCTGCGGGCACTGGCCGAATCGCGGGAACGCCAGGCACGGCTGGTCGCCGACGCCGGTCACGAGCTGAAGACCCCGCTGACGTCGCTGCGGACCAACGTCGAGCTGCTGATGGCCTCGGCGGAGCCGGGCGCCCCGCAGTTGCCCGAGGAGGAGATGGCCGAACTGCGTGCGGACGCAATCGGTCAGATCGAGGAATTGTCCACGCTGGTCGGCGATTTGGTGGACCTCACTCGCGACGACCAACGCGAGGTCACGTTCGAACAGGTCGACCTCAACGAGGTCGTCGACCGCAGCATGGAGCGGGTCCGTCGGCGGCGCAACGACATCGAGTTCGACATCCAGGTGGTGCCCTGGCACGTCTACGGCGACGCCGCGGGCCTGTCGCGGGCGGTGCTGAACCTGCTCGACAACGCGGCCAAGTGGAGCCCGTCGGGCGGGGTCGTCGGCCTGCGGATGCGCCAGATCGACCCGACGCACGTCGAGATGGTGGTGTCCGACCAGGGGCCGGGAATCCCGGAGAACGAGCGGGAATTGGTGTTCGAACGCTTCTTCCGGTCCGACCAGGCCCGCGCGATGCCCGGGTCCGGCCTGGGGCTGGCCATCGTCAAACAGGTGGTGCTCAAGCACGGCGGTGCCATCACCATCGAAGACACCGTGGTCGGAGGTCAACCGCCCGGGACGTCGATCCGGATGGTGCTGCCCGGCGGGCCGACCTCCGCCGGCGAGATACCGGCCACGGCCGTCACAGGCGGTTCTCAGTCCACCTAGGCATGGTGGTGAGGCAACTTCACGTCTCGAGGAGCAGGCAGCAACATGATGAACCACCCGGGGTACCCCCCGCCGCGTCAGCAGCCGGAACGGCCCAATCCGGCGGGTGCGTCTGCGGGGGAGCAGCGTGGACCCAACGGCTATCCGGGCCCGGGGGCGCAGAACCCGTACTCGCAGGCGTACGACTGGCGCTATGCCCAAGCGCCGGCCCACCAGGGGCAGCAGCCGTCCTACCGCTCCGCTTATGACGGCTCCTACGGCCGGCCGCCGCTTGCGGGTGCGGGCGGGCCCCCGAGGCGCTCACGCACGGGCGCGCTGCTGCTCGGTGCGGCCGCGATCGCTGCCCTGTCGGGTGTGACCGGCGGTGTGGTGGGTTCGGCGCTGCACTCCGACCACAAAGCGCTCGCCAGCGGTGGCCGCACCAGTCTTCAGGCACCGGGTGTGCCCGCCGCGGTCACTCTGCCGGACGGGTCGGTCGAGAAAGTCGCCGCGAAGGTGGTGCCCAGCGTGGTCATGCTCGAGACCGATCTGGGGCGCCAATCCGAGGAGGGATCCGGCATCATCCTGTCCGCCGACGGGATGATCCTGACCAACAACCACGTGGTCGCCGCCGCGGCCAAGGCGGATGCGACCTCCAAGGCGCCGCCGAAGACCACGGTGACGTTCGCCGACGGACGCACCGCACCGTTCACCGTGGTGGGCACCGACCCGGCCAGTGACATCGCCGTGGTGCGGGTACAGGGTGTCTCGGATCTGACCCCGATCACGCTCGGCTCCTCGGCGGACCTGCGGGTGGGGCAGCACGTGGTGGCGGTCGGGTCGCCGCTGGGCCTGGAGGGCACGGTGACGACCGGGATCGTCAGCGCCCTCAACCGGCCCGTCTCCACCAGCGGTGAGGCGGGCAACCAGAACACCGTGCTCGACGCGATCCAGACCGATGCCGCGATCAACCCGGGCAACTCGGGCGGGGCGCTGGTCAACATGAACGGCGACCTGGTGGGAATCAACTCGGCGATCGCGACGATGGGCGGCGACTCCACGGAAGCCCAGAGCGGCTCTATCGGCCTGGGCTTCGCGATTCCGGTGGATCAGGCCAAGCGGATCGCCGACGAACTCATCAACTCGCCCGATCACACCGCGACCCACGCCTCGCTGGGGGTGCGGGTCACCAGCGAGCGCAGTCTGCACGGCGCGAAGGTGGTCGAGGTGGTGCCGGGGGAGGCGGCGTCGAAAGCCGGCCTGCCCGAGGGGGCGACCGTGACGGCGTTCGACAAGCGTCCGATCGGCAGTGCCGACGCGCTGGTGGCCGCCGTGCGGTCCAAGGCGCCCGGGGACCAGGTGACGCTGACCTACCTCGATGCGGGCGGAGCGACCAAGACCGCGCAGGTCACCCTGGGTAAAGCCCAGCAGTGACGGGACTGGTGGGGCCGCCCGGGTTTTACGCGATATACGGTTGCAGGCATGGAACAGACCCCAGAACTCGCCGGCCGGGCGCTCGTCGTCGTCGTCGATGACCGCACCGCGCACGGCGATGAGGACCACAGTGGTCCGTTGGTCACCGAACTGCTGGCCGAGGGCGGGTTCATGGTCGACGGCGGGGTCGCCGTCGCCGCCGACGAGGTCGAGATCCGCAACGCGCTCAACACCGCGGTGATCGGCGGAGTCGACCTGGTGGTGTCGGTCGGCGGCACCGGGGTCACCCCGCGCGACGTCGCCCCGGAGGCCACCCGCGACATCCTGGACCGCGAGATCCTCGGCATCTCCGAGGCGCTGCGTGCATCCGGCCTGGCGGCCGGGATTCCCGACGCCGGGTTGTCGCGCGGTCTGGCCGGGGTTTCGGGCAGCACCTTGGTCGTCAATCTGGCCGGTTCCCGGGCCGCGGTGCGCGACGGGATGGCGACGCTGAACCCCCTGGCGGCCGCAATCATCGGCCAGCTGTCCAGTCTGGAGATCTAGGCGCGCCATGCCCGGACTCGGCGAGCACCAGTCCTCCTCCGACGAGCGCGATCCGGATGACGCTCGCGAGATCGAGGAGCGCGAGCGGTGGCTGCGGGACAACGTCCCGCCACATCACGGTTGAGATTCGACTTCGCGCAATCACCCGCGCCCACGCGCCGGTGGCCATTACGGTTCGCTTGGGCGGTGCAGGGCTGCCCGCAGGGATTCCGGGCGGAAGGGGTGCACGGGTGTTCAAAGGATTCAAGAATTTTCTGATGCGCGACGACGTCATCACCGTCGCCATCGGTCTGGTGGTGGCGCTGGCGTTTTCCAACCTGGTCAAAGCTTTTACCGACAGCGTGATCAACCCGCTGGTGGCAGCCGCGCAGCCGGACACCTCCGGGCTGGGGCTGGGCTACCAACTCGGGGCGGAGGGCAACGAGGCGACCTTCGTCGACCTCGGGGCATTCATCTCGGCGATCATCTACTTCATCGTGTTCATGGCGACCATCTACTTCTTCATCGTCTTGCCCTACAAGCACATTCAGAAGCGGCGCGGCAAGACGGTGTTCGGCGACGCGCCGCCCACCAAGACCTGCCCGGAGTGCATGTCCGAAATCGCCGCCGAAGCGACCAAGTGCAAATTCTGCGCCAGCCCGCAGCCGGCCGCTGCGGCTTGACGATTCAGCGCAGGGTGAGCGTCACCGCTTGACCCAGTGCGGCACCGGCCACCGCCACCGCGGCGGTGGCCGGCAACGCCACCAGCACCACCCGATCGTCGTGGTTCTGTTTGTCCGACACCAGCACCACAATCCCGCCGGACGCCACCACCTTCGGCGCGCCCGGGGGGTCGGCCCCGTCGTCGGCGGTCACGACGTCGACGACGTCGCCGGGGCGAACCAGGTCGACCAGCGCGGCGTCGGCTGGGTGAACTCCCACGATGCGGGCGTCCGGCCCGGCGACCGCGTCGGTGAGCCGGCTGCCCAGAAGACGGACATCGGTGAGGACCTCGCCGCGGCGTGCCGGACCGGCCAGCGTGGCGGCCAACACCGACGACAGATCGGTCGCGGCACCGTCGGGAACCGTTCGCGCCGAGTGGTTTTCCAGCGCGACGTCAGCGGCGGTCAACGCCGTGCCGGGGGCCAGGTCGCGACTGGCTACCACCACGTCGACCCGGTCACCCTGCGGGTCGGAGCGGATCGCCGCGACGCCGGCCAACACGACCAGGGCGCCGGCGGCCGCCCGTCGTGCGCGCACCGTGCGGGCCCAGTCCGGGCGTAGCGCCTGCGAGACACGGGAGATCAACGTCGGGTTGAGCGACTCGCCCATGGCGACACGGTAGGTGGCCGGCCCGCCCGGGATCGTCGACCCGGGCGCCGGCTTGTGGATAACCCGTTACGCCGAGGCGGCAGCCGGGGTGGATGCGGCGTCGGCCTTGGGCTTGTCGGCGGACTTCGCGCCGCCGTCGCTGGAGGCCTTGGTGCCACCATCGCCGGAACCGCCGCTGCCGGAATCCGTTGACGTGGCCTTGGCCGAGCTGCTGCCGTTCGAGGACGTCTTCCCCGCATCCCGGCTGTCGGTGCGGTAGAAACCGCTGCCCTTGAACACGACACCGACCTTGCCGAAGATCTTGCGGAGGCGACCGTTGCACTCCTCGCAAGTGGTCAACGCGTCGTCGGTAAAGGCCTGGACCACGTCGAAGCGGTTGCTGCACTCGGTGCAGGCGTAGCTGTAGGTGGGCACGCGAACCTCCGTGGATCGAACAATCGGGTTAGCACTCTACCGTGCTAAGTGCTAGAACCGCTATCTGGCTGTCGGCATTCCAGCACCACCAGGCCTTTCCCCGGCATCAGGGCGTGGGTCATCGGCACGTCATGCGGTTCGGCGGGCAGATTGTCGAGCAGCTCCTCGTCACGTACGACGGCCACCAGCGGGATCTGCGGGCGGCGCAGCAGCAGGGAGCGGTCGTAGAAACCGGCACCGCGGCCCAGCCGCGCGCCCCGGCGGTCCAGCGCCAGCGCCGGGACCACGACCAGATCCGCTTCGGCCAGCGCCTCCGCCGGAAGCCACGGCGGCGCCGGTTCGAGCAGCCCGAACCGGGCGGGCACCAGGCTCCCGGTTCGGTAGTCGCCCCACATCAGCGCCAGCGGTGTGCCGTCGTCTTCGGTGCGCACCACCGGCAGCAGCACCCGGATTCCACGCTGCGTCAGCCCGTCGAGCATGGCGGCCGAACCGGGCTCATCGCCCACCGGCAGGTACGCGCAGACCATGCGGGCACCATCCGCCAGCCGCTGCAGGTGGCCGGCCAGCGCGCGGGCTTCGGCATCATGCACTTGAGGCGGTACCGCGCGGCGGGCTGCGAGCATGCGTGCGCGCAGCGCAGACTTAGCGGCCGCCACCCCGTTGTCGGTCACGCCTGTCAGCCTGTCAGCACCGGCTCGCCCGCCGCCAGGGGGAGGAGGCGGAGTCGATTGCGGTTATCGTGTGAGCAATGCCCACGCCGAAGGTTCCGATTCCGCGCACCGCCATTGTGCCCGCGGCGGGTTTGGGTACCCGCTTTCTGCCGGCGACCAAGACGGTGCCCAAGGAGTTGCTTCCGGTCGTCGACACCCCGGGAATCGAGCTGGTTGCCGCCGAGGCGGCCGAGGCCGGAGCCGAGCGGCTGGTGATCGTCACCTCCGAGGGCAAGGACGGCGTCGTCGCGCATTTCGTCGAGGATCTGGTGCTGGAAGGCACGCTGGAGGCGCGCGGCAAGAAGGCCATGCTGGCGAAAGTGCGGCGGGCCCCGCAGTTGATCAAGGTGGAGTCGGTGGTGCAAGCCGAGCCGCTCGGGCTGGGCCATGCCATCAGCTGCGTGGAACCCACCTTGTCCACCGACGAAGATGCCGTCGCCGTGCTGCTCCCCGACGACCTGGTGCTGCCGACCGGAGTATTGGAGACGATGTCGGCGGTGCGGGCGCGCCGCGGCGGCACCGTGTTGTGCGCGATCGAGGTCAGTCCCGACGAGGTCAGCGCCTACGGCGTTTTCGACGTCGAGCCCGTCCCCGACGGTGACAACCCGGATGTGTTGCGGGTCAAGGGAATGGTCGAGAAGCCCAAGGCCGCCGACGCCCCGTCGATGTATGCCGCTGCCGGCCGCTACGTGCTGGATCGGGCGGTGTTCGATGCGCTGCGGCGTATCGACCGCGGGGCCGGCGGGGAGGTGCAGCTCACCGACGCCATCGCGCTGCTGATCGCCGAGGGCCATCCGGTTCACGTGGTCGTACACCGCGGATCGCGACACGACCTGGGAAATCCGGGCGGCTACCTCAAAGCTGCGGTTGACTTTGCCTTGGATCGTGATGACTACGGTCCGGATCTGCGCCGGTGGCTGGTGGCGCGGCTGGGTTTGGCGGAGACCTGAGCAGACGCCGGCCCGGAATCGGACCCAGGCTTTGAGAAAGGCGCATCGTGCGTTCGGTTGAGGAGCAGCAGGCCCGGGTTTCGGCTGCCGCGGTGGCTCCGCGCCCGGTCCGGGTGGCGATCGCCGAGGCGCAGGGCTTGATGTGTGCCGAAGAGGTCATCGCCGAGCGGCCGATGCCCGCCTTCGATCAGGCGGCCATCGACGGGTACGCGGTACGTAGCGTCGACGTCTTCGGTGCCGATGCCATCGGTGACAGCTCCGAGGCGGCCGATCGCGATGCCGCCGCGGTCACCCTTCCGGTGCTGGGCACCATCGAAGCCGGGGCGCGCACACCCACCCGACTGCAGCCCAAACTGGCCACCCGGATCCAGACCGGCGCTCCGATGCCCACTTTGGCCGATGCGGTGCTGCCGTTGCGCTGGACCGACGGTGGCAATTCCCGGGTCCGAGTGCTGCGCGGCGTGCGCCCGGGCGACTACGTGCGCCGCGTCGGCGACGACGTGCAGCCCGGCGACGTCGCGGTACGCGCCGGCACGGTCGTCGGCGCCGCCCAGGTCGGGCTGCTGGCCGCCGTCGGCCGCGACCGGGTACTGGTCCACCCGCGTCCCCGGCTGTCGGTGATGGCGGTGGGAGGAGAGCTGGTCGACGTCACCCGCACACCCGGTAACGGTCAGGTCTACGACGTGGACTCCTACGCGCTGGCCGCCGCCGGCCGGGACGCGGGGGCCGAGGTGAACCGCGTCGGCATCGTCAGCAGCGAACCCAAGAAACTGCGCGAAGTGGTCGAGGGACAGCTCAACCGCGCCGAGATCGTGGTGATCGCCGGAGGGGTGGGCGGTGCGGCGGCCGAGGAGGTGCGGGCGGCGCTGTCGGACCTCGGCGAGATGGAGGTCGCCCGGATCGCGATGCACCCCGGTTCGGTCCAGGGCTTCGGGCAGCTGGGGCCGGAAGGGGTTCCGACGTTCCTGTTGCCGACCAACCCGGTCAGTGCGCTGGTGGTGTTCGAGGTGATGATCCGTCCGCTGATCCGGCTGTCGCTGGGCAAGCGCGAGCCGATGCGCCGGATGGTGCGGGCCCGCGCCCTGGGGCCGATCAGTTCGATGCCCGGGCGCAAAGGCTATCTGCGGGGCCAGCTGATGCGCGACCAGGAGACCGACGAGTACCTGGTGCAGGTGCTCGGGGCGTCCGGTGGCACCTCGTCGCACCTGCTGGCGACCCTGGCCGAGGCGAACTGCCTGGTGGTGGTTCCCGAGGAGGTCGAGCAGATCGCCACCGGCGAGCTGGTGGACGTCGCCTTTCTGGCGCAACGGGGCTGAGTCCGGGTAGATGCTGGTCAATCTGTGGCCCTTCAAGGCCGTCCAGCACCCCGGCTGGCCGACGGTGCTCGGGCCGTTGCGGGTTCCGGCGGGGGTGCTGCGGTTGCGCCCGGTGCGGATGCGCGACGGCGTGGCCTGGAGCCGGATCCGGTTGGCCGACCGGGCCCACCTGGAGCCGTGGGAGCCCAGCGTCGAGGCGGACTGGACCACCCGGCACAGTTCGGCCGCGTGGCCGCCGGTGTGTTCGAGCCTGCGCACCGAGGCCCGTTACGGCCGGATGTTGCCGTTCGTGATCGAGCTCGACGGCCGGTTCTGCGGTCAGCTGACGGTCGGCAACATCGCCCACGGTGCGCTCCGGTCGGCCTGGATCGGCTACTGGGTGTCCAGTTCGGTGGCCGGCGGGGGCGTGGCGACCGCAGCGGTGGCGCTCGGCCTCGACCACTGCTTCGGGCCGGTGGGGCTGCATCGGGTGGAGGCCACCGTCCGGCCGGAGAACGGGGCCAGCCGGGCGGTCTTGGCCAAGGTCGGCTTTCGGCAGGAGGGTCTGCTGCAGCGCTACCTCGACGTCGACGGAGCGTGGCGGGACCACATCCTGGTGGCGATGACGGTCGAGGAGGTGACCGGGTCGGTGACCGCGACCCTGGTCCGGTCGGGTCGGGCCGCGTGGACCTGAACGAATTAAGCCCTCGTGTTGCCCGTGTGATAGTTGTGACTATCGAGGTCAGCGAGTAAATTACAACTGTGTAATTGGCTCGGCGCGCCAACCGGGGCCGTGTGGGTCAGGAGACCTAGCCTTGGCTGGGAAAGGAGCAGGCCACCATGCCCAGCATCCCGCAATCGTTGCTCTGGATCTCACTGGTCGTCCTCTGGCTGTTCGTACTGGTGCCGATGCTGGTCAGCAAACGAGACGCGGTGCGGCGCACCAGTGACGTGGCATTGGCGACCCGTGTGCTGACCAGCGGCGCCAGCGCCCGTCTGCTCAAGCGCGCCGGCCCGGCCGCCGGTCACCGCAGCGACCCCGACTGGCAGCGCAGCGCTGCCGACGCCGAACTCGACGACATCGAGGACTCCGACGACGACGCGCCCGCCGAACCGGCCGGCAGCGGATCGCGGGTGTTCGCCGCCACCGTCGGCGAGCAGGGCGAACTCGACTACCTCGACGTCCTGGACGTCGAAGTCGTCGCCGAGGACCCCGACGTGTTGCCGTTGTCGGAAGCGGGTCTGGCTGCCGAGGCCGAAGCCCAGGCACGCGCTCAGGCCGAAGCTCGGGCGCAAGCCGAGGCCGAGGCTCAAGCTCAAGCCGAAGCCGAGGCTCGGGCGCAAGCCGAGGCCGAAGCGGAAGCCGAAGCCCAAGGCGAGGCCGAGCCGGAAGATGTCGCCGAGACCGAGGGCTACGAGTACGAATACGTCGAGGACAGTTCGGGTTTGGAGGCCGAGGCCGACACCCCGACGCCTGCGGCGGCGCGGCCGCGCCGTTACGACACCAAGACGGCCGCCGCTGTCAGCGCCCGCAAGTACGAGTTCCGCAAGCGGGTGCTGATGTCGCTGGCGGTGGTCCTGGTGTTCTCGGCGCTGATGGCGTTCACCGTGGTGCCGAGCGCGTGGTGGGTCTGCGGCGGTGCGGCCGGGGCGACCGTGCTCTACCTGGCCTACCTGCGCCGGCAGACCCGCATCGAGCAGCAGGTGCGCGCGCGGCGGGCACGGCGAGCGGAGCGGCCACGGGCGCAGCGCGAGAACGTCCACCCGGAGGCGTTCGAGGTGGTGCCGTCGCGGCTGCGGCGGCCCGGCGTAGCGGTGCTGGAGATCGACGACGAGGACCCCGTCTTCGAGCACCTGGAGTACACCGCGTCCGCCCGCGAGTACGACTGGCGCGGCGACCTGCCCCGGGCATCGGGTCAATAGCGTCTCGGTTTCAGGAGACCGGCCGGGGGCTGGTAGCCTGCTAGCGGTCAGGGGCTATGGCGCAGTTGGTAGCGCGACTCGTTCGCATCGAGTAGGTCAGGGGTTCGATTCCCCTTAGCTCCACAGAGTTTGATCGGGTCACGACGGCGCCGCGCCGTCAACCTTGCAAGGCCCGGTCCGCATCGTAGGGCGGGCCGAGGAATCGCCGTACCGCAGCCTTTTCCGCGTCGCCGTCCTTGAGCGGCCAGTACCAGAGCGCCAGGAACACGCGGATGAGCCACTGCGCGGCCAGCGGGTCGGGATTGTCGGCGCCGACCATTTCACCGGCGAAGCGGGCGATGACGGGCGAATCGGTCAGCCACCCGGTACCGGGCGGGCCGGTCATGGAGCCCATGATCTTGGCCAGCGGATCGGCCCGCATGCGCTGCAAGGCGACGGTGGTGGCGGTAACGATGCGCTCCGAGCCGGTCAGCCCGGTGATGGCGTCGCGCACCGAGTCGAGGATGCGTTCGGCCTGCCTGCTCAGCACCGCGTCCCGGATCGCGGCCTTGCCGCCGACATGGCGGTAGATCGTCGCCGGCGAACAGTGAACCCTGGCCGCCAGCGCGTCGATGGAGAAGCCGTCGTAGCCCTGCCGCGACATCAAATCGGCTGCCGCTGCGTAGATCCGTTCCGCACCCGCGCTGCGCCGATCCCGGCCGATCAGCCAGTCGTTCGCCACCGCGATCACCCACTTTCCCGCGGCGGAATCATGACGTGATTTTCTCACAATGAGAAGAATTTCAAGTGAATTCTCAGCGCCGGTGCTGGTCGGCGCGGCGGGCTGAGAACGACGATCCGCACCGAACCCGCACGGGTTTGCAAGTTCGGCCCACAGCGTTGACGCAGGTCACGGGGCCATTCAGCCTTAGGGTATGCGTGCAGTGGTGGACCCCAACGACTTCTTCGGCACCGCCATCCAGGACCCCTACCCGCTCTATGAGGCCATGCGCAGCCGCGGCGGAGTGAATCGGATCGGCGACTCGGTGTTCTACGCGGTCTGCGGCTGGGACGCCCTGGTGGAAGCCGTCGAGCGCGTCGAGGACTTCTCGTCGAACCTGACCGCGACCATGGTCTACCACGACGACGGGACCGTCACACCGTTCGAGATGGGCCAGCTCGGTGGGCCGATGCAAGTGCTGGCCACCGCCGACGATCCGTTGCACGCGCAGCATCGGAAGTTGCTGCTGCCGCATCTTTCCGCGAAGCGGGTGCGCGTGATCGAGGAGTTCGCCGAGGCCACCGCGAAGCGGCTGTGGGCCGAGGCCAGCGGTGACGGGCGCATCGAGTGGATGAGCGCGATGGCCAACCGGCTGCCCATGATGGTGGTCGCTCGCCTGCTCGGGCTCCCCGACGACGACGTCGACGAGCTGATCCGGCTGGGATATGCGACCACCACGCTGCTCGACGGAATCGTCAGCGAGGATCAGCTCTCAGCCGCCGGCGTGGCGGCCATGGAGTTGTCCGCCTATGTGCTCGAGCACTTCGAGAAGGCCACCGAGAACCCCCAACCGGGCCTGATCGGTGATCTTGCCGCGCGGACTAAATCCGGTGAGCTGGAACAGCTTCCGGCGCTGGCCGTCATGATCACGTTGTTCAGCGCCGCCGGTGAGTCCACCGCTTCGTTGCTCGGCAGCGCCGCCTGGATTCTGGCTGAGCGCCCCGCCGTGCAGGAGCAACTGCGGGCCCATCCCGAACTGCTGGGGGCGTTCATCGAGGAGACCCTGCGATTCGAGTCGCCGTTTCGCGGCCATTACCGCCATGTGGTCAAAGACACCACCCTGGCCGGTGTCGAGCTGCCCGCTGATTCGCGCCTGCTGTTGGTGTGGGGCGCCGCCAATCGCGATCCCGAGCACTTCGACACCCCCGAGGAGTTCCGGCTCGACCGCAGCGCGTTGAAGGGGCACGTGGCCTTCGGCAAGGGGGCGCACTTCTGCGTCGGCACCCCGCTGGCCCGCCTGGAGGCTCGGGTCGTCCTGCAAACGCTGCTCGAACAGACCACCTGGATCGAGGCGGCCGAGGTCGGCCGGTGGTTGCCCAGCATCTTGGTGCGCCGCCTCGAACGACTGGAGCTGGACCTGCGCTGACGGCGCTCAGGGGTGCGCGGTGAGATAGGTCGGATTGTCCAGCCCGGCTGTCAGTTCCGTCACGTCGAACGCCCGGTCCAGTCGCGAAGCCAAGGCCTTCGGGTCGATCAGCAGGCTGATCTCAGCGGTCTGCCGGGCGATCAGGCGCCCGATCAACGGGTAGAGCCGGCGCATGATCGCCCGCTCGACCGACGTACAACGCGACGCGCAGTAGCCGACATGGCCGATCTCATCGGTGAGGATCTCGCTGTAGAGCAACGTGATTCGCTGCGCGACGTCGGGTTCGTCGGCGAACAACTCGACGCCGACACGGCGTAGCTCGTCGAACATGATGCAGCCCGCCATCTCTGCGGCCCCGACGAACATGAAGCCCAGCCGTTCGGGGAGAAACACGCTGGTTTTGACGAACTGGCGCATCACAAACGGCGGGGGGACGACCTGGAAGGGCAGGCCGAATACGTCGAGCGCGTAGGCCAGCAGCCGGGTGTGATAGTGCTCTTCCAGCTCGAGGTAGACGTTCTCGGGCGGCAGGCTCTCGTCGCTGTTGCGCCCGTAGGTCTCACCGAGTCCGACACCGAACCGCTCCGCCTGGTTGAGTTTGGCCGTCGCCAGCAGGAACAGCATCTTCGGGTCCAGGCCCGGTTCGGGCCGTCGGCGTCGCAGGTTGCGAAGAAAGGTCGGGCGGTCGGCGGGGTGAGCCGAACGCACGGGATTGGCCTCAAGCTCGTCGAAGAACGTTTCCCGGTTGGACAACCGCCGGTTGAGTAGGTCCGCTTCGCCATCACGTTCGGCCAAGTAGTCCCGGTAGCCCTCGATGCCGCTGCGATTCATCGGATCTCCATTCCCTTGACGATCGTCGTGACGTAACGGTCCAGCTGCGCAGCATCGTGCGCACCGGTGGCCAGCAGGGCGAACAGCCCGGTCAAAAAGAAGGTTCCGAGTTCGGCCGCATCGAGCTCCGGGGAGACTTGCCCCGACTTCTGCGCGCGGCCGATCAGGCCCACCAGAAACTCCGCGAGGGGGTGTTGCGCCAACTCGTCATCGACGGGGCGGGCGGAGGAGAAGTGCAGGCCGAGCATGTCCCGGAAGACCACGGCTCCCAACCGGCGTTTGGCTTTCAGGGCGTGCTGGACGAGTTGCGAAAGCACGGAAGCCAAATCGCCGTCGGCCGCGCCGAGTTCGCGGACGATCCGGGTCTCCGCGTTGCGCTCGACCTCGATCAGGACGTGCTCCTTGGTGGGGAAGTGGAAGTAGAACGTTCCCCGCACCACACCCGCTGCCGCGGCGATGGCGCTGACATCGGCGCCGGCCAGCCCGTGTTGCGCGATCTCGGCCAGCGCGGCATCGAAGAGGCGTGCGCGGGTCTCGAGGCGCCGCGCCTCGCGGATACCCCCGGTTACCGATGGCGGCGCGCTCAGCTCACCCGGTGCCTGCATGCCCGCACCGTACGCCTATTGCTGACGACCGTCAATGACAGGCGTCAGTGTATTGGTGGCTGCAGCCCCGGCCGGCTCACACCGCGTGGGTGAGCGCGGAAATCAGCAGCCCGATCAATTCTTCGGACCACACGCCGAACCCGTCGACCGTCATAGTGCCGTCGATGAGGTCTTTGGTGTGCTCGAAAAAGGAAGTCGGATCTCCGAGGAATTGGAGAGTGACCAGGCTGTGGAGATCGTCGTTGAGCTGCGTTTCGATCGGCTCCTGATCGAGCCCGACCATTCCGTAGTAGCCGTACATCGTGAAGTCCCAAGCGGTCGCAAGTCCCCAGCTGAACACCCCGCCCGTGATCGGATCGTCGGTCATTGCGTGGAAGAACGTGCCGATGTCTCTGACCAGCGGGTAGAAGATGCCCAACTGGTCTGCGGCCTCCGAGTACATCTGGTGGCCGCTCTGCCCGATCTCGTCTCCCAGGTCGGGTAGGGGCACCGAGTCGTTCGGGTTAGGCAGGTGAGCGTTCGGAATGAAATCCACCCAACGCACGAAATAGGAATGGTAGTAACTGAAAACGGCCGTCGGTGAATAGTCGTGCAGCTCCAGGAGTATGTTCTGCGGCCCGCCGGTGTTGAGGATGTTATACATCTGGTCTGTCGTGTAGCCAAAGTTGTAGCCGTCTAACGCTATTGCTTCGGCGAGTTGGTGCGTATCCGCCAGCGTGGTTCCCGGGTAGCCCGCGTCGATGTAGATCCAGTGCAGTGATTTGGCGATACCGTCGATAGCGCTCGCGACTTCAGTGGCGTCGGGCAGCGCGGTGAGGTTGACCGGGGCGCTGAAGAAAAGCGGTGCGCCCGCTGACGTCGAGGCCGCGCCGGCTCATGGCGCCACGATCGCCGCGGCGAGCGCGGCCGCGGTGGCGGCCCGCGTCCACCGCCGCGCATTCCCAACTGCGGCCCACGCTCCAAGTTTGCTGATGTTTGTGCAGTTCCCCACGTCCCCCGCCCTTCAAAGTAGACAAATTTCTGTTATTGGGTAGCACGCTACTGAGCAGTAGGCAAGGATTTCTCAGCTGAAGCTTTGCGAAAAATAGGTTGGATGGAGAGGCTTGATTCGGGCCTCCTGCCGGTCGCCGGGCCGACGTTCACGACGGCGTTCCCTGGGCCTGCGTCGGTAGGCTTTCAATTCGTGGCCACCAAGCCGGGCATGTCCGAGTACGAGCGCAAGGCCTGGGAAGCGCTGCTGGATGCGGCCACCGGCGCCGAGCGATCCGGCCGGTTCGCAACCCTGAGCCAGGGCATCAGGCAACGCGCCGTGCAGGTGGCCGCTCAGGCCCGCTCGACCGTCGAGCAAGTCCCGGGCGCCACCGCGGCTATCGGCACGCTCGACGATCTGATGACCAAGGCGATGGAGACCCTGCACACCGTGCTGGTGCAGCGGGGACTCAATTCGGTCAAGCCGGACAACGTGTTTGCGATGTTCGCCGACGAGGGTGTCGTGGTGGCGTCCTACGACCAGGTGCGGCAACTCGACCTGCAGCAGTGCGACCGCTCGGTTCCGCGGCGCAAGGAGCGCTACCTCGCGCTCGCGGTGGCCGGAGGTGCCGCGTCGTCGCTGGCGGTGACGGGTTCGGTGGTGTCGAGCGCGGTCACCGGCGGTACCAGCATGACGGTCGCGGCGTCGGCGGTCGTCGCCGACGTCACCGCCGTCATGGTCGGGATGGGCCGCATCGTGGCTTTGGTCGCGGCGCACTATGGTTACGACGTCCGCGAGCCGGACGAGCAGGCCTTCGCCTCGGGGGTGCTCGCCTATTCCGTCGCCGGTGACTCGGTGGAGAAGGCCGCGGCGCTGGCGTCGCTGTCACGGTTGACCCAGCAGATGATGCGTCAAAGGTCATGGCGCCATCTCAAGCCGCAGCAAGCGGACAACGTGATCCAGCAGGTCTCGGTGGCGCTGGGATTTCGGATGGCCAAACACAGGCTGGCGCAGGCGGTCCCGGTCTTGGGTGCGGTCGTCAACGGCGGGCTCAACGCCCGGATCGCCCATCGGACATTCGAGCGGTCCCAGCAGGCCTATCGGTTGCGGTTTCTCACCGAGAAGCACGACCTCGACGCCGGTCAGTGGGCACCGGTGGAGGTAGCAAGCAGCGTCGTCGACATCCCGCTGGTCGACGAGGTGCTCGATGCGGAGCTCGATCCGAAACCCGGTGACGCCGAGGGTGTTTAGCCGGGCAGGCTCCGGCGAAGACGAATCAGGTCAGGGTGTCAGGGCACAGTTCGTGTTGGGCGATGTCGATCACCGGGCGCAGATTCACCGTGAGGTCATCGACCATGGACGGCCCCCCGAACGACGGCCGGCGCGGGAACGTCGCGATGATCTGGTCGACCGTGGCGCCGCTGCGCAACTGGTTGCAGAAACGGTGCCCCGCCGACAGCCGCGCATTGGGCGGACCGGACCGGTAGACCCCGTTGGCATCCAGGGCGGCGATGTAGCTGGCGTCGTCGGCGTAGGCCGGTGCGCTGCCGAGCAAGGCGATGGCGGCGCTCCCGACGAACACGGCCGCAACCAGAATCCGATTCATACCGGCGATGCTAGGCGAAACGACGTTGACTCTGCGTCCATGGCGCAAAAGTGCGAGTGCACCGCGCCATGGACGCAGAGTCAACAGGGTTAAATCAGGCCGAGCGCGGTCATCGCGTCGGCAACCTGGATGAAGCCGGCGATGTTGGCGCCGACCACGTAGTTGCCGGGCGCACCGTACTCGTCGGCGGTCACCAGGCAGCGGTGGTGGATGCTCTGCATGATCGCGGCCAGGCGCTGCTCGGTGTACTCGAAGCTCCAGGAGTCCCGCGAGGCGTTCTGCTGCATCTCCAGCGCGCTGGTGGCCACCCCACCGGCGTTGGCCGCCTTGCCCGGGGCCACCGTCACGCCGGCTTCAGTGAACAGCTTGACGGCCTCCGGGGTGCACGGCATGTTGGCACCCTCGGCGACGATCTTGCAGCCGTTCTTGGCCAGCGTGGCGGCGTGGCTGCCGTCGAGCTCGTTCTGGGTGGCCGAGGGCACCGCGATCTGGCAGGGCACGTCCCAGATGGAGCCGCCGTTGACGAACTGCGTCGCGCCGCCGCGGGCGGTGGCGTAGGCCTCGATCCGCTCGCGCTTGACCTCCTTGATCTCCTTGAGCAGCTCCAGGTCGATGCCCTTCTCGTCGACGATGTAGCCGCTGGAGTCCGAGCAGGCCACCACGGTGCCGCCCAGCTGGTGGATCTTCTCGATCGCGTAGATCGCCACGTTGCCCGAACCGGAGACCACGGCCCGCTTGCCCTCAAACGAGTCCTTGGCCGTCTTGAGAATCTCGTCGGCGAAGAACACCGCGCCATAACCGGTCGCCTCGGTGCGGACCTGTGAACCGCCCCAGCTCAGGCCCTTGCCGGTCAGCACTCCGGACTCGTAGCGGTTGGTGATGCGCTTGTACTGGCCGAACAGGTAACCGATCTCGCGGCCGCCGACGCCGATGTCACCGGCCGGGACGTCGGTGTATTCACCCAGGTGCCGGTACAGCTCGGTCATGAACGACTGGCAGAACCGCATGATCTCGTTGTCCGAGCGGCCCTTGGGGTCGAAGTCCGAGCCGCCCTTGCCGCCGCCGATCGGCAGGCCGGTCAGCGAGTTCTTGAAGATCTGCTCGAAACCGAGGAACTTGATGATCCCCAGGTACACCGACGGGTGGAAGCGCAGCCCGCCCTTGTACGGGCCCAGGGCCGAGTTGAACTCCACCCGGAATCCGCGGTTGATCTGCACATTGCCGGCGTCGTCGAGCCAGGGCACCCGGAAGATGATCTGGCGTTCGGGTTCGCACATCCGGCGGATGACCGCGCTGTCGACATAATCGGGGTGCTTGGAAACCACCGGCCCGAGGCTGCTGAGCACCTCGAAGACCGCCTGGTGGAATTCCGCCTCACCGGGGTTGCGCCGCAGCACCTCGTCATAGATGTCGTGCAGCTTCGGATTCAGTTCGCTCATATTTTGTGATCTCTTCCTCGCGTGTCGCTGTCAGCGGGCACAGGCTAGCCGCCAAAATCGCGAACGCCGAATCCTGTCCGTTACGTCGCTGTTAAATCATTACCGGTCCCGGTGCACCGGTTAGCCTGGATTGGCGAACAAAGGCGGAGCAATCCATGGTGATGTCGCGGCGAGACCGGGTGATTAAGACGCTACCCGTCATCGAGCTCGCGGCGATGGAGATCTTCGCCGGATGCACCGACGCAGACCTGAGGCCGCTGGCCACCGACCTGCAGCCGCTGCAGGCCACCGCCGGAATCGAACTGATGCGGCAAGGCGAGCGGGCCGTGTCGTTCCTGCTGATCTCGTCCGGTTCTGCCCAGGTCAAACACCTGGGAGACGACGGCGCGGTGGTCGTCAACGAGGTCTCGGCCGGGATGGTGGTCGGGGAGATCGCCCTGCTGCGCAAAGGCCGCCGAACCGCGACGGTCACCACCTCGACACCGCTGACCGGCTGGATCGGTGACGAGCGGGCCTTTCACGCCATGGTGCAGATCCCGCAGGTGATGGACCGGCTGGTGCGCACCGCGCGCCAACGGCTGGTCGCCTACATCGAGGCCGTGCCGATCCGGGCCCGCGATGGCAGCGAGTTGTTGCTGCGGCCGGTGTTGCCCGGCGACGGTGCGCGCACCGTCGCCGGCCATGTCAAGTTCTCCAGTGAGACGCTCTACCGCCGGTTCATGTCCACCCGCATCCCGAGTCCGGCGCTCATGCACTACTTGTTCGAGGTCGACTACGTCGACCACTTCGTCTGGGTGGTCACCGAGCCGGACGGCTCGATCGTCGCCGACGCGCGTTTCGTCCGGGACACCGAGAACCCGACCGTCGCGGAGATCGCGTTCACCGTCGGCGACAGCTATCAGGGCCGGGGGATCGGCACCTATCTGATGGGGGCGGTGGCTGTCATCGCCCGGTTGGAGGGCATCGAGAAGTTCAGCGCGCGGGTGCTGTCGGAGAACGCCCCGATGCGCGCCATCCTGGATCATTTCGGCGCCTACTGGGTACGCGACGACCCCGGCATCGTCACCACCGTGATCGACGTACCCGGCAACGATCAGCTGCCATTCGGTCCCGATGTCGCCGACCAGATCAAAGAGGTTGGCCGCCAAGCGATCCAGGCCGTGGGGTGACCGTCGCCACTGGGCAGGTCGGGCGTTGGGTAGATTAGCTGCGATGTTGAACCTTCGCGCGGTGCTGGCAATCGGTTGTGTCAGTTTGCTCGCCGCCTGCAGCTCCGGCCCCGGTGAGGTGACCGCCGACATCAGCAAGGTGGCCGACATCAAGTCCTCCTTCGGCCCGGAGTTCCAGGTCAAGAACATCGCGCGCACCGGGCTCGACCCAAAGTTGCTGGCGGGCAACACGTTGCCGCCGGGCCTGAAGTTCGAACCCGCCGACTGCTCGCGGTTCGCGGTCAGCCAACAGCTGCCGCAGGGTGTGCAGGGCAACATGGCCGCCGTGGCCGCTGAGGGCAACGGAAACCGCTTCATCACCATCGCGTTGGAGACCTCTGAGCCGGTCTCGCTCAGCGAGCCGGGACGATCCTGTCGCCGGATCGGGTTCGCCGGGGACCGGATGCGCGGCTTGGTCGAAACGGTCGAGGCGCCGCGCATCGACGGGGTGCAGACCCTGGGGGTGCACCGGGTGGTTGAGGCCGTGGCCGGCGGCAAGGCACGGATCGGTGAGCTCTACAACTACTCGGCGTATTTCGGCCCCTACCAGGTGCTCGTCACCGCCAACCCGCTGGTGGCGCCCGACAAGCCCGTCATCCCCGTGGACACCCAACGCGCCCGCGACCTGCTGGTGGCCGCGGTGAACGCGATCCGGGGCTAGGCGGTCAGCGCACGCCGCGTGGTCGGAACTGGATGCTGATCCGCGGGCCGGTCGGGGTAGCCGTCTTCGGAATGGAATGCTCCCAGGTCCGCTGGCACGAGCCGCCCATCACCAGCAGGTCGCCGTGGCGCTGAGGTAACCGCAGCGCAACACCCCCGCCGCGGGGGCGCAGCGCCAACGTGCGGGTGGCGCCGATGCTGACGATCGCCACCATGGTGTCGTGGTGGGCGCCGCGGCCGAGGGTGTCGCCGTGCCAGGCCACGCTGTCGGCGCCGTCGCGGTACAGGCACAGCCCCACCGTGGTGAACGGCTCGCCGAGTTCCCCGGCGTAGATGTCGTTGAGCCGGCGGCGCAGCCTGGCGATCGCGGGATGCGGCGCTTCCTCGGCGGCCAAGTCGTGGAAGCTGACCAGCCGGGGCACGTCGAGCACCCGGTCATACATCCGGCGGCGCTCGGCCCGCCAGGGGATGGCTTTCCCCAGTTCGTTGACCAAGTCGGCGTCGGCCTCGGAGAGCCAGCCCGGGCGGACGTCGAGCCAGGCGCCGTCACCCAGCTGCCGGCGTTCGCTCAGGTCGAACAGCGACTCCTGTACCGGTATCGCCACGACCCGCAGTCTATCGCACACCAGTTCGATTGGCGAGCGGCTACGACCAGCTGGGCAGCCAGATCTCCATGTTCCAGGTGGCCGGTGAGATCGGCACTCCGGTCAATATCGGGTACAGCCAGGCGAAGTTGGTCAGCACGACAGCGACGTAACAGCTCACCGCGAGCAGCCCGAGGGTCCAGCGCTCCGGCGTGCCGCTGCGCCCGTCTTGGATGATGTCGCTGCAGATCAGCGCCAGCAGCACCGCCAGGAACGGCGCCATTGGCACCGCGTAAAAGAAGTACATCTGCCGGTCGATGTCGGCGAACCACGGCAGCCAGCCGGCGCAGTAGCCGACCAGCGCGGCGGCGTAGCGCCAGTCATGCCGCACCAGCGTTCGCCACAACGCGTAGCCCAGCACCGGCACGGCGAGCCACCACATCGCCGGCGTGCCCACCAGCATCACCGCCTTGACGCAGGACTGGGCGCCGCAGCCGGGAACGTCGTGCTGGTCGATCGCATAGAGCACCGGGCGCAGCGACATCGGCCACGCCCACGGCTTGGACTCCCACGGGTGGTGGTTGCCGGCGGCGTTCGTCAGGCCGGCGTGGAAATGATACGCCTGATAGGTGTAGTGCCACAGCGAGCGCAGCGCGTCCGGCACCGGGAACCGGCTCTCCAACCCGATCGACTGGCCTTCCTCGTGGCGATCCACCCCGGTCTCGGAGGCGAACCACGCCGCATACGACGCCAGGTACACCCCGAGGGGAATCAGCGCCATGGCATAGACGGTGGGCACGACATCACGGCGCAACGTCCCCAGCCACGGCCGGCGCACCCGGTACTGCCGGCGGGCGGCGACGTCGAACGCCAGCGACATCGCCGCGAAGAACACCACGAAATACAGCCCGGACCACTTGGTGGCGCAGGCCAATCCGAGCAGCACCCCGGCGCCGAAGCGCCACCAGCGCACGCCCAGCCGCGGGCCCCAAGGCGTTGCGCCGCAACGGCCCTCGGTCAGCACGGCGTGCATCCGCATCCGCACCTGGTCGCGGTCGACGATCAGCGCCCCGAACGCCGCCACCACGAAGAACGTCAAGAAGCCGTCCAGCAGCGCGGTGCGCGCGGCGACGAAACTGACCCCGTCGCCGACCAGCAGCAGCCCGGCGACCCCGCCGGCCAGCGTCGAACGGGTCATCCGCCGCACGATCCGCACCAGCAGTGCTATCGCGAGCACCCCGAGCAGGGCACTGGTGAATCGCCAGCCCAGCCCGTTATAGCCGAACAGTGCTTCGCCGATCGCGATCAGCTGCTTGCCGACCGGCGGGTGGACCACCAGGCCGTAGCCGGGGTTGTCCTCGACGCCGTGGTTGTGCAGCATCTGCCAGGCCTGCGGCGCATAGTGCTTCTCGTCGAAGATCGGTGTGCCGGCGTCGGTCGGGGTGTAGAGGTTGGCGAACCGGGTCACCGCCGCCAACGTGGTGACCGCCGCGGTCACCGCCCAGCCGCGGGCGCGGTCGGTCGGCCCGAAATCGGCCACCGGCACCAGCAGTCCGGGGCTGATCACGGGGGCGGTGCGCTCCAGCACGGCCGCGGAGCTGGTAGCGGTCGGAGCGCTCATCCCCACGATCGTAGGCTGTGCGCCATGCCCGATGGTCGATTGCTGCTCGGTGCCACTCCGCTCGGGCAGCCCGCCGACGCGTCGCCCCGGCTGATCGCGGCACTGAGCACCGCCGACGTGGTGGCCGCCGAGGACACCCGGCGGGTGCGGACGCTGGCCAAGGCCCTCGATGTGCAGATCGGCGGCCGGGTGGTCAGCCTGTTCGACGCCAACGAGGCGACGCGGGTGCCGACGCTGCTCGCCGACATCGAGGCCGGTGCCACCGTGCTGGTGGTCAGCGACGCCGGGATGCCGCTGATCAGCGACCCGGGGTATCGCCTGGTGGTCGCCTGCGTCGACGCCGGCCTGCCGGTGAGCTGCCTGCCCGGCCCGTCGGCGGTGACGACGGCGCTGGCGGTGTCCGGCCTGGCCTCGGAGCGGTTCTGCTTCGAGGGATTCGCCCCGCGCAAGCCGGCGGCGCGGCGGGCGTGGCTGGCGTCGCTGGGCGACGAACGGCGCACCTGTGTGTTCTTCGAATCGCCGCGGCGGCTGGCCGACTGCCTGCGTGATGCGGTCGACGAACTCGGCGGCGACCGGCGGGTGGTGGTGTGCCGGGAGCTGACCAAGACCCACGAGGAGGTGCTACGCGGGACGCTGGCCGAGCTGGCCGAGTGGGCCCTCGGCGGCGTGCTGGGGGAGATCACCGTGGTGCTGGCCGGGGCGACCCTGCGCGCCGATCTGGACACGCTGGTGGACGAGGTCAACCGGCTGGCGGGTGACGGCATGCGGGTCAAAGACGCCTGCGCGCAGGTGATCTCCGCAGCGCCGGGGGCGGTGTCACGACGCGCACTCTACGACGCGGTGCTGCGTTCCCGGGACTGATCGGCGGGGTTAGAAGCTGCGCCGGTAGGAGTGCCAGTCGTCCGCTGCCGGGAGGCGCGCGACCATCCGGTTCACCGCGGTTGCGATATTGTCTGCGGTTCCCGGAGCTACGACCATCCATTGCCCGCCCGCTGAAGCGGTGTGCTCGACGACCACGCGGCCCTCCGGGGTGTCGATGATGGTCACTGCACCGGGTTCAACGTGGGTTCGCGTGGGGCGGCCGGTTTCAACGCCCGCTTGCAGCGCGACGATCGATGTCTGGTTCGACTGCTCGGGGTCCGCGGCGCTCTGCAGAATCCGCAACTGCGCAGCGCCCATCGGTTGCTTCGTGAGAAACGTGTGGAGGCTGTCCGGACTGGCCGCTGCGGCTCTCACCTCGGCCGCGTCCAAGGGATCACGCCCTGAGTACACAACTCGTGGGCCACGGGATGCGCCATAGCCATCCGTGCGGTCTCGATGTCCGGCAGTGTCGGCCGCAGTGCCAACTCCGGGGGCAGCGACTCGACACCTGCCAGGACCTGCAGCACCCACAGGCCGTCAATAGTCGTTGTCAGCACAATCGTTTGCTCGTTGTCGTCACCGCGTTGCCAGCCGAAATCCACTGTAGTGGCTGGAAATCAGCAGTCCGGACAAATGCGCGACTTGTACTCGCTCGTTCTGCTCGACATCGGTCTCTACGATGGCAGCATATTGGCAGGATGAGCTCACGTTGCCGGAAGGGCAGGAGGTCCTGCTGGAGGGCCCAGATTCTTGATCTTGGATTCGACCTTGGAAGAGCCGCTGGCCGCGGACCTCGCTGCTCTGACTGATACGGCGCGCGAGTCGTTCATTGCCGCGGCCATCGCGGGCTGATAGCGCCACCCCGGCGAGCAGACCGAGGGGTTGTCGAGACAGTGAGGGTCTGTTCCGGCTTGGGTGCCTCTACCGACGGCAAATGAATGGTAGGCCGACCCGGCTTTATAGCTGTGGTTGGTGTAACACCCACATCGCCTGCTCACCCGAATCCGCCAGCAGCCTACGATGGCTGTGTGACTGCGACAGACGGGGAGCGAGCATTCTCGGCACGTGAGGAGGTGCTGCTCCGGAGCCTTGATGACACGGTTGAGCTCGGTCTGGTCCATGAATGCGTCGCGCAGGCCAACCCGGACGAGGTCCTGTCAGTCGTCCAGGAGAAGACCTTGGGATTGATTCGCTCGCTGGTCGACGATGGGTTATTTGAAATCGGCGACGAAGGCAATGGGCTTTTTGTCGTCTGGGATTTGTCGGTGGACGAGGCCATTCGGCGGATCCGCGACGTCTACGTCGGCCAATTTGATGATCAAGATGCATGGTATTTCTTCAGTAGGCTAAAGCCCACTGTCAAGGGCGAACAGGTCGCTGAGGGGCTTGGAGAAAATGCCGGATATTTCGCGCCACCCTCAGCCGAAGAAATACACAGCGAGCAGCAGCGACTTGCTTCAGCAGCGTCCTTGGTCGGCGTCTTGGCAGACTATGTTGACGATTTGAGCGTAATCGATGCCGGCGCGGTACCTATGTGGTTGACACAATTGGATCTTCCCGCGAGGTGGCAGTTTGCCCGAGCTGACTACGATGGCGTCGGCCCCGCCCGGTTTGCGGTTTACGGCCCGCAGGCTGACGGTCGCTGGAGTGCTTGTGAAACACTTGCCCTGTTCAGCTTCACCGGTTGCCCACCGGCACAAGTCGTCTACGACAATTCTGCCTGCACGCTGCGAGATCTCAGAGCGCCGCTGGGAGATGCGTTGAGCTTTCTTGAGCCCACAATTACCGAGCCGCTGAGTAACGGTTTCCCACCGGACATGATCGCCGTGCGCACGAGCGGATCCTTCGTATTCTGTCAGCGCTGGATGTGGGCGCAATTCAACACCTATATCGCTTGCTCGGCCGCAGCTGGCCAGAGTCGTATGCTTCAGCAGGTGCTGTACGTTGATTCGACACTGCAAAAATCGCTGGCCGCCGACATCGCCTACCTCGGCCATACCGTTCGCCAGGTATTCACCGCTGCAGCCAGCGCGCCCTGATGTCACAGGGCAAGATTCTCGGTGAAGCTATGCCGGTGATAGTGCCGCCGCAGCGAGCAGGCCGAGGATCGCCCAGATGGTGAGGGTTTGTTGCGGCGGCGGGGGCTCTACCGTCGGCAGACGAACGACGGGGCCTCCGGGATCTGGCTGCACCGGTATGGGTGCGGGTGCCGGCGCCGGCGCGGGAGCCGAAGCTGGTGGTGGAGGCCTCTTCTCCATCGGTAGGTGGACCTTCATTTTTTCGCCATCTGGGTAAACGATGTCAATCGTCACACCTCCGGAACCACTCTCGGTGCGAATGCCGATCCTGGTCCCATCTTCAAGGATTTGCCATTCTCCTTTATATCCGGGTTTGAGGGGAAGCGGTGTCGCATTCTCGGTTAATTCCCGATAAAGCTCCCAAATTTCTGCGGGCGTATTAAGTTGTTTTGAAATTTTCGGGTTTCTGCCGGGCGGGAGCGGATCTACCCGGCTGTGTACGTCGTCGGCGTTATGTACCGACAGCCCATGCACAGAGCCTTCCGAGGGGTCGATGGTGTGCGGAGGCTCGCTTGGGGGTGGCGGTGGCGGTGGCGGTGGTGGCTGTGGCGCCTCAGCCGGCGGCACAACCAGGGCTTGCGGAACCGGTCCAGGCGTGCCGAAGCCGGGTATCGGGCTACTGCCTGACCCACCGGGGGTCAGCAGCGCGCCAGGAGCCGGGTAGGTGTAGGAGAGCGGAGGAGGAGGCGATTCCGGCAACGGCGGGCTGGGCCGCGGTGGTGGACTGGGTGTGGCGGGCGATGCCGGTGCGGGGGTAGCCAGTGCGGGGGCCGGAGCTGGTGACTGCGGAGTCGGCGGAGGGGACGGCTGCGGTGGCGGGTTGAGCGGTTGCAGTTCGGTCGGGCTGGGCTGGGGGAGCGGATGTTGCTGCAAGGCAGCGGCACTGAGCATTTGTGGCAATCCGCCCACGGTCGCCGGCATCGAGAACGGCTGGGCGGGACGGGCAAATTGTGTCAAGCCGGCGCCGGGGTAGCCGCCGGAACTCGGCCCGATGCCCATCGCGGGCCGCGCAACCGCTGTGGCTGGTGCCGACGCGGTCTGTGGTGCCAGGGCAGTCGTATTCGCCGGGCCGTTGATAACAGCGGTTGGTGGCGGCTGTTGATACATCCCCACCGGCGGCGGATGCGGTGATGTTGGGGATGGCGGTCGCAATTCTTGCAACTGTTTCGGTGGTGCGGGCTGCACCGGCGGGGTGGGTTTCAGGTGGGCGGCTTGGCTCATCGTGTCGGTTGCCGATCGGTGAGCCAGGCGCATCGCGGCTCCTGTGACTCCGTCGTCGTCGGGAACCGCTGCCTCCGGCGAGGTCGCCGTGGTGGCCGTCGGGGGCGGAGTCGCCAGCGCCGCCATGCTTGACCGCAGCACGGTGCCGTAGCTTGCGCCCGCTGCGGCGTTGGTGGGCCACATGTGCCCGAAGTAGTCGCCGTTGAGCGCCGCGATCCGCGGGGTCAGCGCACCGAAGCATCGTGGATTGGCCTCCACGTCGCTGGCCTCCTGCTGACGGTTGGCCAGCGCGTCCTTCGCCGGAACCATCGTGCTCACCGCACTGTGGTAGGCCTGCACCGCCGCCATGATGATCGGCGGTTTCTCCGCGGCCCAGTCAGCCAGCGCCGCCAGGTCCGTATTCATCCGCTGATGCGAACCTTGGGCAGCCGTCGCGCCCGATCCCGCCCAGGCCGTGCCGAAGGTGGCAGTCGCGTTCGCCCGTGATGTCGCCACGACAGCCTGCAACCGTTCGGCATGTGCGCTCAATTGCTCGGCGTGTGCCACCGTCGGTGTTGAACCCGCTCCCGAGGTCAACACCGCATGGTTTTCCTCTGGGCTGAAAGCCGGCCACAAATGCGACACGAGAGATCCGCTACAGCGCCACCGCCGCTGCTCTCGCAGCCTCGCTCACCACGGTCGCCGCCACTGCGGTCGACTGGCTTGCCGCAAACATCTCGCGACTTATGCCATGTTCGGCGGCAGCGGCCAGGAACGCCGCACCCAGTGCGTCCAATACTGCGGCGAATTCCACAGAATCCGCATCAGCGCCCATCGGGATAGCTCCCAGCAACCCCGGCGCACCCGCTGCGGTGCCTGCCCCCATGACCGAGGCCAGTCCCGACTCAGCATTGGCCGACGCTGCCACCACCGCGGGCTGCATCGAAAACGTCATCGCCCGGCCCTCCCGTGTCGGTGTGCGCCTGTGGTTTGGTGCTCGACTTTACCGTGTTAAAACTTCGGGTGCGGTGTCCCGCCGGGAGCTCTACGACGCGGTGCTGCGTTCCCGGGACTGATCGGCGGCGACGATCGACGCGGCCTTGTGTAGGCACTCCTGCCATTCGGCGTCGACGTCGGAGTCCGCGGTAATCCCGCCGCCCACCCCGAGAACCGCGCCGCCGTCGGCGTCGAACTCCACGGTGCGGATCGCCACGTTGAGCTCACAACCGGCCACCGGGGACGCCAAACCAACGGTTCCGCAGTAGATTCCGCGACGACTCGGCTCCCACTGCGAAAGCAGCTGGCGGGCACGGAGTTTGGGGGTCCCTGTCACCGATGCGGGCGGGAACGCCGCATCCAGCAGGGCCGCCATACCCAGCTGCGGCGGCACCCGGGCCGACACCGTCGACACCAGATGCCACACCCCTGGCGCGGGCCGCACCGCCAACAGTTCGGGCACCGTGACGGTGCCGGTGATCGCCACCCGGCCCAGATCGTTGCGCACCAGGTCCACGATCATGATGTTCTCCGCGACGTCCTTGGTCGAGGCGCGCAGCGCCGACGGGCGGGCATCGGCCGGCAGCGTGCCCTTGATCGGGCTGGAGGCCACCACCTCGCCGCGCCGGCGCAAGAACAGCTCCGGGGACAACGAGGCCACCGCGCCCCAGTCACCGCCCAGATAGGCCGCCCGCGCGGGACCGGTGCGGGCCACCGCGTCGGCGAAGAAGTCCAGCGGGGCACCGGTGACGGTTCCGGTGAAGCGGGTGCACACGCACGCCTGATAGACCTCACCGGCCCGGATGGCCTCCAGGCAGGCCAGCACGCCGGCGCGGTGCGCCCGTCGATCCGGGGTCTCCCAGAAGATGCGACAGCCGCGGGCCGGCGCGGGCGTCGTGAGCGCCTCGGTCAGCCAACCCGGCATCGGCGCGCCGGACAGGCTCTCGAACCACCACTGTCCGCCGGCGTCCTGACGCAGCACACAGTCGGTCCAGCCCCCGGCCGCCTCCGGGATCCGGGAAGCCCGGCCGTCGGCGCCGGGATCGGGGTAGGCCAGGTAGCCGATCCAGCCGCCGCCCACCGCATCGCACCCCGCACCGGTGGGCACATCGAAGACGGCCGCCGCGTCCACCGGTTCGACCGCCACGCTGGGCGCGATCACCGCCCGCGCGTCGAACCATTCGCCGGTCAGCGCGGCCGGCGGCGGCAGCCCGCACCGCCCGGCGGCGTCGCCGAGCGCGCGCAGCACCTCCGGTGCCGTACCCAGGCCGCCGAGCCGCTCGATTCGCACCGCACTAGCTTGTCAGACGTTGGCGCTGCGGGTGATCTCCCGGGCGGCCGCCAGCGCCACCAGCTTGTCCGGGTTGCGCATCGCGTAGAAGTTGGTGATCAGGCCGTCGACGATCTCGACGGTGAACACGCCCTCGAGGCGGTCGGCGCTGTAGAGCAGCACCGCGGGCGCGGAGTTGCAGACCCCCAGATCCACCCGGACGTCGGGTAACTGCGCCCCTTGCCGCAACAGCCCGATGACGGCCCGGGCGACCTTGTCGGCGCCGACGATCGGCCGGCGCGCCGCGCTCGCCTTGCCGCCGCTGTCGGCGGTCCACACCACGTCGGGGGAGAGCATCGACAGGACGGTCGCGATGTCTCCGCCCGCCGCCGCCGTCATGAACTGCTGCGTGATGCGCGCGTTCTCCGCCGGGTCCGCCGGGGTGAAGCGAGGTCGCCGGGCCTGAACGTGGCCGCGGGCCCGATGTGCGACCTGACGCGCCGCGGTGGGTGATTTGCCCACCGCGGCGGCGATCTCGTCGTAGTCGAACCCGAACACCTCGCGCAGCACGAACACCGCGCGTTCGTCAGGGCTGAGCGTCTCCAGCACCACCAGCATCGCCATCGACACCGATTCGGCGAGCACGACGTCGTCGGAGGGATCCTGCTCGTCGAGCAGCAGCGGCTCGGGCAGCCACGGGCCGATGTACTCCTCGCGGCGGCGGGCACCCGCCCGCAGCGCGTTGAGCGCCTGGCGGGTGACCAGCTGGGCCAGATAGGACTTGGCGTCGCGAACCTCGGCCAGCTCCACCTCCGCCCACCGCAGATAGCTGTCCTGCAGGACATCATCGGATTCGATTGCCGAACCGAGGATTTCGTAGGCGATGGTGAACAACAGCGGCCGCAGCTCGGTGAACCGCTCGGCTTTAGCAGCGGTCCCAGCTTCGCCTCTCCTTCGTCGAGGCTCGCTGAACCGCTGGGCTTTAGCAGCGGTCCCAGCTTCGCCTCTCCTTCGTCGAGGCTCGCTGAACCGCTGGGCGTGTTCGTTGCTCACACCGCCGCCTCCTGCTCGGCCTGCCCTTGCGCGATCTGGGCCGTCCGGGTGCCGCCCTTGAGCCAACGGTACGAGCCGGGCTTGGCGCCCTCGCGGCGAATCCCCCAAACGGTGGCCTTGCAGATCGCCTCCTTGACCGCCGCAGCGAGGCGACCCCCGAGATACGCCTTGACCGGGGTGTCGTCGCGGCGGGCCAGCTGGACCGTGGCGTAGCTGCGGCCCACGCTGATGCACTGGCCGGTGAACGCCTGGTCCAGGGCGGTCGGCGAGGTGCCGGCGATGCGGGCCAGCACGGTGTCGGCGGCCTGGGCGCCCAGCGGTATCGCCGCCTGGCAGCTCATCCGCAGGGGCCGGCCCGACGGCGCCGCCGCGTCCCCGGCCGCCACGATCCACGGGTTGTCGACGCTGGTCAGGGTCTCGTCGGTGAGCAGCCGGCCCAGTGCGTCGGTGGCCAGCCCACTGACCGCAGCCAGCTCCGGGACACCGAAGCCCGCCGTCCACACGGTCAGCGCGCTGGGCAGTACGCGCGCGTCGTGCAGCACCACCGCATCGGGGCGCACGGCGACGACCGCGGCGGCCTCCAGCAGTTCGACGCCCAGCTTGCGCAGCGCCTTGGCCACCGACCGGCGACCCGATTCGTTCAGTGAGGGGCCCAGCGTTCCACCGCAGACCAGCGTGACGGTCCGGCCCCGCCCGGCCAGTTCGGCGGCCGCCTCGATCCCGGTCAGTCCTCCGCCGACCACGGTCACCGGAGCGTCCGGCGCCAGTTCGTCGAGCTGCGCCAGCAGTCGTTCGGCGGACTCGAATTCACTGACGGAATGGGCGAATTGGGCGGCTCCGGGCACGGCGGTGGTGATGGCGCCGGTGCTGCCGACCGCGTAGATGAGGTAGTCGTAGCGCAGCACGGTGCCCGACGCCAGCTGGATGCGGCGGTCGGCGGCGTCGATCCGCTCGGCGGAGTCGACCAGCAGCCGGACGCCGTCGCCGAGCAGGTCGCGGTAGTCCCGGTCGGCCCGGTAGTTTCCGGCCACGTGCTGGTGCAGCCGGATCCGTTCGACGAACTGCGGCCGCGGGTTGACCAGGGTGACGTCCACACTGGGGTGCTGGCGCAGCCGGTTGGCTGCCATGGTGCCGGCGTAGCCGCCGCCGACAATCACGACCTGTATGCGAGTCATCAGTTGCTCCTGTCTGTGAAGGTGGTTATGCCCTCAAGACACCGCGGACGGCCCCGATGTGACACGGCGTGAGCTAAGTCACGGCGATGTGAGCAGTTGGCGGGTCGCCAATCGGAATTCGGCGACGTGACACCGGCGTGTCGCGTCGTGAAATTCCTAATCGCGGCCAGCGGGGCCCCGGGGCCGGCGCCAGCGGTCAGCGACGCCGAGCCGTCACTGGTAGCGCGGAAACACCCCGGACGGCGGCGGTAGGGAAAGCCCCGGCCTCAGGCGCTCGGCCACCGCGGTGAACATCCGCTGGTCGCTGGGCTGACCCAGCAGGTCCAGCAGCTTGGCCGCGGAATCGGGCATCACCGGCTGCACCAGCAGCGCGGCGATCCGCACCGACTCCAGCGTGGTGTACAAAACGGTGCCGAAGCGGGCCTGATCGGCCGCGGACTCGCTCTTGGCGAGCTTCCACGGTTCCTGGGCGGAGAAATACCTGTTGGCCGCGCCCAGCATCAGCCAGATCGCCTCCAAGCCCAGGTGCATGGCCTGGGCGCCGAACGCCGCGCGTGCCTTCTCCAGCAGCCCGTCGGCGGTCGCCAGCAGCTCGGCGTCGTCGCCGGTCGGTGCGGTCGGCTCGGGCACCACCCCGCCCAGGTTCTTGGCCACCATCGACAGCGACCGCTGCGCCAGGTTGCCCAGCTCGTTGGCCAAGTCGGCGTTGACGCGGCTGATCATCGCCTCCTCGGAGATGCTGCCGTCCTGCCCGAACGGGATCTCGCGCAGCAGGAAGTACCGCACCTGGTCGACGCCGAACCGGTCCACGAACTCGACCGGGTCGATCACGTTGCCGACCGACTTGCTCATCTTCTCGCCGCTGTTGAGCAGGAAACCGTGCGCGAAAACCTTGCGCGGCAGTTCGATCCCCGCCGACATCAGAAACGCCGGCCAGTACACGGTGTGGAACCGGATGATGTCCTTGCCGATCATGTGCAGATCGGCCGGCCAGTAGCGGCGGAAGGGCTCGGAGTCGGTGTCGGGGTAGCCGACGCCGGTCAGGTAATTGGTCAGGGCGTCCACCCAGACGTACATCACGTGGTCGGGGTGGCCGGGCACCGGCACCCCCCAGTCGAACGAGGTGCGGGAGATCGACAGGTCGCGCAGCCCGCCGGAGACGAAGCTGATCACCTCGTTGCGGCGCACCTCCGGGGCGATGAACTCCGGGTGCGCCTGGTAGTGCGCCAGCAGCCTGTCGGTATAGGCCGACAGCCGGAAGAAGTAGGTCTGCTCCTCGGTCCAGGTCACCGGTGCCCCGGTCTCGGCGGCCACCCGTGAGCCGTCTTCGGACACCCGGGTCTCGCCCTCGGTGAAGAACCGCTCGTCGCGCACCGAGTACCAGCCGCTGTAGGCGTCCAGGTAGATGTCGCCGGCGTCGACCATGCGCTGCCAGATCGCCTTGGACGCCTCCAGGTGATCGGCGTCGGTGGTGCGGATGAACCGGTCGAAGGAGATGTTGAGCTTTTCCTGCAGGCGCTGGAACACATCGGAGTTGCGCCGTGCCAGCTCCGCGGTCGGAATCCCTTCGGCAGCCGCGGTTTCGGCCATCTTGAGCCCATGCTCGTCGGTGCCGGTCAGATACCGCACGTCGAACCCGTCGAGCCGGTGGAACCGGGCGATCGCGTCGGTGGCGATGTACTCGTAGGCGTGACCGATGTGCGGGTCACCGTTGGGGTAGGTGATCGCGGTCGTGACGTAGAAGGGCTTCATCATCGTTCACCTTATGGTGTGCCAGTGAGTTCGAAACGGTCAGCCAAAACTCCACCGCCCGCGCCGGAGCCGCTGAGTCCGCTGGTCGACGCGCACACCCACCTGGATGCCTGCGGCGCCGAAGACGACACGATGCTGCACGCGATCATGGACCGGGCCGCCGCCGTCGGGGTGCAGGCCGTGGTCACCGTCGCCGACGACCTGGCCTCGGCGCGCTGGGTGACCCGGGCCGCCGAGGCCGACGAGCGGGTCTTCGCCGCGGTGGCGCTGCACCCCACCCGTGCCGGCAGCCTGACCGACGACGCCCGCACCGAGATCGAGGCGCTGGCCGCCCACCCGCGGGTGGTGGCGATCGGCGAGACCGGGCTGGATCTGTACTGGCCGGGCCGCCTGGACGGCTGTGCGGAGCCAGCCACCCAAAAAGAGGCGTTCGCCTGGCACATCGACTTGGCCAAACGGACCCGCAAGCCGCTGATGATCCACAACCGTGACGCCGATGACGCCGTCCTCGACGTCTTGCGCGCCGAGGGCGCACCCGAGACGGTGATCTTCCACTGTTTTTCGTCGGCGCCCGAGATGGCTCACACCTGCGTCGACGCCGGGTGGATGCTGAGCCTGTCCGGCACCGTCAGCTTCAAGAATGCTCGTGACCTGCGGGAAGCCGTGCCGTCGATCCCGGCCGAACAGCTGCTGGTGGAGACCGACGCACCGTTTCTGACCCCGCATCCCTATCGCGGCGCGCCCAACGAGCCGTACTGCCTGCCCTACACTGTCCACGCGCTAGCTGAGCTGCTGGGGGGGTCGGCGGCCGAGCTGGCGCGGGTCACGAGCCGCAACGCCCGTCGGGTCTACGACTTGCCGTGAAAGTCGAGCAGGTCACATTCGGTTGCCCGAACGCTGATCGGTTCGTTACCGTCTCGTTATCAAACAGGGGCACCGCAAGGGCCCCTTTGCCGTGCCTTCAACGTCGTTAGGTTTTTGGCTTGAACACTTTGACCAGGCTGCATCAGGCCCCCTCGCCGATGCTGCGGATGCTGGTCGGCGCGCTCTTGCTGGTGCTGATCTGCGCCGGCGGCTTCGCAGTCGCCAGCGCGAAGACGCTGACGCTGGATGTCGACGGCACCCCGGTAACGGTGACCACGATGCGGTCGCGGGTGATCGACGTCGTCGCCGAGAACGGGTTCGACATCGGCGAGCGCGACGACGTGACCCCCGCCCGCGACGCCCGGGTGCACGACGCCGACACGATCGTGGTGCGCCGCAGCCGGCCGCTGCAGCTGTCCCTGGACGGCCGCGAGCCCAAGCAGGTGTGGACGACGGCCCTCTCGGTCGACGAGGCCCTGGCGCAGCTGTCGATGACCGACACCGCCCCGGCCGCGGCGTCCCGCGGCAGCCGGGTGCCGCTGGCCGGCATGGCGCTGCCGGTCCTGAGCGCCAAGAACGTCCGGATCGACGATGGCGGCGTGGTGCGCACGGTGCGGCTGGCCGCACGGAACGTTGCCGAACTGCTGGCCGCCGACGGCGCCCCGCTGGAACAGGCCGACAAGGTCAGCCCCCCGGCGTCGACCCCGATCACCGAGGGCATGGAGATCCAGGTGACCCGCATCCGGGTCAAGCAGGTCACCGAGCGGGTGCCGCTTCCCCCGGCTGCCCGGCGCGTCGAGGACCCCACGATGAATATGAGTCGGCAGGTCGTCGAGGACCCCGGCACCCCGGGCACCCAGGACGTGACCTACTCGGTGGCCACGGTCAACGGCGCCGAGACCGGCCGGCTTCCGGTGTCCAACGCCGTGGTGGCCCCGGCCCGCGACTCGGTGCTGCGAGTCGGCGCCAAGCCGGGCACCGAGGTGCCGCCGTCGGTTTACGGCGCGGCGTGGGACCGCATCGCCAACTGTGAATCCCACGGAAACTGGGCGATCAACACCGGCAACGGCTTCTACGGCGGCGTGCAGTTCGACTACGGCACCTGGATCGCCAACGGCGGGCTGAAGTATGCCCCGCGTGCGGACCTGGCCACCCGCGAAGAGCAGATCGCGATCGCCGAGGTCACCCAGGCGCGGCAGGGTTGGGGCGCCTGGCCGGTGTGCAGCGGGAGACGCTGACCATCGGGCTGCTCGGGGCCGGTGACATCAGAGCCCTGGCGAAAGAACTCGACCTGCGGCCCCGTAAAGCGCTGGGGCAGAACTTCGTTCACGACGCCAACACGGTGCGCCGGATCGTCGCCGGCGCCGGTATCACCCCCGCCGATTACGTGCTGGAAGTCGGGCCCGGACTGGGCTCGCTGACGCTGGCCTTGCTGGAGCACGGCGTCGGCGTCGTCGCGGTCGAGAAGGATCCGGTGTTGGCCCAGCGCCTGCCGACAACCGTCGCCGAGCACGCTCCCACCTACGCCGACCGCTTGGTGGTGCTGGGCCGCGATGTACTGACCTTGCGCCACGGCGAGGTGGCCACCGAGCCGACGGCGGTGGTCGCCAACCTGCCCTACAACGTGGCCGTCCCGGCCCTGCTGCACCTGCTGGCCGAGTTCGCCTCCATCCGCACCGTGACGGTCATGGTGCAGTTGGAGGTCGCCGAGCGGCTGGCCGCCGAGCCGGGCGGCAAGGAGTACGGGGTGCCCAGCGCCAAGGCGCGGTTCTTCGGAGGGGTACGCCGCTGCGGCACGGTGCCGCCGAGCGTGTTCTGGCCGGTGCCGCGGGTGAACTCCGGTCTGGTCCGCATCGACCGCTACCACCCCGCGCCGTGGCCGGTCGACGAGGCGTTTCGCCGGGAGGTCTTCGCGCTGATCGACATCGCGTTCGCCCAGCGGCGTAAGACCTCCCGCAACGCCTTCGCCGACTGGGCGGGATCGGGCGCGCAGGCCGCCGCGTTGCTGGAGGCGGCCGGTATCGACCCGGCCCGACGCGGTGAGACCCTGTCGATCGACGATTTCGTGCGGCTGCTTCAGGTTTCCGGCGGTTCAGCGAGGCTCGACGGAGGAGAGAAGGCGAAGCTGGTACCGCCGCATCAACCCGACAGCGCCCGGGACAGCCGTTCGACGAACTCGGTGCAGGAGCCGTAGCGCCGCGCCGGGAACTTCGCCAGGGCCCGTTCCACCACCACGTCGAGCGCCCGGGCAGCCGGACCGAACGCCCCCGAGACCGGCGGCGGCAGTCGCCGCAGGTGCGCATCCACGAGTTCGGCTGCGCTCGCGGCGGGGAAGGGTGGCGCCCCGGTGAGCAATTCGACCGCGGTACAGGCCAGTGCGTATTCGTCGGTGGCGGCCGACGGGGCCTTGCCGCACAGGATCTCCGGAGCGGTGTAGGGCAGTGAGACCTCGGGACTGCCCGGTCTCCGGGGCCGTGACCAGACGTCCTCGACGACGGCGTGGGCCGAGCCGAAGTCGGTCAGCACCGCCCCGGCGCGGGGGAAGTCCGCGGGGATCAGGATGTTGGCCGGTTTGACGTCGCAGTGCACGATGCCGCTGTGGTGGGCATAGTCCAGGGCTGAGGCGATCTGGGCCAGGGCAGCCAGGCGATCCGGCACCGTCTGCAGGCCGGTCGACTTGCCGCCGTCGACGAACTGCATCGCCAGCCAGAAGGGCCCGTGGCGGTAGACCGTCACGATGTTGGGGTGGTCGAGCGCGCGGGCGAACTCGAACTCGCGGTCCAGCCGGGCCTGCTGAGCGGGGGTGCGGTGCGATTCGTCGAGGACCTTCAGTGCCACCAGCGGAGCCGGGCCGGCCCCGGAGTTCGCAGGATGAGCCTGATACACCGTGGCGTGCCCCCCGCGCCCGACCTCTCGATCGATCAGGTAGCCGCCGAAGTCCCCGCCGGCCTCACCCATGCTCACCAGGTTATGGCGACGGCACCGTTCTCGGCCGCGAAGCACGCCGGTGGCGCGCCGATGCCGCAAAACTAAGAATCAGATGATTGAATAGCAAAAATCGAATGACATTTCGCTGGCACAGAGTGATAATCATCCGGTCGTCATCCTGGGAGGTTCGCCATGACCACGCTGTCCGGTCCTAACCTGCGAACGTTGGGCGCCGTGCCCCTGGCTGTAGCCGGCGCCCTGGCGCTCGGGGTGGTGCCTGCGGTAGCACCCGGGGTGGCCGGGAGCGCGAAAACCGTGGTGGCCCAGGCGAGCTTGCTGGACACCGAGTCGTGGATCATGGGCGGCAGCGGGCTGCCCATCCCGCCCCCGCAGTACCTGACCGCCCTCACCGACCGGTTCCTGGACCCCGCGACGCCCAAGTTCGCCGGCCAGCCGCTCTTCCCGGTGGACGTCACCAACCCGCTGTTCACCCCGGAGGGGCTGTACCCGCTCACCGGCGTGAAGTCGCTGCCACTGGACACCTCGCTGGACCAGGGCGTGGAGATCCTGCACCAGAAGATCATGGAAGAGACCGCCGCCGGCAATAACCTTGTCGTGCTGGGCTATTCGCAGAGCGGTGTCATCAACGCGCTGGAGATCAAGCAGCTGCTGAGCCTGCCCGAGGACCAGCGGCCGGACGCCGACCAACTGTCCTTCGTGATGCTGGGCAGCCCCAGCACCCCCGACGGCGGCCTGCTGTCCCGCTTCGACCTGACCAGCATCAACCCGAACCTGCCGGAGCTGACACTGCCCAGCCTGGGCGTCACGTTCAGCGGCGGAACCCCGGCCGACACCCCTTGGGAGACCGCGTTTTACACGCAGGAGTATGACGGCTTCGCCGACTTCCCCAAGTACCCGCTGAACTTCTTGTCGGACCTCAACGCCTTCATGGGCATCATGTACGTGCATGGCACTTACCCGACGCTGACCGACGCCCAGCTGGCGACGGCCATCGAGCTGCCGGTCAGCGAGGGCTACACCGGCAACACCCACTACTTCATGATTCCCACCGAGGACCTGCCGCTGCTGCAGCCGTTGCGGGGCAGTGGATTCGGCAATGCGATCGCCGACCTGCTGCAGCCGAGCCTGCGGGTGCTGGTCAACCTCGGCTACGGGGACATCGAGCACGGCTGGTCGCAGGGGCCCGCCGATGTGTCCACCCCGTTCGGGGTGTTCCCGGATGTCAGTCTCACCGACGTATTCACCGCCCTGGTCAACGGTGCGCAGCAGGGCTGGACCGACTTCACCGAGGACCTGCAGCACCTGTCGTCGGGCAGCGCGGCGGACCTCTGGGATTTCGGCACCGGCAGCTCCGAGTTCGTCATGCCCAGCCTGACCGACATCGTCAACACGTTCACCAGTGCCGGCGCGACCCTGTACAGCACGCTGCTGCCGACCGCCGACATCCTCAACGCCTTGGTCACCACTCTGCCGGCCTACAGCGCGACGTTGTTCGCCCAGGAGCTGGCCTCTGGTGACCTGCTCAACGCGATCGGTCTGCCGCTGGCGGCCAGCACCGGGCTGGTCACCATGGCGGCCGGCTTCGAGTTCATGGTGATGAGCAGCGCGCTGAGCTCGATCCAAGCGGACTTCGCCGACCTGTTCGGGTAGCCACCCGCACGGATGTACCCGTTAGTCTCATCGGCGTGACCGCATCCGACGGAAATGCCGCCGCCGAGTGGTCCCCGACCGGGTCGGTCACCGTGCGGGTGCCGGGCAAGCTCAACCTCTACCTGGCGGTCGGCGACCGCCGCGACGACGGTTACCACGAGCTGACCACCGTCTTTCACGCGGTTTCCCTGGTCGATGAGGTGACGGTCCGCGACGCCGACGTGCTGTCGTTGCGGATCGCCGGTGAAGGCGCCGACGTGCTGCCCACCGATGACCGCAACTTGGCCTGGCGCGCCGCCGAGCTGATGGCCGAGCACGTCGGGCGGGCCCCCGACGTGGCGATCACGGTCGACAAGTCCATCCCGGTGGCCGGCGGTATGGCCGGCGGGAGCGCCGACGCGGCGGCGGTCCTGGTCGGGATGAACGTGCTCTGGGAACTGGGCGTGCCGCGCCGCGACCTGCACGCCCTGGCCGCCCGGCTGGGCAGCGACGTGCCGTTCGCGCTGCACGGCGGTACCGCATTGGGCACCGGCCGCGGCGAAGAACTGGCGACGGTGCTCACCCGCGAGACGTTCCACTGGGTGCTGGTCTTCGCCGAGGGCGGCTTATCCACGCCCGCGGTCTTCGCCGAGCTGGACCGGCTGCGCGACACCGGGCGCGCCCTGCCGGAGCTGGGTGAGTCCGAGCCGGTGCTGGCGGCGTTGGCCGCCGGTGATCCCCAGCGGTTGGCCGGCCTGCTCGGCAATGACCTGCAGGCGGCCGCGGTCAGCCTCAACCCCGCGTTGCGGCGCACGCTGCGTGCCGGTGTGGAGGCCGGTGCACTGTCGGGCATCGTGACCGGTTCCGGGCCCACGTGTGCGTTTCTGTGCGCCTCGGCGGCCTCGGCGGCTGACGTGGCCGTCGAGCTGGCTGCGGTGGGGGCCGGGCGCGCGGTGCGGGTGGCCAGCGGCCCGGTCTACGGCGCCCGGGTGGTGCCGTCATCGGTGACCGGAGTGTGACGGCGACCCCAATCGGGCGCCGGATTTGCCCCTCGATTAAGAGGAGTTTAAGATACAGCGCGGTGACTAATCGCGGCCAGGACGTTCCCGCCAACCAGACGCAACGCCGAGCTGGTGGGCCGCACATTACGGTATCGAGATGCAACCGCCACCTATTTGTGTCGCGCGCCTCTCGCCAAGTGGTCTCCAGCAGGTGGAACATGAAATTTCAGCCCGTTGGCAAAGTACCGGTGCCGGCTAGGAGGCCGTCGTGAGCAGGTTTACCGACAACATGTTCCGCAGCGCCCGCGAATCCACCAAGGGCATGGTCACCGGTGAGCCGCACCACCCGGTCCGGCACACCTGGGGCGAGGTCCACGAGCGCGCGCGCCGCATCGCCGGCGGTTTGGCCGCGGCCGGCGTCGGGCCGGGCGACGCGGTCGGTGTGCTGGCCGGCGCCCCGGTCGAAATCGCCCCCACCGCGCAGGGCGTGTGGATCCGCGCCGCTAGCCTGACCATGCTGCACCAGCCCACCCCGCGCACCGACTTGGCGGTCTGGGCCGAAGACACCATGACCGTCGTCGACATGATCGACGCCAAGGCGGTGATCATCTCCGATCCGTTCCTGGCCGCGATGCCGGTGCTGCAGGAGAAGGGGCTCAAGGTCCTGACCGTCGCCGAGCTGCTGGCCGCCGACCCGATCGACCCCGTGGAGGCCGGTGAGGACGATCTGGCGCTGATGCAGCTGACGTCCGGTTCCACCGGGTCTCCGAAGGCCGTGCAGATCACCCACCGCAACATCTACTCCAACGCCGAGGCGATGTTCGTCAGCGCCGAGTACGACGTCGAGAAGGACGTCATGGTGAGCTGGCTGCCGTGCTTCCACGACATGGGCATGATCGGCTTTTTGACGGTGCCGATGTACTTCGGCGCCGAGCTGGTCAAGATCACCCCGATGGACTTCCTGCGCGACACGCTGCTGTGGGCCAAGCTGATCGACAAGTACAAGGGCACCATGACCGCGGCCCCGAACTTCGCCTACGCGCTGTTCGCCAAGCGGCTGCGCAAGCAGGCCACACCGGGGCAGTTCGACCTGTCCACGCTGCGGTTCGCGCTGTCGGGCGCGGAACCGGTCGAGCCGGCCGACGTCGAGGACCTCATCGACGCGGGTAGGCCGTTCGGCCTCAAGCCGTCGGCGATCCTGCCGGCCTACGGTATGGCCGAGACGGTGCTGGCGGTGTCGTTCTCCAAATGCGGCGCGGGACTGGTGGTCGACGAGGTCGATGCCGACCTGCTGGCCGCCCTGCGCCGCGCGGTGCCGGCCACCAAGGGCAACACCCGGCGGCTGGCCTCCCTGGGGCCGCTGCTGGAGGGCATCGAGATCCGGATCGTCGACGAGCACGGCAATTCGCTGCCGCCGCGCGGCGTCGGCGTGATCCAACTGCGCGGCGAGCCGGTGACCCCGGGTTATCTGACCATGGCCGGCTTCCTGCCGGCGCAGGACGAGCACGGCTGGTACGACACGGGCGACCTGGGCTACCAGATGGAGAACGGTCACGTCGTGGTGTGCGGCCGGGTCAAGGACGTCATCATCATGGCCGGCCGCAACATCTACCCGACCGACATCGAACGGGCCGCGGGCCGCGTGGAAGGCGTGCGGCCGGGCTGTGCGGTGGCGGTGCGCCTGGACGCCGGGCACTCGCGAGAGACGTTCGCGGTCGCGGTGGAGTCCAATGCCTGGCAGGATCCGGCCGAGGTACGCCGGATCGAGCATCAGGTGGCCCACGAGGTGGTCACCGAAGTTGACATGCGGCCCCGCAATGTGGTGGTGCTCGGGCCGGGCAGCATCCCCAAGACCCCGTCGGGCAAGCTGCGCCGGGCCAACTCGGTGGCCCTGGTCACCTAGCCCCGGCTTCCCCCGCCCCGCGAGCGTGAAGTTGGGTTCACGCTCGCGCCCGAACGTGAACGCAACTTCACGCTCGGCGGAAAAGGGTTAGCCCCAAGCGTGCACGAGGTTCTGCGCCGGCTCCAATCCCAACTCGATCAGCAACTCGGTGGCGTCGGCCGCCTGCTCACAGATCGTCGGCACCTGCTCGCGCTCTCGCGCACCGAACGCCTGCAGCACGAACGCTGCTGGATCCTGACGTCCGGGCGGCCGGCCGATGCCCAGGCGAACCCGCTGAAAATCCTTGCTGCCCAACACCGTTGCGATCGAACGCAGCCCGTTGTGGCCGCCTTCGCCGCCGCCCTGCTTGAGCCGGATCCGGCCGAAATCCAAGTCGAGATCGTCGTGGATCACCACCAGGCCGCCCGGCGGCACCGAATAGAACTTGGCCAACGGCCCCACCTGGCGCCCGGATTCGTTCATGTAGCAGCGCGGGCGGGCCAGCACCACCGGCTGCCCGCTGAGCCGCCCGGTGGCGATGTCGGCACCCGACTTCTTGTGCAGCTTGAACGCGGACCCGATCCGCTCGGCGAGCAGGTCGACGACCATGAAGCCCATGTTGTGTCGGGTGCGGGCATAGTTGGGGCCCGGGTTGCCCAGGCCGACCACCAGTATCGGCGGTGACTCGGCCACGCCGCGCTCGGTCTACTCGGCCTCGGCGGCCGCGCCCTCGCCGGCCTCCGCGCCGGCTTCCTCACCCGCCGCCTCGGCCGGCTCCTCGGCGGCCGGCGCCTCGATCACGTTGACCAGCAGCAGCTCCGGGTCCGAGATCAGGCTCACGCCCTTGGGCAGCTCGAGGCCGCCGGCGGTGAACTGGGTGCCGGCTTCGGCGCCCTCGATCGACAGCGTCAGCTGTTCGGGAATCGACAGCGCCTCGGCCTCGATCTCCACCGCGGTGGCATCCTGGGTGACGAGGGTCCCGGGGAACGGTTCGCCCTCGACGACGACGTTGACCTCGACGACGACCTTCTCACCGCGCTTGACGACCAGCAGGTCGGCGTGCTGGATGGTGCGACGGATCGGGTGGATGTCCAGCGCCTTGGTCAGCGCCAGCTGCTCCTTGCCGTCGATGTCGAGGGCGAGCACCGCGTTGGTGCCGGAGTGCCGCAACACGGCCGCGTAGTCGTGGGCCGGCAGCTCCAGGTGCTGCGGCTCGGTGCCGTGACCGTAGAGGACCGCGGGGACCTTGCCCTGACGACGGGCCCGCCGGGAGGCGCCCTTGCCGGTCTCGGTCCGCACCGAGACGGTGAGCTGGTTGCTGGTCGGGGCCTTGGCCATTGTTACTCCTACGGTTGCTACGGCATGCATGAGGCACGGCCAGATCGCGACAACCATCTAGGAGGTCCTCGCCGATAACGGCGGCCGGAACGGGCCACCCTCGCCGTGACGCCTGGTCAGGCTAGCGCATCAGCACCTCAGAGCGGAAATTGCACCCCGGTGAGCTGCTCGGAGCGCTCCCACAGCCCGGCAGCGGTGGAGCCGCGCTTGGCCGGCCGACTGCGACCCACCGGCCCGCTGCGGCCGACGATGCCGAAGCGCGGACCGATGAAGGTGTTGCCGGACAGGTCCTGCGACGCCGCGTACAGGGTCTGGCGCGCCCCGAAATCGGGGCTGGTGGCCAACAGGCCGTTGCCGAAGGTGCGCATCACCAGGTCGCCGATCCGCTTGCCGGTCTGGCCCTGCAGGTTGGTGCTCGAATACCCCGGATGGGCGGCCAGCGCGCGCAGGGGTGAACCCGCCGCCACGAGCCGGCGTTGCAGTTCGCTGGTGAACAGCAGATTGGCCAGCTTGGACTGGCCGTAGGCCGACCACGCCGAATACCGCCGGGACTCCCAGTTCAGGTCCTCGAGGCTGAGGTAGCCCATCCGGTGCATGGCCGACGACACCGTCACCACCCGGTCGGTGATTTTGGGCAACAGCAGGTTGGTCAGCGCGAAATGACCCAGGTGATTGGTGCCGATCTGACTCTCGAAACCGTCGACGGTCTTGGTGTAGGGCACCGCCATGATGCCTGCGTTGTTGATCAGCACATCAACTCGCGCGGTGTCCTCGGCGAACCGCCGCACCGAGGACAGGTCCGCCAAATCCAGGGCACGAACAGTCACGTCGCCGGGCATGCCCGCCGCCGCGGCCCGGCCCTTGGCGGTGTCGCGCACCGCCAAGGTGACGCTGGCGCCGGCTCGGGCCAATTCGCGTGCGGTCACCGCACCCAAGCCGCTGTTGGCGCCGGTGACGATGACGGACCGGCCGGCGAACGACGGCAGATCGGTGGCGGACCAGGAGGGCATGGCTGACACTCTAACGAGGCGCCCGACCCCGCCAGCTTGCCCATGCTGGACTCGCCGCCGGTCAACTCGCCGGAGCTGACCCGTGACGGCGGAATCACCGTCTCGGTGCAGAACCAGCCCCCCGCGCGGGCCAGAAATCCAACGGGCAGCCCGCCCCGAGGGACACCGCCGAAGGCGGTGAGGAGCTAGCCGCGCAGGCTTAGTTGCAGTTGTTGGCGTGCACCCAACGGCCGTTGTAGCCCACGCAGGTATTGATCGGCGGCGGTGGGGGTGGTGGCACGTCCTCGGGCAGCGGCGCGTAGTAGGCCGGCGGGGGAGCCGGGTCGGCGCATCCGCTGACATACACGCGGCGGCCCACGCCGATGCAACCCTGGGCGCCGGCGGTTCCGGCCGGTGTGAACACGACCACGGTGCCGGGCAGGCTGGTCAGGGCCAGCGCCGCGACGGCCCAGATCCGGCGAGCCATCACTGGTCCAGCAGCGGGCGCTCGGGCTGGGGCAATCCGCAGCGGGCGCGGAAGTCGGTCAGCGGCTGGCGCAGCCCCAGCAGGTCGGAGTGGGCCTGCGGGTTGTCGGCGAAGAAGCTGCGGACCGCTTCGGGCACCTCGTCGTCGGGCCGGTTGTGCAGGCCGGTGTAGAACTCGTTGACGTCCGGATGGGCGTAGAGGTAACCCGACGTCGAGGCGGCGACGCCGGTGGCCACGTTGGCCATATCGGCGGCCGTGCAGCCCGGCTGCGGGTCTGCCAGCGCCGTGGCCGGCGCCAGCAGGCTGGTAGCGACGGCAGCGACGCCGACGCCCGTAAGGCCCAGCGATGACAGGGGGACAAGGGACATGGCCGAACTCCCTTCAGCGGGTGCGTCGCACTCTAGCAAGACCCGGCGCCGGTGCGGGATCACTTGGCCGCGACGGTGAATCCGTTCATGATCGCCTCGACGTCGGCGGCCTGTTTGGGCGCCTCGTCATTGAGACCGGTGACCGCCAGCTGCACCAGGTAGCGTTGGTCGGCCGGCGCCGACCCGGTGGCGATGACCATCCGGAACCAGCTGTGCAGCCGCTGACCGTTCATGTCGTAGGTGCCCTGCACCATCGACGACGGAAAGCCCTGGTAGTCCTCGTTGGAGGCGTCCAGCAGCCGGAAGTTCGGTGAGAGTTGGGCGTCGACCACCCCATGCTTGATGGCCTCGTGTGAATCGAAGTTCCCGGTGAGCTTGACCACGCTCAAAATCGCCCGCGGAAACTTCTCGCCTTTGCCGATAACCAGTGTGGTCGGCGGCAACGTCGGACTCTCCTTTTTCGTCCAGCCCGGTGGTGTCGGAATCGACACGGTCAGGTCGGTCGGGGCGTTGGGCGCCACCGCCTCGGCGGCCACCCCCTGATCTTCCAGATAACGTCCCACCGTCACCGGGGCCTGCGGCTCCTCCGATGTGGTGGCGGTGCTGCCGTTGGCCCAGATCGACTGGTAGTCAGGTGTTTTGGTGCCGCATCCGGTCGCCGCACCCGCCAGTGCCGTGCACGCCAGCGCCGCGGTGCACGCCAGGGCCCACCGGCGGATCACAGGATCTCGCGGACCGCGTCTATCGGGCGAGCCAGCCGGGTTCCGTTGTCGGTGACGACGAACGGCCGCTGGATCAGAATGGGATGGGCGGCCATCGCGTCGAGCAGCTCGTCGTCAGAAGCGTCAGCCAGGTTCAGTTCGGCATACACCGCCTCGCCGGTGCGCACCGCGTCGCGCACACCAATGCCTGCAGCGCGGATCATCTCCGCCAGCTCCGCGCGCGACGGCGGGGTCTTCAGGTACTCCACGATCGTCGGCTCGATACCGTTGTCGCGCAGCAGTTCCAGCGTCTTGCGGGAGGTGGAGCAGCGCGGGTTGTGGTAGATGGTCCCGTCGGTCATTTAGGCGTCTCCGTCGAAAAGTCCAGTGACCGAGCCGTTTTCGAATACCGCCCGGATAGTGCTGGCCAGCAGCGGGGCGATCGAGAGCACGGTCAGCTGCGGGAACACCTTGTCCTCGGTGATCGGCAAGGTGTTGGTGACGATCACCTCGCAGGCGCCGGAGGCCGCCAGTCGCTCGGCCGCCGGGTCGCTCAACACCCCGTGGGTGGCGGCGATGACGACGTCCTTGGCGCCGTCCTCACGCAGCAGGTTCACCGCCGCCGCGATGGTGCCGCCGGTGTCGATCATGTCGTCGATCAGCACGCAGGTCTTGCCCTGCACTTCACCGACGACACGGTTGGACTTCACCTGGTTGGGCACCAGCGGGTCGCGGGTCTTGTGAATGAAGGCCAGCGGCACCCCGCCCAGGGAGTCCGCCCACTTCTCGGCGATGCGCACCCGGCCGGAGTCGGGGGAGACCACCACGACGTCGGAGTTGCCGTAGTTTTCCTTGATATAGCCGATCAGCAGCGGCTGGGCGCGCATGTGATCGACCGGGCCGTCGAAGAACCCCTGGATCTGGTCAGTGTGCAAGTCCACCGTGACGATCCGGTCAGCGCCGGCCGTCTTGAGCAGGTCGGCCACCAGGCGAGCCGAAATCGGCTCGCGGCCACGGTGTTTCTTGTCCTGGCGAGCGTAGGGGTAGAAGGGCAGGATCGCGGTGATCCGCTTGGCGCTGCCTCGCTTGAGCGCGTCGATCATGATCAGCTGTTCCATCAGCCACTGGTTCAGCGGCGCCGGATGCGACTGCAGCACGAAGGCATCGCAGCCGCGTACCGACTCCTCGAAACGCACGAAGATCTCGCCGTTGGCAAAGTCACGGGCGGTCTGCGCGGTGACCGGGACGTCCAGTTCTTTGGCGACCTGATCAGCCAACTCCGGGTGCGAGCGACCAGCGAAGAGCATCAGGTTTTTGCGGTTGTCTGTCCACTCGTGGCTCACGTGCTGCCCCCGCCGTCGGAGATTTTGGAAAATGGTCGAGTTAACTCGGGCCTTATGGTACGTAGCCCGACGTGTGATTTCGCCTCGGGCTGCCTCAACGCGACCAACCTCACGATGGTTCGCCGGGTTCGTCCGGCGGTTCCAGCGGCTGAGCTGCGCCGGGACCACCGGCCGCCTGGGCTTTCTCGGCCGCCGCGGCGGCCGGGCTGCCGGGCCGCTTGTGCTGTACCCAGTTCTCGATATTGCGCTGCGGGCCGGCCGACACCGCCAGCGCACCCGGCGGCACATCGTCGCGCACCACGGTCCCGGCGCCGGTGTAGGCGCCGTCGCCGATGGTGACCGGCGCCACGAACATGGTGTCCGAGCCGGTGCGCACGTGCGAGCCGACCCTGGTCCGCCGCTTGGTCTGGCCGTCGTAGTTGACGAAGACACTGGAGGCGCCGATGTTGGAGTGCTCGCCGATGTCGGCGTCGCCGACGTAGGTCAGGTGCGGGACCTTGGTCCCGGTGCCGATGGTGGAGTTCTTGGTCTCGACGAACGCGCCCAGTTTGGCGTCGGCGCCCAGCGCGGTGCCGGGCCGCAGATAGCTGAACGGGCCGACCGTCGCCCCAGCCCCGATCGACGACGAGGCGGCGTGGCTGCGGATCACCGAGGCGCCGTCGCCCACCGTGACGTCGGTCAGCGTGCTGTCCGGCCCGATTGCGCAGTGCGTGCCGATGCGGGTATTGCCCAGCAGCTGGGTTCCGGGTGCGACGGTGGTGTCGCGCCCGATGGTCACGTCCATGTCGATCCAGGTGGTGGCGGGGTCGAGGATCGTGACACCGGCCCGCTGATGGGCGGCGATCAGCCGGCGGTTGAGTTCGGCGGCCAACTCGGCCAGCTGCACCCGGTCGTTGACCCCGGCCACCAAGGCGGCGTCGTCGACGTGACGGGCGTGCACCGCCTGGCCGTCGCCGCGCACGATGCCGATCACGTCGGTCAGGTACAGCTCATGCTGGGCGTTGTCCGAGCCGAGCCGGCCCAGCGCTGAGCGCAGTGCGGTGATGTCGAACGCGTACACCCCGGCGTTGACCTCGCGGATCTCGCGCTGGGATTCGGTGGCGTCGGCCTGTTCGACGATCGCGGTCACGGGGTTCTCCGCGCCGTCGCGCTCCCGCAGGATGCGCCCGTAACCCGTGGGGTCGGCCAGCGTCGTGGTCAGCACCGTGACCGCGGCCGGGGCGCTGCGGTGGCTGTCCACCAGCGCCGCCAACGTGGCGCTGTCCAGCAACGGAATGTCACCGGAGGTGACGACGACGGTGCCGGCGAAGTCTTGCGGCAGGGCCGACAGGCCGCACAGCACCGCGTGCCCGGTGCCCAGCTGCTGGTCTTGCCGGGCGATGTCGATGCGGCAATCCAGGGCCTGCGCCAGCTCGGCGACCGTACCGGCGATGCGTTCGTGGGCGTGGCCCAGCACCACCACCAGGTGGCGGGGACTGATCCCGGCGGCTGCACGCAGGCAGTGCGACAGCATGCTGCGCCCGCCGAGGGTGTGCAGCACCTTGGGGGTGTCGGAGACCATCCGCGTGCCGGCGCCGGCGGCCAGCACCAGGACCACGGTGTCGTCGTGTGATTCCATCGAGCCCCACCTCTTCGCCGCGACTATGCATGATTGCGGTGCGCGTTGGTACGGCGCCACCTCGCTAAGCGTTTCATCGCCGTACCGTCGTAGCAAAGTCGTCGCCGCACCTGTCGTGCTCAGCGACAGAGGTGGCGGATCGACTGGGCCGAGTAGTGCTACCGCGTTGGTCGAGTACCGCTCCGGAGTCATTAGCGTAGCCGAGTACCCTAGCGCCTCGGCGCTGTCGGGTCTAGAAATCATCCATGGCCAATGCGCTGTTTACGCGGACCTGGCGACCACGCGGGGAGACGCCCCTGCTTGCCCGGGCCGCGGCAGACGCTCAAGGCGGCCAGGTACCCGCCGTGTGCGCGTTCCTGCCCGCTCACTGAACCAGCTTCTTGAGATTTTGTCCTGCGCAACACAAAGGCGTGCAACGGCAGAACCGTTAGGAACCGTTAGGAGAAGCACATGTCGTTTGTGACCACACAGCCGGAGGCGCTGGCGTTCGCGGCCGGCAACTTGCAGAACGTCGGCTCGGCGATGACGGCCGAAAATGCCGCCGCAGCCGCACCCACGACCGGGGTGGTGCCCGCGGCCGCCGACGAGGTATCGGCGCTGACGGCCGCTCAGTTCGCCGCACACGCCGAGATGTACCAGGCGGTCAGTGCCCAGGCCGCAGCGATCCACGAAATGCTCGTGCACACACTGGGTATCAGCGCCGATTCCTATGCCCTCACCGAGGCGGCCAACGCGGCCGCGTCGACCTAAGCATGCCGAGGCCCAGCCATGGATTACGGAGCGTTCCCGCCGGAGTTCAATTCCGCGCGCATGTATGCCGGACCGGGGTCGGGATCGATGCTGGCCGCCGCGTCGGCTTGGGATGGTTTGGCCGTCGAATTGCAGTCGGCCGGCTCGGCTTACGGATCAATGGTCTCGGAGTTGACCGACGGGCAATGGCTGGGTCCGTCAGCGATGGCGATGGCGGCGGCGACCGCGCCGTATGTCACATGGATGAACGCCACTTCCCTGCAGGCCGAAGAGGCGGCCACGCAGGCGAAGGCGGCCGCAGCCGCCCATGCGGCGGCGTTCGCGATGACGGTGCCACCGCCGGTGATCGCGGCCAACCGGGCGTTGCTGATGGCGCTGGTCGCAACGAATTTCTTCGGCCAGAACACCCCGGCGATCGCGGCCACTGAAGCCCAGTATGCCGAAATGTGGGCGCAGGATGCCGCGGCGATGTACGGCTACGCCGGAAGCTCAGCTGCCGCTACGAGGTTGACGACGTTCACCTCACCGCCGTCGCCGGCCAACCCGGCGGGGCCGGGCCTGCAAAGCGCCTCGGTCGCCCAGGCCGCCGGTGTCTCTGCCGGTACCGCACAGGGGACGCTGTCCCAACTGGTGCCCACCACGCTGCAAAGCCTCGCATCTCCTGCAGCGTCCACGGCGTCGTCCGGCTCGGGGTTGTCGGGGCTGCTGACCCAGTTGGCGAATGCGTTGGGTTCGGGCGGGTCTACTGCGTCGACCACGGCCTCGACCGTGACCTCGCCCTTCGGCGGGCTTGACGCGGGAAGCATCATGGGCACGCTGTTCTCCGAGTATGCTTACCTGCCAGGGTTTTTCGGCCTGTTTATGGCGGTTCAGGCGTTGGGCCCGATGATGAATCCGGCAGCCCTGGCCTCCCTAACCGGCGCTGCGGGCGCTGGGGGACTGCCCTCTTTGGCCTCACTAGCGGACGCGGCGACCGCAGCGGGCGCATCGGCGGGTGCGTCGGCAGGTGCGGCGATGGGGGCGGCGGCCGCCGGGGGCGTGATGGGGTCCGGGTTCGGTGCAAGCCTGGGGACTTTGGCGGGCATCGGTCGAGCGGCCTCGATCGGGGCGTTGTCGGTGCCGCAGACCTGGGGCTGGGCCGCGGCGGCTCCGGTGGGGACATTGGCTTCCGCCACAGCCCCGATGGCGTTGTCGGCTGGCGAATTCGGCGGCGGTATGGGCGGCATGGGTGCGCCGCTCATCTTCGGCGGGCTACCACGGGCCGGAACCGTGGGCGCTGCGGCCGGCACCGACCCGGTCGCTGCCAAATACATGCCACGCCTGAAGGTGCTCGGCGGTTCACCGGCCGCGGGGTACCCGGCTGAGCCGGTCGAAGCGTTGGCCGCCGAAACTCCGGTTCCCGCCGGATACGGCAAGCCGCCACCTGGATACCGGTGTGCGGTCGTGTATTTGCCGGTCAATGGACACGAACCGGCGGTCATATAACGGGCCAAGGCCTTTGGCCCCAGCGCAAGTATTCAACACGGAGGTCACCGAAAATGCCTAGTCGTTTTATGACGGACCCGAACGCCATGCGGGACATGGCGGGTCGGTTCGATGTGCACGCTGCGACTGTGGAGGACGAGGCTCGCAGGATGTGGGCGTCGTCGACCAACATCTCCGGCGTCGGGTGGGGAGGGCTCGCCGAGCGCACCTCTTACGACACCATGGGCCAGATGCAGACCGCGTTTCGCAACATCGTGACCATGCTGCACGGCGTGCGCGACGGATTGATTCGCGATGCAAACCACTACGAGACGCAAGAAGCGGCCTCGCAGCAGATCTTGAGCAGCTAGGAAAGGGCGTCGAGCGATGTCTATCAACTACCAATTCGGTGACGTCGATGCCCATGGGGCGTTGATTCGTGCCCAGGCGGCGTCCTTGGAGGCCGAACACCAAGCAATCATCCATGATGTATTGGCGGCCGGGGATTTCTGGGGCGGTGCGGGTTCGGTGGCTTGCCAGGAGTTCATCACCCAGCTCGGGCGCAACTTCCAGGTGATCTACGAGCAGGCCAACGCCCACGGCCAAAAGGTGCAGACGGCAGGCAACAACATGGCCGCCACCGACTCCGCCGTCGGGTCCAGCTGGGCCTGAGAGCATCCCCGGTGGAAGCGCAGGCATGCCATGACCGCTCAGGTAACCGCACTCCGCTCGGCACCGGTAGCGGTCTCCGACCCGATTGCGACGCTGCCTGCGACGCCGAGGTCCCTTCGTGCGCGGTGGCAACATCGTTACGCCGATTGGCTTCTGGCCTCTGACGTCAGCGTGTTGAGCGGCGTCGTAGCGCTGGCACAGATCGTGCGGTTCGGAACGGTGACGAGCGGGAGTTTGTGGGCGGGCTACGGTTCCGTGGCTTACTCGGGGGTCTCGGTACTGATCGTCTTCGCGTGGGCTGTGGGTCTGGCGATCTATCACACCCGTGCGCCGCAAGTGATCGGAGCCGGGCCCGAGGAGTTCCGCCGGGTGTGGACGGCCACCTTGTCGGTTTTCGGAGTCCTCGCCGTCGTCTCCACCCTGTTCAAGCTGGACATTGCCCGCGGTTATCTGGCGATCGCGTTTCCGCTCGGTTTTGTCGCGCTGTCCGTCAACCGCCGGCTGGCCCGCGCGTACGTGTCGGCGCAGCGTCGCCGCGGGCGCTTCCTGACTGCCGTGCTCGCGGTCGGAGAGCTTCGATCGGTCACCGCCCTCGCACGGTCGCTGACGCGGCATCCGGCCGATGGCTACGCCGTGGTCGGGGTTTGTACACCCGGCGGCCCGCAAGGCGGTGAACTCGTCGTCCCGGATCTCGGGCGGCTGCGGGTGTTTCCCTACGAAGACGACATCCGCCACGCGATCGCGGCGTCGCAGGCTGACACCGTCGCGTTGACCTCGGCGGCAGTGCTGGGGCCGGACGGGATCCGCGACCTGTCGTGGCAATTGGAGAAGCTCGACGTCGACCTGGTCGTCTCGCCGGGGATCGTCGATGTGGCCGGCCCACGACTGACGGTGCGCCCCGTGGCCGACCTCCCGCTGATCCACGTCGACAAGCCGCAGTACCAGGGCGCCAAGCGATTTCAGAAGCGCCTATTCGACGTGTGCTTCGCTCTGCTGGCGCTGCTTGCCGCCGGGCCGATCCTGATCGTTGCCGCCGTGGCCGTGAAGGTGACCAGCCCCGGGCCGGTCTTCTATCTTTCCGAGCGGACCGGTCTGGACGGTTTGCCATTCCGAATGATCAAGTTCCGCACCATGGTTGTCGATGCAGACCGCCAGCTGGCGCAGTTGGTCGACCTCAACGACAGCGTGGGCGGCGTGCTGTTCAAAATCCGTAACGATCCCAGAGTCACCCGGGTAGGCAGGGTCCTGCGCCGGTACAGCATCGACGAACTCCCGCAGTTCATCAACGTGCTCCGGGGAGAGATGAGCGTAGTCGGCCCCCGGCCGCCGTTGCCCCGCGAGGTCGCCACCTACGACCAGCGGGTTCGTCGCCGGCTTCTGGTGCGTCCGGGCATCACCGGACTGTGGCAGATAAGCGGTCGATCCGACCTGTCTTGGGAGGATTCGGTGCGGTTGGACCTTTCCTACGTGGAGAACTGGTCGATGCTCAGCGATCTGGTGATCGCTGTGAAGACCGTCAGCGCGATCGGCCGTGCGTCGGGCGCATATTGAGCGCCGCATTGGAAACACAAGGAATCGAGGTGTCAGGTGAACCGTAACCGTGTTCTTCGCCAGGCTAAGGCGCGCCGATCATGAGTACCGTCGCTTCCGCCTACACCACCCAGTATCTGGAGGAGGTGAACAAGATTGCCGCACTGGTTGATCCGGCCAAGATCGACCAGATGATCGAGTTGCTGCGCGGCGTCCGGGAAGGCGGGGGACGGTTGTTCATCCTGGGCGTGGGCGGCAGCGCCGGTAACGCCGGACATGCAGTCAATGACTTTCGCAAGATCTGCGGCATGGAAGCCTATGCACCCACCGACAACGTGTCGGAGTTGACCGCTCGGGTCAACGACGACGGCTGGGACAGCTGCTTCGTCAATTGGCTGAAGGGCAGCCGCCTTGGCGCCGGCGACGCGGTATTGGTGTTCTCCGTCGGTGGCGGCGATCTGGAAAAGAACATCAGCGGCAACATCGTCCACGCGGTGCGGCACGCCAAAGAAACCGGCGCAACAGTCCTGGGCATCGTGGGCCGCGACGGTGGATACACCGCGCAGCAGGCCGACGCCTGCCTGGTTATCCCCACGATGAGCCCCGAAACCGTGACGCCTCATGCCGAGTCCTGGCAAGCGGTGGTCTGGCACCTGATCGTCTCCCACCCGGGCATGAAGGCCTACGAAATGAAGTGGGAGTCGACCAGATGACCGCGGCCGTCTTCCTGGACCGCGACGGAGTGTTGAACGAGTTGATCTTCAACCCGAAAACGGGCGAGTACGAGTCCCCGCACGCTCCAGAGGACCTGGTCATGATCGACGGCGTTATTCCGGCGCTGCGACGTTTGGCGGGCGCCGGATTCGCGCTGTTCGTGGTGTCGAACCAGCCCAGCTATGCCAAGGGTAAGACCACACTAGAGAACATCCAGGGCGTCCACCGCCGGCTGGAGGGATCGCTGAGCGCGAACGGAATCGCCTTCGGCGAGTACTTCTACTGCTACCACCACCCGCACGGAATTGTACCGGGGTATTCGGGAAACTGCCTGTGCCGCAAGCCAATGCCGTACTTTCTGCTGAAGGCCGCCCGCGAGCGCGGCGTCGATTTGGCCGCGTCGTGGATGGTGGGGGATCAGGACACCGACGTGGAATGCGGCCGCAGTGTCGGCTGCAAGACCGCGCTTGTGATGAACGCTCATTCGGCTGCGAAGCGAGGTTGTTCACGGCCCGACATCACCGTGTCCGCATTGTCACAAGCTGTGGACCTGATCATCCATTGGAAGGGGGGTGGGGACAATGGCCCCACTGACGATTGACATCTACGCTGATGGCGCCGATGTGAACGAGATGCTGGCCGCGCTCGAGCAGCCCTACATCAAAGGCTTCACGACCAACCCGACGCTGATGCGCAAGGCCGGTGTGACGGACTACGAAGCCTTCGCGTCAAATGTGCTGGCACACATCAAGCACCTGCCGATCTCCTTCGAGGTGTTCTCCGACGATTTCGATGAGATGGACCGGCAAGCGCGTTCCATCGCCTCGTGGGGGCCCAACGTTTACGTCAAGATCCCTGTCACCAATACAGCAGGCGTCTCCGCGGCCGGGCTCATCCGCACCTTGGCGATGGACCACATCAAGCTGAACGTGACTGCGCTGTTGACCGTAGACCAGGTGTGGGAGATCGCCGGCGAGCTGCACCCGGACGTGCCGGCCATCGTGTCCGTCTTCGCCGGGCGCATCGCGGACACCGGCGTGGACCCGGTGCCGCTGATGAAGGAGGCATTGCAGATCCTCAAGCACCGGCCTAAAGCGAAGCTGCTGTGGGCGAGTCCGCGTGAGCTGCTCAATCTCGTTCAGGCCGACCAGATGGGCTGCCACGTCATCACTGTGACGCCCGACATCCTCAAGAAGCTGCCGATGCTCGGCAAGGACCTGGCGCAGCTGTCCCTGGAAACGGTCCAGATGTTCTACAACGACGCCCAACAGGCCGGGTTCTCGCTGCGGACGCACAGCGATGTCTACATCTGAGGCCCCGCCCCCCTCGGAGACCCTCGAATATCCGGCGCGCGAAGGAGGTGGCAATCCCGTGAAACGAGCGCTGATCACCGGGATCACCGGTCAAGACGGCTCCTATCTCGCCGAATTGCTGTTGAGCAAAGGTTACGAAGTCCACGGGCTCGTCCGTCGGTCCTCGACGCTCAACACGTCGCGGATCGACCACCTCTACGTGGATCCGCACGAGCCTGGCGCAAGGCTGTTCTTGCACTACAGCGATCTCACCGACGGTGCCCGCCTGGTGACCTTGCTGACCACCATCGAGCCGGACGAGGTGTACAACCTCGCGGCGCAGTCCCACGTGCGAGTCAGCTTCGACGAACCGGTGCACACCGGCGACACCACGGGTATGGGGTCCATGCGACTACTGGAAGCCGTCCGCATTTCGAAAGTGGGATGCCGCTTCTACCAGGCGTCCTCATCGGAGATGTTCGGCGCATCGCCGCCACCACAGAACGAGGAAACCCCCTTCTATCCGCGGTCACCATACGGCGCAGCAAAGGTGTACTCGTACTGGGTGACCCGCAACTACCGGGAAGCGTACGGCCTGTTCGCAGTCAACGGCATCTTGTTCAACCACGAGTCACCCCGGCGCGGCGAGACCTTCGTGACCCGCAAGATCACCCGAGCCGCCGCGTGCATCAAAGCCGGCATACAGTCCCACCTCTACATGGGCAACCTCTCCGCTGTTCGTGACTGGGGGTACGCCCCGGAATATGTCGAAGGAATGTGGCGGATGCTGCAGGCCCCCACCCCCGACGACTACGTTCTCGCCACCGGGTTCGGCTACAGCGTAAGCGATTTCATCCAGGCCGCATTCGACTACGCCGGACTCGATTGGCAGAAGCACGTCAGATTCGACGAACGCTACCTGCGGCCCAGCGAGGTGGATTCGCTGATCGGTGACCCCACCAAGGCGGCGAAAACGCTGGGGTGGACGGCCTCCACACACACCGCCGAGCTGGCACAGATCATGGTGGATGCCGACATTGCCGCCCTGGAGTGCGCGGGCCAGCCATGGATTGACAAGCCTACGCTCGCCCTGCGGACATGAGCAGCCCAATGAGTACATCACCGCGTCCCCTCGACCGTGCTTCCCCGGTTTACATCGCCGGGCACCGTGGGCTGGCGGGCTCCGCCCTGTTGCGCAGGTTCCAAAAAGCGGGATTCACCAACATTGTCCTGCGATCGCACGACGAACTCGACCTGACGAATCGGGCCGCGACATTTGACTTCATCGTCGGGTCAAAGCCTCAACTCGTCATCGCCGCCGCGGCCAAAGTCGGTGGCATCATGGCGAACAACACCTATCCCGCCGACTTCCTATCGGAGAACCTGCAGATCCAGCTCAACCTGCTCGACGCAGCAGTCGCCGCGCGGGTGCCGCGCCTGCTGTTTCTCGGCTCCTCCTGCATCTACCCGAAACACACCCGGCAGCCCATCACCGAGAGCGCGCTGCTCACCGGGCCCCTGGAGCCGACCAACGACGCCTACGCAATCGCCAAGATCGCCGGAATCCTTCAAGTGCAGGCCGTCAGACGTCAATACGGCCTGTCGTGGATCTCGGCGATGCCGACCAACCTCTATGGCCCCGGCGACAACTTCTCCCGCGTCGGCTCACATCTGGTGCCGGCCCTCATTCGCCGGTATGAAGAAGCCCGAGCCAGTGGTGCTCCGGAGGTGACGAACTGGGGCAGCGGAAACCCACGGCGGGAGCTGCTGCATGCCGACGACCTGGCGAGTGCGTGCCTGTACCTGCTGGAACACTTCGACGGCCCCAACCACGTCAATGTGGGCACCGGCGTCGACCACACCATCGCAGAGATCGCCGCCGTCGTCGCCGACGCGGTGGGCTATGGCGGTCAAACCCGGTGGGACACCAGCAAGCCGGACGGGATGCAGTGCAAACGGTTGGACGTCTCTGTGCTGACCGACGCCGGGTGGCGACCGGAAATCCGGCTGCGTGAGGGGATCCAGGCAACCGTGGCGTGGTACCGCGAAAACGCCGACATGGCGAGGAGATGACCATGCGCATCTGTATTGCCAGTATCAATTACGAGCCGGAGGAGTCCGGTATCGCCCCGTACACGACCGGTATGGCTGTCGGCCTGGCGGCGCGTGGGCATGACGTCGAGGTTCTCACCGGACTGCCGCATTATCCCCAGTGGCGCGTCAACCCGGCGTACCGCGGCTTGTCCGGAACCGTGAAAGCAATGGACGGCGTTGTCGTGCGGCGTTTCGCGCACTACGTTCCCGCCGAATCGACACTGCGCAACCGGCTGAAGTTGGAAGCCACCTTCGGTGTGCGGGCGGTGTCGGCGGGCTGGAACAAACCGGAACTCGTTCTCACCGTGAGTCCGTCACTGATCGCGAGCGCGATGGTCATCGCCCGGTCGAGAACGGCCAACATCCCGGTGGGACTTATCGTCCAAGACCTCTACGGAATGGGCGTGGTCGAGACCGGTGCCATGCCCGCCCGGATGGCTGCGCTGGCGGTGCGGTTTGAAGCTGCTGTCCTCAACCACGCAACGGGCGCGGCCGTCGTCCACGACCGTTTCGCGGACGCGGCGATCAGGATGGGTGTGCGACCGAGGCGTATCGCCGTCATACGGAACTGGGTGCACATCGGATCAGCACAGGCGGTGAACCCGGCGGAGGTGCGCCGGAGGCACGGTTGGCAGCCGCGGGAACGCATCGTTTTGCACAGCGGGAACATGGGTTTGAAGCAAGGCCTGGAAAACGTGGTCGCGGCGGCCCGATTGGCCGACGAACGCGGGGTTGACATCCGGTTCGTGCTGTTGGGCGACGGCAACCAGCGCAAGCTTCTGCAACAGTCGGCCAAAGATGTGCAGCGGCTTGAATTCAAGGACCCGTTACCGGCTGATGAATATCGTCAGCTGTTGTCGTGCGCCGATGTTCTCTTGGTCAACGAACGTCCGGGCGTGGGTCAGATGGCTGTACCGAGCAAGTTGACGTCCTACTTCTCCGCGGGCCGGCCGGTCCTGGCGGCAACCGACGCCAACGGTGTGACCGCTGCCGAGGTCCGGGACTCGGGGGCGGGCGTCGTGATCTCGGCCGGCGATCCGGCGGTGCTGCTCGATACCGCTGTTCGTTTGGCTGACAGCGTGGAAGTCGGGGTAGGGCTTGGTCTCTGCGGCCAGCGCTACGCTCAGCGTCTGCTGGGTCGGGAACGAGCGCTGGACGCTTACGAAGCTTGGTGCCACCGGTTGACCGAAGGTCCGCGCGCGGCGGCGCCGGCTCGCCGCAGCGACGCCCCCCTTCCCATGACGCGACCCGTGCGCCGGCAGACGGTATTACCGGCGTGGGGGGTTGAGCGCAATCCGGTGACGCGTCGCTTCGAACAGCCGTCGGGAAGCCCAAGTCGGCATTGACGCAAAGGCATTCACGCTGAAGCCCCTTTCAGCAGCGAGAGGAATCGAAATGATTGACGTGGCCATCGTGGGCATCGGTTGTCGGTTGCCGGGCAAAGTGAGTGGTCCCAACCAGCTCTGGGAATTCCTGCTCGCCCGTGGCGACGGGATCATCGAGGTACCCGCGGATCGGTGGCGGCTGGACCGCTACTACGACCCCGAGCCGGACATGCCCGGCCGGATGTACGTTCGCAGCGGCGGGTTTCTGCAGGAATCGTTGTGGGACTTCGATCCCGAATTCTTCGGGATCTCGCCGCGCGAGGCCGCGATCATGGACCCGCAGCAGCGGCTGCTCCTCGAGGTCAGCCAGGAAGCGATGGACGATGCCGGGGTGTCCGGCCGAGTGGCCGGCCGGCCCGTCGGCGTTTACGTCGGCGGCTTCACCGCCGACAACATGACACTCCGCCGCCAGTCGATCAGCCGGACGGCGATCAATTCCCACACCGCCACCGCAGGCTCGTTCACCATGCTGTCCAACCGGATCTCCTACGTGTATGACCTGCGCGGGCCGAGCATGACGATCGACACCGCCTGCTCGTCTTCGTTGGTCGCCTTGCATGAAGCCACCCAGGCGATCGCTCGCGGCGAGATCGAGTTGGCTCTGGTCGGAGGGGTCAACGCGATGCTGACCCCGGAGACATTCGTCGAGATGTGCAAGGGCCGGTTCCTCTCCGCTGACGGCCACTGCAAAACCTTTGATGCCGCGGCCGACGGCTACGCGCGGGGCGAAGGAGCCGCGATCATCGTGCTCAAGCCGCTTGCGGACGCGACCCGCGATCACGACCGGGTCTACGCCGTTGTCCGGGCCACCGGTGTCAATCAGGACGGACGCACGTCGGGCATCACGGTGCCCAACCCGACCGCGCAGGCTGAGCTCATCCGGCGGGTGACCGCCGCGGCAGGTCTGCGCCCCGAGCAAATCGGCTACGTCGAGGCGCACGGTACCGGCACCGCCGTCGGCGATCCGCTGGAGATGGCTGCTCTTGGCGAGACCCTGGGGCGCGTCGAGGGCCGCACCACCGACCTGGTCGTCGGATCGATCAAGAACTCGATCGGCCATCTTGAAGCCGCGGCCGGAGTCGCCGGCGTGATCAAGGCCGCACTCATCCTGCACCACCGCCAGCTGGCGCCTCAGGCCAGCCTGAACCGGCTGAATCCGGCCATACCGTTCGCCGAGCACCGGCTGCGGGTGATCACCGAGGCCGAACCCTTCCCGGCCGACTACGCGATAGCGGCGGCGTCGGTGAACGGCTTCGGCTACGGCGGCACGAACGCGCACGCGGTGTTGGTGGAGGCAGCCAACCGAACCCAGGCGATCGTCCGGACGCCGCCGGCCCGGGTATTGCCGGTGTCGGGGCGTAACGCCGACAGTGCCCGTCGGCTGGCCGAGGAATTGCTGCCGCTGGTCGCCGATCCCACCGTGGACCCGGTTACCTTGGCGGACACCATGTGGTCGCGTCGATCGCACCACCATTACCGGTTCGCCGTACCGTTCGGCGATCGTGACGACCTGCTTGCCCAGCTGGCGTCGGTGGTCGACGGCTCGGCGACCGGTGGCCGCACCGTCACCGAGGGCACCGCCCCGGTCTTCGTGTTCAGCGGGATGGGCCCGCAGTGGTGGCGGATGGGCCGCGACTTACTCGCCGCCGGTGGACCTTTCGCTTGCGCCGCAGCCGAGATCGACGAGTTGTTCACCGACCTGTCCGGCTGGTCGCTGATCGACGAACTGCGCCGGGATGAGGCCGATTCCCGGGTGACCAGCACCGCTGTCGCGCAATCGGCGAACTTTCTCGTACAGATCGGCCTGGCCGCGGAACTCGCGCACTACGGGGTCCACCCGCAGGCCGTCGTCGGGCACAGTGTCGGCGAGGTCAGCGCGGCCTACGTCAGCGGCATGCTCAGCCTGGACGACGCGGTCAAGGTCAGCTACTACCGCTCCTGCCTGGCCACGCAGGCCGCCGGTTTGGGAGGGATGCTCGCCGTCGGGCTCAGCGAAGCGGAGGTGCTGGAGTGGATCACCGACCGCGCCGAGGTGTGCATCGCCGCCGTGAACAGCCCGTCGGGGGTGACGCTGGCCGGAACCCAGTCGGCGATCGGGGAATTGGGGGAGAAGCTGACCGATCTGGGTGTGTTCGCCCGGCAGCTCCGGGTCGACGTGCCCTACCACTCGCACCTGCTGGATCCGCTGCTGCCGCAGCTGAGTCGGGACCTGGCGGGCCTGGCACCGAAGACGCCGAGTATCGCGTTGTATTCGACGGTGACGTCCACCCAGGTAACGGGACCGGACTGGGGGACCGAGTACTGGCGGGAGAATGTTCGCCGGCCGGTGCGATTCGCCGACACGATCGCTGCGATGAGCGACTCCGGCGCGCGGGTGTTTGTGGAGGTCGGCCCGCATCCGGTGCTGTCGGGCAACATCCGGGAGATCCTGCTTCACGAGGGTGTCACCGGAACCTCGATCGGGACGCTCAGCCGCGACACCGAGGACGCGGTCAGCATCCGCACCACCCTGGCCGAGCTCTACGTTGCGGGCGCCCTGAGCACCGAGCGTGCTCCCGGGGCCTGCGATGGCCTCCCCGCGCATCGTCCGCTGCCGGCGCACCGGTTCCAGCGGCAGCGTTTGTGGTCGATGGAACAGCCGGTCGTCGACGGCTACCTGGGCACCGGTGGCGCCCGGGTGCTGCCCGGTGATCTCACCGACGCCGGTCAGCCCGAATGGCGGACCGAGTTGGCAAGCGCTCGGTTGCCCTGGCTGCGTGACCATGTCGTCGCCGGCATGGTGGTGTTGCCGGGAGCGGCCTACCTCGATGCCGCGCTGGCCGCGGCGGCCCACACCACGGGCCGGGCTGCACCGGCGTTGGATGGCGTCCGGTTCATCGCGCCGCTGGTGGTGGAAGACACCGAGATCCCGACCATGCGGCTGACGGTGGAGTCATCCAGCGGCCGGTTTGCGGTCAGCTCGCGAAGCGGTTCGGCCACCAGCTGGACCCGTAATGCCAGTGGACGCATCATCGACGCCCTGCTGCGGCCGACCCTTGCGGTGACCGAGGCCGCCGGCGCGGCCGCCGTCACCGCCGACGAGGTCTATGCGCAGCTGGCCGACCGCGGCCTGAGCTACGGGCAGTCGTTCCGGCGAATCGTGGAAGTCTGGGCGAACGGCACGCAGGTGGTGGCGCGTATCGACGCGGACGGGGCCGGTGTCGCGACCTCCAACCACCAGGCTCATCCGGTCGTGCTCGACGCCGCCCTGCAGTCCGTCGCCCTTTTGGCCGATGCCGGTGCGGCCGCCGCCGGCGGGGCGGTGGTGCCCGCCGCGATCCAGCATGTTCGCCAGTTCGCCGCTATCCCCGACCAGGTCATCGTCGGCGTCACCCGCGTTGCGCCACAGCCGGGCGAGGCGGACCTGGTCGCCGATGTTGTGCTCACCGATCCCGAAGGCCACGTGGTGCTCGAGCTGCACCGAGCCCAGTTCCGGCCGATCAGTCCGCGTCCACCGGTGCTCAGCGAACTCGAACGGCATTGGGTTGAGCCGGTTTTCGAGCCGCGCAAGGGCCGCGACTGCAGCGGCCAGGACCAGACCGCGGCCGCCGAGCGGGTGCTGGTGGTCGCGGCGGGCCAGGAGTCGGCCCGGTGGGCCCTGGACTACGCGACCGCACGCGGCGCCCAGCAAGTACTCGTCATCCGCGGCGGCGACCCGGAACGCATCTGCACTGATACCGAAGCCGAACTGCGCCGAGTGCTGGCTGACGACCGCGACGACACCCGCCCAATGGTGGTCACCGTGATCGCGGCGACGGCAACCGGCGACGGCGAACCGTCGCCCAACACGATGCTGCGGGTTGGCGAGTTGCCGGCGATGCTCGCCGGCGCAGCCCGTGCGATGCAGAACGTGTACGACGAGGCGATGCGCGAGGACCGGGAGCTGCCGTTACACGGGTTGGTGATCACACGGGGGGCGTTGCCGGTGCCGGGTGACCAGCAGCCGCTGGATGTGGCGGCCGCGGCGCTCGTCGGTGCGCGCCGGGTACTGCGCAACGAGCAGGCGCTGCTGAATTGGCGACTGATCGACGTCGACCACGACAGTCAGCTCACCACCGTGGTTTTGGAGTCGTTGGTCAGCGGTGCCCACGCACACGATGACGCGGACGAGGTCGCGCTGCGCCATGACCGACGGATGGTGATCGTCAACCAGGCCAGCCTTCCCCGTCGGCTGCAAGCGCTCGAAGAAGCCCGACTGCTGCATGACGCGGAGGCCAACTTCGAGATCGACGTGCCGCAATCCGCGCAACTCGCCGACCTGGCGCTGCGGGCGATCCCGCGGCGGGCCCCCGGGCCAGGTGAGATCGAACTGCGCATCGACGGCATCGGGCTCAACTTCAAGGATCCGATGAAGGTGCTCGGTGTGCTCGGCGCGAACGAGCTGGCCGGCACCCACTTCGGGCTGGGCGTGGGGATGGAGGGTATCGGGGTCGTCACCCGGGTCGGTGCCGGCGTCGATGACGTCACCGCCGGCACGTCGCTGTTGGTCTCCATCCCGGGGATGGCGAGCCGCTACGTCACCACGTCGGTGGACGCCGGGTCGATGGAACCCGCCGACGGCTTGCCCATCGCCGCCTGCGGGTCGGTGGTGGTACTGATGACGGCCCATTACGCGCTCCGGCACGCCGCCCACCTTGGACCCGACGACTGGGTATTGGTGTCTGCCGGCGCGGGCGGTGTCGGGATGGCCGCGGTGCAGATCGCTGCCAAGGCGGGTGCTCGGGTGATCGCGACCGCGTCCACCCCGGAACGAGCCGAACTGCTTCGAACGCTCGGAGCCAAATACGTCGTCGACTCCCGCGCGCTCTCGGCGATCGATGAGGTGCGCGCAATCACCGGCGGACACGGCGCCGACATCGTGGTGAACTGCGCCCCGGGTGAGGCGGTGGTGGCCAACTTGGAGGTGGCCGCCGAGTTCGGCCGGGTGGTCGAGATCGGCAAGACCGAGATCTTCGCGGGCCGGCTTGTCGACCTGGCGGTCTTCAACAAGAACCTCTCGGTGACCTCCATCGATCTGGATCGGATGATGGCGCACCGCAGGGATCTGCTGCGCCAGGTACACCGGGAAGTGCTCGGCCTGCTGCGCCTCGGGGAATACGAGCTCCTGCCCACCCGGATCATGCCGGTCTCACAGGTGGCCGATGCCTTCGACCAGGTTGCCCGGTCTACCCACCTCGGCCGGATCGTGCTGGACTTTGCCGAGCCGGCACCGCCGATCAAGCCGGCGCGGCCGGCCGCCGGCATCCGGCCCGACGCGACCTATCTGGTTACCGGGGGTCTCGGGGCGCTGGGGCTGGCCACCGCCAGGTGGCTGGCTGCCAAAGGCGCCGGCCGGATCGTGTTGGCCGGCCGCCGCGGGGTGTCCAGCGCCGACCAGCAGGCTGCGGCGGCCGCCCTGCGCGCCACCGGTTGCGACGTACGGGTGGAACGGGTCGACGTGGCAGACATGGCCAGCGTTGTCGCCCTGCTCGAACGGCTGTCCGATGGCCCGCCGCTGCGGGGCGTGTACCACGCCGCCGGCGTCCTGGCTGATGAACCGGTCGGCGAGTTCAGCCCGCACGGCCTGAACTCGGTGCTGTGTCCGAAGGCGCGAGGGGCGTTGATTCTCAGCGAGGCCCTGGCCGAAACCGAACTCGACCACTTCGTCCTGTACAGCTCGGTGAGCAGCCAGGTCGGTCTGGTGCCGCAGCTGAGCTACGCCGCGGCCAGTGCCGTGCTGGACACTTTGGCCCACTACCTGGTCCGCGCGGGGCGGGCCGCGCTATCGGTGAACTGGGGAGCGCTCGCCGGCGGGATGGCCACCTCCACCGAGGAGATCTCGACCTCCCTGGCGCTGAACGGTCTGCGCCTGCTCCCGCTGGACGCCGCCAACGAGTACCTGGACGTGGCGATCGGATTGAAACCGACCCAGGTGAGCATCGTCGACATCGACTGGGCGGTGTGGGGGGCGATGCACCCGGCATCGGCAAGCACCCCGAGGTTTGCCGGCCAGGTGAACGCCGCCAAAGGTTCCACGGCGGCAACCGATTCGGTGCGCGCCCAGCTTGCCGCAATGCCCGACGACCAGCGAGTCGAGACGCTCACCGACCTACTGGCCGAACAGGTGGGCAAGGTGCTCGCGATCCCGGCCGACTCGATCGACCGGCACACGCCGTTACCCGACCTCGGACTGGACTCGCTGTCGGCTGTGGAGTTGCGCGCCCGGATCAATGTCACATTGGACCTGGGCATCTCGACACTGGAACTGAGCCGCGGTGGAGGGATCTTCTCGCTGGCCTCCCGGCTCGGTGACCAGCTGATCGCCGGCCGCTGAGTGCCGGCAAGCCCGGTGGCTATGCCAGACGAAACTCTTCGTCGTCGAAAGCGACCACCGGCGTGTAGTTGTAAGCGCGATGCCAGAACTCCAAGTCTTTGATCTCTCGCAGGAAACGCGCGGGGGCGCCACCGTAAAGCGCGGAGACCGCCATGCTGTCGCGGTCTTTTGCCCTCGAGAGCACCGAACCCGCCGCGAGGATCGATCGCTCGGGCAGATATGAGTCCTTGAGCAGGATGCAACCCGTCCCGGTCATCGCGTTGCGCCCCAAGATGATCCGGCCCGGCTTCGATGTGTTCTCGACAAGATCGGCCTCGTGACTCTGGATGGTGCTCTTGATCCCGCCCACGACGGCATATGGCCGAAGGATGACTTGCCCGGAGCAATCGATGTAGTGCCGGTTCGTGATGTATCCGAATTCGCCGACGATGAGCTTACCCACGAGTGCGCTGTATCGCTGATAGTCGGGGGCCGCGGTGAATTGGTTGAATCTGCCGATCACGCTCTGCGGACCCAGCTCGACGCCGGAGAGCTGTTTGAAAATGTTGAAGCTCATGATCGCTGCGCCATCGGCGATCGTGAAGCGGCCACAATTGAGCACCACGGTGGGCCCGAGAACCACATCGTGGCCGATAGTGTTGCCCAAAGCCCTCAACGCCCACATTTTGAAACCACTGCTCGGCAAGAGCCAGGCCAGTAGCGAAAGCCACTTGTTAGGTCGATGATCTGACACGGCCCCTCCGATCCCCGCCGGTCGATGCGATGACCGTAGCACTGTGCGTGTGGCAGGAGAAGTTGTCTGCACTATTTCGTCCGCGCTGAGCCTGGGCCGCGGCGCGAGCTTTCTATCGGATCGGTCAAAAATTCGCAATGACTCGCTCGCTTACATTACTCCGCGCGAAGTTGAAGTTTTGCGTCGTCGAACGGGGCGACCGCAGTATTGGTCTCGGCACGATCCCACCAGTCGATTTCGTTGAGCTCGCGAATGAAACGCGCGGGCGCACCGCCGTAGAGGCTGGAGGCCGGCATGTCGTGGCCCTCCTTCGCCTTGGTAAGCACCGACCCTGCCGCCAGCACCGACCGCTCCGGCAGGCACGAGTCCTTGAGCAGGATGCAACCGGTCGCGGTTACCGCATTCCGGTGCAGGACGATCCGCCCGGGGTTGGTCGTGTTGTCGGCGAGATCGACCTCGTGGCTTTGAATTATGCTCTTGATTCCGCCAATGCCTGAGAATGGCTCGAGAATGACCTGACCCGAGCAGTCGACATAATGACGGTTCGTAATCAGGCACGACCCACCGAGGGAGAGCTTGCCCACCCATGGGCTGTACCGCTGATAGTCGGGGGCCGCGGTGAATTGATTGAATCGACCGATGGAACTCTGCGGGCCCAGCTCGACACTTGAGAGCTGCTTGAAGATGTTGAAGTTCATGATCGCCGCGCCGTCCGCAATCGAGAAGCGCCCGCAATTGAGGACGAGGTTGGGCCCGAGGACGACATTATGTCCGATGTGGTTGCCCAAAGCCCTCAAAGCCCACAGTTTGAAGCCGCTGTTCGGTAACAGCCAGGTAAGCAACGAGAGTAATTTGTTGGGCCGACGATCTCGCACGGCCTCCTCCAATTTTCGGGCTTCTTCAATCTGACCAGAATATCATTGTGGCTACACGCGGCGGTAGCGATAGCGGGCAGAATTCTTTGCGCTTAACTGAGGCTCCCTTCATCCGTTGGGGCGGCTCGGCTATGCCCCGAACAAGTGGAAGACGTCAAATGCGGCTCCCGTCAGGTCGATCAGGCCCTGGCCGGGTATCAACGGCCCATCGAGCACGGCGTCCGGTCCGATGACGTCACCCAGCCCCATCGCATTCGCCGCGTCGTTCCATGCCGTGAGCAGCGCGTGGTCGATCGAATTGATCAGGGTGTAGCCGGTGATGTTCTGCAATGTGTCGATGACGCCGTTGATTGTGTCGATCTCGCTTGGTGACAGCGGGCCACCGGCGGCCACCTCGGCGTCCACCCAGGGGCCGACGATGCTCTGGATGAAAGCGTTGTCCAGCCCGGCCAGCATCTGCAGCGGATCCATCTTCTCGAAGAACCCGGCGATGCCGAAGCCGGCGACGTCGGTCCCGGCGGGCAGCATGCCGTCGGAGCCATAGAGCTCGCCGAGCGGTGTTTCGGCCCAAGGTCCCCCGGCCACCCCGAAGTCCTGCTGGAAGGGGCTGCCGCCCGAGATACCGGGCCCGGCCGGGATGGGGTAGAGCCCGTCGACCGCCGGATCGCCGGCGTTGCCGTAGCCCCAGTCGATGAACAACCTGGCCCACGGCGACAAGAAATCGCCGAGGGCCTGCCCGGCGGGCCCCTCGGCATACACCAGCTGCAGGATCGGCAGGTTCTGGGGAATTATGTAGAAGTTCGTGTCGCCGATCGTGCCGATATCAATGGCCGCTGCAACCTGCTCCGGCGTATAGCTCGGGTAGAAGCTGTGCACGGTTTGAATGCCGATCATGGCGTTGATGCCGCCCAGGAAGTTCAGCTGGTCCTGCGGGAAATTGGCGTAACCGTCGTACTCGCCGGTGTAGATAACTGTCGGGATGGTATCGGTGGGGGTCGGCGGAATGCTGAGCGGGATACCCGCGAACGGAAGGATTTGCGGCGCAGGGTTTGAGCCGAAAGCGTGGCTGCTGTCAGGGAATTGGAAGCGGTCCAGGACGCCGCCAACCGGACTATTGGGGTCGCCGAGCAGCACAACGTGCAGGTTGTTCAGCTCGCCGGTGGTCAGGCCGGCCCCCGCGGGATTGCTGATGAGGCTGTTCATGACCTGGGTGGCGAGGACAGCGCTCTGCGAATAGCCCAACACCGCCACGTTCTCGCCGGCCTGCAGGTGCGGCACGAGTGCGTTGGTCAATTGGGTCTGGCCCTGGGTCAGCGAGTCGACCAAATTCAGCTGCGGGTTCGGCGGGGGCAAACAGGCGGTCGGACAAGCTTGTTCCGGGGTGCTGAGGCCTTGGAAGCTGTACGTATCGAAGACCGGTTGACCGGAAAACAACGGCGAGGTGGGCTGCAGGTAAAGACTCGCCACATCACCCTGATAGACCGGGTCCGGCTCCGGGTTGCCGGTGCCGCCCATGATGAAGCCGGCACCGGCCACCAGTTCGACGTCGGCGATGAGCCGTTGCGCCCCGACCATGAACGCCGACGTCGGCATCGACGTCAGCCCGAGCGCGACAGTGCACGCCGCCGCCACCGGAGCGGTAACCGGCGAATGCTGTCGCAGAGCCGTCATCAGACCTCCCCCGACCTGTGGCTCGGATTGATACTGTGCGTTGATTCTTTCGCGGTAATCAGATTTGCTGAATTGTTCCCTTAGAAAGGTCCGCGTTGAGCAGCGCGCGGCGACCCAGTTGTTGACCGTGATATCCCAATCGTCACAATCGCCACAATGGTTCCCTTGCGCTACTCTGTGCGCAGTTTTCGCGGTCAAAACGGGACCGCAGCGCTATTGGCCTCCGCGATTCCGCTACCCGAATTCGTTGAGCGCTCGAAGGAGCCTTGACCGGCACCGAACCATCGCGTCCGATGCAGCTTTGTGCGCGTTGCGGTGGTGGTAGCGTCGCAGGAATTCATCGCCAAAACTGCGGTGACCTCGGCGGGCCGCGTCGATGGGCTCGGCGTTGGCCGGCGGCAGCCGGGGCGATCGGGAAAGGCGGCGCTGTATGAGGCGCTCGGCGAAGCTGATTGCCATCCTGCGGGTGCGGACTTATCGCGCGGCGTTGTTGCGGCATGGGGTTGCGGCGGCCGTTGAACACGCCGCGGCGCTGGGTGGGCTCAAGCTGCGTACCGTGATCGATGTCGGCGCCAATCGCGGCCAGTTTTCGCTCTTTGCCCTGCACGCCTTTCCGGCCGCGACAATCGTCGCGCTGGAGCCGCTTGCGGTGCCGGCAGCTCGCTTTCGCCGGGTCTTTGCCGGGGAGCGCCGGGTCACGCTTCATCACGCCGCGCTGGCTCCGGAGAGCGGACGGTCCACCATGCACGTGTCGGGCCACGATGATTCGTCTTCTCTGCTGCCGATCACCGCCACACAGGGGCGGATTTTCCGGGGCACCAACGAAGTACGCACCGAGACGGTCCGGACCGGTCCGCTGCATGAGTTCCTTGACGGCAACTCCATCGTGGCGCCGGCATTGCTGAAGCTCGACGTCCAGGGCTACGAGCTGGAGGCGTTGCGCGCGTGCGGAGAGCTGCTGGAGAAGTTCGCCTACATCTGCGCCGAGGGCTCGTTCATGGAGCTCTACGCAGGGCAGGTGCTGGCCGATGACCTGGTGAGCTGGTTGGGTGCGCGCGGTTACGCGCTCGTCCGCAGCTACGGAGCCGTCAGCGATGAGCGTGGCCGAACCATCCAGACCGACATGTTGTTCAAGAGGAGTCCAGACCGGCAGCACGGTGCGCCGCAATGATGTCCAGCCCGTAAGCGTAGTTATTTGCGGCTGCGCAGGATGCTCATCAAACGAGGGATCGTGCTAGTGGCTGGGTCCTAGACTGGCGCGATGGCGACGACCGAAGAATTGCTGGAGCGCTTTTATCCGGAATGCAATGTCGGCGGCTTCAGCCATGTCGACGGCACGGTCGTATTCTTCACCCAGATTGCTGCGTTGCTCCGGCCAACCGATCGGGTACTTGACTTCGGCGCTGGGCGCGGCGAGCCGATCGTGGATGACACGGTGCCATATCGGCGTTACCTGAGCAATCTGAAGGGGCGATGCGCCCAGCTATACGGGTGCGATGTCGATGACGTCGTCCTCGACAACCCCTATCTGGACCACGCCGAGGTGATACGCCCCGAGGGGGCGTTGCCGTACCCCGATAACCAGTTCGACCTCATCGTGGCTCGACACGTCTTCGAGCATGTCGACGACCCGGATCATGTTGCGCACGAGTTGTTGCGAATCGTCAAGCCGGGGGGTTGGATCACAGCTGTCACACCGAACAAGCTGGGCTACATCGCACTGGGAGCACGCCTGGTACCCAACCGGTTACACGTACGTGCGCTGAAAAGGGTGCAGCCGGAGCGCAAGTCGCAAGATGTCTTCCCCACGCGCTATCGCCTGAACACGCGGCGGGCCCTTCGGAGAGCATTCGGCGGCGGCGCGGAGGTCTTCACCGCAGGCTGGGCCTCTGAGCCGTGCTACCACTTCGGTAGCCCCTCCCTGTATCGGTCGTTCAAGTGGGCGCATAAATTTTTGCCGGCGGTGCTGCAACCAACACTTTTCATTTACATCAGAAAACGCTAGTCGTGAATTTTCTCAGCCGGCCTGGGTGCTCACCGAGGCCGAATGCTGTCTGCCCAGATTTCGGTGAATCCGACCCGTGAATCCGTCAAGCCGTGCTCCAGGGATATTTCGAATGTGGCGAACGGTCCCGCCCAGTCGGCGATGCGGCGATCCCGGATAATCTGCTGCCGGCCGTCCGGTAGATCGATGATCGCTCGCTGGCCCCGCAGCTCGACCTGCGTCTCGTAGATGTGCTCGCCGTCCTGTTTGAGCGGCACCGGGAAATGCTGCCATTGCAGGGTCTGTAGCCCGTCGGGCGCCGCGCGATCGGGCGGCCAGATACCGAAGGTCCACACCTCCGGCGTGATGACCAGATGCACCGGAAACCCCGGGCGCAGCCGGTGCTGAGAGACCAACAATGCCAGTGCGCCCGAAGTCCCGCCCCGTGGGGTGAAAGCCCAGCGAGCACCGATGACGGTGATCGGCGCTCCCAAGCTCGCCGACGTGTAGTAGCCGGCCGCGCGACCATCGACCGTGGACTCGTTCGTCAGCTTGCCGTCTATGACTCGCAGTTCCGTCGGCCGGTCATCGGGTGGGTTGGTGGTCAGCAAGGCTGGGCCGGGACCGAAGTTTTCAGGTGCCGGGCCATCCGGAACACCGTGGAAGTTCAACCGCGCCGCACCGGCGACGTACCGGTCGCTCATTGGCGACCGCAGCCGCGCGTTTTGGTCAGCGGCGCGGCAGCTCGAATTGCGCGCATCAGCTGTCCTTTCTGCCGCATGGTAGCGATCACGGCAAGGAGCCACCCATAATGGGTGAATTGTTTCGGAAACTGTGGGCGCCGGTTAGCATATGTTGGGATGAGAATCGTCATCGATAATGTTTCCCCGGGGGACTCCACGTCTGCCGGCACTATCGGCGGGATGCGGACGTATCTGGAGAGTTTGCTGACGGCGATGTTGCAGGTTGCCGGTCAGCATCACTTTGTGCTCTTGACACCCGACTGGAACGCCATCTTCGACCTTCCCCCGGATCCGCGTCTTGAGATTGTGCATCTGCGTTCGGTGCCGCGACGCCGGCTCGGTCGGGTTCTCTACGAACGGACTGCCTACCCTTCCGTCATTCGCCGCACGGGTGGCGATGTCTACCTGGGTCTGTGCAACACCCTGCCGCCGGCGGTGGGCATGCCCTCGGCGGTGGTGATTCAGTCGACGCAATTCCAGTTCGTCCCGGAGTCGTACGGCTTCTTGCAGCGGAACTACCTGCGCTGGGGCGTGGCCAGGGCGGTACGCCAGGCGGATGCGGTGATCACCGTATCGGAGCATTCCCGACAGGACGTGATCCGTTGGCTTGACGCGGATCCCGGGAAGGTCCATGCGGTCCACCATGGCCTCATCTTCCCCCCGAAAGAGATGGGCTGCCCGGCGCCGAACTCCCACCGGCCTTACATCCTGTCTGTCGGGGCTTTCTATCCCTACAAGAACCCGTTGCGCCTCATCGAGGCGTTCAGCGTGTTGCGGCAGGACGGATTTCCGCACGCACTGGTGATCGTCGGCAGCGAGACCCCGGGAATGACGCGCGATGACTTGTCCCGCCACGCCCGGTCTTTCGGCGTGGGCGATGCGCTGCGGCTTCCAGGCCGAGTGCCGCGGGACGACTTGGAGAATCTTTACGCCGGGGCCGACGTCTTCGTCATGCCGTCGCTCTACGAAACGTTCGGGCATCCGGTGCTGGAAGCCATGGCGCTGGGTTGTCCTGTGGTGGCGGCCCACGCGTCCAGCCTGCCGGAGGTGGTCGGTGACGCCGCCGAGCTGGTAGATCCCACCAGCCCGGCCTCGATCGCCCGCGGGCTGGCCGACGTCCTTACCGTTCCCGGTCGCCGGGCTGAGCTGGTCCGCTTGGGCAAAGCCCGCGTGAACGCGTTCTCGTGGACGACGACTGCCCAAAAGACTCTGAAGATCCTGGAAACAGTGGCGGCTCAGCGAAATGCTGGAAGTTAACCGGCAAGGGACCGGCGAATGAAGGCCTTCGTGACCGGCGGAGCGGGATTCATCGGCAGCAGCCTGGTGGACCGGTTACTGCAGCGCGGAGACGAAGTGGTGGCCTACGACAACCTGTCCACCGGGATCGACGAGTTCCTGTCCGAGGCGCGGAAGTCGGCAAAGTTTTCCTTCGTGCAGGGCGACGTGCTGGACGAGACGACCCTGACCCGGGCCATGAGCGGGATGGACATCGTCTTTCACCTGGCCGCCAACGCCGATGTGCGCTTCGGCACCCGGCACCCCCGAAAGGACTTGGAACAGAACACCATCGCCACCCACAATGTGCTGGAAGCCATGCGGGCCAACGGCATCAAGAAGATCGTCTTCAGCTCCACCGGCTCCGTCTACGGGGAGGCCGCGGTGATCCCTACGCCCGAAGCCTGTCCGTTTCCCGTGCAAACCTCGCTTTACGCCGCCTCCAAACTGGCCGGCGAGGGGTTGATCTCGGCGTATTGCGAAGGCTTCGGGTTCCAGGGCTGGATCTTCCGTTTCGTCTCCATCCTCGGCGAGCGCTACACCCACGGTCACGTGTTCGACTTCTACAAAAGCCTGCTGGACAACCCCGGCCAGCTGCCGGTGCTGGGCGACGGCAAGCAGCGGAAGTCGTACCTCTATATCCAAGACTGCATCTCGGCCATGTTCACCGCGCTGCAGCGGGCACGCGACAACGTCAATGTCTTCAACCTCGGGACGGACCAGTACTGCGAGGTGAACGACTCCATCGGCTGGATCACCGAATCCCTGGGGCTGTCACCCCAGCGCGTATATGCTGGCGGCGACAGAGGCTGGGTCGGCGACAATCCGTTCATCTTCTTGGACACGACGAAGATTCGCTCCTTGGGTTGGGCGCCAGCGCTCACCATCCGGGAGGCCGTCTTGCGCACCCTGACCTATCTCGAGGCCAACCGCTGGGTGCTGGAAAGGCGCTCATCGTGACGACCGGTCGTCCGGGAATGTCGCAATGAGGCTGGACGGGCGCGCGGCCGTGGTGACCGGGGGCAGCCAGGGGCTGGGGCTGGCCGTGGCTCGGGCTTTCGCGGCCGAGGGGGCCGACGTGCTGATCTGCGGCCGCGGGGAAGAAGCCCTGGAGAATGCTCGTGCATCACTGTCTGCCGGCACCGGTTGCAGGGTTCTGGCTGCCGTGGCGGATGTATCCCGGCCCGACGACGCCGAGCGCTTGGTGAGCGCTGCCCTCAACGCTTTTGGGCGCTTGGACGTACTGGTCAACAACGCGGGCGTGTACGGGCCGATGGGCCTGCTCGAAGATGTGGACTGGGGCGAATGGGCCCGGGCAGTCGAGATCAACCTGTTGGGCACGGTGCTTCCGTGCCGGGCCGCGTTGCCGCACATGAAGAGCGCCGGGCGGGGGAAGATCGTCAATTTGTCGGGCGGCGGCGCCACAGCGCCGATGCCGCGCATCAGCGCCTACGCGGCATCCAAAGCCGCGGTGGTCCGGTTCACCGAGACCCTGGCCGAGGAGGTCCGTCAGGAGGGCATCGACGTGAACGCCGTGGCGCCAGGGGCCCTCAACACGCGGCTGTTGGAACAGGTCTTGTCCGCCGGCGCGGACAAGGTGGGGGCGGATTACTACCGGAAGTCGGTGAAGCAGAAGGAGGAAGGTGGGGCATCGATGGACCGGGCCGCGGCGCTGTGTGTGTTTCTGGCGTCCGCGGCCTCCGACGGGCTGACCGGCAAGCTGATCAGCGCCGTGTGGGACCCGTGGGACACCTTGCCCGCGCACGCGGCGGTGCTGGGCGAGAGCGACATCTACACGCTGCGCCGCATCGTGCCCCAAGACCGTGGCGAGGACTGGGGTTGAGATGGACGTCGCGATCGTCGGCTGTGGATTGATCGGGCACAAGCGCGCGAAGCTGCTGGGTGCTCACCGCCTGACCGCCGCCGTCGACGCTGATCCCGACAAGGCCCAGGGACTAGCAGCGCTGCACCCCGGGGCCACTGCGCTGACCGATTGGCGGGCCGCGGTAGCCCGCGCGGACGTGGATGCGGTGCTCGTCTCCACACCGCACCACCTTCTGGCGCCGGTTGCCACCGCCGCGGCCGAGGAAGGCAAGCACGTTCTGGTCGAGAAGCCGGGCGCGCGGAGCGCCGCCGAGCTGGCGCCGCTGGCGGCGGCGGCTCAACGCAAGCAGGTCGTGGTCAAGGTGGGCTTCAACCACCGGTTCCACCCAGCGTTCCGGAAGGCACGGGAGTACGTCGATGGCGGCGCCGTGGGGGAGCTGATGTTTGTGCGCGCGCGCTATGGCCACGGCGGCCGCGTCGGCTATGACAAGGAGTGGCGCGCGGACCCGCGCATCGCAGGCGGAGGTGAGCTACTGGACCAAGGAATGCACCTGATCGATCTGTCGCGGTGGTTCCTGGGCGATTTCACCCGGGTGGAGGGCTTCACCCACACCTATTTCTGGGACATGCCCGTCGAGGACAACAGCTTCATGGCGCTGCGCACGGCGGCGCAGCAGATGGCCTGGCTGCACGTGAGCTGGACGGAGTGGAAGAACACCTTCTCGTTCGAGTTGTACGGCAAGACCGGCAAGTTGCACGTGGAAGGCTTGGGCGGCAGCTACGGCACCGAGCGACTGTCCTATTACCGGATGTCGCCGCAGATGGGGCCGCCCGAGACCGTCATCCATGAGTTCCCGGGCCCGGACCAGTCCTGGGCGCTGGAATTCGCCGATTTCGCCCGCTCCGTCGAGACGGGCGGGGCCGGCTGCGGCGGCGTGGAGGATGCCTTGAAGGCGCTGGACGTGGTCGACGCGATCTACCGGGCGAACACGCCGTGATCATCAGCCGAAGTCCCTTGCGTATCTCCCTCGGTGGCGGTGGCACCGACCTGCCGTCGTATTACCGGGATCATGAAGGCTTCCTGGTGGCCGCGGCCATCGACAAGTACGTTTACCTGACGCTGCACCAGACCTTCGGGCACGACATCATCATCAAGTACTCCCAGATGGAGCTGGTGCCGTCGGCTGACCAGATCCAGCACCCCATCATCCGTGAGGCGCTAAAGATGTTGGGAATCAACGAAACCAACCTGGAGCTGACCAGTATGGCCGACATACCGGCCGGCACCGGCCTGGGCTCGTCGGGCAGCTTCACCACGGCGCTGCTGAAGACGCTGCACACCTACCAGAAGAACCTGGTGCATCCCGAGGAGCTGGCCGAGCAGGCCTGCCACATCGAGTTGGACCTCCTGAAGGACCCGATAGGCAAGCAGGACCAGTACATCGCGGCCTATGGAGGCTTGACGTGCTTCACCTTCCGCCGGGACGGCAAGGTGGAGGCCGCCCCACTGAAGGTGTCGACGGAGACCTTGTACAACCTGGAAGACAACCTGCTGCTGTTCTTCACCGGCTACTCCCGCGCCGCGTCGTCGATCCTCAAAGAGCAGGATGATCAGAGCAAGAAGAAGGCCGACGACATGCTCCAGAACCTGCACTTCGTCAAGGAGCTCGGCTTCAAGAGCCGCGACGCCCTGGAGAGCGGGGACCTCCACGAGTTCGGCCGTCTGATGAACACGCACTGGGAATTCAAGAAGCGGCGGTCCGGCTCGATGTCGAACACCACGATCAACGACTGGTACGAACTGGCTCTCCGCAACGGCGCCGTGGGGGGGAAGCTGATCGGCGCCGGTGGCGGCGGATTCCTGATGTTCTACGCCGAGGACAAGGTTCGCCTGCGGCACGCCTTGATGGGCGCGGGCATGCAGGAGGTGCGGTTCCGGTTCGACTTCGAGGGCACGAAGATCGTCGTGGCGTCATGACCGGCCTTCCCCCGGTGGCGGTCCTGGCCGGCGGTCTGGCCACGCGCATGCGGCCTCTGACCGGGTCGGTGCCCAAGTCGATGCTGGAGGTGGCCGGTGAGCCTTTCATCGCCCACCAACTTCGGCTGTTCAAACGACAGGGGCTCTCGCAGGTCGTGCTGTGCCTTGGGCATCTGGGCGTGGCCGTGCAGGACTTCGTCGGGGACGGATCGGCGTTCGGTTTGTCGGTTGCCACGTCCTTCGACGGACAGCGGCTCCTGGGCACCGCGGGCGCCCTCAAGAACGCGAGCGCGCGGCTGGGCGATGTCTTCTTTGTCACCTACGGGGACTCCTACCTCGACCTGGATCTGCGTCCGATCTGGGCGTCGTTCGAGTCGGACGCAAGACCGGCGCTGATGACTGTGTGCCGCAACGAGGACAGGTGGGACAAGAGCAACGTGCTGTTCCGGGACGGCCGCATCCTCGCCTACGACAAGAAGAGCGCCGACCCCGCCATGAAGCACATCGACTTCGGACTGCTGCTGTTGCGCCGCCAGGCACTCGAGGCGGTGCCGGCCGGGGAGAAGTCCGATCTGGCCGACGTGTTGTGCACGCTCGTTCACCAGGACGCCGTGGCGGGTTTCGAGGTGTGCCAACGCTTCTACGAAATCGGCTCGCTGGCGGGTCTGCGCGAGACGGATGCGCACCTGCGCCGAATCCACCGAGAAGGATGAGCCATGTCTGCTGCCGTCGCTTCGCTCTTCTCCAACGACCAGCAGCTGTTCTACAGCATCGTGGCAATGAATGCGCTCTTCTCGTCCATGGCGTGGTGCGCCGCTAAGCCGGATCGCTGGTCGATACTGGCGGTCTTGGTGTTTGCGTTGATTTGGCCACTCGCCGACGCGGCCCTGGAAGGCGATGTCCTGCTGGCGATCAGCAGCACGACGGGGATAACAATGTCGAACTTGTTGTCTTGCGTGGCAGTGGTTCTCGCACTCGGTCAGGCGATCAGGATCCGCCGAGTCGCGCGCCGCGATCGGTCCGCCACCGAACAGGCCGCGGCCCCACGTTTACCGCGCCGGTAGTTTGAGCACCCGATAGTGGTCGGCGACGTAAACGTTGCCGGCGGTATCGACCGCCACGCCACCGCGGGAATTGCCGGCGGCGGTGCCGAACACCCGCTCCACCTGGCGGGTCGACTTGGCTGGAAGCTCGACCACGCGCTGGTGAAGACCGTCGACCACGTAGACGTCACCCGCGGAATCGACCGCTACGCCGTTGGGTGGGTGCGGGCCGGTGAAGCCGGTGAACGGCAGCGCAACCGGGGTATGCGATCCGGCCGGCAGTTTCAGCACCTGGGCGGCGCCGTAACCAGTGACATAGATGTTGCCGGCGTAGTCCACTGTGATGCCGGTGGGAGCTTTCAGCCCGATGAACGGCAGCTTCAGTTCGACCGGCGCCTTCGAACCGGCCGCCAGGCTCAGCGCCCGATGGTTGCCGTAGTCGGTGACGTAGACCCTGCCGGCCGTGTCCACGGCGATCCCGGTGGGAGCTTTCAGCCCGGTGAACGGCAGCTTGGTCTGGGTGGCCGTCCCGGCCCGCAGCTTCAGCACCGAGTTGTTTCCGTAGTCGGTGACGTAGACGTTGCCGGCGGTGTCCACCGCCACGCTGTCCGGATTGAGCAAGCCGGTGAACGGTAGGGTGACTTGGCTATTCGACCCCACCGGCAGTTTCAGCACCCGGGCGTTACCGCTGTCGGTGACGTAGACGTTGCCGGTCTTGTCCACCGCCAGACCGCCTGGGCTGTTCAGGTCGGTGAACGGTAATTCGACCTGCGTCGTCTCACGGCCAGGCTGCACGGCGGCGGCCTTGGAGGCGACCGCGGCCGACGGCGGCTCCGGTTCGGGCTGGTCGGTTGCTGCCGAGGTGTCCCACGGCGGCCCGCACAACCGGAGCCCCTCGTTGATGAAGTCGGACATCGATGCTCGCAGCGCGGCACGAGTGCCGGGGCGTCCACCGGCCGAGGTCAACCAGACATGCTCGGGATTCGGCTGCCAGTTCTTACCTGCAGCTTTGGCGGCAAGCGCGTTCACCGCGTAGGTGTCGTGGGTGGCGGTGGAGGTGAAGGTGACGGCACCGCTCTCGCATGCCAGGACTCCGGAGTCCGGGATCAGCGGCCACGTGCCTTTGAACGTGGACTTGCTGATTTTCTCGGTGTGGACCTGCGTGTTGCTGTTGCCGCAGCCGGTTGCGTACAGAGCCACGAAGACAAGAACTGCGGCGATCAAACCTACATGCCTTGCGGTGCTTGACCACCGGGGGCCGGAGGCCCTCCTCGGACTCGGCGCAGGCGCGGACGAGCGGGGCAGCTGTGGTGCGTTCATGGCGCCGCAGCGTGGCTGCGCGGCATCGCCAGGGGTGCCGTCGCGGGTATGCGTACCATCCGGAAATTGTTGAGCGCCGCTACCCGCACCACAAGCGTGGTGGACTGCTCTAATTCAGCTCGGGCGCTACTCTAAGCGCCGTCACGTCTGATGGTCGAACGCGTCCGTCAGGGCGGCTTCGCGTTCTCGATCGGCGGCCGGCTTGGATTCGTAGAGCATCAACGGAAGTAGCGCCGCAATCGGCATAATGCCCAAAAAGTATGGAACGTAGACAGATTCGAACACGTTGATCGACAAGACACACGCGTAATAGGTGAAAAGGTACGGCAGCGCGGCACTCGCCGTCGTAGCAAGCTGCACGATCACGCCGACGACGATGACCAGCACTCCCCAGGCGCCCACCGAGATCACGATGTCGTACCACCCGTTGTGCGGCGAATAGTTGACGTCAAAAAGTGCATTCTGGGCGATCAGCCACCAGTAGCTGGGTCCATGACCGAAGAGCGGTGCCTGCCCGATCGCCTCGCGCCCCGCCTGCCAGACGTAGCCGCGTTCGGCGTACGACGAGCCGCTGAAGTTGACCACGAGCGGAAAGAACGATGCGCAGAACCCGACGGCCAGGGCGGTGGACGCCACCGCAAGCTGCCACCGCAAGCTCTGCCTCGACTTGATGAGCAGCAGCGCGACGGAGGCCGTCATGAGCGCGAAGATCGCGGTCCTGCTCATGGTCAGCAGTTGAAAGGCCCCGACGCCGGTCAGCAGCACCAAGCAGCGCCGCAGCGTCAGGCTCGCGCACGCGAACGGGATGAGCAGCACCGTCGCTATCCCCAGCACATTGCCGTTCGCGGACAACGATGACGTCAGCACCTGAGTGACGACGCCGCACTTGTCGAGGCGGCAATGGGTCAAGACGCGCCCGGGGTTGACGACAACGGCGAAGGTGACGGCGGCCGACATCGTGGACAGCGACACCAGGGCGGCCACGCTCAGCGTGCGCACCGGCGTCACGCCGCGTTTGAGGACGACGCCCATGAACAGCGCTCCGGCCATCAGGAAATTGAGCACCTGTACCCGCCCCGAGAACCACACCGAAACGGCCGCGAACAGCAGTGTGGTGCCGGTGAGCACTGCGGGCAGGCTGACTTGGGTGCGCGAATCACGCAGCCCGCGCACCACCCCCACCACGGAGCAGATCGCCCCCGGTGTGTACTGCAGCGCCGGAAAGAGTCGACCGGCCTGGTCGGGTGACGCCCAAATCAGCGGGCCCACAACATAAACGGTGATGAAGGGCCAGGCAGCGACGAGGAACACCCACGCGACGGTGAACCGATCTTCGCCTCGCAGTAGGACGCGCGGGTCGCCGACCGCCATCCAGATCGCCGCTGTTGCGGCCAGAAGAATCAGGAGCGTCATCGCGTCGCCTTGTCATCCCACCGTCGACCGTGACCTGATGGGCGCACTATCCACGCTCTGGCCGTCGGCGCTCATGCGTTCGATGACCTTCACCCCGTGGACGATCACCAAGACCGCCTGTCGGCCGTTCTCATTGAGTTCGTCGGCGAATCGCCGTGCTTCGTCCCATCGCGATTCCGCCGAGATCATGCCGACGTGCATCGGGCGCGCTGCGGTGCCCACCGCAGCCAACGACATCGCCGCGTGCGCCGCCAACCGTGATTCGCTGATCCGGAGGGCCAGCAAATCACTCAGCAGCACCTCCCAGCGGCTGTGCTGGTATTTGCCGATGTCCGGTTCTCGACTCACGGCGACGATGAGCCAGCCCTCAGCGTCGCCGAAGCAAGCCCGCAGGTATCGCAGTGCTGGACGTGCCGGCAGCGGACGGGTGGCTTCGTGCTCCGGGAGATCGAGCTCCACGGACGTTCCCGCCGCGACCAGCCGCTCGGCGATGCGATCCACCCCCTGGCTGAGCTGGGCTGCCTGCTGACGCCTGGACCGCCGCCCCGCCAGGCGGGCGCGGCCGCCGACCGTGATAGCTCCGATCACCGGCACGCCGCCAACAGTGCGGATGCCGGGCAGGCAACCCAGTTTGGGGTTGCGCCGTGCGCGGTAGAAACTCGTTACGACCGCCACCCACGCCAGCGCCAGCGCGGCGTTGACCATGTTCTTGGCCGTTCGCGGACGTGAGCGGTACGGCGGGACGGCGGCGGTGTCGACGACTCGGACATGAACGGCCCCCTGCTTTTCCAATTCCGAAGCTGCCGTGACGAACTCCTGCGCGATGGCGTTGACGTAGTCGGTGGCGAGCTGGCTGGTGGGGGCGGTGACCGTGATATCGATCAGCGCGGTATCCCGCGGCGACGTGATCGTCAGATTGTCCTTGAGAGATTCTGCGGTGGTGGGCAGGCCATAAACGACGACCGCCCGCTGCAGCAGGGCCGGGCTGGTCAGTAGGGACAGGTGGTCACGCGCGCGCCGTTGGGAAAGAAAGAGTGCGGCGAGATCACCGAAGGGTCTCTGGTCGGGATCGGCCACCACGATGACGCGGGCGGTTGTGGTGTAGACCGGCTGCTGGCGCAGCGAATACGCCAGCCCGGCCAGGGCACCGAGCACGAGGGCGACGGCGACTGCGCGTCTGCTGTCCAGGAGGACTCGGCCGAAGACGCTGCGCTGCACACCCCACCTGCCTTCGACGTGGTGTTGAGATCTTGTTATTGTGCGCCGCCAAGCCACCCTTGTGAACAGAAAACTCGACTGGTGACGGTCTCGGGTGGGTAGGATTAGAGGCTGTGCTCAGGCCGTATATGGTCCTGCTGATTGCGGCAACGATTGTTGGCGCCGGCGCCGGCGCCCTGTACAGCTGGACGGGCGCCAATGAATACCGTGCAACCACCCGGCTGTTCGTCACCACCAACGCGGTCGACGTCAGCGACGTGTACCAGGCGACGCTGGCCGGCCAGCAACGTGTGCTGACCTACAAGGTGCTGGCATCGGATCCGAAGGTCCTCTCCAATGCGGTTCGCCGGGCCGGGGTGAACACCAACCCGGTCGTATTGGAGCAGCATCTGCATGTCGACGTGCCGCCTGCCACCATCATCTTGGACATCGGCGTCGATGACACCGATTCCGGCTCGGCCGCCACGCTGGCTAACGCGGTGGCCGACGAACTGATCGCGACGATCAACGAGCTGGAACGTCCGCTCGGCGGTGGCCCGCCACCGGTCGGCGTGACGGTGGTGCAGCGCGCGGCCGCGTCTGCTGCCACATTGCAGGCGAAGCTCAACCCGGTATGGGTCGCCGTCGGCGCCATCGCCGGGTTGATCGTCGGCCTCGCGGTGGCGTTGGCCGTCAAGCGCCGTTTACTCCCGGATCTCCGTGCCGCGCGCGGAGAGCTCGTCCAGCCGCGCAGCTGATGAACGCGAGTCGTCGGCTGCTCATCGCGGTGGCGCCGGTGGTGTTGACCTTGATGCTGTTCGCGTCGGAGTTGCCGCTTTCCCAGCGGGTGCGTGCGGCTGTGGTGCCTTTCGGGGTGGCCAGCGTTGCCACCATGTGGAGCGATTCCCCGCAGGGTTACCTCGACGAGGCACACGCGATCCGCATCGCTGGTGCGGGCTGGATCCGAATTATGGTGCAGTGGCACAAAATTGAGCCCTCGATTGGCAATTACGACTGGTCGACCGGCGACAACGCGGTGCAGGCCGCCCGCGAGGCCGGACTCAGCATTTTGCTGTGCATATCCGGTCCGGCGCCGGTGTGGGCACAGGCGCCGGGCGCCGATCCCAACGCGGTCGGCAGTCCGCCGGCGGATCCGGCGGCCTTCGGCGAGATCACCCGTCTCATCGCTGATCGGTACAAGTCCGCGGTGGGTGCCTGGGAGATCTGGAACGAGCCCAACGCGCCGGAGTTCTTCACGCCGGTCGACGTCGGCCGCTACGCCGCCCTGTTGCGGCAGGCCTATGTGAACATCCACGCCGCCGCGCCACAGTCGATCGTGATGTCCGGCGGGTTGTCATCGACGATCAGCGGGATCGACTCGGTGGATTTCGTCCGCCAGCTCTACGCCGCCGGGGCAGGCGCCACGCTGGACGCCGTCGCCCTGCACCCCTATACCTATCCGTATTCGATCACCGAGGACCCGCTGCATCGAGGTGACGCCGTGGCGCAGGTGCATCAGCTGATGGCCGCGCACGGCGACGACCGCAAGAAGATCTGGGTCACTGAGTATGGCCAAGCCACCGGCACGTCGCAGTTTGCGGTTTCCGGTGAACGCCAAGCCGAGATCCTGGTGGATTTCTTGCAATGGGCGAGCCCCCTTGACTATCTGGGGCCGCCGTTCTTGTTCACCAGCCGCGACCTGAGCCCCGATACCGCGAACGCGGACTTCAACTTCGGCCTCTACGCGGTCGACTACGCACCCAAGCCCGCCGTCGACGCGATCAAAATGTTGGTGCAGTCCTGACCGGGGCCGCTGCCAGCTCCGGCCTCACCGGGAGCGCCCTGGCGCCGGATGTTGTTGACGCAACGCGGCGATCACCGGCGGGGCGAGACGATCGGCGACGACCTGCTGGCCGGCGTGGTTGAGCTGAAGATGATCAGGCGACACCAGGTCGTCGCGCCCGGCGAACCAGCCATCGGCGATCGGGTCGATGAATGGGGCACCGGCTTCGTCGGCGGCGTCACGAATGATGTTGCGGGCAGCCAGGATCGCACTGTCGGGGGGCTCGCGCCGATACCAGCTCGGCCCGACTACCAGCATGCCCGCCCGGGGCGCAATGGCCTTCACCTGGTCGAGGGTGCCGACGGCGGCATCGTGCAAGGACGGCAGCGAGTCGACATCGTTGGTTCCGCCCGCCAGCAGCACCAAGTTGGTATCGGGGTTGACGCCCCGAGCCACCTGCTCGCCGAACGTGGGGGAGTCCGGATTGGTGGCGGTGTATCCGGCGCCGCCGCGGCTGAAGTTGCGGACATACACATCGATTCCGGACCGCCCGGCCCGCCGTTGCAGGTCGGCAGTCCAGTTCTTGCTGCCGAACCCGCCCGAGATGGTGCCGGAAGCGAATTCGTCGCCGACCACCACAGCCTGCAGGGCCTCAGCCTCAGTGCGCGATGGTGTTTCGGCGGGCGGCGACGGCGCTGCCACCTGCGGCTGCTGCCGCGGCGCGGTTTGGCCGGCGCACGCGGCGGTCAGAACAGCGGCTGAGAAACACAGCGCCGACCGTACCGACACGGACCGCGTCATGGCACCACATTAGCAGCGCGAAGACGTCGCACCGCCAGCATCAATCCGGGTAGCACCACCAGTTCGGCCAGCGGTTGCACTATGGCCAGCGACTCGATGGGTCCCCATGCCGCCAGGGCGGCCAGAAGAGCCAACGCCACGCCGTTTCCCCCTGCGATGCAGGCGGTTGCCTGATTGGGGTAACCCGCGGCCACCAGCATTGCCGCGAACGACTGTGAGTACGCGGAAAGGCCTGCCGCGGCGACCATTCCGGCCACCAACGGAAGTGCCGCAGCGTAGGCCCGGCCGGCGATGTGTGTCACGATGATGCCGACCGGCCACGCGCACGCCACGGCGACGCCCATGTAGGCCAGGCACACTCGTGAGAGCTTGTGGTAGAGCTCCCAGGCGTGCCCGGTGTGCAGACGGCGCGACAGCTCGGGAATCACCACGGTCGCCATCGATGCCGGCAGCAGTAGCACCGGGCCGGTCACCTTGGTGGCGACCCCGTAGAGGCCGGCAACGGCGGTGCTGGCCACGGCGGCCACGACCGGTACCTGAAGCTGGAACAATATGTTGGACAGCGAAAGGCCCCACCAGCCCAGCGCGCCTCGGGTGGCGCCGATGAAGTCGCCCCGGGCGCCCGCCACCGAGGTCAGTGGCGTGGCCGCCGCGATCAGCAGGGGGATCGCGAACGCGGCCGCGATCAACGGGTAGTTCGCCGATCGGCCCGTCACCAGGTATGCCACGACGGCTGCGCACGGGACGATGCGCTGGGTGGCGACCAGCCAGCTCGAGAGCCGATGACTGCCGATGCCGGCGAAGTGGTTCTGCGCATACGTTTGCAACGTGTCGCCGGCACCCCAGACGATGCCGGCGACCACCGTGGCGGGGTGGTTGAGCAGCGCTGCGCCGGCCAGCATCACCGTGACCAGCGCGACGTTGCTACCGAGGTGCATGAGGTAAAGCGCGCGGATGAGGCTGACTGGTGTGAGACCTTGGCACTGCTGCCCCGGCTGGTGTTCGGCCGCCACCCGCAACACCCGCGCTGGTGCGCCGAACCCGAACACGATCCCGGCGATAGTGGTCACCGCGCCGGCCACCATGAACTCGCCGTAGGAACGCACTGGCGAGATCCGCGCGAGCAAGAGCAGGGTGGCGCCCAGCCCCACCGAGCTCACGATGCGCGATGAGAAGCGCCACGCCACGCTGCGCGCCGTGTGCGCTGGCCGATCGGTGGCCGGTCCGGTGTCCATCCGCGACCCGTGCGGGCTAGCGCAGCTGCGCCGACAGCCGCCGCCGGAGTTTTCGGTAGGTCGGGCTGAGCCGGAGTTTGAACACCGGTATCTGGGCCAGATGAAACGCGGCGCCACCCAACCCGTACAGCTTCTGGACCGGGGTATGCGCGTAACGCATCCGGATGTCGTAGGACTCCTTGACGAACGTCGGCCACATCTTGGCGGCTTTGGTTGCGTCGTGGAAGCGCAGCGCCCCTATCCCGAACGGCACGCCGACTTGGCGCAAAGTGCTCTGCGCGATCCGGACCTGCAGTTCGAAGTCCATCGAGCAGTGCAGGCTCTCGTCGATGCCGCCCAGTTCCCGCAGCGTGCTGTCGCGCATCACGATCGACCCGGAGAACGCCGTGGGGCCGAGGAGCAGCAGCTTTTCGAACTCCATCTTGCGCCCGGGGAAGAAATCGACCGACGTGCCGTCCTCACGGATCATGCAGCTGCCCCCGTAGAAGAGGTCGGCGTCGGGGTGCTCCACGACGGCTTTGCGCAGCCCGTCGAGGGCATCAGGAAGGAGTACGTCGTCGGAGTTCAGCCAAATCGTCCAGGACGGTTTAGCGCGTGCCAGCGCGCGGTTGAGGGCATCGGATTGCCCGCGGTCCGGTTCGATCACCGGCTTGACCCGCGGATCGGCCCGTGCGAGCTCGGCGATGATCTCCTGCGTGCCGTCGGTGGATCCCGCGTCTTGGATCAGCAATTCGTCGTCGGGGCCCATCTGATCGAGCGCGCTGCGAAATGCGGTCTCGGCGAATGGCGCCGTATTAAAGGACGGCACGAGGATGCTGAAAACCGGCATGGACCCGGGGTCATCAGCGCGAGGCTGGGTGCTCACCCTTCGGTTCCTTGCGCGAACGGCCGAAGCGATGCGGGAAACGCATCACCGCACGCTATCAGCTGTAAGCGCGCAACACTGGCGTTCGTCGCGGCCGGAAATGCGCCAAATGCGGATACAAGCTCCGTCGCCAGGACTCGAACCTGAACTATCTGAACCAAAATCAGAGGTGCTGCCGATTACACCACGACGGATCGGTGCTCGGCAGTGACTCTAGTCCAAACGGCTACGCTGGTTGCGTGGCTGGTCTGGACAAGGACGGCCGGGCGCCGCGAGCCCGGATGACCGGCAGCGAACGCCGGCACCAACTCATCGACGTCGCCCGGTCGCTGTTCGCCGAACGGGGCTACGAAGGCACCTCCATCGAGGAGATCGCGCTGCGGGCCAACGTGTCCAAACCGGTCGTCTACGAGCATTTCGGCGGCAAAGAGGGGCTCTACGCCGTGGTGGTCGACCGGGAGATGTCAGCGTTGCTGGACGGCATCACCACCTCGCTGACCAAGTCGACCAACAACCAGTCCCGGCTGCGGGTCGAACGGGTCGCGCTGGCATTGCTGACCTACGTCGACGAGCACACCGACGGTTTCCGGATCCTGATCCGCGACTCCCCGGCCTCGATCAGCTCCGGCACGTATTCGACCCTGCTCAACGATGCGATCGGCCAGGTGTCGTCGATTCTGGCCGGGGACTTCTCCCGGCGCGGCCTGGATCCCGAGACCGCCCCGTTGTACGCCCAGGCGTTGGTCGGGTCGGTGTCGATGACGGCTCAGTGGTGGCTGGATGTGCGCGAACCCAAGAAGGAAGTGGTGGCCGCGCACCTGGTCAACCTGTGCTGGAACGGCCTGACGCACCTGGAGGCCGATCCGACCCTGCACGACGTATAAGGCATGCACCGCAACACAAATCAGCGCCCGCAGCACCACCGCCTACAATTGCCCGCATCATGACCGCACCGGGGCACGCCAGCCCAGCCACCCCGATCGCGGGGCTCGTCGAAGCCGCACTGAGCGCGCCGACCTTCGCCGATCTCATCGAGCGCGCCGGTGACCGGCCCGCCGAGCTCAAACTGGTCGGCCCGGTCGCGGCGCGGCCCTTCGTCGCCGCCGCGCTGGCCCGCAACAGCGAGCTGCTGGTGGTCACTGCCACCGGCCACGAGGCCGAGGACCTGACCAGCGAACTGCGCGGGGTTTACGGCGACACGGTGGCGCTGTTCCCGTCCTGGGAGACGCTGCCGCACGAGCGGCTCTCCCCCGGGGTGGACACCGTGGGGGCCCGGATGCTGCTGCTGCGCCGGCTGGCGCGGCCCGACGACGCACGGCTCGGCCCGCCGCTGCGAGTGGTGGTGACCACGGCCCGGTCGCTGCTGCAGCCGATGACCCCGCAACTGGAGACGATCGAACCGGTCATGCTGGCCGTCGGCGACGAGACACCGTTCGACGCGGTGATCGCCCGGCTGGTCGAGCTGGCCTACACCCGGGTCGACCTGGTCGGCAAACGCGGCGAGTTCGCGGTGCGCGGCGGGATCCTCGACGTCTTCCCGCCGACCGCGGAGCACCCGGTGCGCATCGAGTTCTGGGGCGACGAGATCACCGAGATGCGGCCGTTCTCGGTGGCCGACCAGCGCTCCATCCCCGAGATCGAGGCGGGCACCGTGGTGGCGATGCCCTGCCGGGAGTTACTGCTCACCGACGAGGTGCGGGCGCGGGCCATGGAAATGTCGGCGCTGGCACGCGAGCAGCCGCACGGCGAGGGCAGCACCGTCACCGGCACCGTCGGCGACATGCTGGCGAAGCTCGCCGAGGGTATCCCGGTCGACGGCATGGAGGCGCTGGGTCCGGTGCTGCGTCCCGGCCCGCAGGCGCTGCTGACCGATCAGCTCGGCGCCGGCACCCCGGTGCTGGTCTGTGACCCGGAGAAGGTCCGCGCCCGCGGCGCCGACCTGATCAAGACCGGCCGCGAGTTTCTGGAGGCGTCCTGGTCGGTCGCGGCGATCGGCGGTGACGCGCCGATCGACATCGAGCAGCTGGGCGGGTCGGGATTCCGGGAGCTCGACGAGGTTGCCGAGGCCGCGGTGGCCGCCGGACATCCGTGGTGGACGCTGAGCCAGCTCTCCGACGAGTCCGCGATCCAGCTCGACGTGCGCCCGTCGCCGTCGGCGCGGGGCCGGCAACGCGATATCGACGAGATCTTCGCCATGCTGCGCGCGCACACCTCGACCGGCGGCGCCGCGGCGGTCGTGGCGCCCGGTGTGGGCACGGCAAGGCGGCTGGTGGAGCAGCTCGCCGAATCCGACACCCCGGCAACCATGTTGGAGCCCGGTGCCGCGCCCAAGTCCGGGGTGGTCGGGGTGCTGGCCGGCCCGCTGCACGAGGGACTGGTGGTCGCCGGCGCCAACCTGGTCATCGTCACCGAGACCGACCTGACCGGCAACCGGGTCGCCGGACCGGAGGGCAAGCGGCTGGCGGCCAAGCGCCGCAACGCCGTCGACCCGCTGGCACTGACCGCCGGCGACCTGGTGGTGCACGATCAGCACGGCATCGGCAAATTCGTGGAGATGACCGAGCGCACCGTGGGCGGGGCGCGCCGCGAATACCTGGTGCTGGAATACGCCTCCGGCAAACGCGGCGGTACGGCGAACAAAACCGACAAGCTCTACGTGCCGATGGACGCGCTGGACCAGTTGTCCCGCTACGTCGGCGGGCAGGCCCCCGCATTGAGCAGGCTCGGCGGCAGCGACTGGAGCCAGACCAAGACCAAAGCCCGCAAGGCGGTGCGGGAGATCGCCGACGAACTAGTGGCGCTCTACGCCAAACGCCAAGCCGCGCCCGGACATGCGTTCGCCCCGGACACCCCCTGGCAGGCCGAGATGGAGGACGCCTTCGGGTTCACCGAGACCGTCGACCAGCTCACCGCGATCAGCGAGGTCAAAGCCGACATGGAAAAACCGGTCCCGATGGACCGGGTGATCTGCGGCGATGTCGGCTATGGCAAGACCGAGATCGCGGTGCGCGCGGCGTTCAAGGCCGTCCAGGACGGTAAGCAGGTCGCGGTGCTGGTGCCCACCACGCTGCTGGCCGATCAGCACCTGCAGACGTTCAGCTCCCGCATGGCAGGGTTCCCGGTCACGGTCAAGGGATTGTCCCGGTTCACCGACCCGAAAGAGTCCAAGGCGGTGATCGACGGGCTGGCCGACGGTGCCGTCGACGTCGTGATCGGTACCCATCGGCTGCTGCAGACCGGGGTGCGCTGGAAGGACCTCGGTCTGGTGATCGTCGACGAGGAGCAACGGTTCGGTGTCGAGCACAAGGAGCACATCAAGGCGCTGCGCACGCACGTCGACGTGCTCACCATGAGTGCCACCCCGATCCCGCGCACGCTGGAGATGAGCCTGGCCGGCATCCGGGAGATGTCGACGATCCTGACCCCACCGGAGGATCGCTACCCGGTGCTGACCTATGTCGGCCCGCACGACGACAAGCAGGTCGCGGCGGCGCTGCGGCGAGAGCTGCTGCGCGACGGCCAGGTGTTCTACGTGCACAACCGGGTCAGCTCCATCGACGCGGCCGCCGCCCGGGTGCGCGCGCTGGTGCCCGAGGCCCGGGTCGTCGTGGCGCACGGCCAGATGCCCGAGGAACTGCTGGAGACCACCGTGCAGGGCTTCTGGAACCGCGAATACGACATCCTGGTGTGCACCACGATCATCGAAACCGGCCTGGACATCTCCAACGCCAACACCTTGATCGTCGAACGTGCCGACACCTTCGGGCTCTCCCAGCTGCACCAGCTGCGCGGCCGGGTGGGGCGCAGCCGGGAACGCGGCTACGCCTACTTCCTGTACCCGAAGGAAACGCCGCTGACCGAGACGGCCCACGACCGGTTGGCCACCATCGCCCAGAACAATGAACTCGGCGCCGGGATGGCGGTGGCGATGAAGGACCTGGAGATCCGGGGTGCCGGCAACGTGTTGGGGGTGGAGCAGTCCGGGCACGTCGCCGGGGTGGGCTTCGACCTGTATGTGCGGCTGGTCGGCGAAGCCGTCGAGGCGTACCGGGCGGCGTTCAACGGAGAGACCGTCACCAGCGAGGAGACCAAGGACGTCCGCATCGACCTGCCCGTCGACGCCCACCTGCCGCCGGAGTACATCAACTCCGACCGGCTGCGGCTGGAGGCCTACCGCCGGCTGGCCGCCGCCCCCGATGATGAGGCCGTGGGCGCGGTGGTAGAGGAGCTGACCGACCGGTACGGGCCGCTGCCCGAGCCGGCGGGCCGGCTGGTGGCGGTGGCCCGGCTGCGGCTGCTGTGCCGCAGCGTCGGGATCACCGAGGTTTCGGCGCCGTCGGCGACGACGTTGCGGCTGGCCCCGATGACGCTCGCCGACTCCGCCCAGTTGCGGCTCAAGCGGCTGCACCCGGCCGCCAGTTACCGCGCCACCACCGCCACCATCCAGGTCCCGATCCCGCGCGCCGGCTCCTCGGTCGGTGCCCCCCGCATCCGCGACGTCGAACTCGTCCAGATGGTGGCCGACCTGATCTCAGCGCTGGAGGGCAAACCGCAAGGCCACGTCGATGTGACCGGTCCGGCAGCCGTTGACAACGCCGCCGCGCCGGCCGGCCGACGATGACCGTCGTCCTGGTCGACCCCCGCCGGCCCGCACTGGTGCCGGTGGAGGCTTTGGCGTTGCTGACCGGCGACGTCGTCTACACCGAGGAGCTGCCGATCGCGGTGCCGTGGTCGCTGCCGTCTGCCCAGTCGGTGCTCTCCGGTGCCTTCGAGGGGCAGGCCCCGGTGCTGCTGTCCTCAGATCGCGATCATCCCGCCGTCGTCGCGCGCCTGGCGGCCGGCGAGACGCTGATCGCCGCGCCGGATGCGCCGCCGGGGGAGCGGTTGATCGATGCGGTCGCGATCATGGACCGGTTGCGCACCGCCGGACCGTGGGAGAGCGAGCAGACCCACGACTCGCTGCGCCGGTTCCTGCTCGAGGAGACCTACGAGTTGTTCGACGCGGTGCGCAGCGGGGATGCCGAGGAACTGCGTGAGGAACTCGGCGACGTGCTGTTGCAGGTGCTGTTCCACGCCCGCATCGCCGAGGACGCCCCGGAGCATCCCTTCGGCATCGACGACGTCGCCGACGCACTGCTGCGCAAGCTGGGCAACCGGGTGCCGGCGGTGCTCGCCGGTGAGGAGATCTCGCTCGAAGACCAGGTGGCGCAGTGGGAAGAACGTAAAGCGCTCGAAAAGCGCTCCCGGAACTCGATCATGGACGACCTGTCCACCGCCCAGCCGGCGTTGGCGTTGACGAGCAAGGTGCTGCAGCGCGTCACCCGCGCCGGCCTGCCCGCCGAGCTGATCCCCGACACCATCACCACAGTCACCGTCACCGCCGACGTCGATGTCGAAAACCAGCTGCGCTCAGCGGTTTTGGAATTCATGGACACCGTCCGTGCCGTGGAGAAGGAGATCGCGGTGGCGCGCGGCGGCGGCGTGGACGTCCTCGACGATCCCGCCCCGCTGGGCGAGATCAGCGAGCAGGAGTGGCGCGCTTACTGGGTGGATCAGCCTTAATTAGGAGGATATTGCGGCGCCTGCCGTTCCAACGGCAGGTCCGACTGCGCTTTTCGCGTGCGGACAGCGTGGGCCACGAGAGCGGGTCGCGCCCAGACGTGGATCCAGGCGCGTACCTGCTCGCGGCGGTCCTGTGCGACGACGTCTGCGGACGCTTGCGCTAGTTATGAGAATCGGAGTCCTCGCCCCAGCCGCCCGGCAGCATCGGCATCCGCGGCTCGGTGTCGAGCCCCTCGCCGGCGAGCACGGTGATTCCCGCCGCGCGGCGGCGCGCCTCGGTGGCGGTGCCGGCGAAGCCCAACGGGCCCGCGCCGGAATCCGAGGCTCCCGGCTGGCCCCAGTCCGGGGTCACGCCGACGTTCATGTCCATGTATTCGTCGCCGAACCCGTGCTGCTGGGCGCGGTGGCGGCGCCGGCGCTTGGCGGCCAGCGCCTGGGCCGCAGATTCTGCTGGGGCGCCCTGGCTTTCGGACGCCTCTTCTTCGGCGCTGCGGGAACGCCGCGCACCGCTGGAGCTGCGCGCCGCCGACGAGGCGCTGCTGACCAGGTACAGACACGAGGTCGGCCCGAAACCGACACCCGGGCCGCCGCCGGCTGCGCCGCCGCCGGCCGGCATCCCGCCGCTCACGGTGCCCGGAGCAGTCGGGCCGGCCGACGAGATCGGATCCGCGCAGGCACACACCTCCGCGCCGGCCGGTACCACGGCGCCCGCGGAGACCGGGATGCCGGCGCCGCCCGCCACCGGCAGTGGCGGAGTCGGCTCGACCGCCTGCTCGACCCCGCCCGCCGCGCCGATCGCGCCGAGCGCACCGAGCCCGGCGGCGGCAGCGGCGAGGCCGGGCGCCGCGGCCATGACGATCGGGATCGCCATCTGCACAGCGATCTGTCCCATCGGCCACAACAGCATCAACGTATGGAAAGTGGTCCATCCCAGCGACGCCGCCAGAATCGGGGACATCCCCGGAATCTGCGCCAGCATCTGGCCCACCGCGCTGGCAAACGGAAACGCCTCGATCGGATACCCGTCGACTCCCAGTTGCGCCCACAGCCACTTGGCGATCGGGTCGGCAAAACCCATGTTGAACTGCGTGAGCCAGTCGGCGACTTGTTGTTCCCAGCTCGTCCCCGCGGTGGCCTCAGCAGCGCCCGGGGCCACGATCGGCGGCGCGGGCGTGGCAGGCGGAACCGAGGCCAGCGCCGCTCCCGCAACACCCTGGTAGACGGTCATCATCTCCGCGGCCTGGACCCACATCCGGGCGTAGTCGGCTTCGTTCAGCGCGATCGGGATGGTGTTGATGCCGAAGAAGTTCGTTGCGACCAGCGTCGCGTGCACGGCGTGGTTGGCGGCAAGCTCGGCCAGCGTGGGCATACCGGCCAGCGCGGTGCTGTAGGCGGCGGCCGCCGTCTCGTGCAGGGCGGCCGCGCCTGCGCTCTTGGCGGCGCTCTCAGCCAGCCAGCTCAGATAGGGTGCGTGCGCGGCCGCGTACTGCTGGGCGCTCGGGCCCTGCCAGGCGCCGGCTTCCACGCCGGCCAGCACCGCATCGAGCTCGGCGGCGACCTCGGTGTACTCGGCGCTCATCGCTGACCAGGCCGATGCCGCCTCCAGCATCGGACCGGGTCCCGGGCCGGCGCTCAGCAGCGCCGAGTGCACCTCCGGCGGCGACGCCAGCCAGACCGGTGCGGTCATGAAACACCACCACTTCCAGCGATCGTGATCTTGTTCGGTCAACCAGTGGTCGCCTCGCCGCCCGGTTTGGTTCCCGGCTCTCGAATCTTTGTCTTCACGCACCGAATGAGCGACTATGTCGGCATGCGGTGCGAGGTGGTGCGCGAAACCCTGTCGGCCCTGCTCGACGGCGAACAGCAGGAGCTGCCGGCGCAGCAGGTCGACGCGCACCTGGCATCGTGCCGCAGCTGCCGACGCTGGCTGGTCGGTGCTGCCGCCCAGGCCCGCCGGCTGACCGAGATCGAGTCCGGGGCCGACGCCGCGGCGGGCCCTGACCTGGCCGCGCAGATTCTGGCGGCAGCCGGCGTGACATCGGTCACCGGCGAGATCACCGCCGGCACGCGGTGGACGCGCTGGGGCTATCGGCGGCTGTCCCTGATCGTGGTCGGGATGCTGCAGGTGGCGATGGCACTGGCCCAGATCGCCGGCGTGGACTTCGGCATGGTGTCGGCGCACGGGCACGGCGCGGCCACCGGGGCGCATTTGCTGCACGAATCCACCGCGTGGCTGTTGGCGCTCGGCGGCGCGATGATCGCCGCGGGTATCTGGCCGGCGGTCGCGCTGGGTGTTGCCGCAATCACCGGGGTTTATGCGCTGGCGCTGACCGGCTACGTCGCGATCGACACCTACCACGGGCAGGTGACGGTCGAGCGGATCGCCAGCCATCTGCCGGTCCTGGTGGGTTTGCTGTTCGCGTTGCTGGTGGCCCGCGAACGTACCGGTGGCACCGGCTCGCGCCGAGCCGCAGACGACTCCCGCGATGCGTCTCCGCCGGTCGATTCCAGCCGCGGCCGGAAGGGCCGCCATCTGCGGTCGGTCAACCAGTCGACCATCCCTACGACCATGCGTCGTAGTGGCGCCGCAGGGCCGGGTCTAGGGTGGTTTTCCATGGCGAGCGCGGACCGAGTCGACGATGACGTTGTCACCGCGCTCGCGCTGGCGGCGGCAGCCGGCGACACCCGGGCTCTGGAGGCGTTCATCAAGGCCACCCAGCGCGATGTCTGGCGGTTCGTGGCCTACCTCTTCGATGGCGTCAGCGCTGATGACCTGACCCAGGAGACCTTCCTGCGGGCGATCGGCGCGATCGGCCGGTTCTCCGGACGCTCCAGTGCCCGGACCTGGCTGCTGGCCATTGCGCGCCGGGTGGTCGCCGACCACATCCGGTACCTGCGGTCGCGTCCGCGCACCGCTCCCGGCGCCGACCCCGAACTGCTGCTCGACCGCGACCGGCCCAGCCGTGGCTTCGAGGACGTTGTCGAAGTCACCAGCCTGATCGCCGGCCTGTCGGCCGAGCAGCGTGAGGCGCTGCTGCTGACCCAGCTGTTCGGGCTGTCCTACCACGACGCCGCGGCGGTGTGCGGCTGCCCGGTGGGCACCATCCGCTCCCGGGTCGCCCGCGCCCGTGACGCGCTGCTCGCCGATCCGGAACGCGACGAGCTGACCGGTTAGCCCGACCAATATCCGCGCTGGCAGGCCGGGTTTTTCCGGAATGCGGGGCTACTGAAGGCCGTCCCTGGCGCTGGGGTCATGGAACGATGGACAAAGATCAGGGTTTCGAGGTTGGGGAGAGCGGTGTCGGCGCATCGTTGGCTGCGGACGACCGCCGTCGTGGCTGCGACGGCCGTGCTGCTGGCGTCCAGCTGCAGCTGGCAGCTCGGTAACCCCATCCCGCAGGGCGTGCCGCCACCGCCCGGGGACCCGGTCCCGCCGGTGAATACCGACCTGGTGGCGGGCCGTCCGGCCGATCAGCTCTACCACTGGGCCGCCGAGCGGGCCGCGATGCTCGATATCCCGGTCACCGCGCTGGAGGCGTACGCCTACGCCGCACGGGTCGCGGAGGTGGAGAACCCCAACTGCCACCTCGGCTGGACGACGCTGGCCGGCATCGGCCAGATCGAGAGTCATCACGGCCGCTACAACCACGCCACGGTGGCCCGCAACGGTGACGTGCGGCCGAAGATCCGGGGCGTGCGTCTCGATGGCACCGGCGGCACGCTGCACATCGTCGAGAACCTGCAGCCGGACCTGGCCGACGACGACGGCGTGGTCCGCGCGATGGGCCCCATGCAGTTCATCCCGGAGACTTGGCGGCTGTACGGCGTCGACGCCAACAACGACGGCATCGTCAGCCCGGACAACATCGACGACGCTGCGCTGTCGGCGGCCGGCTACCTGTGCTGGCGGGGCAAAGATCTGGCCACGCCGAAGGGCTGGATGACGGCGCTGATGGCCTACAACGAATCGGAGATCTACGCCCGCGCCGTGCGGGACTGGGCCGCCGCGTACGCGGCTGGCCGCCCGTTGTGACGTAGGTGTTGGGGAGCACCGTTAGGCTCCCAAGAGGCCCCCATAGGCTTATCAAGGCCAGCCCCACCCAGCTCAAGGAGAAGTCAGTGCCCATCATCCAGCAGGTCGGCGCCCGCGAGATCCTCGATTCCCGCGGCAACCCCACGGTCGAGGTCGAGGTGGCGCTGGAGGACGGGACGTTCGCCCGGGCCGCGGTGCCCTCCGGCGCGTCGACCGGTGAGCACGAGGCCGTCGAGCTGCGCGACGGCGGCACGCGGTACGGCGGCAAGGGTGTGCAGAAGGCGGTCACCGCGGTACTCGACCAGATCGCACCGGCGGTCATCGGGATCAGCGCCGATGACCAGCGGCTGGTGGACCAGGCCCTGGTGGATCTCGACGGCACCCCGGACAAGTCCCGGCTGGGCGCCAACGCCATGCTCGGGGTGTCGCTGGCAGTGGCCAAGGCCGCCGCGGACTCCGCGGCGCTGCCGCTGTACCGCTACCTCGGCGGTCCCAACGCCCACATCCTGCCGGTGCCGATGATGAACATCCTCAACGGCGGCGCGCACGCCGACACCGGTGTCGACGTCCAGGAGTTCATGGTCGCCCCGATCGGCGCCCCCAACTTCGCCGAGGCGCTGCGCTGGGGTGCCGAGGTCTACCACTCGTTGAAGGCGGTGCTCAAGAAGCACGGGCTGTCCACCGGGCTGGGAGACGAGGGCGGTTTCGCGCCCGACGTCGCCGGCACCACCGCCGCCCTGGACCTGATCAGCAGCGCGGTCGAGTCCACCGGCCTCAAGCTGGGCACCGATGTCGCGCTGGCCCTCGATGTGGCGGCCACCGAGTTCTACACCGAGGGCAGCGGATACGCCTTCGAGAAGCAGACCCGCACCGCGGCCCAGCTGGCCGAGTTCTACGCCAAGCTGCTCGACAGCTACCCGCTGGTGTCGATCGAAGACCCGCTGTCCGAGGACGACTGGGACGGCTGGGTGGCGCTGACCTCGGCGATCGGAGACCGGGTGCAGCTCGTCGGCGACGACCTGTTCGTCACCAACCCCGAACGCCTCGAAGAGGGCATCGAGCGGGGCGCCGCGAACGCGCTGCTGGTCAAGGTCAACCAGATCGGCACCCTGACCGAAACCCTGGATGCGGTGACGCTGGCCCACCACAGCGGCTACCGCACCATGATGAGCCACCGCAGCGGCGAGACCGAGGACACCACCATCGCCGACCTGGCGGTGGCCGTCAGCAGCGGACAGATCAAGACCGGTGCCCCGGCCCGCAGTGAGCGGGTGGCCAAGTACAACCAGCTGCTGCGGATCGAGGAGGAGCTCGGTGACGCCGCCCGCTACGCCGGCGAGCTGGCCTTCCCCCGCTACGCGCCGGAGAGCAAATAGCTCCTCGGGGCCGCTGCCATGTCCGATCCGAAACGGCCCGAGAAGCGGCGCACCGCGACGTCGCGGCCGGGTCGGGCCGGTGAAACCGCACGCGCCCGCCCGCGCCGCTCACCGGTGGTACGCCGCGGACCGGGCTCCTCGCGCAGCGCGCCGGAATCACCAGCCCAGCCGATCAAGCGATCCGCCTCGGCGGCAGCGGATCTGCGCTCGGAGCTGCGGGTCGGTTTCACCGCGCGGCGTGCGGTCATCCTGGCGGCGGTGATGTGCGTGCTCACCTTGACCCTCGCCGGACCGGTCCGCACGTTCTTCGCCCAGCACGCGGAGATGAAACAGCAGTCCCAGCTGGAAGCCACGCTGCACCGCCAGATCAACGACCTGCAACAGCAGAAGGCCAACATGGATGACCCAGCGCATATCCGGGCGCAGGCGCGGGAGCGGCTCGGCTTCGTCATGCCCGGCGAGATTCCCTATCAGGTCCAGCTGCCCGCGACCGCCGAGGTGCCGGGCGAGCCGGGTGTCGAGCCCGGGAACATCGGTCCCAGCGGTGACCCCTGGTACACCGCGCTGTGGCACACCATCGCCGATGTGCCGCACCCTCCGCCCGGTCCCGCGGGGGGGGCGGGGGGTGCCGCCCCCACCGCCGGGGCCTCCCGCCGTTCCCGTTCCGGTTGCGCCCGGTGGTTGACCCCGCCGACCTGGACGTGGTGGGCCGGCAACTGGGCCGAGAGCCGCGCGGCGGGCGGGG
>NZ_LZJK01000019.1 GCF_001667945.1 Mycolicibacter sinensis | reverse complement strand
TCGGTGCCGGTTATGGCCTGTGGGTCACCCAGGCCGAACACGATGCGATCGCGCGGATTCTGACCGGTGGCCGCGGGCGTCGGCAACGCCGTGGCGGCCGGGCGCCTGTCGGTGCCGGCCAGCTGGGCGGCGGCCGGCCCGGCGGCGGGGCCGGTCGCGCCGATACCGGTCAGCACCGTCTCGGCCATCAGCCCGCATGTCGAAGGGTCCGGAAATCTGATGGGCGGGATGCCGCTGGCCGGTGCCGGCGCCGGAGGACGGGGATCCGGCCCCCGCTACGGCTTTGCGCCCAAGGTCATGGCACGCCCGTTCTCCGCCGGCTGACCGGCTAAGGCTCGGCCGGTGACGCCCCGCAGCCACCGGTCAGAATCCGCGCGATCGCATCGTGTTCGGCCTGGGTGACCCACAGGCCATAACCGGACTTCACCTCGACGATGCGGGAGACATAGGCGCAGCGGTAGGACTTGTTGGGCGGCAACCAGGTTGCCGCGTCGCCGTCGCCTTTCTGCTCGTTGATCGGCCCGCTGGTGGCCTGCAGGTTCAGCGGATCATTGGCGAAGTTGCGCCGGGTGAGTTCGTCCCAGGCCTGCGCGCCTTTCTGCCAGGCATCCGACAACGCCACCACATGGTCGATCTGCACCGCCCGGGAGGTGCCCCGACCGCGCTGGAAGGCGATCGCGGTGCCGGTGTAGGGATCGTTCAACACACCGGAGGCCACCACGCAATCGTTTGTGCCCGGCTTGATCTCGATGTCGACCAGGTCGCGGCGCAGGATGTCGTTGCGGGTGTCGCAGCCGTTGTGCCCGTCGGGCACCGACACGTCGTCGCTCCAGGCCTGGCCGAACAGTGCGCGTTCATAGCCGGTCTTGGGGGCGCGGCCCTTGATCGGCAGGGCGTCGAGCTTGGCCAGTTCGACCGAGACGTCGGCGGCGCCGACCGCAACCGGGTCGGCGGGCGCGGGAGCGGCCGGCGCGACGAGCGACAACGCGACCGCCGCCGCGGCATACCCCCGCCACTTGCGTCGCTGGTCGCCCACGGCCACCTCCGCTGTCTTGGTGTGCTGGCCCGGACGGTATCAGCCCGCGCCGACAGCAGCGGCGGGCGCTTGCCGGGCGCAATAAGGTGAGTTGGTGCGCGTCCATCCCGAAGTCGCCGATGCGCTCGCCGCCGGGCGGGCCGTGGTGGCGCTGGAGAGCACGATCATCACGCACGGCCTGCCGCGGCCGGAGAACCTGCGCATCGCCGGCGAGATCGAGGACGCGGTGCGCTCGGCAGGCGCGGTGCCGGCCACCATCGCGATCCTCGGGGGCCAACCGCACATCGGTCTCGACGCGGATGCGCTGCACCATCTGGCGACCGGCGGCACAGCGCTCAAGGTCAGTGTCCGCGAGATCGCGATGCTGGCCGCCGTGGGCGGCGACGGTGCGACCACGGTCGCCTCGACCGCGCATCTGGCGGCGGCGGCCGGCATCACGGTGTTCGCCACCGGCGGGTTGGGCGGGGTGCACCGCGGTGCACGCGAGAGCTGGGACGAGTCCGCGGACCTGGCGACGCTGTCGCGCACCCCGGTGCTGGTGGTCTGTTCGGGCGTCAAGTCGATTCTGGACATCGGCGCGACGCTGGAGCGGTTGGAGACGCTCGGGGTGGCGGTGATCGGCTACCGCACCGACCGCTTCCCGGCCTTCTACCTCGCCGACTCCGGTCACCCCCTGGACTGGTGGGTCCAGACCCCCAAGCAGGCCGCCGCGGTGCTGCGCGCCCGAGACCGGCTGGGCACCGACGGCTACGGGCTGGTGCTGGCCAACCCGATCGCCGCCGACGCCGAACTGGACCGTGCCCTGCATGATCGGGTGCTCGCCGACGGGCTGGCCGCGGCCGAGGCGGCGGGAGTGCGCGGCAAGGACGTCACTCCGTTTCTGCTGGAACATTTTCACCGCGCAACCAGGGGCGCCTCCGTTGCCGCCAATGTCGCACTCGTGCTGGCCAATGCGCGGCTGGCCGGGGAGATCGCCGTCGCCTACGCGGCCGGCTGAACCTCTGACCGTCGCACCGATTCCGCGTAGCATAGGCCGTTATAAGCGCTGGTCTGGCCGGCACGTTTGCTGCCGACCGGGCTAGGACTTCGGCGGGAGGCGGCCGATGGCTGACGTGACCGACTGGAGAGTGACGGGCGTTCCCGGCAAGCCGCTGTCGCCGGTGCGCCCGTTCCCGCCCAGACGTGGGCCGCGCGGGGCCTGGGTCTACCGGGTCATCACCACCACCGACCACAAGCTGATCGGCATCTTGTACATGGTGACCACGTTCAGCTTCTTTCTGACCGGTGGTCTGATGGCGTTGCTGATGCGCACCGAATTGGCCGCGCCGGGACTGCAGTTCCTCTCCAACGAGCAGTACAACCAGTTGTTCACCATGCACGGCACCATCATGTTGCTGCTGTATGCGACCCCGATCGTGTTCGGTTTCGCCAACCTGGTGCTGCCATTGCAGATCGGTGCCCCCGACGTGGCCTTCCCGCGGCTCAACGCCTTCGCCTATTGGCTGTTTCTGTTCGGCGGGTTGATCGTCGTGGCCGGGTTCCTGACGCCGGGCGGCGCCGCCGATTTCGGCTGGACCGCCTACGCCCCGCTGAGCGGCCTGGCCCACTCGCCGGGGGCCGGGGCCGACCTGTGGATCATGGGCCTGGCGCTCTCGGGCCTGGGCACCATCCTGGGTGGGGTCAACATGATCACCACCGTGATCTGCATGCGCGCCCCGGGGATGACGATGTTTCGGATGCCGATCTTCACCTGGAACGTCCTGATCACCTCGATCATGGTGCTGATCGTGTTTCCGCTGCTGACCGCAGCCCTGCTCGGCCTAGCGGTCGATCGTCACCTGGGCGCGCACCTCTACGAGGCCGCGAACGGCGGAGCGCTGCTGTGGCAGCACCTGTTCTGGTACTTCGGCCACCCCGAGGTGTACATCGTCGCGCTGCCGTTCTTCGGCATCGTCACCGAGATCTTCCCGGTGTTCTCCCGCAAGCCGCTGTTCGGCTACACCCAGATGGTGTACGCGACGATGAGTATCGCGGGACTGTCAACGGCGGTGTGGGCGCACCACATGTTCGCCACCGGCGCGGTTCTGCTGCCGTTCTTCGCGGCGATGAGCTTCATGATCGCGGTGCCGACCGGGCTGAAATTCTTCAACTGGATCGGCACGATGTGGAAGGGCCAGTTGACGTTTGAGACGCCGATGCTGTTCTCGCTCGGGTTCGCGGTGACATTTTTGGCCGGCGGCCTGACCGGGGTGATGCTGGCCAGCCCGCCGCTGGACTTCCACGTCCACGACACCTATTTCGTGGTGGCGCACTTCCACTACGTGCTGTTCGGCACCATCGTGTTCTCGACGTTCGCCGGCATCTATTTCTGGTTCCCGAAGATGACCGGTCGGTTGCTCGACGAGCCACTGGGCAAGCTGCACTTCTGGCTGACGTTCATCGGGTTTCACACCGCGTTCCTGGTGCAGCACTGGCTGGGCAACATGGGCATGCCGCGCCGTTACGCCGACTACCTGCCCACCGACGGATTCCAGCCGTTGAACATCGTCTCCACCGTGGGAGCCTTCATCCTCGCCGCGTCGGTACTGCCGTTCTTGTGGAACGTCTTTCGCAGCTGGCGCTACGGTGAGGTCGTCACCGTCGACGACCCATGGGGCCACGGCAACGCGCTGGAGTGGGCGACCAGCTGCCCGCCGCCGCGGCACAACTTCACCGAGCTGCCCCGGATCCGTTCGGAGCGGCCCGCTTTCGAACTCCACTACCCGCACATGGTGCCCCGGCTGCGCGATGAACTCCACATCCGGCGCCGGGAGGACGTCACCGGGTGACGGCGGCGCCGCCGAGCGCGGCTATCGGCCGATGACCTTGGCAATGCACAGTTCCGGCTCGACGAACGGTTCCAACTCGGCGCGCAGAGCGGTTTGTCGGCCTTCGGTTGCCTCGGCATTGAGCAGTCCGCGTAGCAGGCCCAGATGCATGGCGCAGCTGACTTCCGGGTGCGACCGCGCTAAGTCACGGACCGGGCAGGCATGCAGCCGAATCGCGCGCTCGCGCCGGCCCTCGCCGGCGTCGGCCGCCTCGCTGAGCTGCGGACCGAAGCCCATGCGCTCGAAGACCAAGGCGATCTGGTCGGCGAGGTCGTCGACGCCGGGCTCGGCAGCCGTCCCGGTCGACTCGGCGGAATCGGCGGACTCGTCGTGGGCCAGGATCCTGCCGGCCCAGCGCCGGCCGGCCCGTTCGGCACGCTGCCGGCGCTCGGCGGCGGTATCGCCGAGCTCCATGGCGAGGATCTCGGCGAGGCTGCGGTAGTTCAACCGGTCGCGCACGGCGACGTATCCGGTGCGGGGGCGCCCGACGCCGTCCCGCTTGATCCGGGTCCGTGCGACGGAACCGTCCTCGCACAGCGCGTCGAGGTGGAACCGCACCGTGGTGACGTGCAAGCCCATCTGCCGGGCGATCTCGGTGGCATCCACCGCGCCGGTAGCACAGGAGACCAACCGCAGCACTCGTTCGCGCTGCTGATTCCGTGGCAACCGCTGACTGCGAGTGGCACCGCGCCGCGGGCCGGACTGGTCGTGCATCGGTGTACCTCTCGTTGACCTTTGTCCGCAAATTTAATGGAACAAATTCGTTGATACCAGTGCGGCGGCGCGGAGTTGCTCGGCGAATCGGTGGCGGCCGGCGGGACCGGTACGCGGTAACGTCGCTCAGGTGTTGCTGAGCTCGCTGGACACCGCCGCCGACGATATCGCCGATGCGGTGCGCATCGACAACACCGTGCTTAGCCGGGCCGACTTGAGCGCTGCCGCGGCCACCGTGCTCGAAGACCTCGGCGGCATCAGGCGGGTCGCCGTGCTGGCCACCCCGACGGCGTCGACCGTGCTGGCCGTCGCCGGTTGCCTGCTGGCCGGGTTGCCGGTAGTGCCGGTCCCCGCCGACGTCGGTGTCGCCGAACGCGCGCACATCCTGCGTGACTCGGGTGCGCAGGCGTGGCTGGGGGAGCGGCCCGACGATCTCGCCGGCCTGCCGCACATCCCGGCCCGGCGGGGCGCCGGATCGTCGCAGCACCCGCGCGAACAGGGTTCATTCGGCGGTTCCGGCTCTCCTGCGTCGAGCCTCGCTGAACCGCCGGGTGAAGACGACACCGCGCTGGTGATCTACACCTCGGGCACCACCGGGCCGCCCAAGGGCGTGCAGTTGAGCCGGCGGGCGCTGGCCGCGGATCTCGACGCGCTGGCCGAAGCCTGGCAGTGGAGCCCCGACGACGTCCTGGTGCACGGTCTGCCGCTGTATCACGTCCACGGTCTGGTGCTGGGCCTGCTGGGATCGCTGCGGGTCGGCAACCGGTTCGTGCACACCGGTAAGCCGACTCCGCAGGGCTATGCGGCCGCCGGGGGTTCGCTGTATTTCGGGGTGCCCACCGTGTGGTCGCGCGTGGTGGCCGACGCCGCTGCGGCCGAAGCGCTGCGGCCGGCGCGGCTGCTGGTGTCGGGCAGTGCGGCGCTTCCGGTTCCGGTGTTCGAGCGACTGCGCGCACTCACCGGTCATGCGCCCATCGAACGGTACGGCAGCACCGAATCGCTGATCACGTTGAGTACCCGCGTCGACGGTGAGCGCAGGGCCGGCTGGGTGGGCGTGCCGCTGTCGGGCGTGCAGACCCGTCTGGTCGGCGAGGACGGCGGGCCGGTGCCGCACGACGGAGAGACCATCGGGCGACTCGCGGTGCGCGGACCGACACTGTTCGACGGCTACCTCAACCTCCCGGAGGCGACCGCGGCGGCCTTCGACGCCGACGGCTGGTATCGGACCGGGGATGTCGCGGTCATCGACGCCGGCGGGATGCACCGGATCGTCGGCCGCGAATCGGTTGACCTGATCAAGTCCGGAGGTTTCCGGGTCGGCGCCGGCGAGATCGAGACCACCCTGCTCGGCCATCCCGGGGTGGCCGAGGTGGCCGTCGTCGGCCTGCCCGATGAGGACCTGGGCCAGCGCATCGTCGCGTTCGTGGTCGCCTCCCCGGACGGCGGGGCGCAACCCGATGACCTGATCGAGTATGTCACCCAACAGCTGTCGGCACACAAGCGACCGCGCGAGGTGCGGATGGTGGATGCGCTGCCGCGCAACGCAATGGGAAAGGTACTCAAGAAGGCGTTGCTGACGTAGGCTCGCTTGCGCGAACCGACACCAGAAGGGTGGCCCTGCTTGTGAAGCCTATGAAGCGATTCAGTCTCGCCGTAGCCGGCGTCCCGGCCGCCGTCCTGGTCGCCGGGATGTTCGTGCTCGGTGGCTGCTCGTCCGTCAGCAAGGTCATCAACAAAGGCGGCGACACCACCTGCGCAGAGTTCAACAGTCACGACGACGAGAAGCAGCGGTCGGAAGTCTCCAAGATGCTCAAGGACAAGAACGGCAGTGAGCCGTCCAACATGGAGCTTTCGGCGACACGGGTGGCGGTCAGCGCCTACTGCAAGACGATCGGCAAAGACAGCGACAAGATCAGTCGGGCGATGCTGTAGCCGCTTAGCGCGTCGACGTGCAGGGCCGAACCGCCCGCCTTACATCGCCTGATCCCGCAACAGCATCGGCGCCCTGCGCTCGGATGCGGTCACCGCAGGGGCCGGCCGGTTCCCAGGCTCGCATCGCGGCCTCGACTCCGTCGTCATCGAGGGCTGCCACCGGCAGCGGCAATTGGTCACTGCGGTAACGCATGCCGTCAAGCAGGATGCCCACATAGCGACGCCACAGGTCCGCGTCGACGTGGCCGGCGAACTCGCTCACCGTCCCGGCCAGCAGCCCGAAGATCGGCATGTCCGTACTCGACAGCTCGGGGCGCAACCGACCGTCGACCCGCGCTCGCTCCACGAGCGTCTTCAGGATGGGAACAAGTCGATCCTGGGCAGCCGTCACGCGATCGCCCCCGTAGGTCTTGCTGAACGCGATCTCCCGCAATCCCCGGTCGGTCGCGGTGATCTCGCACATCTGCTCGACGTACCAGACGAACCCCTGCCATGGGTCCGGTTGGCGCAGAGCAGATTCCGCCAAGTCTGCGAGCTGATGGAGGCCTTCTTCGAAGATCGCCTCGAGGAGCTCGTCTTTGGTGGCGAACCTCCGGTAGACGGTCCCGACCCCGACGCCCGCATGATGCGCCACGTCGTTGAGATTGGGCTCCAGGCCCTTGCTGGCAAACAGGTCGCGGGCCGCTGCCAGGATGCGCTCCCGATTGCGTTCGGCGTCCTTGCGCAGCGGCCGGCCGGTCGTCTCACTGGCGGTCACAACGGCCAAGTGTAATGCGCGCAACAGTGGAACCGGATTGACTTAATCCACTTACATAATTAGCTTAGCTACCTGGACGGAGACGGCGGCCGGGCCTGGTCAACGTCGGGAAGGGCGGACGATGAAAAGGCTGATCAGCCGTGTGTGGCTGCCCGCCTTGATCGTGGTGGCGGCCGCGGCAGGTGGCGTCGCAGTAGCGCAGCTGCGGACGGTGTTCGGATCGCATCCCGTCGTGGTGACCGATATTTCCTCGGACACCGCGGAGGACTTCAACCCCAAGTTCGTCAAGTACGAGGTCTTCGGCTCGGGGACCAGTGCCGTCATCAATTACATGGACCTGCAAGGCAAGCCGCAGCGGGTTCCGAGCACGCCGTTGCCGTGGACGCTGACCTTGCAAACCACCCTGCCTTCGGTGATGCCCAACATCCTGGCCCAGGGCGACGGCGACAGCATCACCTGCCGGGTCACCGTCGATGACGAAGTCAAACAGGAAAGGACGGCGACCGGAGTGAACGCCGAGACCTTCTGCTTTGTGAAGGCCGCATGACCGCCCCGACCGAACCCATTGCGGTGACCGGCCAGGCGGCGCACCCGCGGCTGCCCCGGTTCATCCGGAGGTTCGCCGTGCCGATCATCCTCGCGTGGATCGCGCTGATCGCCGTCTTGAACATCGTCGTTCCGCAGCTCGAGGAAGTCGGCAAGCTCCGTGCGGTGTCGATGAGTCCCAACGACGCCCCGTCGATGATCGCCACCAAGCGAGTCGGCAAGGTGTTTCAGGAGTATGACACTTCCAGTTCGGTGATGATCGTGCTCGAAGGCGACGAGCCGCTGGGCGCCGCAGCGCACGAGTTCTATGACCAGATGGTGCGCGATCTGCGTGCCGATACCGCCCACGTGCAGCATGTCCAAGACTTCTGGGGCGACACGCTGACCGCCAAGGGTGCTCAGAGCGCCGACGGTAAGGCCGCCTACGTTCAGGTCTACATCGCCGGCGACCAGGGCGAGACGTTGGCCAACGAGTCGGTGGAGGCGGTGCGCCACATCGCATCCGAGCGCCCCGCCCCCGCCGGCGTGAAGGCCTACGTGACCGGACCGGCGGCCACGAGCACCGACCAGAACCACGTCGGCGACAAGAGCATGGAGACCATCGAAATGCTCACGTTCGCCGTCATCACGGTGATGCTGTTGAGCGTCTACCGATCCATCATCACCACCCTGATCGTGCTGGTGATGGTCGTGCTCGAGCTGTCGGCTGCCCGGGGACTGGTGGCATTCCTGGGATTCCACAACCTGTTCGGCCTGACGACCTTCGCAACCAACATGCTGGTCACCTTGGCGATCGCCGCGTCCACCGATTACGCGATCTTCTTGATCGGTCGCTATCAGGAGGCGCGCAAAGCCGGCGAGGACCGGGAAGCCGCCTACTACAACATGTTCCACGGCACCGCGCATGTGGTGCTGGCCTCTGGGCTGACCATCGCCGGGGCGACGTTCTGCCTGCATTTCACCCGGCTGCCCTACTTCCAGACGATGGGCTTCCCGCTGTCGATCGGCATGGTGATCGTGGTCGCGGCGGCCTTGACGCTGGGGCCTGCGGTCATCGCGGTGGCCAGCCGCTTCGGCCGTATTCTCGAGCCCAAGCGCATCAGCCGATCCCGCGGCTGGCACCGGGTTGGGACCACCACCGTCCGCTGGCCCGGTGCAGTGTTGGTGGTCGCCGTCGCGGCGTCGCTGATCGGCCTGCTTGCGCTGCCCGGCTACTACACGTCCTACAACGACCGCATCTACCTGCCCGATGACGTGGCGGCGAATGTGGGCTACTCGGCGGCGTTCCGGCACTTCTCCCAGGCGAAGATGAACCCGGATCTGATGATGGTCGAAACCGACCGGGATCTGCGCAACCCGGCAGACTTCCTGGTGATCGACAAGATCGCCAAGGCGCTCAAGCACGTGCACGGGATCGCGCAGGTGCAGACCATCACCCGTCCCGACGGAGATCCGATCAAGCACTCGACGATCCCCTACACCCTCGGCCAGAGCGGCACCGCTCAGCTGATGAACAACGACTACATGCAGACCAATCTGGAGAATCTGCTCAAGCAGGCCGACGATCTGCAGGCCAGCATCGACTCGATGACCGAGATGATGAACATCCAGAAGGATCTGGCCGAGGTGTCCCAGCGGATGGCCGACAAGATGGCGAACACCGCGGTCGACATCGGGGAAATGCGCAATCACATGGCCGATTTCGACGATTTCTTCCGGGTGTTCCGCAACTACTTCTACTGGGAGCCGCACTGCTTCGACATCCCCATCTGCTGGTCTTTGCGGTCGATCTTCGACGCCCTGGACGGCGTCGACACGATGTCCGGTGACTTCGACGAGATCGTGCCCGACATGCAACGCATGGCCGAGCTGATGCCGAAGATGGTTGCTGTCATGCCGGCACAGATTCAGTCGATGAAGAACCAGAAGCAGACGTTGCTCAACCAGTACCAGGTGCAGAAGGCCCAGCAGGACCAGAACATGGCGATGCAGGAGAACTCCACCGCGATGGGCGAGGCGTTCGACGCCGCCAAGAACGACGACTCGTTCTACCTCCCACCGGAAGCCTTCGACACCGCCGACTTCAAACGCGGCATCAAACTGTTCATGTCGCCGGACGGACATGCGGTGCGGTTCACCATCATTCATCAGGGTGACCCGTTGACTCCCGAGGGCATCTCGCGCGTCGAAGCGCTCAAGGTCGCCGCGGCCGATGCGATCAAGGGCACACCGTTCGAGGGGGCCAAGATCTACCTCGGTGGCAGCGCCGCGATGTTCTACGACATGCAGCAGGGCGCCAACTACGACTTGCTGATCGTTGCGACCGCCGCGCTGATCCTGATCTTCATCATCATGATGGTGCTGACCCGCGCGGTCGTCGCTGCAACGGTGATCGTCGGCACGGTGGTGCTCAGTCTCGGCTCGGCGTTCGGGCTGTCGGTGGTGCTCTGGCAACACCTGGTGGGCATTCCCTTGCACTGGATGGTGCTGCCGATGTCGGTCATCGTCCTGCTCGCCGTCGGCGCGGATTACAACCTGCTGCTGGTCTCACGCATCAAGGAGGAGATCCACGCCGGCCTGCACACGGGCCTGATCCGCGCCATGGTCGGCACCGGCGCGGTGGTCACCGCAGCGGGTCTGGTGTTCGCCTTCACCATGGCGTCCATGGCGGTCAGCTCGTTGATCGTGATCGGCCAGGTCGGTACGACGATCGGACTGGGTCTGCTGTTCGACACGTTGATCGTCCGGTCCTTGATGACGCCGTCGGTCGCCACCCTGCTCGGACGCTGGTTCTGGTGGCCGCAGATCGTGCGTCCGCGCCCGGTTCCGCGGCCGTGGCCGCAACCGATCCAGCGGGAGCCAGAGCAGGCGCTGGTCTAACCCGGCGGTTCAGCGAGGCTCGACGGAGGAGAGGCGAAGCTGGGACCGCCGCATCAATCGAGCGGTTCAGCGAGGCTCGACGGAGGAGAGGCGAAGCTGGGACCGCCGCATGGACCCGCTCGTCAGTTGGCGTGCAGGTCCTCGTTGAGCGCGATGCCCTGACCGTCACGGGCAACCACCTCGACCGCGCCGGTCTGAGAGTTACGGCGGAACAGCAGGTTGTTTCCGCCGGCCAGGTCGCGGGCCTTGGTCGTGCTGCCGTCGGGCAGACTGACCTTGGTGCCCGCGGTGACATAGAGTCCGGCCTCGATCACGCAGTCGTCGCCCAGCGGAATGCCCAGCCCGGCATTGGCGCCCAGCAGGCAGCGTTTGCCGATCGAAATCACCTGTGTTCCACCGCCAGACAGCGTTCCCATGATGGACGCGCCGCCGCCGACATCGGAGCCGTCGCCGACCACCACGCCGGCGGAGATGCGGCCCTCGACCATCGAGGCGCCCAGCGTGCCCGCGTTGAAGTTGACGAATCCTTCGTGCATCACCGTGGTCCCAGACGCCAGGTGCGCACCGAGGCGCACCCGGTCCGCGTCGGCGATGCGCACGCCCGAGGGCAGCACGTAGTCGACCATGCGCGGGAACTTGTCCACCCCGTAGACGGTCACCGGGCCGCGCCGGCGCAGCCGGGCCCGCACCGACTCGAAGCCTTCGACGGCGCACGGCCCGTAGTTGGTCCACACCACGTTGGTCAGCACCCCGAACAGCCCGCCGGCGTTGAGCCCGTGCGGCACCACCAGCCGATGCGACAGCAGGTGCAGCCGTAGATAGGCGTCGTAGGCGTCGACGGCGGTGTCGTCCAGCGATCCGATCACCGTGCGCACCGCCACAACCTCGGTGCCGCGGTCCTCGTCACGCCCGAGCAGCCCGGCCAGGTCGGCGGGCACGTCGTCCGCGCTGAGGCGGACGGTGCCGGGCTCGCCCGAGCCACCCAACTCCGGTGCGGGAAACCAGGTGTCGAGTACCGATCCGTCTGCGGCCAGCGTCGCTACCCCGACGCCTGAAGCTCCAGTCACGCCGGTCAGGCTACTTTCTTCCGGCGAAAAGACGCAAAGGCCCCCTGCGCGCCCGAAATCTGGGCGGTTTCACGTCTGCTCGCGGGGAACGGTGACCCATTAGGCTGGATCTGTGCTGGACCTGCGCTCCGACCCGATTGCCCTGACCGCGGCGCTGGTGGACATTCCCAGCGAATCGCGGCACGAAGCCCGGATCGCCGACGAGGTGGAAGCCGCGCTGCGGGCCCAGACTTCCGGGTTCGAGATCATCCGCGACGGGGACGCGGTGCTGGCCCGCACCCAGCTGGGGCGCCCGACCCGGGTGCTGCTGGCCGGACATCTGGACACTGTCCCGCCGGCCGGCAACCTGCCGAGTTGGAGCTCGACCGGCGAGGAAGGCGCAGTGTTGCACGGCTGCGGCACTGTCGACATGAAATCCGGCGTCGCCGTCTTTCTGCACTTGGCCGCCACCGTCACCGAACTCACTCATGACCTGACCTGCGTCTTTTACGACTGCGAGGAGATCGACGCGGCCGCCAACGGGCTGGGCCGCATGGAACGCAACCTGCCGGACTGGCTCGCCGCTGACCTTGCCATCCTCGGTGAACCCACCGCCGGCTACATCGAGGCGGGCTGTCAGGGCACGCTGCGGGTCGTCGTCACCGCCGCCGGTACCCGGGCACATTCGGCGCGGTCCTGGCTGGGCGACAACGCCATCCACAAACTGGGCGCGGTGCTCGACCGGCTCGCCGCGTACCAGCCGCGCAATATCGACATCGACGGTTGTGTATACCGCGAAGGGCTCTCCGCGGTGCGCATCGACGGCGGGGTGGCCGGCAACGTGATTCCCGACGCCGCCAGTGTCACGGTGAATTTCCGCTTCGCGCCCGACCGCACGCCTGAGGAGGCGCTGACCCACGTGCGGGAGGTGTTCGACGGCCTGCACGTGACGATCGAGCAGACCGACGGCGCCGCCGGCGCCCTGCCGGGACTCACCGCACCCGCGGCGGCCGCGCTGGTGGCGGCCGCCGGCGGGCAGGTGCGGGCCAAGTACGGCTGGACCGACGTCTCCCGCTTCGCAGCCCGGGGTATCCCCGCCGTCAATTACGGCCCCGGTGATCCCAATCTGGCGCACTGCGTCGACGAACGGGTGCCGACCGCGCAGATCAGCGCCGTCGCGGAGCTGTTGCGCGGCTTCCTCTCTGGCTAGCGTCAGGAGTCCTCAGCGCCGACCGCACACGAGGCGACCGCCATCTCATCGTGCACGCTGGAGATGTTGAGGAAGCATCCGATCGTCTGACCGACGTTGCGCCACCCGCGCTTGAGATTGGCCGGGACCAGGATGGCATCCATCGGCTCCAGGTGAACCTTGTATTTCTCCTCCTCGTCGAAGAAGACGATCCAGGAGCCGCTGGCGACGAACATCAGCTCTTCGGTGGTGTGGCTATGGAAGCGCGCACCTTCGCCGGGGGCGAGCACCCCCGTGGTCAACCGGATCTCCTTGCTTTCAAGCCTCGCCGGCGTGCCGCCGGCGAAGTCGGAATCGGCTTTGTCGGTGTACTTGTACAGCGGGATGTGACGGGCGTTGTCCCCGCCTCCGCCCTGCTGCCAGGCCGGGCGAATATCCCGAAACCGGATGACGCTTGCGAAGGCTTCGGCAACCTCGGGCGGTAGCTTGTCGGTGCTGTCCGAAGGACGATGTTCGGTATTCACGCTGGTCTTCTCCTCTCAGGCCGGGTTCGCGGGTGCGCCCGCCACTTGTGTTCGTTCCGCCACGGGACGGCCGGGCACCGCATGGCCGAAGCCGGCGACACCATCTCAACAGCGGTCGCTTCCAACAGCTGGGCCGCCACTCCGACACGACCGTAACGATACCCATGCGGGGTACGGTATTCAAGCGGAGGGTGTCGGGCGGTCGATCGACCGGCTGGGGCTCCGTAAACCGTTGTGAGAAGCGATCTATCTGCTATGGGCCAGCGCGCGGGCTTGAGCCAGCGCGTCGCGGCCCAGGACGCAATCGACCTCGCCGCACAGGCGAGCCAGGGGATCGGCGGCGCGCGCGTCGCCGAGCTGGACGGCCGTGTGCCAAGCCTGCAGCGCCACCGCCGACTGTCCACTGCGTTCGGCCATCCGGGCGGCGTCGCGGGCGGCGGTGACCGCGCCGTGCTGATCGCGCATGGCGGCCCGCTGCCAGGCGCGCGCCATACCCAACTCCGGAGCGAACAGCGCCGACTTGGTGCCGTGCCGGGATTCAGCCCGGCTCAAGGCTTTCGCCGCGCCCGCGATGTCGAACTGGCGGGCCAGCGCAGTGGCCAGCAGAGTCAGTGATAGCGGGCCCCACGAGTAACCGGTGCGCTCCAGGGTGGCTGCGGCCGGCGTCAATAGTTTTGTCGCGGCGTCGAATTGGCCGGAGGCGATCAGTGCCAAGGCCACCAGTACGTCACCGATGGCGCGACCCGGCTGGGCCAGCTCGGCGAAATCGGTGAATTGGCGGGCAAGTTCGTGAGCTTGGGTGGGCCGGCCCGCCATCAGCAGCACGGTGATCTCGGCCAATCCGATGGTGAACCGAAGCAGCCCGGGGTGTTCGGCGTCGGTTGCGCGGCGTGCCAGCGGCCCGACCGCTTCGAAGCGTCCGGCTCGCGCCGCACACAGGGCGGCGGCGCTGCCGGCCCAGGCCACCGCCATGTCGTCGGCGGCCGGATCGTCCAGCACCGCGGCGGCGGCCTCGGCGGCCCGGCCGATATTGCCGGCGTTCATCGCAAAGGTTGCGCCGAGCGCATCCAGGGTGATGCGCGGACTGGCGCCGGTAACCCGGCCACGGGTGCTGGCCAGGAATGCGGTGGCGCGCTCGGGTTCGCCCAGCATGAAGAACTGGTTGGCAGCCCGCGGCAGCGCCCAGGCCATCAGCTCCGCTTCGGTCAATCCGGCCGGGTCGACCGCCGACAGCACAGCGTCGGCGGCGCGGCCCCGGCCCTGCCAGCCCAGCGCATGCGCCAGCGCCAGCCGGGCCGGCAGGCCGCCGGAGCGGTCCAGGGCGCTGCGGGCGAGCCGCTCACCCAGTTCCAGATCCCCCAGCCGCAGCGCCTGCTGCGCCGCGTCCACCACGTCCCCCGCCGGCCCGGGTGCGTCGCTGTCGGCGGCCAGTGCCGCCAGCCGCAGCTGCTCACCGACGTGCTCGCACGGCCGGTCCGCCAGCACGGCGACCACCTCGGTGCGCAACCGGCGGGCGGCTTGCCCGTCGAGCGCCTCACGCGCCCGCCCGGCGAACAGCGGGTGGGCGGTGTAGACCACCGGGTCGGGTCCGCGACCGCCGCGGGTGCGGGTCTCCAGCACTCCGAGTTCCTCGGCTTGGCGGACCGCCTCGGCACCGGCGAGCCGAGTCAGATCGGCCAGCGCCAGCGGCTCGAGGACCGCGAGGTAGTCCAGCGCCGACCGCGCGGGTTCGGGCAACGCGGCCAGGAACGCGTCGAGATCAGCGGCACCGGCCGCCTCGTTCGGCGCCGCGATGTCGATGCGGTCCAGCAGGTCGTCGCCCCATAGCGCCGCGATGGGCGCCGGAGCGTCGGCGTCGGCGCGCCCGGTGATGATCATGCGGGCCGCGCCGGTCCGCGCCAGCTGGTAGACCAGCGTCGCCGAGAGGATGTCGAGCTGGTGGGCGTCGTCGACCACCAGCAGTAACTCGCCGCCGTCCGGGCCGGCCTGGGCCAGTGATTCCCGCGCCGCCCGCAACAGCGCGGCGGGCCTGCCGATGTCAGCGACCCGGACCAGGTGACTCAAGGCGCCGAACGGCACGGTGCGCTCCGTCGGGGTGCCGATCACCCAGCGGACCTGTGTGGCCGGGTGCCGCCGGACACGATCTTCGGCGGCCAGCCGGGCCAGGGTGGACTTGCCGCAGCCGTCGGGGCCGAGCACCACCGCGCCCGCGCGCGTCGCCGCTGCGTCAAGCGCTTCGGTGAGCCGGTGCAGGGCGGCCGAGTGCTCGGGGACGTTCCACCGGATCGGCATCGCGGAGATTTTACGGATCCGAGCCACCCGCCGGATAGCCTTTCGGCTGTGCGGGGCAGTGATTGGGCGGTGTGTGTCTACTGCGCGTCCGGACCGACTGATCCGGCGCTGTTGGCGCTGGCCACCAAGGTCGGTGCCGCGATTGCCGAGCGGGGCTGGACGCTGGTGTGGGGCGGCGGCAACGTCTCGGCGATGGGGGCGCTGGCGGTGGCCGTCCGCCAGCACGGCGGCCGCACCGTCGGGGTGATCCCCAAGGCCCTGCTGCACCGCGAGGTGGCCGACGTGGAATCCGACGAGCTGATCGTCACCGACACCATGCGGGAGCGCAAGCAGATCATGGACGAACGCGCGGACGCCTTCCTGACCCTGCCCGGCGGCATCGGCACGCTGGAGGAACTGTTCGAAACCTGGACCGGCGGGTATCTGGGCCTGCACGACAAACCGGTGGTGCTGCTGGACCCCGACGGCCACTACGACGGGCTGTGGACCTGGCTGTCCGGGTTGACCGAGGCGGGCTTCGTGTCGCGGCGCGCGATGGATCGGCTGGTGGTGGTCGACGAGCTGGAGGCGGCGCTGGCCGCCTGCTCACCCGATACCGCCGGTATCGATTAGGCTGTGTCTTCGCAGGCGACCCACTGCGCCCGGCTCCGCCGTGCTCGCGATCGCCTGGGCTATCTGTGAGCACTGGCGAAAATCGAGGGGAACCAAGGTGTCCGACCACGACTCCCGAGCCGTCACCCGGGTCGGACTGACCGACATCGTGACTCGGTTGCCCGGCCTGGCGGCCGACGCTCCGACGATCCTGCGCGGGTTGCGGACCGGGCTGCTGGCCCGACCCACCTCCAAGGCGTCGATCGGCAAGGTGTTCCAGGAGCGCGCCGCGCGTTTCGGGGACCGGGTGTTCATCCGGTTCGGTGACCAGCACCTGACCTACCGCGAGGCCAACGCGACCGTGAACCGCTACGCCGCGGTGCTGGCGGCCCGCGGGATCGGGCACGGCGACGTGGCGGCGATCATGTTGCGCAACTCACCCAACGCGGTGTTGATGATGCTGGCCGTTGCCAAGTGCGGCGCCGTCGCCGGTATGGTCAACTACCACCAGCGGGGCGACGTGCTGGCCCACAGCCTTGGTCTGCTCGACGCCAAAGTCCTTGTCGCGGAGGCGGATCTGGTAGATGCCGTCACCGAGTGCGGCGCACCGATCGAGCCGGTGACCATCGAGGAGTTCGAGCGGCTGGCCGCCACCGCGCCCGACGGAAATCCGGCCTCGGTGGAGGCCGTTCTGGCCAAGGACACCGCGTTCTACATCTTCACCTCAGGCACCACCGGCTACCCCAAAGCCAGTGTGATGACTCACTACCGCTGGCTGCGGGCGCTGGCCACCTTCGGTGGGATCGGGCTTCGGCTGCGCGGCAACGACACGCTGTACTGCTGCCTGCCGCTGTACCACAACAACGCGCTGACGGTCGCGGTGTCGTCGGTGCTCAACGCGGGCGCGACGCTGGCGCTGGGCCGCTCGTTCTCGGCATCGCGGTTCTGGGACGAGGTCATCGGCTATGACGCGACGGCGTTCGTCTACATCGGCGAAGTCTGCCGGTATCTGCTCAACCAGCCGCCCAGGCCGACCGACCGGACACACCGGGTGCGGGTGATCTGCGGCAACGGGCTGCGCCCGGAGATCTGGGACGAGTTCACCCGCCGGTTCGGGATCAAGCGGGTCTGCGAGTTCTACGCGGCCAGTGAGAGCAACACCGCGTTCCTCAACGTGTTCAACGTGCCGCGCAGCACCGGCGTCTACCCGCTGCCGCTGGCCTACGTGCAGTACGACCCCGACACCGGACAACCGTTGCGCGGTGACGACGGCTGGGTGCTCAAGGTGCCGTCCGGGCAGCCCGGCCTGCTGCTGAGCCCGGTCAACAGGTTCTCCCCGTTCGACGGCTACACCGACCCGGAGGCCACCGAGAAAAAGCTGGTGCGCAACGCCTTCAAGGACGGCGACTGCTGGTTCAACACCGGCGACCTGATGAGGCCGCAAGGCATGGGGCACGCCGCGTTCGCCGACCGGCTCGGGGACACCTTCCGCTGGAAGGGCGAGAACGTCGCCACCACGCAGGTCGAGGCCGCGATCGATGCCGACGAATCGGTCGAGGAGTGCGCGGTCTACGGTGTCGAGGTTCCCGACACCGGTGGCCGGGCCGGGATGGCCGCGGTCAAACTGCACGACGGGGCGACGTTCGACGGCCGTGGACTGGCCGCGGTGGTCTACGATCGGCTGCCCTCGTACGCGGTGCCGTTGTTCGTGCGGTTGGTGGAGTCGATGGAGCACACCTCGACGTTCAAAAGCCGCAAGGTGGAGCTGCGCGAGCAGGGTTACGGTGCCGGCGGGGCCGCCATCGCCGACCCGCTGTACGTGCTGGCCGGCCGCGACGAGGGCTACGTCCCTTACTACGCCGAGTACCCCGGCGAAGTGGCCGCCGGTAAGCGACCGCAGGGCTGACGCGGCGGGCGCGGGGTCACCGGGCACCATAGAGCAGTGCAGTCCACCCTCTGCGGTCGTCCGGTGGCGGCTGATCGCGCGCTGATCATGGCGATCGTCAACCGTACCCCCGACTCGTTCTACGACGCGGGTGCCACCTTCAGTGACGAGGCGGCCAAATCCGCGGTGCACGCCGCGGTCGCCGACGGCGCCGACGTCATCGACGTGGGCGGAGTCAAGGCGGGGCCGGGGGAGACCGTCGACGCCGACACCGAGACCGCCCGGGTGGTTCCCTTCATCGAGTGGCTGCGCAGCGCCTATCCCGACCAGCTGATCAGCGTCGACACCTGGCGCTCGGAGGTGGCCAAACGCGCCTGTGCTGCCGGCGCAGATCTGATCAACGACACCTGGGGCGGGGTGGATCCGGAGCTGCCCGCGATCGCCGCGGAGTTCGGTACCGGCCTGGTGTGTTCGCACACCGGCGGCGCCGCGCCGCGCACCCGCCCGTTCCGGGTGAGCTACGGCACAGGCGTCGACGGGGTGGTGGACGCGGTGATCGGCGAGGTCACCGCGGCCGCCGAGCGGGCGGTGGCGGCCGGGGTGGCGCGTGACCGGATCCTGATCGACCCCACCCATGATTTCGGCAAGAACACCTTCCACGGGCTAGCGTTGTTGCGACACACGGAGAGGCTGGTCGGTACCGGATGGCCGGTACTGATGGCGCTCTCCAACAAAGACTTCATCGGGGAGACTCTCGGTGTGGGTCTGACCGAACGACTGGAGGGAACGCTGGCGGCCACCGCCTTAGCGGCGGCCGCCGGAGCCCGGATGTTTCGGGTACACGAGGTCGGGCCGACCCGGCGCGTGCTGGAGATGGTGGCATCGATCCAGGGCGTGCGGGCCCCGACCCGCACAGTAAGGGGACTGGCATGACAGACCTGGCTGACCAGGGTCTGGACTCCCTGCTGGGCGGCACCCGGCTGGCCGCCCGCACCTGGAGCCGTCCGGATTGGACGGTGGCCGAACTGATCGCCGCCAAGGCCGGCCGCACCGTCTCGGTGGTGCTGCCGGCGTTGAACGAGCAGGCGACCATCGAGTCGGTCATCGACAGCATCACCCCGCTGGTCGGCAACCTGGTCGACGAACTGATCGTGCTGGACTCCGGCTCCACCGATGACACCGAGATCCGCTCCATCGCCGCCGGTGCCCGCGTCGTCAGCCGTGAGCAGGCCGTCCCCGAAGTCCCCCCGCAGCCCGGCAAGGGGGAAGCGCTGTGGCGGTCGCTGGCCGCCACCAGCGGCGACATCGTGGTGTTCGTGGATTCCGACCTCATCGACCCCGATCCGATGTTCGTCCCCAACCTGCTCGGGCCGCTGCTCACCGGAGACGGCATCCACCTGGTCAAGGGTTTCTACCGCCGGCCGCTGAAGGTCAACGGCACCGAGGACGCCACCGGCGGTGGCCGGGTCACCGAGCTGGTCGCCCGGCCGCTGCTGACCGCGCTGCGACCCGACCTGGGCGCGGTGCTGCAGCCGCTGGGCGGGGAGTATGCGGGCAGCCGCGAGCTGCTGGCGTCGGTACCGTTCGCGCCCGGCTACGGCGTGGAGATCGGGCTGCTGATCGACACCTACGACCGGCTGGGGCTGGAGGCGATCGCTCAGGTCAATCTGGGGGTGCGGGCACACCGCAACCGTCCGTTGGCGGAGTTGGCCGTGATGAGCCGGCAGGTCGTCGCCACCCTGCTGTCGCGGTGCGGCGTCCCGGACTCCGGCGTCGGGCTCACCCAGTTCTTCGCCGACGGCCCAGAGGGGTTGGACTACCTGCCGCGCACCACGCCGCTGTCGCTGGTCGACCGGCCGCCGATGAACACCCTGCGCCACTGAATGAGGCACTATCGATGCCGTGACACTGGTGTTGCTGTATCTCGTCGTGCTCGTCCTGACCGCGCTGCTGCTGTTCGGAGTGGCCAGCGTGCTGTTCGGCCGGGGTGAGCAGCTGCCGCCGCTGCCCCGGGCGACGACGGCGACCATGCTGCCGGCCTCCGGGGTCACCGGCGCCGACGTCGAGGCGGTCAAGTTCTCCCAGGTGCTGCGCGGTTACAACACCAGCGAGGTCGATTGGGTGCTGGAGCGGCTCGGCGCAGAGCTCGACCAACTGCGCGGGCAGCTTGCCGCGGCACAGGCCCTCGTCGAGAACTCCTCGGGGCCGAGTTGAGCACCCCGGCCGAGGACGGCCTGGTCCGGTGTGGCTGGTCTGACGGGTCGGCGCTGTACCGCGACTACCACGACCAGGAGTGGGGACGCCCGGTGCGTGACGCGACCGCCCTGTTCGAGCGGATCAGCTTGGAGGCCTTCCAGAGCGGCCTGTCGTGGCTGGTGATTCTGCGGAAACGGGAGAATTTCCGGCGCGCGTTCGCCGATTTCGACGTCGAGACCGTCGCGCGCTTCACCGACGCCGACGTGGCACGGCTGATGGACGATGCCGGCATCGTGCGCAACCGGGCCAAGATCGAGGCGACGATCGCCAACGCCCGGGCAACCATCGCCTTGGGAGCCACCGATTTGGCGGAGCTGTTGTGGTCATTCGCGCCGCCGCCGCGTCCCCGCCCGGTGAACCTGTCGGCAATTCCGGCCGTCACGCCGGAATCGACGGCGATGGCGCGCGAATTGAAGCGGCGCGGGTTCCGATTCGTCGGACCCACCACCGCGTACGCGTTGATGCAGGCCACGGGCATGGTTGACGACCATCTCCAGGCGTGTTGGGTGCCGCCGGTAAGCGCAAAGATCCACTAAAATGCAACTCCGGAATCGGGTCTTGTGCACGCGGCGTCCCCGATAGGGGAGAATGGCGGAGTGAATTTGCAGTTCGATGCCGGACGCTGCGACCGCGGTGCACAGCCGGCGCAGATCAAGGGCACGGCCGATGGGCTGGTACCTGGAGGGAGCACTCGATGGCGGCGATGAAGCCCCGGACCGGTGACGGTCCACTGGAAGCGACCAAAGAGGGGCGCGGCATCGTGATGCGGGTACCACTCGAAGGTGGCGGACGGCTGGTCGTCGAGTTGACTCCGGACGAGGCCGCTGCACTCGGCGACGAACTCAAGGCCGTCACCAGCTGACCCCGGTTGGGCTGGCTAGCCGCAGCTGTCGATAGATCGTCGGGGTCCGCTCCGTCGCGCCGGTCCTGGGTCGCCGGGCCCGATGGCGCATAGCCGGACGGACGGGCGAACACTATTGCTGCCGAGAGTAATTCGCGGACCTGCCGCGCAGGCAGGGTCCGCTGGATCGTGCTGGATCCCGCTGGGCGTCCACCTGGTTCGTGACGGGGACGCCCGCATCGCCGTCGATCTCCGGAGCTTATCCCCGGCCGGTACCACGGCCCCGCGGGTGTCCGATGATCCGGCAATCTGCGCAGAACCCGCCCAATCGTGCGGTCCGGCTGGCAGGGTACCGAACCGGCCGATAGGTTTGGGGCTATGAGGGAATCGCCGCACGTGCTGGGCATCGTGCTGGCCGGTGGGGAGGGCAAGCGGCTGCACCCGCTGACCGCGGACCGGGCCAAGCCGGCGGTCCCCTTCGGGGGCGCCTACCGGTTGATCGATTTCGTGTTGTCGAATCTGGTCAACGCGCGCTACCTGCGGATCTGTGTTCTGACGCAGTACAAGTCGCATTCGCTGGACCGGCACATCTCGCAGAACTGGCGACTGAGCGGACTGGCCGAGGAGTACATCACCCCGGTGCCGGCGCAGCAGCGGCTCGGGCCGCGGTGGTACACCGGGTCGGCCGACGCCATCTATCAGTCGCTGAACCTGATCTTCGACGAAGACCCGGACTACATCGTGGTTTTCGGGGCGGACCATGTCTACCGGATGGACCCCGAACAGATGGTGCGCTTCCATATCGACAGCGGAGCCGGCGCGACGGTCGCCGGGGTTCGGGTGCCGCGCGCCGAGGCGTCGTCGTTCGGCTGCATCGACGCCGACGACTCCGGGCGGATCCGCCGCTTCCTGGAGAAGCCGGCGAATCCGCCCGGCACGCCCGATGATCCCGACAGTGCGTATGTGTCGATGGGCAACTACGTCTTCACCACCAAAGTGCTGATCGACGCGATCCGCGCCGACGCCGACGACGACCATTCCGACCACGACATGGGCGGCGACATCATTCCCCGCCTGGTCACCGACGGGATGGCCGCCGTCTACGACTTCACCGACAACGAGGTGCCCGGCGCCACCGAGCGCGACCGGGGCTACTGGCGCGACGTCGGAACCCTCGACGCGTTCTACGACGCCCACATGGATCTGGTCTCGGCGCACCCGATCTTCAATCTGTACAACAAACGCTGGCCGATCCACGGCGCGACGGAGAACCTGGCGCCGGCGAAGTTCGTCAACGGGGGGACGGCGCAGGAGTCGGTGGTGGGCGCGGGCAGTGTCATCTCGGCTGGCTCGGTACGCAATTCGGTGTTGTCGTCGAACGTCGTGATCGACGACGGCGCGATCGTGGAGGACAGCGTCATCATGCCCGGGACGCGGGTCGGCCGCGGCGCGGTGGTGCGGCACGCGATCCTGGACAAGAACGTGGTGGTCGGCCCCGGGGAGATGATCGGTGTCGACCTGGAGAAGGACCGCGAGCGGTTCTCGATCAGCGCCGGCGGCGTGG
>NZ_LZJK01000018.1 GCF_001667945.1 Mycolicibacter sinensis | reverse complement strand
CAGCTGCTCGACGAGATCGACACCGAGCGGTCCCGTCGGGTGCTGCTGCAGGGCTGGGAAGAGTTTCAGGAGCCGGTGGACCGGATCGTCTCGATCGAGGCGTTCGAGCACTTCGGTCACGAGAACTACGACAATTTCTTCCAGAACTGCTACCGGCTCCTGAAACTCTTCCCAGCCCTGCAGCAGCACCCGACGGGACCGCTCGGTGTCGATCTCGTCGAGCAGCTGCTGGGAGTAGGCGTGCTGGTTCTTCGACAGCGTCAGCCCGATCACGTTGACGTCGTATTTCTCGACGGCGCGCTTCATCGTCGCGCCCCAGCCGCAGCCGACGTCGAGCAGTGTCATCCCGGGCCGCAGGTCCAGCTTGTCCAGGTTCAGGTCGACCTTGGCGACCTGTGCCTGCTCCAGCGTCAGGTCCGGCGGCTCGAAGTACGCACAGCTGTAGGTGCGGCTCGGGTCCTGGAACAGCGCGAAGAAGTCGTCGGACAGATCATAGTGGGCCTGGATGTTTTCGAACTTTGGACGCATCCCCGCCGCGCGTGTCGCTTTCTCCGCCATCTGTGACTGGTTGCCTTCCTGATGTAACCCGCCGTGACCGGACGTGTCGTGGTGTGTCGCCCGTCACGGTCAACTGTTGCAGCTTAGCCGGTCGAGGGTGAGTCGGTTGACGTGAAATGCGGCCAAGCCAGATCCGGGGAGAGTCGACTCACGCTACTTCTGCAGCGTGTACTGGTGGACGCTGTTGTACCCCTCGCGGAACAGCTTGATGCAGCCGTTGAGGTACTTCTCGTAGCGGTCGTAGACCTCTTGGCCCTGCAGGGCCAGCGCCTCCTCCTTGTGCGCGGCCAGCGCCGCGGCCCAATCCCGAAGTGTCGGGGCGTAATTCGGCCCGATCTCGTCGTCGCGCGTGCAGCGGAACCCGGCCTCGGCGGCGAACACCCGCGGCATCTCCGCCGACGGCAGCTGCCCGCCCGGGAAGATCTCCTTCATGATGAACAGGGTGAACTTGGCCAGGTCCATGGTCAGCGGGATGCCCTTGCGCTGCGCCTCGTCCTGACCGGTGATCGCGGTGATGGTGTGCAGCAGCATCCGGCCGCCGTCGGGCAGCGCGTCGTAGGCGATCTTGAAGAACTCCGGGTAGCGCTTGCGGCCGAAGTGCTCGAAGGCGCCGATCGACACGATCCGGTCCACCTTGCCGGTGAACTCCTCCCAGCCCTGCAGCCGCACCTCGAAGCTGCGGTTGCTGTCGACCTTGGACAGCTTCTCGATCGCGTACTCGCGCTGCCGCTCGCTCAGCGTGAGCCCGATGACGTTGACGTCGAACTTCTCCATCGCCCGCTGCATGCCGCCCCCCCAGCCGCAACCGATGTCGAGCAACGTCATCCCCGGGCGCAGGTCCAGCTTGCCCAGCGCCAGGTCGAATTTGGCGGTCTGCGCTTCGTCGCGGGTGCTGTCCTCACGCTCGTAGTACCCGCAGGTGTAGCCCATCGTGGGACCCAGGAACAGTTCGAAGAACTCGTTCGAGATGTCGTAGATCGACTGCAGTTCCTCGTACTTCGGTTCCAATTTCGGCATGGCTAGATTCACTCGCGATCTTCAGGGGAAATAGTGGAGAGGCTCCGACATCCTACAATCCGCCGTAGCCAACCTGATAATTAGCTATCGGGCGGCGGCAAAGGTCGTGGTCAGCTCGCTGATCACCGGGTCCCACAGCTCCTCGGGCAGGTCATGGCCCATGCCCTCGAACAGCACCAGCCGGGCGCGGTCGATCGCGTCGGCGATCGCCCGTCCTCCCGACGGGCGCATCAGCTTGTCGGCCAGCCCGTGGATGACCACCGTCGGCGCGGTGATCAGCCGGTCGTAGGCGGCCAGGCTGCCGCTGGCCAGGATGGCGCCGAACTGCCGGGCGATGCCCCACGGGTAGTAGCTGCGTTCGTAGGCCTCGATGACGTTGGCCCGCAGCTGCTCCTCCGGTGTCGGGTAGCCGGGGCTACCGATGATCCGGCTGGCCCGCACGGCGTTGTCGATGATCACCTCGCGTGGCGAGTCCGGCGGCGGCCCCGACAGCAGCGCCAGCAGCGCACGCGGCGCCGGCGGCGGCAGGAAGCGCCGGTTGTTGCTGGAGAAGATCACCCCCAGCGACCGGGTTCGGTCGGCGAACCGGGCCGCGAACACCTGCGCGATCATCCCGCCCATCGAGGCGCCGACCACGTGCGCCTTGTCGATGCCCAGGTGGTCCAGCAGGGCGGCGGCGTCGTCGGCCATGTCTTCCAGGGTGTAGACGGCCGGGCTGCGCTTGCCCAGCCAGAACCGGGCCATCCGCAGCACCAGGGCACCGTGGGCGTGTTTGCGGCCCAGCTTGGTGGACAACCCCACATCCCGGTTGTCGTAACGGATCACCCGCAGGCCCTGGGCGACCAGCTTCTCGCAGAACCCGGTGCGCCACAGCAGCAACTGGGCGCCCAGGCCCATCACCAGCAGCACCGGCGGGTCGTCGACGCTGCCCAGGTCCTCGTAATAGATATCCAGGTCCCCCGAGCGGGCGGTACCGCTGCGCACTTCCACGGGGCTATACCTCCGGTGACTCTTTGTGTTCGCGGCTGACGTCGACCATGAAGTTGGCGAAGTAGCCGGTCAGCTGCGGGTCCGACATCATCTGCCAGCGTGGCGCCAGCAGCTTCATGTAGCGCTCCACGTACAGGAACTGCTTGCCGATCAGCACCAGCTCGCGCGGCAGCTTGACGTCGTAGGCGTCGGCCAGCGCGCCGAGCTGCCGGCCGATCTCGGCGTAGGACATGTCGCCCAACGACTTCATCGTCAACGGGGTCGCGAACGCCTCCAGGTCCTTGGCCGCCTGGCCCTCGGGTTTGATCGTGCCGACCGCGCCCATCAGCACCACGATCTTGCCGGCCGCGGCGTGATCCTTCTTGACCAGCAGCGCGTACACCAGCTCGCGCAGCAGCCAGCGGGTGCGCGGATCGATGCGGCCCATGATCCCGAAGTCCAGGAACACCACCCGGCCCGCGTCGTCGACCAGCAGGTTCCCGGCGTGCAGGTCGCCGTGGAACAGGCCGTGCCGCAGCCCGCCCTCGAATGTGGAGAACAGCAGCGCCTTGACCAGCTCCACGCCGTCGAAGCCGGCCTTGCGGATGGCCGGCGCGTCGTCGATGCGGATGCCCGACACCCGTTCCATGGTCAGCACCCGCTCGCTGGTGAAGTCCCAGTGCACGTCGGGCACCTTGATGTTGCGGCCCAGCGGCGAGGCGTGCAGGTGCGAGACCCAGGTCTGCATGGACTGCGCCTCGATGCGGAAGTCCAGTTCCTCGGCAAGGTTGTCGGAGAAGTCGGCGACGACGTCCTGGGCGGACAACCGGCGGCCCAGCTTGGCCAGCTCCACGAGCTGCGCGAACCGTTTGAGGATCTGCAGGTCGGCGGCGACCCGGCGGCGGATGCCCGGGCGCTGGATCTTGACGACGACGTCCTCGCCGCTGTGCAGGGTGGCGAAGTGGACCTGGGCGATGGACGCCGACGCGATCGGGGTCTCGTCGAACTTGGCGAACAGCTGTTGCGGTTCGGCGCCCAGGTCCTCGACGAACAGGTTGTGTACGGCGGCCGGGTCGGCCGGCGGCACGGCGTCCAGCAATCCGCGGAACTCCCGCGACAGCGGCTCGCCGAACGCGCCGGGACTCGAGGCGATGATCTGGCCGAACTTGACGTAGGTGGGTCCCAGGTCGGCGAACGTCTGGGGCAGCTCCCGGATCACCTTCTGCTGGATCGGTCCGGGGCCGAGCAGCCGGGTGAAGACCCGGGTCGCGGCGCGGGTGAGCTGCCAGCCGGTCGCACCGATACGGGCGGCCTCGACCGGTAACGGCACTCGGTCGAGCTGGACCACCTGGCGAGGCGGGGTCGAACTCATTGCTGCAGTCTGCCAAATCCGTCGCGGAAGTTCTGCGTCAGCGCCCCGGCGACCGGCTGCCACACCGCGGCCGGCAGGTCGTGGCCCATACCCTCGACCAGCACGAACCGCGCGCCCGGGATCGCGGCGGCCACCGCGCGGCCGTGGGCCGGCCGCAGCATCGGGTCGGCCGATCCGTGCAGCACCACCGTCGGGGCGGTGATCGCGCGGGAGTACCGCAGCAGGCTGCCGGTCCCCAACACGGCGTCGACGTGGCGCCGCAGCCCCTCCGGGTAGCTGCAGCGTTCTTGGAGGTGGCGCACCCGGGCGTGCAGCTCGGCCGGTGACGGCGCGACGACCGGGCCGTTGAGCGTGGCCAGATGGCGCACCTCGAAGTCCAGCCTGTCTTGTGGGGCGGCGTCGGACGGCGGTGCTTGCAAGGCCAGTTTGAGCAGGCGCCAGGCCGGTGGCGCGGTGAAGATCCGCTTGCCGGTGGTCGCCATGATGACGCCCAGCGATGCCACCCGGTCCGGCTCGGTGGCGGCCAGGATCTGGGCGATCATGCCGCCCATCGAGGCGCCGACGACATGGGCGCGGGCAATGCCGAGATGGTCGAGCAGCGCCACCACGTCGCGCGTCATGTCGACCAGCGTGTAGGGGACGGCGCTGGTGCGGCCGAGGAGGTAGCGCCAGGCTTGCCGGGGGCGGCCGTCCGGGGCGTGCCGGCCGTCGAACTTGGCCGACAACCCGGTGTCGCGGTGGTCGAATCGGATCACCCGGTAGCCGGCCCGGACCAGCAGCGCGCAGAATCCGTCCGGCCACGTCGGCAACTGCGCCGCCAGCCCCGCGATCAGCACAACCGCCGGGTCGTCGGGGGCTCCCAGGTCCTCGTAGAAGATCTCCACGCCGCCGGCATCGGCGCGCCCGGTCCGGGTCTGCACTAGGCCTTGCTACCAGGCCTCCAGGGCCGCAGCCAGGCCGTCGGCTCCCAGCCCTCGAACCCGGCGATCAGTTCGTACATGGTGGCTCCGTCGATGCTCTCCCGGATGATGTCGGCATGTCCGGCGTGCCGGGCGAGCTCGTTGATCACGTGGTGGAACACCCAGCGCACGGTCCACGCATCGATGTCGGTGGGAAACCACGGCGCGTCGCGTGGCACCGGCACCGCCGCGTCGAGGTCCGCGGCGGCCACCAGCCGCAGCGTCTCGGCGTTCTGGGCAGCGAACGCCTCCAGCGCCCCGGCCAGGGTTTCATCCGGCCGCAGCACGTGCTGGTCCTGGAATTCGCGGGCGATCTCTTCGCGCGGCCGCGGGTCGGCCGGCGGCGCGTCCGGCGCTGCGGCGACGCGGGCCATCCAGCTGCGCTGCATCCCGGTGGCGTGCTTGATCAGCCCGCCGATCGACAGGGCGCTGGCCGCCGGGGTGGCGCGCGCCTGCTCGTCGGTGAGGCCGTAGGCCACCGCGAAGTAGGCGCTTTGGTGATAGGCCAGGAATTCGCGCAGGGCGTGGCGCTCATCGCTCACCGGTGGGGCAAGTCCGGGCATCGTTTAGGCCTTTCGATCGGCTTGGTGGGCGTACTGGTCACGGATACAGGCGATTTCGGCTCCGTGGTGGATGGCCTCGCGGTTGATATGCAAGATCAGCTGGAACATCGTATGGCTGGCCCAGGGGCCCTCCGCTGGGCCGATCGGTCGGGCCAGCGCCGCGTCGTCGAGGCCGCGCACCCCGGCGCTCCACCGCGCATAGGCGTCGTCGAGCTGCTGCAGCGCGGTGGCGGCGTCGAGCGCATACGGCCAGCTCTGGTAGTCGGCCGGCGGTCCGCCGAAGTGGTGATAGTTGCGCATCGCGAATACCCCGACGGTCACGTGCGCCAGCCGCCAGGCGATGGTGGTGAACGGCGCCGGCTGCGGCGCGGGGTACTCGAAGTCGACGCCGTCGCGGTGCACGGTCCAGCAGCCCGGCACCGGTTCCCACAGGTATTCGTCGTCGGACAGGCCGTCCAACCGGGGCCGCAGCTGGTTTTGCCAGTGCCAGTCGAGCTGCTCGGTCAGGTAGGCGGTCGGGTTCGTCATGCCCCGAGCGTCGCATGGACGTCAGACGATTTCGCCGCCGTGGCGGAAAGACGCCGTGCCGCGGGCGCACATCCGTACGTTGGTGACATGCAGGTGACCGCCGCCGAATCGACCGAGAAGTTCGTCGGTCCGGCCGACGCACCGGTGCAACTGGTCCGGGTCGACTACCGCGACGCCGCCGCACCGGCACGGGTGCGGGTGGAGGGTGACGGTCTGGCGGGGGAGGCCGTCGCAGAACCCGGCAGCGGTGCCGTCGAGGTGCCGGTGACCGTCGCAGACCCGGTGGCGGGTCAGCAGCGCGCCGCCAGCGTCAACGGCACCGGCTTCACCTTCACCGTCGCCGAGCCCGGCTGGACGATGTTCATGGTCGGACACTTCCACTACGACCCGGTGTGGTGGAACACCCAGGCCAACTACACCAGCGCGTGGACCGAGCACCCGCTGGGCGCCTGCCGGCAGACCAACGGCATCAACCTGGTGCGCGGCCACCTGGACTGGGCGCGCGAGCACCCCGAGTACAAGTTCGTCCTCGCCGAGGTCGACTACCTCAAGCCGTACTGGGACACCCATCCGCAGGACCGCGCCGAGTTGCGCCGGCTGATGTCCCAGGGCCGCGTCGAGGTGATGGGCGGCACCTACAACGAGCCCTCGACCAACCTCACCGGTGCCGAGACGACGATCCGGAACCTGGTGGCGGGCTTGGGTTTTCAGCGCGGCATCATGGGCGCTGATCCACAGACGGCCTGGCAGCTCGACGTGTTCGGGCACGACCCGCAGTTTCCCGGGATGGTGGCCGATGCCGGGCTGAGCTCCAGCGCGTGGGCGCGCGGACCGTTTCACCAATGGGGCCCGATGGCCGGCGGAGGCGATGCGCGCCGGATGCAGTTCGCATCCGAGTTCGAGTGGATCTCGCCGTCGGGACGCGGCCTGCTGACCCACTACATGCCCGCGCACTACGCGGCCGGCTGGTGGATGGACGCCCAGGACTCGTTGGCCGACGCCGAGGCCGAGGTCTACCGGTTGTTCTGCGGCCTCAAGCAGGTGGCGTCCACCCGCAACGTGCTGCTGCCGGTAGGCACCGACTTCACCCCGCCGAACCGCTGGGTCACCGAGATCCACCGGGACTGGAACGCGCGCTACACCTGGCCGAAATTCGTCTGCGCCCTGCCGAGCGAGTTCTTCGCCGCGGTGCGTGCCGAACTCGAGCAGCGCGGCCAGGCGCCGTCCCCCCAGACCCGCGACATGAACCCGATCTACACCGGCTGCCACGTCTCCTACATCGACACCAAGCAGGCCAACCGGGCGGCCGAACAGGCGCTGCTGGCCGCTGAGCGCTTCGCCGTGTTCGCCGCCGCGCTGACCAGCGCCGAGTACCCGGAGGCGGCGCTGGCCAAGGCGTGGGCGCAGCTGTGCTACGGCGCCCACCACGACGCCATCACCGGATCGGAGGCCGACCAGGTCTACCTGGACCTGCTGACCGGCTGGCGCGACGCCTGGCAGCTGGGCACCGAGGCCCTCGACAACGCCCTGGCGGTGCTGTCGGGGTTGGTCGGTACCGACGAAGGAGCCGTGGTGTGGAACCCGGTGGCGCACAGCCGCACCGATGTGGTCACCGTGCGGCTGCGGACGCCGTTGGCGGCGGGGGTGCGGGTGATCGATACCGACGGCACCGAACTTCCCGCCGATGTGCAGCACGACGGCACCACGGTCAGCTGGCTGGCCCGCGACGTGCCGTCGCTGGGCTGGCGGGCCTACCGGCTGGTTCCCGCGCCGGACGCACCGAGCTGGCAGCCGATACCGGGCACCGCGATCGGTAACGAACACCATCGGCTGACCGCCGACCCGGGCCGCGGCGGCGGCATCTCATCGTGGCGGTATCGGGGCCGGCAGATGATCTCTGCGGGCGGCCTGGGCAACCAGCTGGCCGTCTACGACGAATACCCCAAGCATCCCCAATCCGGGGAAGGCCCTTGGCATCTGGTGCCCAGCGGCAACCTGTTCACCTCGGCGGTCGCCACCGGCGTGACCGTGCAGGCTTACCGCGGACCGCTGGGGGAGCGGCTGGTGGTCTCGGGGCGGATCCGCAACCTGCTGTCCTACACCCAGACGCTGACGCTCTGGCACGGCGTGGACCGGGTGGACTGCTCCACCACCATCGATGAGTTCACCGGCGCCGACCACCTGCTGCGGCTGCGCTGGCCCTGTCCGGTGCCCGGCGCGCTGCCGGTCGCCGAGGTGGCCGACGCCGTCATCGGCCGCGGATTCGGTTTGTTGCACGAGCCGAGCGGACGCTCGGTGGACACCGCCCAGTGCCCGTGGACCCTGGACACCCCGGCCTACCGCTGGTTCGGGCTGTCGGCAACGGCGCGGGTCAGCGCCGGCGACGGCAGCCGGGCGGTGTCGGTGGCCGAGGTGATCGGCGCGGCGCCGCGCGCGCTGATGGTTGCGCTGGTGCGCGCCGGCGTCACCGCCACCTGTTCGCAGGCCGACGGGCCCCGCTACGGCAACCTCGACGTCGACTCCAACCTGCCGGATGTCCGGATCGCGCTGGGCGGACCCGATGCCAATGCGTTCACCGAGGCGGTGCTGGCCGCCGCCGACCCGGACTACACCGCCGAGTTGCACCGGCAGCTCGACAAGCACGGCCGGGCCCGGGTGTGGGTGCCCGCGGAAAAACCCCTCACCGAGGTCTGGGTCGCCCGAGACGGGGTGGTCGATCTCAGCGGCCCGCGGGCCCTGCCGGTGCTGGTGGTCGCCGCCCGCGACGCCGCCGGCCTGGCCGCCGAGATCGCCCGGGTGGCCGAGGATCTGGCCGACCACGAGATCGTGGTGGACCAGGACGTCCGCTCCGAGATGGAGCCGTTCGAGGCGCGCACCGTCGCGCTGATCAACCGTGGCGTGCCCAGCTTCGCCGTCGACCGCGCCGGCACGCTGCACACCGCCTTGATGCGGTCCTGCACCAGCTGGCCCTCGGCGGCCTGGACCGACGACCCGCGCCGCACCGCACCCGACGGCAGCGCGTTCCAACTGCAGCACTGGACGCATACCTTCGACTACGCGCTGGTCGCCGGCGACGGTGACTGGCGCGAGGCGAAGATCGCGGCGCGCGGCGCCGAGTTCGCCGACCCGCTACGGGCCATCGCGGTGGCCGGGGGAGCGGGCCCGCTGCCGCCGCGTGGCTCGCTGCTGCGGGTCGAGCCGGCCGGCGCGGTGGCCTTGGGCGCGCTCAAAGCGGCCGGCAACCCGACGGCGTGCGGCAGCGCGTATCCCGTCGACCCCACGACGGTCAGCCTGCGGCTGGTGGAGGCCCACGGTGCCGGCGCCGCGGTGATGCTGGGCAGCGACCTGGGCCCGGTGAGTGTGCTGGGCCGCGCCGACCTGCTCGAGCAGCCGCGCGAACACCCCGACCCGAACCGGTTGCACGGCTACGAGATCGCCACCGTCACGGCCCGGCTGGGCATCGAACGCTTGGATCCCGGCTGCGCCCGCCTGGCCCCCGACTCCGAGGCCGCCCAGCCGCTGTACGCCCGCTACTGGCTGCACAATCGCGGGCCGGCGCCCCTGGGCGGCCAGCCGGTGACCCCGGCGCTGCACCCGCACCGGGTGGACGCCGTGCCGGGTGCTCAGCTCACTCTGGAGCTGAGCGTGGCCAGCGACAGCGTCGACGCGCCCCTGGCCGGCGCAGTGACGTGCGAGTGCCCGCGCGGCTGGGCGGCCACCCCCGGCGCGCATCCGGTGCGGCTGGAGGCCGGGGAGCACACCGGTATCCCGGTGGCGGTGTCGGTGCCGGCCGATGCCGCGCCGGGGCTCTACCCGATCCGCGCCCGACTCGACCTCCCCGCAGACGTGCCGCGGGCCTGGCGGCAGCCGATCGAAGACGTAGCGGTGGTGCGCGTCGGCGATGCGGGAGCCGACCGGCTGCTCCATGTCGACGGCCTGTCCGACATAGCGGTGACCGCCGGGCGCACCGCACGGCTGAACGTCATCGTCGGCACCGATGCCCACGCCGACCTGGCGGCCGAGGCGCACCTGATCACCCCCTGGGGTGCCTGGGAGTGGGCCGGGCCGGCCGCGGTGGGCGCGCTGGTCCCGGCCCGCGGCAGCGTCGAAGTCGAGTTCACGCTGAGCCCGCCGGCAGGGACGAGGCCCGGCGCCTGGTGGGCGTTGGTCCGCCTCGCCGCGGCGGGCGCACTGGTCTACTCGCCGGCGGTGCGGATGACGGTGCTGGCCCCGGACCCCGGGAGTCTTTGCTGATGGCCGACGTTCTCGCGCTGGACGTCGGCGGCACCAAGATCGCGGCCGGCCTGGTCGCTACCGATGGAGCACTGACCTACGCCGCCACCCGGCCCACCCCCGGCGATCAGGGTGCCGAGGCGGTGTGGGCGGTGGTGGCCGAGCTGCTCGACGACGTGCTGGCCCGAGCCGGCGGGCGGGTCAGGGCGGTCGGGATCGGCTCGGCCGGCCCCATCGACGTCAACGCCGGCACCGTCAGCCCGGTCAACATCCCCGGCTGGCGCGGGTTCGCCCTGCGCGACCGGGTGGCCGCCGCGGTACCGGGCGTGCCGGTCCGGTTGGGCGGCGACGGCGTCTGCATGGCCCTCGGCGAACACCGGCACGGGGCCGGGCGGGGGACGCGTTCGATGCTCGGCATGGTGGTCTCAACCGGGGTGGGTGGTGGTCTGGTGCTCGACGGCGCGCCCTTCCAGGGCCGCACCGGCAACGCCGGGCACGTCGGGCACGTCGTCGTCGACGCCGACGGCGAACCGTGCCGCTGCGGCGGCCGGGGCTGCGTGGAGACCATCGCCTCGGGTCCGGCGATGGTGCGCTGGGCGCTGGCCAAGGGGTGGACGCCGGAAGCCGCCGCCGACGCCAAGGCGCTGGGGGCGGCCGCGCTGGCCGGTGACCCGGTGGCGCTGCGGGCCTACCGGCGCGGCACCCACGCGCTGGCGGCGATGATCGCCTCGGTGGCCGCCGTCTGCGATCTGGACCTGGTGGTGATCGGCGGGGGAGTCGCCAAATCCGGTGCACTGCTGTTCGATCCGCTGCGGGCGGCGCTCGCCGACTATGCCGGGTTGGACTTCCTGGCCGGGCTGCAGGTGATACCCGCCGAACTCGGCGGCGAAGCCGGCCTGGTGGGCGCGGCGGCGCTGGCCACCCTTCGTTGAGTCTGCGTCTACGGCGACAAAGCGCGAGAAGACCGCGCCGTGGCTGCAGAGTCAACGCGGCGGGGGCCGCGCTGCATGTGATCGCGGCCCCACGCGCACAGCGCCTCCAGCACCGGGGCCAGCGTCATCCCGTACTCGGAGATCGAATAGTGCACGCACGGCGGCACGGTGCCGGCGTCGTGACGGTCGATGATGCCATCGGCGACCAGCTCGTGAAGATGACGGATCAGCATCCGCTCGGTGATTCCGGGGATGCTGCGCCGCAGTTCGGCGGTGCGCATCGGCCCGTCGGACAGCCGCCACAGAATGGTGCCCTTCCAGCGGCCGTCGATCACCGACAATGCGGTGTCAATCGGACAGTCGCTGGCCCTGGTTTTCGATACCGCCACCGAACCCCCCTGAAGCTGACTAATTTGTCAGTACCTTGTTTTCTGTCAGCTTAACGCTCATAGTCGAGGCCGTGACCGAGATTGTCGAGATCCTTGCGCTGCTGACGGTCGGGACCCTGGTGGGTTCGGAGTTCGCGGTGACGGCGTTCGTCCACCCGATCCTCGGGCGGCTGCCCGCCGACGCCTTCCGGGCCGCCCGCAGTGACGGCGCCCGGTTGCTGGGGCGGGTGATGCCGTTGTGGTACCTGGCCTCGTTTGCGCTGCTGGTGGCGACGGCCGTCGTCGCCGGTCCGCAGCGGGGGCTCATCGCTGCCGGTGTCGCGCTGATGGCCGTCGTCGTGCTGATGTCGGTGACGGTCATGGTGCCCATCAACAACCGCGTCGCGGCCGGTGAGGTGTCGCGTCCGCTCGTGGCGCGCTGGGATCGGCTGCACTGGTTGCGGGTTGCGATCCTGGCGATCCTGTTCGTCGTGCTGGTGATCGGCGCGCTGAACGCCTGAGCGGCGCCGCCCGTTTTGGCTGATCGCCACCGGCCGCGCTATGGTGTGTGCCGATCCACCGAAGACCGTCGGTCACCGAGCAATCGGTTGAAGGTCCGGGAACATCCCGGCGGCCCACGCAGGAGGACGAGGCACCGGCTCCGCCGGCACTGTATGTGTGACGCCCCGACCGCTTCCTGCGTCGGGGCGTTCGTCGTATCCGAGGCGGATCGCCTGGACACTACAGCGACCCCGAGGAGGTATGCATGGCGCGGGCTGACAAGACCGCCGCCGTCGCGGAAATCGTCGAGCAGTTCAAGGACTCGACCGCCACCGTGATCACCGAGTACCGCGGTCTGACGGTTGCGAACCTGGCGGAGCTGCGGCGCTCGCTGGCCGGCTCAGCCACCTACGCGGTGGCGAAGAACACGCTGGTCAAGCGGGCCGCTTCGGAGGCCGGCATCGAGGGCCTCGACGAGCTGTTCGCCGGCCCGACGGCGATCGCGTTCGTCCAGGGCGAGCCGGTCGACGCCGCCAAGGCCATCAAGAAGTTCGCCAAGGACCACAAGGCGCTGGTCATCAAGGGCGGCTACATGGACGGTCGCGCGTTGTCCATCGCCGAGGTCGAGCGCATCGCCGACCTGGAGTCGCGCGAGGTGCTGCTGGCCAAGATGGCCGGTGCCATGAAGGCCAACCTGTCCAAGGCGGCCGGCCTGTTCGCCGCGCCGGCCTCGCAGATGGCCCGCCTGGCCGCGGCGCTGCAGGAGAAGAAGCCCGCCGAGGCTGCACCTGCCGAGGCCACACCTGCTGCCGAGGCCCCGGCAGCAGAGACCGAGACCGAGGCTCCGGCGGAGACCGCCGAGGCCCCGGCCGAAACCACCGAATAACCCCCAACTTCCTAACCGGAAATCAGAAAGGACCGAAATCATGGCCAAACTTTCCACCGAAGAGCTGCTCGACGTCTTCAAAGAGATGACCCTGCTGGAGCTGTCGGACTTCGTGAAGCAGTTCGAGGAGACCTTCGACGTCACCGCTGCCGCTCCGGTCGCCGTCGCCGCCGCCCCGGGTGCTGCCCCGGCCGCCGCTGAGGCCGGCGAGGAGCAGTCCGAGTTCGACGTCATCCTGGAGTCGGCCGGCGACAAGAAGATCGGCGTGATCAAGGTGGTCCGCGAGGTCGTGTCCGGCCTGGGTCTCAAGGAGGCCAAGGACCTGGTCGACGGCGCTCCCAAGCCGCTGCTGGAGAAGGTCGCGAAGGAGGCTGCCGAGGAGGCCAAGGCCAAGCTCGAGGCTGCCGGCGCCACCGTCACCGTCAAGTAGTTCCTACCGCCCAAACCCCCGGAAGCCGCAGGCTCCCGGGGGTTTGCGCTATTTCAGGTCCGACCGATCACCGCGGCCAGCGACTGCGCGACCCGCTCGGGGGTGTCGCCGAGGGCGACCAGCAGCGCCGTGGCCATCGGACTCAGCACCGCGGCCGCCGCGCCGTCGGAGGCGGTCACGTCGCCGAAGAACCCGGCCAGCTCCAACATCACGAAGCCGTGCATCGTCGTCCAGAATTGCGCGGCGGTCGCCACCACCTGAGCGTCCGAGACGCCGCTGGACGCCCCGCGGATCCTGCCGGCCTGAATCGATCGGCGCACAGCACGCACCAGGTGGGCGAAGCTGGGGACATGGACGTCGATGTCGCCCACGCTCAGCGTGAGCATGTTCTGAGCCGGCGCGTTGATGCCGTGCGCACTGGTACTGCCGAACATCAGCCGATACAGGTGCGGGCGTTCGATGGCAAAGCTGCGATAGGCGATCCCGGCGGCCAGCAGGTCGGCCACCGGGTCCTCGGTGAGCGGGATGCTCAGCGCCGCGTCGAACTGGCGCAGGCCCTCCGCGGTGACCGCCGCGATCAGCTGGGGCATGCCGCCGAAATGGGTGTAGACCGCCATCGTCGAGGTTCCGGCCGCGGTGGCCACCTTGCGGGTCTGCAGCGCGTCGGGTCCGTGCTCATTGAGCAGCGCCACGGCCGCGTGCAACAGCTCGTCGCGCACGGTGCGTTCGGGCTGCGAAGTCACGGTTGCCATGGTTTCACAGTCGGCGTACCGTACCCATAACATTGAAATAACATTGTTATAGGAGTCCGCATGGCGACCAGCCTCAGCCACACCTCGACGAACCCGTACCTGGAAGGCGTCATGGGGCCGGTGTCCGCCGAGATGACGGCCACCGAGCTGCGCGTGACCGGACAGATCCCGGACTATCTCGACGGCCGCTACCTGCGCAACGGGCCCAACCCGGTGGCCGAGGTCGATCCGGCCACCTACCACTGGTTCACCGGCGACCCGATGGTGCACGGCGTGGCGCTGGGGGACGGTCGGGCCCGCTGGTACCGCAACCGGTGGGTGCGTACCCCGGCGGTCTGTGCCGCGCTGGGCGAACCGCTGCCGGCCCGGATCGACGTGGCGGCCGGGATGCAGTCCGTCGGGCCCAACACCAACGTGCTCGGTCACGCCGGCAAGACGCTGGCGCTGGTCGAAGGCGGCGTGGCCAACTACGAGCTGACCGACGACCTCGACACCGTGGGGACCTGCGACTTCGACGGCACCTTGGCGGGCGGCTACACCGCGCACCCGCACCGCGACCCGGTCACCGGCGAGCTGCATGCGGTGTCCTACTCGTTCGCCCGCGGCAACACGGTGCAGTACTCGGTGATCGACAACGCCGGCCGGGCGCGGCGCACCGTCGACATCGAGGTGAGCGGGTCGCCGATGATGCACGACTTCTCCCTGACCGAGAAGTATGTGGTGGTCTACGACTTGCCGGTCACCTTCGAAGCGGCGCAGGTGCTGCCGGTCAGCATGCCCCGCTGGCTCAAAGCCCCCGCCCGGCTGGTGCTGAGCAGCCTGGTCGGCAAGGTGCGGGTGCCCAGCCCCGTCACCGCGATCGTCAACCGCGACAGCCGCCCGCCGGCCGGGCTGCCCTACGCGTGGAACCCCGATTACCCGGCGCGCATCGGGGTGATGGCGCGGGAGGGCGAAGCCCAGGGATGGGTCCGGGCGGGGGAAGCGCAGGTGCGCTGGTTCGACGTCGAACCGTGCTACGTCTTCCACCCGGTCAACGCCTACTCCGAGGTCTCGTCGGCCGGGCAGGAGCTGCTGGTGCTCGACGTGGTGCGCTACGCGAAGGTCTTCGACGCCGACCGGCGCGGGCCCGGCGACGCCCCGCCCCGACTCGACCGCTGGACGATCAACCTGGACACCGGCGCGGTGAGCGCCGAGGCCCGCGACGACCGGCCGCAGGAGTTCCCCCGGATCAACGAGGCCCTGCTGGGCGGCAAGCACCGCTTCGGCTACACCGTCGGGATCAACGGCGGCTTCATCGGCGACACCCAGGCCGAACTGTCGACGGCGCTGTACAAGCACGACTACGCGACCGGATCGAGCATCACCGCGCCGCTGGACCCGCAGCTGGTGCTCGGCGAGATGTCGTTCGTGCCGCGCCCTGGCGGACAAGGCGAAGATGACGGCATCCTTATAGGTATGGGTCACCACCGCGGTGCTGACGAGGGCCAACTACTGATCCTCGACGCCGCCACCTGTGAGACGGTGGCCACCGTGCACCTGCCGCAGCGGGTGCCGATGGGCTTCCACGGAAACTGGACACCGGCTGACTGAGGCGGACCGCCGTTACAGGCGGCACCCGTGCGCTACAGTGGCCCAAGCCACAAGCGCGGACGTGGCACGACGAGAGTTTGCGGAAGGACCTCACTAATGGGTGTCGCCATCGAGGTAAACGGGCTGACCAAGTCTTTCGGATCGGCCCGGATCTGGGAAGACGTCTCCATGACCATTCCCGAGGGCGAGGTCAGCGTGCTGCTGGGGCCATCCGGTACCGGCAAGTCGGTTTTCCTGAAGTCGCTGATCGGGCTGCTGCGGCCCGAGCGCGGCTCGATCGTCATCGACGGCACCGACATCCTGGAGTGCTCGGCCAAGGAGCTCTACGAGATCCGCACGCTGTTCGGGGTGCTGTTCCAGGACGGCGCGCTGTTCGGGTCGATGAACATCTACGACAACACCGCCTTCCCGTTGCGGGAGCACACCAAGAAGTCCGAGAAGGAAATCCGTGACATCGTCATGGAGAAGCTCGAGATGGTCGGTATGCCCAACGACGGCTACAAGTTCCCGGGTGAGATCTCCGGCGGTATGCGCAAGCGTGCCGGCCTGGCCCGCGCGCTGGTCCTCGACCCCCAGATCATCCTCTGCGACGAGCCGGACTCCGGCCTGGACCCGGTCCGCACGGCCTACCTGAGCCAGCTGCTGATCGACATCAACGCCCAGATCGACGCCACCATCCTGATCGTCACGCACAACATCAACATCGCCCGCACCGTGCCGGACAACATGGGCATGCTGTTCCGCAAGCAGTTGGTGATGTTCGGTCCGCGCGAGGTGCTGCTGACCTCCGACGAGCCGGTGGTGCGCCAGTTCCTCAACGGCCGGCGTATCGGCCCCATCGGCATGTCCGAGGAGAAGGACCAGGCGACCGCGGCGGCCGAAGAGGCCATGCTGGCCGCCGGCCAGAGCGACGGCGGCGTCGAAGAGGTCTTCGGGGTCCCGCCGCAGCTCAGCGCGACCCCCGGCCTGCCGGAGCGCAAGGCCGTGGCTCGGCGCAAGGCGCGGGTGCGGGAGATCCTGCACACCCTGCCCCCCAACGCCCAGGCGGCGATCCGCGACGAGCTCGAGGGCACCCACAAGTACGCGGTGCACGAGTTCCCGGAAGCCGACGAAGCGCCCACCGCATCGCTGCCGACCACCCCGGGCTGACATCTGGCTGCCGGCCGCCCCGTGTCAGCTCTTGACGGACGGACGTAAACGGTCCAATCTGGTCACCAGCGTTTGTGCTCCGGGCTCCGGCGGAGGCCAGCCAGCACCGATAGGGCCCCGGGACGCGGCAGTTGAGGAATGCGCGAGCCTGCGCTATTGTTGGACGTTGCGCTGGCTTCCTCCTGCCCACCCTTACCCGCGCCCGACCCCGCAGTACCAGCCTGAGTCGCATTCGTCGGCTCGTTTCAGGTTTGTGACGTCGTGGTTCGGCTGTGCGTGAGACCGGACAGAGCGTTCGCCAGCCGAACCAACGGTCGATATTCGCAGCGAACGGGGTCTGGTGAGAGCCGGGACCCGCTGGCCGCATTAGGTGCTGGAAGGATGCATCTTGGCAGTCTCCCGCCAGAGCAAGAAGAACGCTTCAGGTACTACCACCCAAAATTCCCCCAACAGTTCCGTGCCCGGGGCCCCCAACCGGATCTCCTTCGCCAAGCTGCGCGAACCGCTCGAGGTTCCGGGTCTGCTCGACGTGCAGACTGACTCGTTCCAGTGGCTGATCGGGGCGCCGGAGTGGCGGGAGAAGGTCGCCAAGCTGACCGGCACCACGCCCAAGGGTGGCCTCGAAGACGTGCTCGAGGAGCTGTCGCCGATCGAGGACTTCTCCGGCTCGATGTCGCTGTCGTTCTCCGACCCGCGGTTCGACGAAGTCAAGGCGCCGGTCGAGGAGTGCCGCGACAAGGACATGACCTACGCCGCGCCGCTGTTCGTCACCGCCGAGTTCATCAACAACAACACCGGTGAGATCAAGAGCCAGACGGTGTTCATGGGTGACTTCCCGATGATGACCGAGAAGGGCACCTTCATCATCAACGGCACCGAGCGTGTCGTCGTCTCCCAGCTGGTGCGCTCGCCGGGCGTGTACTTCGACGCCAGCATCGACAAGTCCACCGAGAAGACGCTGCACTCGGTCAAGGTGATCCCGGGCCGCGGTGCCTGGCTGGAGTTCGACGTCGACAAGCGCGACCTGGTCGGCGTCCGGATCGACCGCAAGCGCCGCCAGCCGGTGACCGTGCTGCTCAAGGCGCTGGGCTGGACCAGCGAGGCGATCCGGGAGCGGTTCGGCTTCTCCGAGATCATGATGTCGACGCTGGAGAAGGACAACGCCGCCAACTCTGACGAGGCGCTGCTGGACATCTACCGCAAGCTGCGCCCGGGCGAGCCGCCCACCAAGGAGTCCGCGCAGACCCTGCTGGAGAACCTGTTCTTCAAGGAGAAGCGCTACGACCTGGCCCGGGTGGGGCGCTACAAGATCAACAAGAAGCTGGGCCTGCCGGCCGCGCCCGCCGACGTCGAGTCGGCGCCGACCACGCTGACCGAAGAGGACATCGTGGCCACCATCGAGTACCTGGTGCGGTTGCACCAGGCCGCGCAGGACGGCCAGCCCGGCACCATGACGGTGCCCGGCGGCGTCGAGGTGCCCGTCGAGGTCGACGACATCGACCACTTCGGCAACCGGCGGCTGCGCACCGTGGGTGAGCTGATCCAGAACCAGATCCGGGTCGGGCTGTCGCGGATGGAGCGCGTGGTCCGGGAGCGGATGACCACCCAGGACGTCGAGGCCATCACGCCGCAGACCCTGATCAACATCCGCCCGGTGGTCGCCGCGATCAAGGAGTTCTTCGGCACCAGCCAGCTCTCCCAGTTCATGGACCAGAACAACCCGCTGTCGGGTCTGACCCACAAGCGCCGCCTGTCGGCGCTGGGGCCGGGTGGTCTGTCCCGTGAGCGGGCCGGCCTGGAAGTGCGTGACGTGCACCCGAGCCACTACGGCCGGATGTGTCCGATCGAGACACCGGAAGGCCCGAACATCGGTCTGATCGGGTCGCTGTCGGTGTACGCGCGGGTCAACCCGTTCGGCTTCATCGAGACCCCCTACCGCAAGGTGGTCGACGGTGTTGTCACCGACGAGATCCACTACCTGACCGCCGACGAGGAGGACCGCCACGTCGTGGCGCAGGCCAACTCGCCGCTGGAGGACGACGGCCGCTTCACCGAGGACCGGGTCCTGGTGCGCCGCAAGGGCGGCGAGGTCGAATACGTGTCGTCGGCCGAGGTCGACTACATGGACGTCTCGCCGCGCCAGATGGTGTCGGTGGCCACGGCCATGATCCCGTTCCTGGAGCACGACGACGCCAACCGGGCCCTGATGGGCGCCAACATGCAGCGTCAGGCGGTGCCGCTGGTGCGCAGCGAAGCGCCGCTGGTCGGCACCGGTATGGAGCTGCGCGCCGCGATCGACGCCGGTGACGTGATCGTCGCCGACAAGACCGGCGTCATCGAGGAGGTCTCCGCCGACTACGTCACGGTGATGGCCGATGACGGCACCCGGCAGACCTACCGGATGCGCAAGTTCAACCGGTCCAACCACGGCACCTGCGCCAACCAGCGTCCGATCGTCGACGCCGGCCAGCGGGTGGAGGCCGGCCAGGTCATCGCGGACGGCCCGTGCACCGACAACGGCGAGATGGCCCTGGGCAAGAACCTGCTCGTGGCGATCATGCCGTGGGAGGGGCACAACTACGAGGACGCGATCATCCTGTCCAACAGGCTGGTCGAGGAGGACACGCTGACCTCGATCCACATCGAGGAGCACGAGATCGACGCCCGCGACACCAAGCTGGGCGCCGAGGAGATCACCCGGGACATCCCGAACGTCTCCGATGAGGTGCTGGCCGACCTCGACGAGCGCGGCATCGTCCGCATCGGCGCCGAGGTCCGCGACGGCGACATCCTGGTCGGCAAGGTCACGCCCAAGGGTGAGACCGAGCTGACCCCCGAGGAGCGGCTGCTGCGCGCCATCTTCGGTGAGAAGGCCCGGGAAGTCCGGGACACCTCGCTGAAGGTGCCGCACGGCGAGTCCGGCAAGGTCATCGGTATCCGGGTGTTCTCCCGCGAGGACGACGACGAGCTGCCCGCCGGGGTCAACGAGCTGGTGCGTGTCTACGTCGCGCAGAAGCGCAAGATCTCCGACGGCGACAAGCTGGCCGGCCGCCACGGCAACAAGGGCGTCATCGGCAAGATCCTGCCGGCCGAGGACATGCCGTTCCTGCCGGACGGCACCCCGGTCGACATCATCTTGAACACCCACGGTGTGCCGCGACGGATGAACATCGGTCAGATCCTGGAGACCCACCTGGGCTGGATCGCCAAGACCGGCTGGAACATCGATGTGGCGGCCGGGGTGCCGGACTGGGCCGACAAGCTCCCCGAGGAGCTGTACTCGGCCGGGCCGGACACCCGCACCGCGACCCCGGTGTTCGACGGCGCCCAGGAGGCCGAGCTGCAGGGCCTGCTGTCGTCGACGCTGCCCAACCGCGACGGCGAGGTCATGGTCAACGGCGACGGCAAGGCGATGCTGTTCGACGGCCGCTCCGGTGAGCCGTTCCCCTACCCGGTGACCGTCGGCTACATGTACATCATGAAGCTGCACCACCTGGTGGACGACAAGATCCACGCCCGCTCCACCGGCCCGTACTCGATGATCACCCAGCAGCCGCTGGGCGGTAAGGCGCAGTTCGGTGGCCAGCGTTTCGGTGAGATGGAGTGCTGGGCCATGCAGGCCTACGGTGCGGCGTACACGCTGCAGGAGTTGCTGACCATCAAGTCCGACGACACCGTCGGCCGCGTCAAGGTCTACGAAGCGATCGTCAAGGGCGAGAACATCCCCGAGCCGGGTATTCCGGAGTCGTTCAAGGTGTTGCTCAAAGAGCTGCAGTCGCTGTGCCTCAACGTCGAGGTGCTGGCGAAGGACGGCGCGGCGATCGAATTGCGCGAAGGCGAGGACGAGGACCTGGAGCGGGCAGCCGCCAACTTGGGAATCAACCTGTCCCGCAACGAATCCGCTTCGGTGGAAGACCTCGCTTAGTTATTGGCTACTAAACCCGCAAGGGGAAAGGGAGTTACGTGCTAGACGTCAACTTCTTCGATGAGCTCCGCATCGGCCTGGCGACCGCGGAGGACATCCGGCAATGGTCCTACGGTGAGGTCAAGAAGCCGGAAACGATCAACTACCGCACGCTCAAGCCGGAGAAGGACGGCCTGTTCTGCGAGAAGATCTTCGGACCGACTCGCGACTGGGAGTGCTACTGCGGCAAGTACAAGCGCGTGCGCTTCAAGGGCATCATCTGTGAGCGCTGTGGCGTTGAGGTGACCCGTGCCAAGGTGCGTCGTGAGCGGATGGGCCACATCGAACTGGCCGCCCCGGTCACCCACATCTGGTACTTCAAGGGCGTGCCGTCCCGGTTGGGCTACCTGCTGGACCTGGCGCCCAAGGACCTCGAGAAGATCATCTACTTCGCGGCCTACGTCATCACCAGCGTCGACACCGAGATGCGCCACAACGAGCTGTCCACCCTGGAAGCCGAGATGGTCGTCGAGAAAAAGGCCGTCGAGGACCAGCGGGACGCCGACCTGGAGGCGCGCGCCCAGAAGCTGGAGGCCGACCTGGCCGAACTGGAGGCCGAAGGCGCGAAAGCCGATGTGCGGCGCAAGGTCCGCGATGGTGGCGAGCGCGAGATGCGCCAGATCCGGGACCGCGCCCAGCGTGAGCTGGACCGGCTCGACAACATCTGGGACACCTTCGTCAAGCTGGCGCCCAAGCAGCTGATCGTCGACGAGACCGTCTACCGCGAGCTGGTGGACCGCTACGGCGAGTACTTCACCGGTGCGATGGGTGCCGAGTCGATCCAGAAGCTGATCGAGAACTTCGACATCGACGCCGAGGCCGAGTCGCTGCGCGACACCATCAAGAACGGCAAGGGGCAGAAGAAGCTTCGCGCCCTGAAGCGTTTGAAGGTGGTTGCGGCGTTCCAGCAGTCGGGCAACTCGCCGATGGGCATGGTGCTCGACGCGGTGCCGGTGATCCCGCCGGAGCTGCGCCCGATGGTGCAGCTCGACGGTGGCCGGTTCGCCACGTCCGACCTCAACGACCTGTACCGCCGGGTCATCAACCGCAACAACCGGTTGAAGCGACTGATCGACCTCGGCGCGCCCGAGATCATCGTCAACAACGAGAAGCGGATGCTGCAGGAGTCCGTCGACGCGCTGTTCGACAACGGCCGACGCGGCCGGCCGGTCACCGGCCCGGGCAACCGCCCGCTGAAGTCGCTTTCCGATCTGCTCAAGGGCAAGCAGGGCCGGTTCCGGCAGAACCTGCTCGGTAAGCGTGTCGACTACTCGGGCCGTTCGGTCATCGTGGTCGGTCCGCAGCTCAAGCTGCACCAGTGCGGTCTGCCCAAGCTGATGGCACTGGAGCTGTTCAAGCCGTTCGTGATGAAGCGGTTGGTCGACCTCAACCACGCGCAGAACATCAAGAGTGCCAAGCGGATGGTGGAGCGGCAGCGTCCCCAGGTGTGGGACGTCCTCGAAGAGGTCATCGCCGAGCACCCGGTGCTGCTCAACCGTGCACCCACGCTGCACCGCCTGGGTATCCAGGCCTTCGAGCCGCAGCTGGTGGAGGGCAAGGCCATTCAGCTGCACCCGCTGGTGTGTGAGGCCTTCAACGCCGACTTCGACGGCGACCAGATGGCCGTGCACCTGCCGCTGAGCGCCGAGGCGCAGGCCGAGGCACGCATCCTGATGCTGTCGTCCAACAACATCCTGTCGCCGGCCTCGGGCCGTCCGCTGGCCATGCCGCGACTGGACATGGTGACCGGGCTGTACTACCTGACCACCGAGATCGAAGGTGACACAGGCGAATACACCCCGGCCGCCAAGGACCGTCCGGAGACCGGCGTGTACTCCTCGCCGGCCGAGGCGATCATGGCCGTCGATCGCGGTGCGCTTTCCGTGCGGGCCAAGATCAAGGTGCGCCTGGACCAGCTGCGGCCACCGGCCGAGGTGGAGGCCGAGCTGTTCGGCGCCAACGGCTGGCGCCCGGGCGACGCCTGGATGGCCGAGACCACGCTGGGCCGGGTGATGTTCAACGAGCTGCTGCCGACCGGGTATCCGTTCGTCAACAAGCAGATGCACAAGAAGGTTCAGGCCGTCATCATCAACGACCTGGCCGAGCGCTACCCGATGATCGTGGTCGCCCAGACCGTGGACAAGCTCAAGGACGCGGGCTTCTACTGGGCCACCCGGTCGGGGGTCACCGTCTCGATGGCCGACGTGCTGGTGCCGCCGCGCAAGAAGGAGATCCTCGACTCCTACGAGGAGCGGGCCGACAAGGTCGAAAAGCAGTTCCAGCGCGGTGCTCTCAACCACGACGAGCGCAACGAGGCGCTGGTGGAGATCTGGAAGGAAGCCACCGAGGAAGTGGGTCAGGCGCTGCGTGACCACTACCCGGCCGACAACCCGATCATCACCATCGTCGACTCCGGTGCGACGGGTAACTTCACCCAGACCCGGACGCTGGCCGGCATGAAGGGTCTGGTGACCAACCCCAAGGGTGAGTTCATCCCGCGGCCGATCAAGTCCTCCTTCCGCGAGGGCCTGACGGTGCTGGAGTACTTCATCAACACCCACGGCGCCCGAAAGGGCTTGGCGGACACCGCATTGCGTACCGCCGACTCGGGTTACCTGACCCGTCGTCTGGTGGACGTCTCGCAGGACGTGATCGTGCGCGAGCACGACTGCGGCACCGAGCGCGGCATCATCGTCGAGCTGGCCGAGACCCAGCCGGACGGATCGCTGATCCGCGACCCGTTCATCGAGACCTCGGCGTACGCCCGCACGTTGGCGGTCGACGCGGTTGACGACAAGGGCAACGTCGTCATCGAGCGGGGCCACGACCTGGGTGACCCGTCGATCGAGGCGCTGCTGGCCGCCGGCATCTCGCAGGTGAAGGTGCGCTCGGTGCTGACCTGTGCCACCGGAACCGGGGTGTGTGCGACCTGCTACGGCCGGTCGATGGCCACCGGCAAGCTGGTCGACATCGGCGAGGCTGTCGGCATCGTCGCGGCCCAGTCCATCGGTGAGCCGGGTACCCAGCTGACCATGCGCACCTTCCACCAGGGTGGTGTCGGTGAGGACATCACCGGCGGTCTGCCGCGCGTGCAGGAGCTGTTCGAGGCCCGCATCCCGCGCGGCAAGGCGCCGATCGCCGACGTCGCCGGACGGGTGCAGCTCGAAGAGGGCGACAAGTTCTACAAGATCACGATCGTGCCGGACGACGGCGGCGAGGAAGTGGTCTACGACAAGTTGCCCAAGCGTCAGCGGCTGCGGGTGTTCAAGCACGAGGACGGCTCCGAGCGGCTGCTGTCCGACGGCGACCACGTCGAGGTCGGCCAGCAGCTCATGGAGGGCTCGGCCGACCCGCACGAGGTGCTGCGCGTGCAGGGTCCCCGCGAGGTGCAGATCCACCTGGTCAAGGAGGTCCAGCAGGTCTACCGGGCCCAGGGCGTGTCGATCCACGACAAGCACATCGAGGTGATCGTCCGGCAGATGCTGCGCCGGGTGACCATCATCGACTCGGGCGCCACGGAGTTCCTGCCCGGTTCGCTGACCGAGCGGGCCGAGTTCGAGACCGAGAACCGTCGGGTGGTGGCCGAGGGCGGCGAGCCCGCGGCCGGGCGTCCGGTGCTGATGGGTATCACCAAGGCGTCGCTGGCCACCGACTCGTGGCTTTCCGCGGCGTCGTTCCAGGAGACCACGCGCGTGCTGACCGATGCGGCGATCAACTGCCGCAGCGACAAGCTGCAGGGTCTGAAGGAGAACGTGATCATCGGCAAGCTGATCCCGGCCGGCACCGGCATCAACCGGTACCGCAACATCGCGGTGCAGCCGACCGAGGAGGCCCGGGCCGCTGCGTACACGATCCCGTCCTACGAGGATCAGTACTACAGCCCGGACTTCGGCGCGGCCACCGGTGCCGCGGTGCCGCTGGACGACTACGGCTACAGCGACTACCGCTAGATCAACGACGAGAAAGCCCCGGGTGCGCCCGGGGCTTTTCTCATGCCTCCTGCCGAATCGGAATCTGGCGACGGATTCACGGCGTGTCCTGTCGCCAGATTCCGATTCGGCGAACGACGAGCACCTGCACTCGGGTTGCGGTGCCCGCGCCCAGCAGGTTGCATCGTGGGCATGGGGGACGAGGTCAACCGCACCGACTACAGTCGCACCCAACGTCAGCTCTACCGGCGCAAGATCCAACAGTGCCTCGACGTTTTCGAGACGATGCTGGCGCAGTCCAGCTTCGACTGCGACCAGCCGCTGACCGGCATGGAGATCGAAGCCAACCTGATCGGCGCCGACTACCGGCCGGTGATGGCCAATGCCAACGTGCTCGCCGCGATCGATGACCCGGCCTACCAGCGCGAGCTGGGCGCCTACAACATCGAACTCAACGTCGCGCCCCGGCCGCTGCCCGGACGCCTGGGGCTGGAGCTGGAGGCCGACGTGCGCGCCAGCCTCAATGCCGCCGAGGCCAAAGCCCACGCCGACGGGGCCCGCATCGTGATGATCGGCATTCTGCCCACCCTGATGCCCGAGCACCTGACGGGTGACTGGATGAGCGACTCGGCCAGGTATGCGGCGCTCAACGATTCGATCTTCGCCGCACGAGGCGAAGACCTCGCCATCGACATCGACGGCCCCGAACCGCTCGCCCTGCACGCGGCGACCATCGCACCGGAATCGGCGTGCACCAGCATGCAGCTGCACCTGCAGGTCTCGCCGGCCCAATTCGCCGACCACTGGAACGCCGCCCAGGTGCTGGCCGGACCCCAGCTGGCGCTCGGCGCCAACTCGCCGTACTTCTTCGGTCACCGGCTGTGGGCGGAGACCCGGGTCGAGTTGTTCGCGCAATCCACCGACACCCGCCCCGACGAGCTGAAGAACCAGGGCGTGCGGCCCCGGGTGTGGTTCGGCGAGCGGTGGATCACCTCGATCTTCGACCTGTTCGAGGAGAACGTGCGCTACTTCCCGTCGCTGCTGCCGGAGATCTCCGAGGAGGATCCGGCCGCCGAGCTGGCGCAAGGCCGCACACCGCAGCTGGCCGAGCTGCGCCTGCACAACGGGACGGTGTACCGGTGGAATCGGCCGGTTTATGACGTGGTGGACGGACGGCCGCATCTGCGGGTGGAGAACCGGGTGTTGCCGTCGGGACCGACGGTCGCCGACATGCTGGCCAACGCGGTCTTCTACTACGGCCTGCTGCGGCGGATGGCCCGGGAACGACGCCCGCTGTGGACCCAGATGAGTTTTGCCGTCGCGCATCACAACTTTCGCGCGGCCGCTCGCCACGGCATGGATGCCCGGCTGTACTGGCCGGAGCTGGGCGAGGTCAGTGTCGCCGAGCTGACCCGGCGCGAGCTGCTCCCGATGGCCCGCCAAGGCCTCGACGAGTGGGGGGTGGCGGCCGAGGTGTCCGACCGGTTTCTCGGCATCATCGAGGGCCGGGTCGCCTCGGGTCGCAACGGTGCCACCTGGCAGGTGTCGACGGTCCAGGCGTTGCAGGCGCAGGGCATGACCCGCCCGGACGCGCTGGCGGAGATGCTGCGCCGCTACTGCGCGCAGATGCACACCAACCAACCGGTGCACACCTGGGAGGAGTTTGACCCTCCGGCTCCTCCCTCGCCGGCATCGTCGCCGAACTAAGCCGACTGTCCGGCTCCTCAGTCGGCTCCTCCCTCGCCGGCATCGTCGCCGAACTAAGCTGACCGCCGTGTTGATCGGTTCCCATGTGCGCCCTGCTGATCCGTTGGCGGCCGCGGAGGCGGACGGCGCCGATACGGTGCAGATCTTCCTCGGCAACCCGCAGAGCTGGAAGCCGCCCAAACCGCGGGAGGACGCCGAGCGCCTGCGGCAGGCCGCGCTGCCCATCTACGTCCACGCGCCGTACCTGATCAACGTGGCCTCGCCCAACAACCGGGTGCGCATCCCCTCGCGCACGGTGTTGCAGCAGACCTGCGATGCCGCCGCCGACATCGGCGCTGCCGCGGTGATCGTGCACGGCGGACACGTCACCGCCGACGACGACGATCCCGAGGCTGGGTTCGTCCGGTGGCGCAAGGCGCTGGACCAGCTGGAGACCACCGTCCCGGTGTACCTGGAGAACACCGCTGGAGGCGAGCACGCGATGGCGCGGCGCTTCGACACCATCGCCAAGCTCTGGGACCACATCGGCGACACCGGGGTCGGGTTCTGCCTGGACACCTGCCACACCTGGGCGGCCGGGGAGTCCCTGCCCGACGCCGTGGAACGGATCAAGGGCATCACCGGCCGCATCGACCTGGTGCACTGCAACGACTCCAAGGACGCCGCCGGCTCCGGCCGGGACCGCCACGCCAACTTCGGGACCGGCCAGATCGATCCTGACCTGCTGGTCGCCGTGGTCAAGGCCGCCGGCGCCCCGGTCATCTGCGAGACCGCCGACGAGGGCCGCAAGGCCGACATCGCCTTCCTGAAGGAGCGCGTCGGCTGACCTGCCGCCGGGACCCACGTCCCAGACTGATCGTTGTAACACCCGCTTTTAATCATCCGTTTGGACTGATTTCCCATGAAACAGATGACAAGCGGTTGGCGGTGTGCTATCAATTTGCTATGACTCCGCCAGTAAAGACGGCTTGCGCGTGCCAACTGGCGGGAACAGTCCTGATGACGAAGCGGCACCGTGGCGGTGCGGCAGGAATGAGCAGCCCATAGCGCGGCGCCCCATAGACGCGGCGGTCACGGCCTGGAACCTCCCGACCTCGGGCCGTGACCGCCGTTTTATTTGCCGGCCATAACTGTAGTTACATCTATTGTGCGTGCGTCGAAATACTGTAATACTGCGCTATGGCCGACACGCATATCGTCACCAACCAGGTCCCTCCGTTGGAGGGCTACAACCCGGCCTCATCGCCGGTTCTCATCGAAGCACTGATCCGCGAGGGCGGTCAGTGGGGCGTCGACGAGGTTACTGAGCTCGGCGCCATCTCCGGCTCGCGACAGACCCAGCGCTGGGGTGCCCTGGCCGACCGTAACCGGCCCGTGCTGCACACCCACGACGTCGTCGGCAACCGCATCGACGAGGTGGAGTACGACCCCGCCTACCACGAGCTGATGCGCACCGCGATCGCGCACGGCCTGCACGCCGCGCCCTGGGCCGACCCGCGGCCGGGCGCCCATGTGGTACGTGCCGCCCAGACCGGGGTGTGGACCGCCGAGCCCGGCCACATGTGTCCGATCTCGATGACCTACGCGATCGTCCCGGCGCTGCGGTACAACGCCGAACTGGCCAAAACCTACGAGCCGCTGTTGACCAGCCGGGTATATGACCCGGTGCTCAAGGTGCCCGCCACCAAGGCCGGCATCACCGCGGGCATGTCGATGACCGAGAAGCAGGGCGGCTCGGATGTGCGCGCCGGCACCACCGCCGCGGTGCCCAACGATGACGGCAGCTACACCCTGACCGGGCACAAGTGGTTCACCTCCGCGCCGATGTGTGACGTGTTCCTGGTGCTCGCCCAGGCGCCGGGCGGTCTGAGCTGCTTCTTCCTGCCCCGGGTGTTGCCGGACGGCACCCGCAACCGGATGCGGCTGCAACGGCTCAAGGACAAGCTCGGCAACCACGCCAACGCCTCCAGCGAGATCGAGTACGACGGCGCCACTGCCTGGCTGGTGGGGGAAGAGGGCCGCGGCGTCTCGGTCATCATCGAGATGGTCAACCTCACCCGGCTGGACTGCGCCCTGGGCAGTGCCACCAGCATGCGGATGGGGCTGGCCCGCGCCATCTATCACGCTCAGCACCGAAAGGCCTTCGGCGCCTACCTGATTGATCAGCCGTTGATGCGCAACGTGCTGGCAGACCTGGCGGTGGAGGCCGAGGCCGCCACCATGGTCACCATGCGGATGGCCGGCGCCACCGACAAGGCGGTCGGGGGTGACGACCGGGAGGGGCTGCTGCGCCGGATCGGCTTGGCGGCCACCAAGTACTGGGTGTGCAAGCGTGCCACCCCGCACGCCGCCGAGGCGATGGAATGCCTGGGTGGCAACGGCTACATCGAGGACTCGTTGATGCCGCGGCTGTACCGGGAGGCGCCGCTGATGGGCATCTGGGAGGGTTCGGGCAACGTCAGCGCCCTGGACACGCTGCGGGCGCTGGCCACCCAGCCCGAATCGGTGGCGGTGCTCTTCGACGAGCTGGCGGGCAGTGCCGGGCAGGACCCCCGGCTGGACGCTCACGTCGACGCCCTCAAAGCGCAGCTGGGCGACCTCTCCGACATTGATGGCGCCCAGTACCGGGCCCGCAAGATCGCCGAGGACATCTGCCTGGCGCTGCAGGGCGCGCTGCTGGTCCGGCACGGTCACCCCGCTGTCGCCGAGGCGTTCTTGGCGACCCGGTTCGCCGGGCAGTGGGGCGGCGCGTTCGGCACCCTGCCGGCCGGCCTGGATCTCAGCCCGATCCTCGAACGCGCCCTGGTCAAGGGCTGACCCGGCGTGCGGCACCACATCGCCCCGGTCGAGTTCGACAACCTGCGGACGATGACCTACGAGGTCACCGACCGCATCGCCCGGATCACCTTTAACCGCCCGGAGAAGGGCAACGCCATCACCGCCGACACGCCACTGGAACTGTCGGCCCTGGTGGAGCGCGCCGACCTGGACCCGAACGTGCACGTGATCCTGGTGTCGGGCCGCGGCGAGGGATTCTGCGCCGGGTTCGACCTGGGTGCTTATGCGGAGGGATCGTCGTCGGCGGGCGGTGAGAACTACCGGGGCAGCGTGCTCGACGGCAAGGTCCAGGCCACCAATCATCGCCCGGACCAGCCCTGGGATCCGATGATCGACTACCAGATGATGAGCCGGTTCGTCCGGGGCTTCGCCTCGCTGATGCACGCCGACAAACCGACCGTGGTCAAGATCCACGGCTACTGTGTGGCCGGCGGCACCGACATCGCCTTGCACGCCGACCAGGTGATCGCCGCCTCCGACGCCAAGATCGGCTACCCGCCGATGCGGGTGTGGGGCGTGCCGGCGGCCGGGCTGTGGGCGCACCGGCTCGGCGACCAGCGCGCCAAACGCCTTCTGCTGACCGGGGATTGCATCACCGGCGCCCAAGCCGCCGAATGGGGCCTGGCGATCGAGGCGCCCGATCCGGCCGATCTCGATGAGCGCACCGAACGACTGGTAGGCCGCATCGCGGCCATGCCGGTCAACCAGCTGATCATGGCCAAGCTGGCGCTCAACACCGCACTGCTGCAACAGGGGGTGGCGACGAGCCGGATGGTCAGCACCGTCTTCGACGGGGTGGCGCGGCACACCCCGGAGGGTCACGCGTTCGTCGCCGACGCGGTGGCGCACGGCTTCCGCGACGCGGTGCGACACCGCGACGAGCCGTTCGGGGACTACGGCCGACAGGCTTCCGGGGTCTAAGCGATGACCGAGGCACCAGTTCGTATGACGGCCCGCTCGGTGGTGCTATCGGTGCTGCTGGGCGCGCATCCCGCCTCGGCTACGTCGGCTGAATTGCTCAGGCTCACAGCGGGTTTCGGCATCAAGGAAACCGCTATGCGGGTGGCGCTGACCCGGCTGGTCGCGGCCGGGGATCTGGTCCGCTCCGCGCAGGGCTACGGACTCTCCGAACGACTGCTGGAACGTCAGCGCCGGCAGGACGAGGCGCTGAATCCGCGCACCCGCCCCTGGGGCGGCGACTGGATCGCCGTGGTGATCACCAGCGTCGGCTGCGACGCCCGGACCCGGGCAGCGTTGCGGTCCGGGCTCACCGAGCGGCGATTCGCCGAACTGCGCGAAGGGTTTTGGATGCGGCCGGACAACATCGATGTTGATCTGGGTGCTGGTCTGTCCCCCTACATCCGGCTGCTCACCGCGCGGGACGAACACCCGGCCGACCTCGCCGGCAAGCTGTGGGACCTGACCGGGTGGGCCGCCACCGGCAACGGATTGCTGGCCGAGATGGCGCAGGCCCCCGAGGTGCCCGATCGCTTCATCGTCGCCGCGGCCATGGTGCGCCACCTGCGCCGCGACCCGGTGCTGCCGGCCGAACTGCTGCCACCGGACTGGCCGGGGGAGCGGATCCGCAGTCGCTACGCGGAGTTCGTCGACGAAGTGGCGGAACGGCGCGATGCGGCCCAAACGGTGGAGGTGCGATCATGACGGACGCGGTGCGGGTGGAGCGCAACGGTGCGGTCACCACGGTGATCCTGAACCGGCCGGAGGCGCGCAACGCCGTCGACGGGCCGACCGCGGCCGCGCTGTATCAGGCCTTCGCCGACTTCGACCGCGACGACACCGCGTCGGTGGCGGTGCTGTGGGGGGATCACGGAACCTTCTGTGCCGGAGCCGATCTCAAAGCATTCGGCACCGAGAAAGCCAACCAGACCCACCGCAGCGGACCGGGGCCGATGGGCCCGACCCGGATGACGCTGTCCAAGCCGGTGATCGCCGCGGTGAGCGGCTATGCGGTGGCCGGCGGCCTGGAGCTGGCGCTGTGGTGCGACATGCGAGTCGCCGAGGCCGACGCCGTGTTCGGGGTGTTCTGCCGGCGCTGGGGGGTGCCGCTCATCGACGGTGGCACGGTGCGGCTGCCCCGGCTGATCGGCCACAGCCGCGCCATGGACCTGATCCTCACCGGCCGGGCGGTGGACGCCGACGAGGCGCACGCGATCGGATTGGCCAACCGCGTGGTGCCCAAGGGGCAGGCCCGCGCCGCGGCCGAGCAATTGGCCGGTGAGCTCGCCGAGCTGCCGCAGGGCTGCCTGCGCTCGGATCGGCTGTCGGCGCTGCGGCAGTGGGGGATGACGGAAGCCCACGCCATGGATCAGGAGTTCGCCAGTTTGTCGCGGGTGGCCGACGAGGCGGTACACGGGGCGGGCCGGTTCGCCGGCGGCGCCGGCCGGCACGGCGCAAAAGCCTGACGTCGGCCCCGCCTGACGCCCCGGATCAGCGCTTGCCGGCGATGGTGTTGCCCGACCCGCGATCGTCCACCGTCGGCTCGCCGCCGCGGTAGGTGACGGAGTTGTTGAGCCCGGTGACCGTCAAGGACTTCTCGACGCGCTCGACGGTGATCCGGTTGTCGGCCCCGGCGACGTTCACCGCCTCGCAGCGGCCCCGCACCGTCAACTTGTTGTTGGATCCGGCCACGAGAAGCGACTTACCGTCGGCGCAGTCCACCGCCGACGTCGTCCCGACCGAGCCGTAGTCGATCAGGTTGGGATCCGCGCTCGCCGGCAGGCGCCGGACCGGGGGCACCTCCGGCGAACCGGCGCAGCCGGTCAGCCCGCACAGCAGTGTCGTGATCGCGACGCCGACGACCAGAGGTGCTCGCCGGGTCACGCCGGTACGCGGGCGAGCCGGTTGGTCATGCCCAGCTCACGTCCGCGGTCGAACAGCAGCGGGTCGCCGTTGTGGTAGTAGACGGTCTGGTCGTAGCCGTAGACGGTGACGTCGTTGACGATGGTCTCCGCGATGACGGTGTTCTGCGAGCCCTGCATGGTCACCGCCCAGCAGTCCCCGAACGCGTGCACGGTGAGGTTGACCCCGTTGACGAACAGGGTGCCGCCGTTGCAGTCCAGGGTGCGGGTTTCGTGCACCCCGTAGATGTGGATGTCGCCGGGCACGGCGTGTGCGCTCGCGGCGCTACCCAGCGAACCGCCGGCGAAACACAGCAGCGCAGCACCCAGCGCGGTCCATCTCATCTCCCGTGCCCCTCTCGCCGGATGCGATTTCGGCAAAGCTTACGACGCGTCGGCTCGGCCGTACGCGGGTTCCCCCGGTTACCCGTGGATTAGAGTTCTTTGCTGATCTCACATCCGTCTCATCGGTCCGGCACGCACTGTTACGAAGGGCAACCGTCATGTCAGCTCGACCAGACCTGCCGGCGGCGGGCGGTCGCTCGCGTGGCAACGGCAAATCGGGGGCACGCCCGGTCAAGCTGAGTCGGGAGGTCATCGTCAACGCCGCGCTGAACTTCTTGGACCGCGAGGGCTGGGATGCGCTGACCATCAATGCGCTGGCCACCCAGCTCGGCACCAAGGGCCCGTCGCTGTACAACCACGTGCACAGCCTGGGTGACCTGCGCCGCGCGATGCGGATGCGGGTGATCGACGACATCCTCGAGATGCTGACCCAGGTCGGCCAGGGCCGGGCCCGCGACGACGCGGTGCTGGTGATGGCCGGCGCCTACCGCAGCTACGCCCACCATCACCCGGGCCGCTATTCGGCGTTCACCCGGATGCCGCTGGGGGGTGAGGACCCGGAGTACACCGCCGCGGCCACCCGTGCCGCCGCCCCGGTGATCGAGGTGCTGTCGTCCTACGGGCTCGACGGTGAGCGGGCGTTTCACGCGGCGTTGGAGTTCTGGGCGGCGATGCACGGTTTCGTGCTGCTGGAGATGACCGGGGTGATGGACGACGTCGACACCGACGCGATCTTCTCGGACATGGTGCGCCGGCTGGCTTCGGCGATGGAGAGCCGCACCGAGTAGCTGCGGCAGAGGCCGAAGCGGCCGGGGCGACGCGCTTTGACCTGCCGGAGTCCAGCCGGGTATTGTGGTAGCTCGTGCCTGGCCACCGAGGCGCGTTTGGTGACATAACGCGCGCGCCTGGCCCAATTCGCATGTCCATTATGCAGCGGAGCGATCCGAGGCCGGCGCATGCGACACGCCCGACCGCGGGGTAGCGGTAGGGCACAGACTGACATGTTTTACAGAGTTTGAACAGCGATACAGGAAGCCGGTAGATGCCAACCATTCAGCAGCTGGTCCGCAAGGGTCGCCGCGACAAGATCGGCAAAGTCAAGACTGCGGCCCTCAAGGGCAGCCCGCAGCGTCGCGGCGTGTGCACCCGCGTGTACACCACCACCCCGAAGAAGCCGAACTCGGCGCTTCGCAAGGTGGCCCGCGTCAAGCTGACCAGCCAGGTCGAGGTGACCGCCTACATCCCGGGCGAGGGCCACAACCTGCAGGAGCACTCGATGGTGCTGGTGCGTGGTGGCCGGGTGAAGGACCTGCCGGGTGTGCGCTACAAGATCATCCGCGGCTCGCTGGACACCCAGGGGGTCAAGAACCGCAAGCAGGCCCGCAGTCGCTACGGCGCCAAGAAGGAGAAGAGCTGATGCCGCGCAAGGGTCCCGCTCCCAAGCGTCCGCTGGTTTCCGACCCGGTCTACGGGTCGCAGCTGGTCACCCAGCTGGTCAACAAGGTGTTGCTGGCCGGCAAGAAGTCGCTGGCCGAGCGCATCGTCTACGGCGCGCTGGAGCAGGCACGCGACAAGACCGGCACCGACCCGGTCGTGACGCTCAAGCGCGCACTGGACAACGTCAAGCCGGCTCTGGAGGTGCGCAGCCGCCGCGTCGGTGGTGCCACTTACCAGGTTCCGGTCGAGGTGCGGGCCGAGCGCTCCACCACGCTGGCGCTGCGCTGGCTGGTGAGCTTCTCGCGGCAGCGCCGGGAGAAGACCATGATCGAGCGGCTGGCCAACGAGATCCTCGACGCCAGCAACGGGCTGGGTGCCTCGGTGAAGCGCCGGGAAGACACCCACAAGATGGCCGAGGCGAACCGGGCCTTCGCGCACTACCGCTGGTGATCCTGCGGGTGTAGCCGCCGGTCCCGGCGACAACAAGCAATTGAAGTAATCGACAGAGTGGGAAGACTGCTGTGGCACAGGACGTGCTGACCGACCTGAACAAGGTCCGCAACATCGGCATCATGGCGCACATCGATGCCGGTAAGACGACGACGACCGAGCGGATCCTGTACTACACCGGCGTCAACTACAAGATCGGTGAGACGCACGACGGCGCCTCGACCACCGACTGGATGGAGCAGGAGCAGGAGCGCGGCATCACCATCACCTCCGCCGCGGTGACCTGCTTCTGGAACAAGAACCAGATCAACATCATCGACACCCCGGGTCACGTCGACTTCACCGTCGAGGTGGAGCGGTCCCTGCGGGTCCTCGATGGCGCTGTCGCCGTGTTCGACGGCAAGGAGGGCGTCGAGCCGCAGTCCGAGCAGGTGTGGCGGCAGGCCGACAAGTACGACGTGCCGCGGATCTGCTTCGTCAACAAGATGGACAAGCTGGGCGCGGACTTCTACTTCACCGTGCGCACCATCGAGGAACGCCTCGGCGCGCGTCCGCTGGTTATCCAGCTGCCGATCGGCGCGGAGAACGACTTCGAGGGCATCGTCGACCTGGTCGAGATGAACGCCAAGGTGTGGCGCGGCGAGACCAAGCTCGGTGAAACCTACGACACCGTCGAGATCCCGGCCGATCTGGCCGACAAGGCCGAGGAGTACCGGACCGCGCTGCTGGAGGCCGTCGCCGAGACCGACGAGGCGCTGCTGGAGAAGTACCTCGGTGGCGAGGAGCTCTCGGTCGAGGAGATCAAGGCCGGCATCCGCAAGCTGACGGTGGCCTCCGAGCTGTACCCGGTGCTGTGCGGCAGCGCGTTCAAGAACAAGGGTGTCCAGCCGATGCTGGACGCGGTGATCGACTACCTTCCGTCGCCGCTGGACGTGGAGTCGGTGCAGGGCCACGTGCCGGGCAAGGAAGACGAGGTCATCAGCCGCAAGCCCAGCGTCGACGAGCCGTTCTCGGCGCTGGCGTTCAAGATCGCGGTGCACCCGTTCTTCGGCAAGCTGACCTACGTGCGGGTCTACTCCGGCAAGGTGGAGTCCGGCGCCCAGGTGATCAACTCGACCAAGGGCAAGAAGGAGCGGCTGGGCAAGCTGTTCCAGATGCACTCCAACAAGGAGAACCCGGTCGAATCGGTCTCTGCCGGCCACATCTACGCGGTGATCGGCCTCAAGGACACCACCACCGGTGACACGCTGTGCGACCCCAACCACCAGATCGTGCTGGAGTCGATGACGTTCCCGGCGCCGGTCATCGAGGTGGCGATCGAGCCCAAGACCAAGAGCGACCAGGAAAAGCTCAGCATCGCGATCCAGAAGCTGGCGGAAGAGGACCCGACCTTCAAGGTGCACCAGGACTCCGAGACCGGTCAGACCGTGATCGGCGGCATGGGCGAGCTGCACCTGGACATCCTGGTGGACCGGATGCGCCGCGAGTTCAAGGTCGAGGCCAACGTCGGCAAGCCGCAGGTGGCCTACAAGGAGACCATCCGCCGCAAGGTGGAGAAGGTCGAGTACACCCACAAGAAGCAGACGGGTGGCTCGGGCCAGTTCGCGAAGGTCATCATCGACGTCGAGCCGTTCACCGGCGAGGACGGCGCAACCTACGAGTTCGAGAACAAGGTCACCGGTGGCCGCATCCCCCGCGAGTACATCCCCGCGGTGGACGCCGGTGCCCAGGACGCCATGCAGTACGGTGTGCTGGCCGGTTACCCGCTGGTCAACCTGAAGGTCACCCTGCTCGACGGTCAGTACCACGACGTCGACTCCTCTGAGATGGCCTTCAAGGTGGCCGGCTCGCAGGCGCTGAAGAAGGCTGCCGCAGCGGCGCAGCCGGTGATCCTGGAACCGATCATGGCCGTCGAGGTCACCACGCCCGAGGACTACATGGGCGATGTGATCGGCGACCTGAACTCCCGCCGTGGCCAGATCCAGGCCATGGAGGAGCGCAGCGGTGCGCGTGTCGTCAAGGCGCAGGTTCCGCTGTCGGAGATGTTCGGCTACGTCGGAGACCTCCGGTCGAAGACCCAGGGCCGGGCGAACTACTCCATGGTGTTCGACTCCTACGCCGAAGTGCCGGCGCAGGTGGCGAAGGAGATTATCGCCAAGGCGACGGGCGAATAAGCACCACCCGCCCGTGCCGCTACGGTGGCACAAACTAAAAAAGATCAACCCTGCTGTAACCCAGCACCAACAAGTCCAGGAGGACAAGAAGTGGCGAAGGCGAAGTTCGAGCGGACGAAGCCGCACGTCAACATCGGGACCATCGGTCACGTTGACCACGGCAAGACCACGCTGACCGCAGCTATCACCAAGGTTCTGCACGACAAGTACCCGGACCTGAACGAGTCGCGTGCGTTCGACCAGATCGACAACGCTCCCGAGGAGCGGCAGCGCGGTATCACGATCAACATCTCCCACGTGGAGTACCAGACCGAGAAGCGGCACTACGCCCACGTCGACGCGCCGGGCCACGCTGACTACATCAAGAACATGATCACCGGTGCTGCCCAGATGGACGGCGCGATCCTGGTGGTCGCGGCCACCGACGGCCCGATGCCGCAGACCCGCGAGCACGTGCTGCTGGCCCGTCAGGTCGGCGTGCCCTACATCCTGGTGGCGCTGAACAAGTCGGACATGGTCGACGACGAGGAGCTCCTCGAGCTCGTCGAGATGGAGGTCCGCGAGCTGCTGGCCGCCCAGGAGTTCGACGAGGAGGCCCCGGTGGTCCGGGTGTCGGCTCTGAAGGCGCTCGAGGGCGACGAGAAGTGGGTCAAGTCCGTCGAGGAGCTCATGGAGGCCGTCGACGAGTCCATCCCGGACCCGGTGCGTGACACCGACAAGCCGTTCCTGATGCCGGTTGAGGACGTCTTCACCATCACCGGTCGTGGCACCGTGGTCACCGGTCGTGTGGAGCGCGGTGTGATCAACGTGAACGAGGAAGTCGAGATCGTCGGCATCCGCAACGAGGTCACCAAGACCACCGTGACCGGTGTGGAGATGTTCCGCAAGCTGCTGGACCAGGGCCAGGCCGGTGACAACGTCGGTCTGCTGATCCGCGGTATCAAGCGTGAGGACGTCGAGCGTGGCCAGGTTGTGGTCAAGCCCGGCACCACCACCCCGCACACCGAGTTCGAGGGCCAGGCCTACATCCTGTCCAAGGACGAGGGCGGCCGCCACACGCCGTTCTTCACCAACTACCGCCCGCAGTTCTACTTCCGCACCACCGACGTGACCGGTGTGGTGACGCTGCCGGAGGGCACCGAGATGGTGATGCCCGGTGACAACACCGAGATGAGCGTGAAGCTGATCCAGCCCGTCGCCATGGACGAGGGTCTGCGGTTCGCCATCCGCGAGGGTGGCCGCACCGTCGGCGCCGGCCGGGTCACCAAGATCATCAAGTAACACCTTCTCTGCGCGAGCAGACCCGAAGGCCCCCTTTCCCGGTGTGGAAAGGGGGCTTTTGGATCTGCGGGGTGGGCACCGGTGACCAGCGCTAATGTGACGCCCATGTTGTGGCGTTATGTGAAGGCCCAGGCCATGGTGCTGGGCTTCGGCGGCCTGGTCGGACCGATCTTCCTGGTCGTCTATTTCGCGACGGGCCAGCTGGCGGACCTGAAATGGATGTTCTACACCGGGCTGCTGGTCACGTTCTGCGACGTCCTGGCCGCGTTGTGGATGACCGACTACGGCGCGAAATCGGCGGCCAAGAACGAATTTCTGGAACAGCACGGCGTGCTGGCCCTGGCGCAGGTGACCGGCATCCAGGAGACCGGCACCCGGATCAACGACCAGCCCCTGGTCAAACTCGACCTGCATATCGAGGGCACGGGCCTGACGCCGTTCGACACCCAGGACCGGGTGATCGCCTCGGTGACCCGGATGCCGCTGATCTCCGGGCGCAAACTGGCCGTCCTGGTCGACCCGGCCACCAACAGCTACCAAATCGACTGGCAGCGCAGTGCGCTGCTGAGCGGCACGGTGCCCGCCCAGTTCACCCTGGCCGAGGAGAACCGGACCTACGACCTGACCGGCCAGGACGGCCCGCTGATGGAGATCTTCCAGATCCTGCGGGCCAACGGCGTCCCGGTGCAGGGCACGATCGACATCCGGTCCAATCCGGTGGTGCGCCAACAGGTGGCCGCGGTGGTCCGGCGGGCCGCCGAGCAGCGTGCCGGCGTGCCGGCTCCTGAGGTCCCGGAGCCGCGGTCGGCCGGGGAGCGGTTGCAGGAATTGGACGCCTTGCGCAAACAGGGGGTGGTGACCGACGCGGAGTACGCCCAGAAACGTCAGCAGATCATCGCGGACCTGTGAAGGTCCCCCGGCAATAGAACACGTTCCAGTTCCAGCTGCTAGCCTCGTCGCGTGAGCGAGAACCAGAACCACAACTTGGCGGGCAAGGTGGCGTTGGTCACCGGTGCGGCGCGCGGCCAGGGCCGGGCCCACGCGATCCGATTGGCGGCCGCGGGCGTCGACATCATCGCCGCCGACATCTGCGCTCCGGCGTCGGAGGCCATCACCTACCCGGCGGCCACACCCGACGATCTGGCCGAGATGGTCCGCGGCGTCGAGTCCCACGGCCGCAAGGTGCTGGCCCGCGCCGTCGACGTCCGCGATGACGCCGCGCTGCGTGCCCTGGTCTCCGACGGGGTGGAGCAGTTCGGCCGCCTGGACGTGCTGGTGGCCAACGCCGGGGTGCTGAGCTGGGGCCGGCTCTGGGAGCTGACCGACGAACAGTGGAACACCGTCATCGACGTCAACCTGACCGGCACCTGGCGCACCATCCGGGCGGCGGTGCCGGCGATGATCGAGGCCGGCAACGGCGGCTCGATCGTGATCGTCAGCTCCTCGGCCGGGTTGAAAGCCACCCCGGGCAACGGTCACTATGCGGCATCCAAGCACGCCCTGGTGGCCCTGACCAACACCCTGGCGCTGGAGGTCGGCGAGCACGGCATCCGGGTCAACTCCATTCACCCGTACTCTGTGGACACCCCGATGATCGAGCCGCAGGTGATGGCCAAGATCTTCGGGGAGCACCCCGATTTCCTGCACGCCTTCCCGCCGATGCCGTTGCGCCCCAACGGTTTCATGACGTCCGAAGAAGTCGCCGAGGTGGTTGTCTGGCTCGCCGGCGACGGCTCCGGCGTCCTGACGGGTGTGCAGATCCCGGTCGACAAGGGCGCTTTGAAATACTGAGCGCTCTGCTGGGATCACAACGAGGGGAAGCGACGTGCCCGAACACGGGCCCAAACAGGGAGTAGTCATCGTCGGCGGCGGCCTCGCGGCGGTGCGGACCGCCGAGGAACTGCGCCGCGAGGAGTACGCCGGGCCGATCACCATCGTCTCCGACGAGACCCGCCTGCCCTATGACCGGCCGCCGCTGACCAAGGACGTGTTGCGCGGCGAACGCGACGACACCACCTTGGAGCCGCCGGAGTTCTACGCCTCGCGCGACATCGACCTGCGGCTGGGCTGCGGCGCCCGCGGCGTCGACACCGCAGCGCAGACGGTGGCCCTCGCCGACGGCACCGTGCTGCCCTACGACCAGCTCGTCATCGCCACCGGGCTGGTGCCGCGGCGCATCCCCAGCCTCGGCGAGCTCAACGGCATCCGGGTGGTCCGATCGTTCGACGACAGTCTGGTGCTGCGCGGCGACGCCGCGGCCGCCCGCCGTGCGGTGGTGATCGGTGCCGGCTTCATCGGCTGCGAAGCGGCGGCCAGCCTGCGCA
>NZ_LZJK01000017.1 GCF_001667945.1 Mycolicibacter sinensis | reverse complement strand
AATCACTTACAGATCCCTTCCTGACACCTCCGGAGGCGTTTGTGAAGGACCTACCTCGACCTATATCAGCGAGGCTCGACGAAGGAGAGCCGAAGCTGGGCCGCCGGATCAGCCGAGGTTGCTGACCGACACGCGGCCGCCGAGGCCGCCGGGGCACCCGCTCCCACTGGCTGCTCCAGTTGGGCGCTCTCCAGTAGCCGCTCCAGCGCCGCCTCCACCTCCGCCTTCCAGCCCAGACCCTTGTCGAGCTCCAGGCGCAGCCGGGGGAAGTACCGGTGCGGCGCCACCACAGTGAATCCGACATCGGTCAAGAAGTCTGCGCCGATGATGCAGTGCTCCACCGAGCAGTCACCCAGGGCGTCGAGCACCGGTGCGACATCGGGCTGCACGTTGGCCGGGTCCAGTAACTCCCCGACCGCCGGGCTCCGGCCGAATGCCTCCAAGGCCCGGACGCCGCGGCGGACCAGTTCGTCGACCGCGCCGGCGATCAGGTCCTGCGGCAGACCGTCGGCCAGTGGAGCCGGTTCGACCCCTATCGACGTCAGCAGCACCGCGTCGGCCGACACCGGTGCCGTGGGGAACCGATGGGCCCGCGGCACCGCTCGGGGCGGGGCGTAAAGCACATAGCCGAGGCACGGCGAGTCTTCGGCGCCGGAAGCCGACGGGGTGGCGACCTGGCCGCAGCAGCCCCACTCCAGCATCACCATCGACAGCCAGGCTTCTTTTTCGAACTCCGGATCCGACAGGTGATCGCCGCGTCCGAGGGTTGCCGGATCCACCTCCCAGAACACGCATCGACGTGCGTGCTTGGGAAGCTGCTCGAAACACTCGAGCCTCAGCGGTGCGATTCGCACAGACACGCCCACTCCCGGTCTTCACCTGTGCTGCCAGCAGAGGACAGCCCCTTAAGGATAGGAGGGTTGAGCCGCCGGATGCCACCATCGGCGCCGGCCAGCGTTCCCGTCCCCCGAAAATTCGAAAATCGTTGTCTGTCAGTATGTTTCGCTACGGCCCCAGCCGCCCCGGCGGCCTACCGTCACAGTGACGTAATTGCCATGGGGCCTTGGTCGTGGCCGAACGCCGGTGTCAGGCGGTTGCGGAGTCCATCAGCGCGACGATGCGCTGCAAGTCGTCGACGGACCCGAATTCGACCACGATCTTGCCTTTACGCTTGCCGAGGCTGACCGTGACGCGGGTGTCGAAAGCCGTCGACAGGCGCTCGGCGACATCCTGGAGACCGGGCATCTGGATCGGCTTGCGCCGCGGCGGCACGGGCGTCGCGGTGTCGCCGCGGTTGGCCAGGGTGACCGCCTCCTCGGTGGCGCGCACCGACAGGCCCTCCGCCACGATCCGGGCCGCCAGCTCCTCCTGCGCCTCCGACCCGCCCTCCAGCGACAGCAGGGCGCGGGCATGACCAGCCGACAAGACCCCGGCGGCCACTCGGCGCTGGACCGCGATCGGCAGCCGCAGCAACCGGATCATGTTGGTCACCAGCGGCCGCGAACGACCCAGGCGAGTGGCCAGCTCGTCGTGGGTCACCCCGAACTCGTCAAGCAGCTGCTGGTAGGCCGCCGCCTCTTCCAACGGGTTCAGCTGGACGCGGTGGATGTTCTCCAGCAGAGCGTCGCGCAGCAGATTGTCGTCCTCGGTCTCCCGGACGATCGCCGGGATCGTCTCCAGGCCGGCCTGCTGGGAGGCCCGCCAACGGCGCTCCCCCATCACCAACTGGTAACGCGGTGCACCGGGCGCGGCACCGGGCAGCTCCCGCACCACGATCGGCTGCATCAGCCCGAATTCGCGGATCGAGTGGACCAGCTCGGCCAACGCCTCGTCGTCGAACACCTGCCGGGGCTGACGCGGGTTCGGCTCGATGGCGGTCGGGCTGATCTCGCGGTAGACCGCCCCCACATCCGCGGCGGGGCCGGCCGGGACCGTGGTGCCCGCGCTCCCCCGGCTTCCCAGCACCACGTCGGCCGCGGCGTCACCCATCCGCGGCCCCATGCCGGCTCCGCGTTCCCCGGCAGACGCGGGTCCCTCACCCGGCCCGGTCGGGATCAGGGATGCCAGGCCGCGGCCCAAGCCGCCCTTCTTACGCGACGGTCCGGTCATATGTGTCGTTCCTTCTTGCTAACGGCGGGCATCAGCGCCGCCCCTCCTGCGCGCCGGCGGTGTCCCGTTCGACGAGTTCGCGGCTGGCGTCCAGATAACTCATCGCCCCGCGCGAGCCCGGGTCGTACTCGATGATGGTCATGCTGTATCCCGGCGCCTCCGATACCTTGACGCTGCGCGGGATCACGGTCCGGAGCACGCGGTCACCGAAGTACCGCCGGACTTCGTCCGCGACTTGGTCGGCGAGTTTGGTGCGCCCGTCGTACATCGTCAGCAACACGGTCGTCACCTCCAGGCGCGGGTTGAGGTGAGCCTTCACCATCTCGATATTGCGCATCAGCTGCGACACACCTTCCAGGGCGTAGTACTCGCACTGAATCGGGATCATCACTTCCGGCGCCGCCACCAAGGCATTGACGGTGAGCAGGCCCAGCGATGGCGGACAGTCGATGAAGACGTAGTCGAAGTCGGAGCCGTCCAGCTCGGCCAGCGCATTCCGCAACCGGTTCTCGCGCGCGACCATGCTCACCAACTCGATCTCCGCGCCGGCCAAATCGATGGTGGCCGGAATGCAGAACAGCCGCTCGTTGTGCGGGCTCTGCCGAAGCGCGGCGTGGACCGGCATCTCCCCGATCAGCACCTCGTACGACGACGGGGTGCCGGATTGGCGGTCGGCGATGCCCAGCGCGGTGCTGGCGTTGCCCTGGGGGTCCAGGTCGATCACCAGGGTCTTGATTCCCTGTACCGCAAGGGCGGCCGCGAGGTTGACCGCGGTGGTGGTCTTGCCGACTCCCCCCTTCTGGTTGGCCACGGTGAAGACCCGGCGCCGCCGCGGGCGCGGGAGGCGGTTATGGGTGTGCAGCACCTGCATGGCGCGCTCGGCGGCCGCGCCGATCGGGGTGTCGAACTCCGATGCTGTTTCACGTGAAACCGGGGCCGCCGATGTTTCACGTGAAACCGCGCTCGTTCGGCGGTCCGCGTGCTTGACCGACGGCGGCGGGGCGGCGGGGCCGACGGGTCTGGTCATGTGGGCCTCCTGGTGGCCCGCCGCGGCGGGCTTCCTGTCCGACGACGGTCGCGCGCCGTCTTGGGCTCTCCCCGCAGCGCCATCACCACGGTCGCGGGCGGGGTTAAATAATTCACGCCGCATCTCACCACCCTTACGTCGTTCGCGCCTAGTCCGATCATCACACGGCGGTGCTCCTCGACCTCGCCCTGTGCCCGCTCGCCTTTCATCGCGAGCATCCGCCCATTCATCCGGAGCAGCGGCAGGCTCCACCGGCTGATCTTGTCGAGGCTGGCGACCGCCCGCGAGACCACGGCATCGCGCTCCCCGAACTCGTCGCGCACCGCCCGGTCTTCCGCCCGTCCCCGCACCACCGCCACGTTCCCGAGAGCCAGCTCCTCGACCGCCTCGCGCAGAAACTCGCTGCGCCGCAGTAGTGGCTCCACAAGCACCACCTGCAGATCCGGCCGGGCAATCGCCAACGGGATCCCCGGCAAACCGGCGCCGCTGCCGATGTCGGCCACCCGCTCGTCGGCGTCGAGCAGCTCCCCAAGCGCCGCGGAGTTGAGGATGTGCCGGTCCCAGAGCCGGTCGACTTCGCGGGGTCCGAGAAGGCCGCGCTCCACGCCGGGCCCGGTCAATAGTTCTGCGTAGCGCCGCGCGGTTCCGAGCCGGTCGCTGAAGACGTCGGCTGCCGCCTCAGGCGGTGCGGGCGCCGGCGTTCCCCCGACATGTTTCACGTGAAACATTCCTCCGGCTTCCCGGGCCGCGGTGCGGAATTACCCGAATGTAATTCCGCGCGGTCAGTCCCGTCAGTCCCGCCGAACCACGACACGGCGCGACGGCTCGACGCCCTGACTCTCGCTGTGCACACCGGCGACGGCGGCCACCGCATCGTGGACGATCTTACGTTCGAACGGGCTCATCGGAGCCAGTTCCTCGTCCTCCCCGCTCGCCAGCACCCGGCGGGCGACCTCATCGCCCAGCGCGGTGAGGTCGTCCCGGCGGCGGCGGCGCCACCCGGCGATGTCGAGCATCAGTCGGCTGCGCTCGCCCGTCTTCTGGTGCACTGCCAACCGGGTCAGCTCCTGCAGGGCGTCGAGCCCTCGCCCTTGCGGCCCACCAGCTTGCTGAGGTCGTTGCCGCCGTCGATGCTCACCACTGCTCGGCGGCCCTCGACGTCGAGGTCGATGTCGCCGTCGAAGTCCAGCAGATCGAGCAACTCCTCCAGATAGTCGCCGGCGATCTCCCCCTCGGCCACCAGGCGCTCTTCCAGGTCGGCCGCCGCCGTGCCGCCCGAGTCCAGGGCTTGGCGCTCGGTGGTCTCGGCGTCGTTCGTGTCCGTCATGTCGGTCATGTCGTCTCCCTCTGTGCCCGGCAGCTCACGCGCCGGTTGGCTTGTCGCGGGTGGGTCACCGCTTGCGTTTCTTCGGCTTGGCGCCGGCGCCGGAGCGGCCACCCCGCGCCGCGGGCCGGCCCGGGTTCCGCTTGGCGGCGTCGGTCTTCGCCGGCTGGCCAGCTTCCGGCGCGGTCGTGTCGGTCGCTGCCTCGGTTTCGTCGGGGGCCGCGGTGTCGGCGTCGGCGGTCGCCGTGCGGCCGGCCCGCTTGGGTTTGGCACCGGGCGCCGGGGCGTTGGCCGCCCGGCGGCGCAGCGCCTCCTCCTTCTTCGCCTCGTCCTCCTTGGCGATCAAACCGAACACGTAGTGCTGCTGCGCGAAGGTCCAGATGTTGTTGGAGAACCAGTACAAGATGATGGCCAGCGGCAGGAACGGTCCACCGACGACCACGCCGAGCGGGAACACGTAGAGCGCCAGCTTGTTCATCATCGCCGTCTGCGGGTTGGCCGCCGCCTCCGGACTTTGGCGTGCCACCGACGCCCGGCTGTTGAAGTAGGTCGCGATACCGGCAGCGATCATGATCGGGACACCGACCGCGATCACCGAGATCCGGTTGAACTCGGCGAAGGCGTCCAAGCCGGTCCGTTGGATCATCGTCGCGCCCAGCGGTGCCCCGAACAGGTTGGCGTCCAGGAAGTTACCGACGTCCTCGGCGCTGAAGAAGTAGTTGCCCAGTTGCCGGTTCAGGTCCGGCGATAGTCCCAGCTGCCCGATCCCGGTGCTGGTGCGGTTGAACGAGCGCAGCACGTGGAACAGCCCCAGGAAGACCGGGATCTGCGCCAGCATCGGCAAACAGCCCAGAATCGGGTTGAAGCCGTGTTCCCGCTGCAGCTTCTGCATCTCCAGCGCCATCCGCTGACGGTCTTTGCCGTACTTCTTCTGCAGCGCCTTGATCTGCGGCTGCAGCTCCTGCATCTGCCGGGTGGTCCGGATCTGCTTGACGAACGGCTTGTAGAGCAAGGCCCGCAGCGTGAACACCAGGAACGTCACCGACAACGCCCAGGTAAAGAAGCTCGCCGGCCCCAGTAAAAGGCCAAAAGCCTTGTACCACAACCACATAATGCCAGATACCGGGTAGTAGACGTAGTCCAGACTCCGGGGATCAAAGGACACCGCGTTCACCCTCCGCTCGGTTGTCCGAGGCGTTCCCGGACCGACAGTCGCATCCAGCACCACCCTGGGACCGCTCCGGTATCGGATCCCAGCCGCCTTGATGCCACGGCCCACACTTTGCCAGGCGCACGGCGGCCAGCCAGGTACCCCGGATCAGCCCATACTCGCTCAACGCATCCACCGCGTACTGGCTGCAGGTTGGCATGAAGCGGCAACTGGGCAGCCGCAGCGGCGAGATCATGTGCCGGTAGAGCTGGATGAGAAAGATCAGTCCGCGAGCCGGAGCCGCCGCGACACCATGGCTCACCGCGCCACACCCCCGGATCGGTGCAGCGAGCGCAGCCCGGCACGCAACTGGGTCCGCAGCGCGTCCGACGTGGCCCCGTTACTGCTGGGCAGCGCCCGGATCACCACTTGTTCGCCGGTTCGCAGCTCCCTGAGCATGTCTCGGGCCACATGACGCAGCCGACGGGCCACCCGGTGCCGATCGACCGCCGAACCCACCGACTTGGCGATGATCAGGCCGACTTGTGGCGGCGCCGTCGCGGAGGTCTCGGGGGCGCGCCGGTCACCGGCCACTCGGCTGTAGACGATGACGTCGGGCTGCACCGCCCTTCGGCCCTGTTTGACCGTCGCACCGAAATCCGCCGACCGTCTCATCCGGGATTGAGCCGGGAGCACCGCGGTGCTGCCTGTGCTCAAGCAGTCAGCGAGCGACGGCCCTTGCGACGCCGGCCCGAGACGATGGCGCGGCCAGCGCGCGTACGCATCCGCAGGCGAAACCCGTGCACCCGGGCCCGACGTCGGTTGTTGGGCTGGAAGGTCCGCTTGCCCTTGGCCACGGCACACTCTCCTCGTTGCGTCTTGCGTCACGTCTGCGCCCGACACACCGGAAGCCCGTTGTGCCTGCCGCACGCGACGCACTCGGTAAGCTCGGTGAACTTCTGCGTCTTGCTGGTAACCGGCGCGGTCTCCGACCAGAGGCCGGTCGCTGCCGTATCGCCAACGTTCGGGCGACTGTTCGAGGGTACTGATGCAGGTTCGCCGGGTCAAACCCCGGCACTCTCCGCACCCGATGCCCGCTGCAGCCGCCTCATCGCACCGCTTCGAGACCGGTGGGTACGGTCCCCATCATTCACAGTGATCACACCCGCCACGGCTGTTGTGGGCACGGCCATTTTTGACCGATTCATCTCGAAGAAATGAGTAGTCGCCCGCGCGGAAACCTGTTAACTTGCTTGCCAGCGCCGAGTCGCGACTGGAGCGGGTTTCGGCCGTAATCGAAGAGGACGAAGCGGCCTGCGCTTCAGGTATCGCCTGACCGTCTGGAGTGGCCGTTGCCGAGCAACTGGCCTGGAGGGCCTCAACGGGGTATGCGCACCTCATCCACACCTGTGGATAACTGTGTGGATAGCATGTCACCGCACGAGATCCGTGCAGCACGACTTCGAGCCGGGGGGATGAGGCATTGACCGATGACCCCGGGTCTGGGTTCCTGACCCTGTGGGACGAGGTTGTCGCGGAACTCAACGGTGAAGCCCCCGCGCCCGATGTCTCGGCCCCGGTCCTGACGCCCCAGCAGAAGGCCTGGCTCAACCTGGTGCACCCGTTGGCGATTGTCGAGGGCTTCGCGCTGCTGGCGGTTCCGAGCAGTTTCGTTCAGAACGAGATCGAACGGCACCTGCGCACCCAGATCACCGCTGCCCTGAGCCGCCGGCTCGGCCACGACATCGAGCTCGGTGTGCGCATCGCGCCGACGCCCCCCGACGACGGGCCCGCCTCGTCCGACGGTGTGGCCCCGAGCCGCAGCACCGACGACGAAGACGACGAAGACGAGCCCACCGACGTCGAGTACGACTGGCCCAAGTACTTCACCGAGCGGCCCAGTGACGATTCGGCGACTGCCGACGGCGCCAGTCTCAACCGGCGCTACACCTTCGACACGTTCGTGATCGGCACTTCCAACCGGTTCGCCCACGCCGCCGCCCTGGCCATCGCCGAGGCGCCGGCTCGGGCCTACAACCCGTTGTTCATCTGGGGTGAGTCCGGCCTGGGCAAAACCCACCTGCTGCACGCGGCCGGCAACTACACCCAGCGGCTCTTCCCCGGGATGCGCGTCAAGTACGTCTCCACCGAAGAGTTCACCAACGACTTCATCAACTCGCTGCGCGACGACCGCAAGGTCGCGTTCAAACGCAGCTACCGCGACATCGATGTCCTGCTGGTCGACGACATCCAGTTCATCGAGGGCAAAGAAGGTATCCAGGAGGAGTTCTTCCATACCTTCAACACGCTGCACAACGCCAACAAGCAGATCGTGATCACGTCTGACCGGGCGCCCAAACAACTTGCGACACTGGAGGATCGGCTCCGGACCCGGTTCGAGTGGGGCCTGATCACCGATGTTCAGCCGCCGGATCTGGAGACCCGGATCGCGATTCTGCGCAAGAAGGCGCAGATGGAACGCCTCGATGTGCCCGGCGACGTGCTCGAGCTGATCGCCACCAGCATCGAGCGCAACATCCGCGAACTCGAGGGCGCGCTGATCCGGGTCACGGCGTTCGCGTCGCTCAACAAAACCCCGATCGACCGGGCGCTGGCCGAGATCGTCCTGCGCGACCTGATCGCCGACGCCAGCACCATGCAGATCAGCGCCGCGATCATCATGGCGGTGATCGCCGAATACTTTGACACCAGCGTCGAGGAACTGCGCGGCCCGGGCAAGACCCGCCCGCTGGCCCAATCCCGGCAGATCGCCATGTACCTGTGCCGCGAGCTGACCGATCTGTCACTTCCCAAGATCGGCCAAGCCTTCGGCCGCGACCACACCACGGTGATGTATGCCGAGCGCAAGATCCGCGGGGAGATGGCCGAGCGCCGCGAAGTCTTCGATCAGGTCAAAGAGCTCACCACGCGGATCCGGCAACGCGCCAAGCGCTGATCTCGGCGTGCCCGCCGCGGACTGCTTGCAAAAAACTTCCGACCCACTGGCACCACCCGTTTCGGTCGCTGCCTGTGGATACCGTTGCGGACAACTTGTCCATGAACCGACGACGAACCCACCGCGGATACACAGCGGCTGGTCCATGCACAGCCGGCCCGGCCCGCCCCGGCGTGTTATTCACCGTTGGTCCCCAGCCCGATCGGCCCGCCCAGCAGCACCGATGCCCCGCTGTACCCACCATGCACAGGCCTTACTACTAATACTGAGATCTCTTCGCCGAATCTCTCTCAAAACAGGCCGTTGGGGATTCTCGTCGCAGGGAGCTGTTCACAACCGCCGCGCGTCCGCTGCGCGCAGGGCCCTTCTCAGGCCCCCGGTGTCATGGATTAACTTTCACGACGGGCTTCTAGGCTCTACGGTTGGTGACCTACCGCCCTTTTTGTCGGGGGCGATGCACGGCCGCAGGTGGGGGTGTTCACCGGTCGCCGCGGGGTAGAGCTCGATATCGGGTGACGAGAGGACACGATGGACGCGGCGACGACGAACGCGAGTCTGACCGACTTGAGATTCCGCCTGGACCGAGACGACTTCGCCGATGCGGTGGCGTGGGTCGCGAAGTCCCTGCCTGCCCGGCCGACTGTGCCGTTGCTGGCCGGGGTGCTGTTGACCGGCTCCGACAACGGGCTGACCGTCTCCGGTTTTGATTACGAGGTATCGGCCGAGGTCCAGCTGGCAGCCGAAATTGCTTCTCCCGGAAGCGTTTTGGTGTCCGGTCGGCTGCTGTCGGATATCACCCGCGCCCTTCCGGCCAAGCCGGTCGAAGTCCAGGTGGAAGCTACCCGGGCGTCGTTGACGTGCGGCAATGCCCGGTTCTCGCTACCGACGATGACGGTGGAGGACTATCCCACGCTGCCCACGCTGCCCGAGGAGACCGGGGAGTTGCCCGCGGACCTGTTCGCCGAGGCGATCGGCCAGGTGGCGGTGGCGGCCGGCCGCGATGACACGCTGCCCATGTTGACCGGCATTCGCGTCGAAATCTCCGGCAACACTGTGGTTTTGGCTGCCACAGACCGGTTCCGGCTGGCGGTACGTGAACTGACCTGGTCCGCGGCACCGGGCACCGAAGCTGCCGTGCTGGTTCCGGCCAAGACGCTGGCCGAAGCCGCCAAAACCAGCAGCGACGGCACCGAGGTACATCTGGCGCTGGGAGCGGGCCCGACGGTCGGCAGCGAAGGCTTGCTGGGTATCACCAGCGGGGGCAAACGCAGCACCACCCGACTGTTGGACGCCGAATTCCCCAAATTCCGTCAGCTGCTGCCCAGTGAGCACCTGGCGGTGGCGACCATCGGGGTGGCGGAGCTGACCGAGGCGATCAAACGTGTCGCCCTGGTCGCCGACCGTGGTGCGCAGGTCCGCATGGAGTTGTCCGAGGGAACCCTGCGGTTGTCCGCCGGCGCGGAGGATGTCGGCCGGGCCGAAGAGGATCTCCCGGTGGACTTCGTCGGCGAGCCGCTCACCATTGCGTTCAACCCGACGTATCTGACCGACGGTCTGAGCTCGCTGCACAGCGAGAAGGTCTCGATGGGATTCACCGATCCCAAAAAGCCCGCCGTGCTGCGGCCGGCCAGTGCCGAGGACCCGGTGCTCAGCGGGGCCGGCCCGTTCCCGGCCGTACCGTCGGACTACGTCTACCTGTTGATGCCGGTTCGCCTGCCTGGCTGACCGGCGCGGCCGCCACGACGGAGGGTTGGATTCGCGGTGTATGTCCGCCACCTGGGCCTGCGCGATTTCCGGTCCTGGGCGCACGTCGACCTCGAACTGGAACCGGGGGCGACGGTTCTGGTCGGCCCCAACGGTTACGGGAAGACCAATCTTGTTGAGGCGCTGTGGTATTCGTCAACCCTCGGTTCGCATCGGGTGGCGACCGACGCCCCGCTGATCAGATCCGGCGCCGATCGTGCGGTGGTGTCCACGATCGTCGTCAACGAGGGCCGCGAACTGGCAGTGGATCTGGAGATCGCGGCGGGACGAGCCAACAAGGTTCGGCTGAACCGGGCTCCGGTGCGTCATGCCCGCGAGGTCGTCGGGGTGCTGCGCGCGGTGTTGTTCGCGCCGGAGGACCTGGCGCTGGTCCGCGGCGACCCCGGTGAACGACGCCGCTACCTCGACGAATTGGCCAGCGTGCGCCGACCGCGGGTGGCGGCGGTGCGCGCCGACTACGACAAGGTGTTGCGGCAGCGCACGGCACTGCTCAAAAGCGCGCCGGCCGCGCTGCACCGTGGTGACCGGTCGGTGTTGGACACCCTCGACGTCTGGGATGCGCAGTTGGCCGCGCACGGCGCCGATCTCATGGCTGCCCGGATCGACCTGGTCAACCAGCTGGCACCGGAGGTCGAGAAGGCTTACCAGCTGCTTGCGCCCGGTACCAGGAACGCGGCGGTCGCCTACCGGCCCAAGCTGGAGATCACCGGCGACGGCGCCGAGGACGGGGCGGCCGAACTTCAGGAACTGCTCTTGGCGGAGTTGGGTCGCCGGCGGCGTGCCGAGCTGGAACGCGGGGTATGTCTGGTCGGTCCGCACCGCGACGAGTTGGAACTGCGGCTTGGCGACCGGCCGGTGAAAGGCTTTGCCAGCCACGGAGAATCGTGGTCGATGGCGCTGGCACTGCGGTTGGCGGCCTATCAACTGCTGCGCAGCGAGGGCGCTGAACCGGTGTTACTGCTCGACGACGTGTTCGCCGAGTTGGACGCCGCGCGCCGGCGGGCACTGGCCGATGTCGCCGGGTCGGCAGAGCAGGTTCTGATCACCGCCGCCGTCGCCGAGGATGTGCCGACAGACTGGCGGGCCCGTCAGATCCGCATCGCGGTAGTCGAGGGCGATCACGGCCGGGTCTCCGAACTGAACGGGGGTGGCTCATGAGCGATTCCGAGGTGGATCCGCCGGCACACCTGGCCGGGCTGGCCGGCATGGATCTGGTCCGGCGGACCTTGGCCGAGGCCCGCGAGGCGGCACGCAGCCAGGGCAAAGACGTCGGGCAGGGACGCCGGGCGCCGCTGCGCCGCCGAACGCCCGGTAGCGGCGGCGGCCGCCGCAGCTGGTCGGGGCCGGGGCCGGATCGCCGCGACCCCCAGACCCTGGGCGCCGCCACCCGCGACCTGGCGCAGGCGCGGGGCTGGTCGGCGCAGGTCGCCGAGGGCACGGTGCTGGGCCGATGGCGGGCGGTCGTGGGCGAGGACATCGCCTCGCACGCGACACCGACCAGGCTCTCCGAGGGGGTGTTGAGCGTGTCGGCGGAGTCAACGGCCTGGGCCACCCAGCTGCGGTTGGTGCAGGCCCAGTTGCTGGCGAAGATCGCCGCCGCGGTCGGCGACGGGGTGGTGACGGCACTGAAGATCACCGGACCGACGGCACCGTCGTGGCGCAAGGGCCCGCTGCACGTCCCGGGCCGCGGCCCACGCGATACCTACGGCTGATCCGGGACGGGCGACCGACGATCCGCGGCTCAGCGGCGCTACGAGCCCGAAAATTGCTTCGGCCAGCGGCCGGACACATGGTTGAGCGCGATATCGGCGTCACGGCCCAATCAGATGGGTGGAAACGCCACAAGAAAATGCCCGCCGTCGGTTCGTCACGGTAGACTGTTCCGGTATCCCCCGCGCATCCCATGATGTGGTGCGCCGATTGCTTGCTTGCGACTCTGAGGAGAGCTCCCCGACCGTGGCTGCCCAAAACCAGTATGGTGCCGATTCGATCAAAGTTCTCGAAGGCCTCGAAGCCGTCCGTAAACGACCTGGTATGTACATCGGCTCCACCGGTGAACGCGGTCTGCATCACCTGATCTGGGAGGTCGTCGACAACGCCGTCGACGAGGCGATGGCCGGATTTGCGACCAAGGTCGCGGTGCGCATTCTCGAAGACGGTGGCGTCGAGGTCGCCGACGACGGGCGCGGTATCCCGGTGGCGATGCACGCCACCGGCATCCCCACCGTGGATGTCGTCATGACGGTGCTGCACGCCGGCGGAAAGTTCGAAGAGGGCGCATACAGCGTCTCCGGTGGTCTGCACGGCGTTGGCGTGTCGGTGGTCAACGCGCTGTCGACGCGGTTGGAAGCCGACATCCACGTCGACGGGTACGAGTGGTTCCAGACCTACGACAAGTCGGTGCCGGGGACCTTGAAGAAGGGCGGCAAGAGCAAAAAGACCGGTACCACGATCCGGTTCTGGGCCGACCCGGAGATCTTCGAGACCACCAACTACGACTTTGAGACCGTCGCCCGGCGGCTGCAGGAGATGGCCTTCCTCAACAAGGGCCTGACCATCGAGCTCACCGACGAGCGGGTGCGTACCGAAGAGGTCGTCGACGAGGTGGTCAGCGACACCGCCGAGGCGCCCAAGTCCGCTGAGGAGAAGGCCGCCGAAGCCCAGGCACCGCACAAGGTCAAGCACCGGGTCTTCCACTATCCGGGCGGCCTGCGTGATTTCGTCGCACACATCAACCGCACCAAGACGGCGATCCACCCGACGATCGTGGACTTCGACGGCAAGGGAACCGGCCACGAAGTCGAGATCGCGATGCAGTGGAACGGCGGCTATTCGGAGTCGGTGCACACCTTCGCCAACACCATCAACACCGCCGAGGGCGGCACCCACGAAGAGGGCTTCCGCTCGGCGCTGACCAGCGTGGTGAACAAGTACGCCAAAGACAAGAAGCTGCTCAAGGACAAGGACCCCAACCTCACCGGCGAGGACATCCGCGAGGGGCTGGCGGCCGTCATCTCGGTCAAGGTGTCCCAGCCCCAGTTCGAGGGCCAGACCAAGACCAAACTGGGCAACACCGAGGTGAAGTCATTCGTGCAGAAGGTCTGCAACGAACAGCTCGGACACTGGTTCGAGGCCAACCCCGCCGAAGCCAAGGTGATCATCAACAAGGCGGTCTCCTCGGCGCAGGCGCGCGAGGCGGCACGAAAGGCCCGGGCCTTGGTGCGCCGCAAGAGCGCCACCGACCTGGGCGGGTTGCCCGGCAAGCTGGCCGACTGCCGCTCGAACGACCCCAGCAAGTGCGAACTGTATGTGGTGGAAGGCGATTCAGCCGGCGGCTCGGCCAAGAGCGGCCGCGACTCGATGTTCCAGGCGATTCTTCCGCTGCGCGGCAAGATCATCAACGTCGAGAAGGCCCGGATCGACCGGGTGCTGAAGAACAACGAGGTCCAGGCGATCATCACCGCGCTGGGCACCGGGATTCACGACGAGTTCGACATCGCCAAGCTGCGCTATCACAAGATCGTGCTGATGGCCGACGCCGACGTCGACGGCCAGCACATCTCGACGCTGCTGCTGACGCTGCTGTTCCGTTTCATGCGGCCGTTGATCGAGCACGGACACGTCTTTCTGGCTCAGCCGCCGCTGTACAAACTCAAGTGGCAGCGCGGTTCGGACCCGGAGTTCGCCTACTCCGACCGGGAACGCGACGGCCTGCTGGAGGCGGGCAAGGCGGCCGGAAAGAAAATCAACATGGACGACGGCATCCAGCGCTACAAGGGTCTCGGTGAGATGGACGCCAAGGAGTTGTGGGAGACCACGATGGACCCGTCGGTGCGGGTGCTGCGCCAGGTGACCCTCGACGACGCCGCCGCGGCCGACGAGTTGTTCTCCATCCTGATGGGCGAGGACGTCGAGGCGCGGCGCAGTTTCATCACCCGCAATGCCAAAGATGTTCGCTTCCTTGATGTTTAGCGACGTTTAGCGGTATCTGACCTTCCCGACAGCTGACTGAACGAGGAACAGATGACAGACACCACGCTGCCACCCGGAGACGACTCGCTGGAACGGATCGAGCCGGTCGACATCCAGCAGGAGATGCAGCGCAGCTACATCGACTACGCGATGAGCGTGATCGTGGGCCGCGCGCTGCCCGAGGTGCGCGACGGCCTCAAGCCGGTGCACCGCCGGGTGCTCTACGCGATGTACGACTCCGGGTTCCGCCCCGACCGCAGCCACGCGAAATCGGCGCGCTCTGTTGCCGAGACGATGGGTAACTACCACCCGCACGGTGACGCCTCGATCTACGACACCCTGGTGCGGATGGCCCAGCCGTGGTCACTGCGTTACCCGCTGGTCGACGGCCAGGGCAACTTCGGTTCGCCGGGCAACGACCCGCCAGCGGCGATGCGGTACTGCGTGACGGGCGATACCTTGATCGGGTTGCCCCAAGAACGCTCGGTGCGGATCGCCGATATCGTGCCAGGTGCACGGCCGAACTCCGATACCGAGATCGAGCTGAAAGTTCTTGACCGGCACGGAAATCCCGTAGTGGCAGACCGGCTTTTCCACTCCGGTGAGCACCAGACGTACACAGTGCGGACCGCCGAAGGTTACGAAGTAACCGGTACGGCCAACCATCCGCTGCTCTGCCTGGTGGACGTCGCCGGCGTACCGACGCTGCTGTGGAAGCTGGTCGAAGAGGTCCGTCCGGGCGACTACGCGGTGCTGCGCCGCGCCGACTGTGTCGGTTCTGGCAAGGGATTCGGTGAGATCGCGACCACAACATGCACAGTCGACGAGGTCCCCGGGCTTGCAAGGTTCTTGGCAGACTTCGGTGCTGATCCCGACGCCACGGCGATCGCCACCGATCTCACCGACGGCCGGTTCTACTACGCCGAGGTCGCCAGCGTTACCGATGCCGGTGTTCAACCCGTCTACAGCCTGCGGGTCGACACCGAGGACCATGCCTTCATCACCAACGGGTTCGTCAGCCACAACACCGAGGCGCGGCTCACCCCGTTGGCCATGGAGATGCTGCGTGAAATCGACGAGGAGACAGTCGATTTCATTCCGAACTACGACGGTCGGGTGCAGGAGCCGACGGTGCTGCCCAGCCGGTTCCCGAACCTGCTGGCCAACGGCTCCGGCGGCATCGCGGTCGGCATGGCGACCAACATCCCGCCCCACAACCTGCGCGAGTTGGCCGAGGCGGTGTTCTGGTGCCTGGACAACTACGACGCCGACGAAGAGGCCACCCTGGAAGCGGTGATGGAACGGGTCAAGGGCCCGGACTTCCCCACCTCCGGGCTGATCGTCGGGTCGCAGGGCATCAACGACGCCTACCGGACCGGTCGCGGCTCTATCCGGATGCGCGGCGTGGTCGAGATCGAAGAGGACTCGCGCGGGCGGGCCCTGCTGGTCATCACCGAGCTGCCGTATCAGGTGAACCACGACAACTTCATCACGTCGATCGCCGAACAGGTGCGCGACGGAAAGTTGGTGGGAATCGCCAACATCGAAGACCAGAGCAGTGACCGGGTGGGCCTGCGCATCGTCGTCGAGATCAAACGCGACGCGGTGGCCAAGGTGGTGCTGAACAACCTCTACAAGCACACCCAGCTGCAGACCAGCTTCGGCGCCAACATGCTCTCGATCGTCGACGGGGTGCCGCGCACGCTGCGGCTGGATCAGATGATCCGCCACTACGTCGCCCACCAGCTCGACGTGATCGTGCGGCGCACTACCTACCGGCTGCGCAAGGCCAACGAGCGGGCGCACATCTTGCGCGGTCTGGTCAAAGCCCTCGACGCCCTCGACGAGGTCATCGCGCTGATCCGGCGGTCGGAGACCGTCGACGTGGCGCGCCAGGGCCTGATCGAGCTGCTCGACATCGATGAGATTCAGGCGCAAGCGATTCTGGACATGCAGCTGCGCCGGCTGGCCGCCCTGGAACGCCAGAAGATCATCGACGACCTGGCCAAGATCGAAGCCGAGATCGCCGACCTGGAAGACATCCTCGCCAAGCCGGAGCGGCAGCGCGCGATCGTGCGCGAGGAGCTCGCCGAGATTGCCGACAAGTACGGCGACGACCGGCGGACCCGGATCATCGCCGCCGACGGCGAAGTCAGCGACGAGGATCTGATCGCCCGCGAGGACGTCGTGGTCACGATCACCGAGACCGGCTACGCCAAGCGCACCAAGACCGACCTGTACCGCAGCCAGAAGCGCGGCGGCAAGGGCGTGCAGGGTGCTGGGCTCAAGCAGGACGACATCGTCGCGCACTTCTTCGTCTGCTCAACCCACGACTGGATCCTGTTCTTCACCACGCAGGGCCGGGTGTACCGGGCCAAGGCCTACGACCTGCCGGAGGCGTTGCGCACCGCACGCGGCCAGCACGTCGCGAACCTGCTGGCCTTCCAGCCCGAGGAGCGCATCGCCCAGGTCATCCAGATCAAGAGCTACGAGGACGCGCCGTATCTGGTGCTGGCCACCCGCAACGGGCTGGTCAAGAAGTCCAAGCTGACCGACTTCGACTCGAACCGGTCGGGCGGCATCGTCGCGATCAACCTGCGCGACGGTGACGAGCTGGTCGGTGCGGTGCTGTGCTCGGCCGAGGATGACCTGCTGCTGGTGTCGGCCAACGGCCAGTCCATCCGGTTCTCGGCGACCGACGAGGCGCTGCGGCCGATGGGCCGGGCCACCTCCGGGGTTCAGGGCATGCGCTTCAACGCCGACGACCGGCTGTTGTCACTCAACGTGGTCCGGGAGAACACCTATCTGCTGGTGGCCACCGCCGGCGGCTTCGCCAAGCGGACCGCGATCGAGGAGTACACCGCGCAGGGTCGCGGCGGCAAGGGCATCCTGACCATTCAGTACGATTCCCGGCGAGGCCGGCTGGTCGGGGCGCTGATCGTCGACGATGACAGTGAGCTCTACGCGATCACCTCCGGTGGCGGGGTGATCCGTACCGCGGCGCGGCAGGTCCGCAAGGCCGGGCGGCAGACCAAGGGCGTTCGGTTGATGAACTTGGGTGAGGGCGACACACTGATAGCGATCGCGCGGAACGCCGATGAGGAGTCGACCGACGAGGAATCGGGTAGCTGAACCGACCAGAAGCCAGCCGCCGGGCGGCTCGGATACACCAGCGAAGGAGCCGTGGGTGAGCGCACCGAAGGAACCGGGGCACCCGGGCAACGGTCCGGGTAAGGCCGAGTCCCCGGCCAGCGGGTCGGTCGATGCCGCTGGTCAGCGGCCCGCGGGCCGGCCCGGCCGGATTACCGAGACCGGGGAGGCACCGCCCTGGCAGCGCGGGGGCCAGGGCCGGCAGCCGGGCCCCTCCCGGGCGGCCGACCCGGCGCGCCCGGCCGATCCGGGCGCTGCGCACTCCCCCGGGGTTGACGAGCGACTGCGCCGGTTCATCTCCGGTACCGCCGCGCCCGCTGCGGCGCAGCCCGCGTCGGCCAAGCCTGCCAAACCGGCCGGCCAGCAGTCGGCCAAACCGGCGGGCCAGCAGTCGGCCAAACCGGCCCAGCCTTCGGCATCGGAGGACGCCTACGGCAGCGAGTTGCCGGATCTGTCCGAACCGGCCCATCGGCGTCCGGCCGCCCGGCGCCCGCCGGTCACGGCCGGACCGCGCGGCCCGGTGCGGGCCAGCATGCAGATCCGGCGGATCGACCCGTGGAGCGCGCTGAAGGTGTCGCTGCTGCTGTCCACGGCGCTGTTCTTCGTCTGGATGATCGCCGTCGCCGTGCTGTACGTCCTGCTCGGCGCGATGGGGGTCTGGAGCAAGCTGAACAGCAACGTCGGTGACTTGTTGACCAACAACAGTGCCGCAGAACTGGTTTCGGGCAGTTCGATCTTCGGCGGCGCCGCCTTGATCGGGCTGGTCAACGTTGTCGTGCTGACCGCGATGGCCACCCTCGGCGTGGTGATCTACAACCTGAGCACCGATGTGGTCGGCGGTGTCGAGGTGACCCTGGCCGACCGGGACTGACCGGCATCGCGGGCCATTTTGGCCGGTGGGGTGGTGCTGCTGGTTCGCCGCTCGAACGGGGCCGAGGAGCCGTCGCCGCGGCCGCCGAGCGTGGAGTCGCAACCCAAGATTTGACAAGCTTGTGGAGCCTAGGAGATTCGAACTCCTGACATCTGCCTTGCAAAGGCAGCGCTCTACCAACTGAGCTAAGGCCCCTGATGGGACTCGTGGGCCTAGGAGGACTCGAACCTCCGACCTCTTCGTTATCAGCGAAGCGCTCTAACCGCCTGAGCTATAGGCCCAATGTCGACTACGACCGAGCGCCGAGATTACCGCACCCGAGCCCCCCGGCCAAAATGGCCCGCGATGCCGGTCAGTCCCGGTCGGCCAGGGTCACCTCGACACCGCCGACCACATCGGTGCT
>NZ_LZJK01000016.1 GCF_001667945.1 Mycolicibacter sinensis | reverse complement strand
CCGCCCCCGATCAAGGGGTGACGATGTTGAACCAGAAGGGGAAGGTGTCGAGCAGCCCCATGAACTCATCGAAGGCGCCCCGGTTGCCGTCGATCGTGATCCGCTTCGACGAGATGGCGTCATCCAATGTGATGTTCTTGAGCTCGATGTCATCCAGCGTCGCCTTCGATGAGTTCATGGGGCTGCTCGACACCTTCCCCTTCTGGTTCAACATCGTCACCCCTTGATCGGGGGCGGCGAGGTGTCGTAGGTCCGCGTATAATCGAACACATGTTCGAATCGTTGGTGGCGCGGATGCCGGCACCGGGGTCGGTGGCGGAGTTCAATGCGTGGTTTGTGCAGCGTCACCCGCCCACCACGCCGGAGTCGGCGGCATTGGTGGACCGGATCGCTGCCTCGGCGCGGGCGGAGAATCGGGCCGCGGCGGCACACCTGGTGGCGATCGGGGAGTTGTTCGCGCTGCGGTTGAGCCGATGCCGCGAGACCGAGGACTGGGCGATCGACACCACCGCGGCGGTGACCGCCGAGGTCGCGGCGGCGTTGCGGATCAGCCAGGCGCGAGCCGGCAGCCGGTTGCGGTATGCCCGGGCGATGCAGGAGCAGCTGCCGAAAGTGGCCGAGGTGTTTCAGGCCGGCGATATCGATGTGCGGTTGTTTCAGACCATCGTCTATCGCACCGAGTTGATCACCGATCGTGAGGTGCTGGCGGCCGTGGATGCCGAGTTGGCGCTCACGGTGGCCCGCTGGCCGTCGCTGAGCGCGGCCCGGCTAGCCGGGCGGGTCGACAAGATCGTGGCGAAGGCCGATGCCGATGCGGTGCGCCGGCGCAAAGAACGGGCGGCGCAGCGCCAGATCGGGTTCAGCGATCAGGAGGGCGGGCTTTCTGAGATTTACGGCAGCGTGTTCACCACCGATGCCCGTGCTCTGGGGAAGGCGTTGGATGCGTTGGCGGCCACGGTGTGCGAGCACGATCCGCGCAGTCGTGAGGAGCGCCGCGCTGATGCGGTGGGCGCACTGGCCGCGCGTGCGGATCGGCTGGGATGCCGCTGCGGCCGGGCCGACTGCGCGGCAGGGAAACGCCCGGGTGCGTCGCCGGTGATCATTCATGTCATCGCCGAGCAGGCCACCATCGAGGGCACCGGTGACCAGCCGGGCTGGCTGGTGGACGCTGACGGGCTGGTGCCACCGGAGATGGTCGAAGAGCTCGCCAAATCGGCGCGGTTGGTATCACTGGTCCATCCCGGCGATGCCCCTCCGGAAAAGGGCTATGTGCCCTCGGCGGCGTTGGCGGCCTTTGTGCGCTGCCGGGATCTGACGTGCCGCTGGCCCGGTTGTGACCGCCCCGCAACCGACTGCGATATCGACCATACGATTCCCTATGGCGACGGCGGGCCGACACATGCCTCGAACCTGAAGTGTTATTGCCGCACCCATCATCTGGTGAAGACGTTTTGGGGCTGGCGCGATGTCCAGTTGCCGGATGGCACGGTGATCTTGTCGGCACTTTCGGGGCAGACTTATGTCACCACCCCGGGCAGTGCGCTGCTGTTTCCCAACCTGTGTCGGCCCACCGGGGAATTACGGCCACCTGACCGGCAACCGGAGGGACCGTGCGGGGAGCGCACCGCGATGATGCCGCGGCGCCGGCGCTCCCGGGCGCAGAACCGGGCCGCACGCATCAACACCGAACGCAATCAGAACCGCAACGCCCGCGAAGCCCGCCGCGCCGCCCGCCAAGCCACCATGTTCCCCAAAGTCGCACCCGGCAGCGGCGAGGACGACCCACCACCGTTCTAGCCGCAGCTAGGCCTCAACGAGACTGTCGCGCTCCGGTTTCGGAGCGGCACCCAGGAGGATCACCAAGCCCGCCGCGGCGAGCGACATCCCACCGATCACCCACAGTGCGGCCTTGTTGCTGCCGGTGAGATCGGTCAGCCAGCCCGTGACGTAGGGGCCGCCGAAGCCGCTCAGGTTGCCGAGTGAATTGATCAAGGCGATGCCGCCGGCCGCCGCGGCTCCGGTGAGGAACGTCGAGGGGAGCGCCCAGAAGACCGGCATGGCGCACATGATCGAGCACGTCGAGACGGTGACCGCGAGCATCGCCAGGTACGGGTTGGCCATGTACAGCGCTGCCGGGATGCTCACGCCCCCAGCGATCGCGGGAATCGCCACATGCCAGACGCGTTCTCCCGTCCGGTCGGCGTGGCGCGCCCACGGCACCATCGCGACCGCTGCGACGGCCCACGGGATCGCGGTCACGACGCCGCGCCCGATGATGCTGAGCTGACTGCCGTACTGCTGCTGAAATCCGGCGACGATCGTCGGCAAGAAGAACCCGACGGCGTAGAGCCCGTAGACGATTCCGAAGTAGACGAACGCCAGCGCCAGCATCCTGGGATGGCTGAGCGCCTTCCTCAGCGGCCAATGCCCACCCGCCCAGGCCGCCGCCCGCTCAGAAGCCAACGTCGCTTCCAGCCACTGCCTCTCCTCGGCGGACAGCCAGTGGGCCTGCCCCGGCCGATCGGTCAGATAGAACCAGCACGCGAACGCCAGCGCAATCGCGGGCAGGCCCTCGACGAGGAACATGAAACGCCACCCGGAAAGGCCGAAAACGCCGTGGCCCCAGGCGATGACGAATGAGGACAAGGTGGAGCCGATCGCCGTCGACACCGGCACCGCCACCATGAACAGCGAGATTGCCCGGGACCGCTGCCGCTGGGGGAACCAGAACGTGAGATAGAGGATGATGCCTGGGAAGAATCCGGCCTCGGCCACGCCGAGCAAGAACCGCAAGGCGACCAGCGTTTGTGCGTTGGGAACGAAAGCGATTGCGGTGCTGACGATTCCCCAGGTCAGCATGATGCGTGCCAGCCAGCGTCGGCCGCCGAACCTGTGCAGGGCGATGTTGCTGGGAATCTCCAGGAACAAGTAGCCGAAGAAGAAGATCCCCGAGGCGAACCCGAACATCGTCGCCGTCATCCCGAGTTCGTCGTTCATGCCGTTGGGCCCGGCGAACCCGATGTTGACCCGGTCGAGGTAGTTGACGAAGTACAGCAGCCCCAGGAAGGGGATGAGGCGACGAGTCACCTTCGCCATCGCCGATCTGCCCGTCCGCAAGGCAGCGGGATCGGCGGTCATCGCCGTGGCTTAGCCCTTGTCCACCTTGGCCATCGCCAGCACGTCGAGACGGCGGTCCAGCTCGGCCTCGGACAGCTTCTCACCGATCAGCCCGCGGTCGATCACCGTCTGGCGAATCGTCTTGCGCTCCTTGAGGGCCTGCTTGGCCACCGCGGCGGCCTCCTCGTAGCCGATCGCGGAGTTCAGCGGCGTCACAATCGACGGGCTGGACTCGGCGAGCTCGCGCAGGTGCTCCTCATTGGCCACCAGCCCGACGATGCAGCGCTCGGCGAACAGCCGCGACACGTTGGTCAGCAGCTTGAAGGACTCCAGCATGTTGCGGGCCATCATCGGGATGTAGACGTTGAGCTCGAAGGCGCCGTTGCCGCCGCCCCAGGCGATCGCCGCGTCGTTGCCGATCACCTGCGCCGCCACCTGGGTGACCGCCTCGGGCAGAACGGGATTCACCTTGCCCGGCATGATCGAGCTGCCTGGCTGCAGGTCGGGAAGCTGAATCTCGGCCAGCCCGGTCAGCGGGCCCGAGCCCATCCACCGGATGTCGTTGGCGATCTTGGTCAGCGACACCGCGATGGTGCGCAGCGCCCCGGACGCCTCGACCAGGCCGTCCCGCGCCGCCTGGGCTTCGAACGAGTTCGCCGCGGTGCGCAGCTCGGTGATCCCGGTCTCTTTGACCAGTACCTCGACCACCTTGGCGCCGAAGCCCTCCGGGGCGTTCAGTCCGGTGCCGACGGCGGTGCCGCCGATCGCCAGCTCACCCAGGCGGGGCAGCGTCGACTGCACCCGCTCGATGCCCGCGGCGACCTGGCGGGCGTAGCCGGAGAACTCCTGGCCGAGGGTCACCGGAACGGCGTCCATCAGGTGGGTGCGGCCGGACTTGACCACGGTGCGCCATTCGGTGGCCTTGGCGGCCAGCGCGTCGTGCAGTACCTGCAGCGCCGGAATCAGGTGGCGCACTGCGGCTTCGGTGGCCGCGATGTGGGTGGCGGTCGGGAAGGTGTCGTTGGACGACTGCGACATGTTCACGTCGTCGTTGGGGTGCACCGTCACCCCGTTGGCGGCCGCGATCGACGCGATCACCTCGTTGGTGTTCATGTTGGAGCTGGTGCCCGACCCGGTCTGGAACACGTCGATGGGGAACTGGTCGTCGTGCTTGCCGTCGGCGATCTCCGCGGCGGCGGCCTTGATCGCGTCGGCCTTCTCGCGCGCCAGCAGGCCCAGGTCGGCGTTCACCTGCGCGCACGCGCCCTTCAGCAGGCCGAGCGCCCGGATCTGGGTGCGCTCCAGCCCGCGCCCGGAGATCGGGAAGTTCTCCACCGCGCGCTGGGTCTGCGCGCGCCACAGCGCACTCACCGGCACCCGGACTTCGCCCATGGTGTCGTGTTCGATGCGGTATTCGGTCTCGCTCATAGGTGTTTTCGTCCTCGCTTGAAGGTCAGGGCAGGGGATAGGCGGCGTGTGCGTCGCCGGTGAAGTCGACCGCCGAATACTCGTTGAGCTTCGACAGGCGGTGATATGCCTCGATCATTCGGACGGTGCCGGACTTCGAGCGCATCACGATCGATTGCGTGGTGCAGCCGCCGGGGTAGTAGCGCACTCCCTTGAGCAGGTCGCCGTCGGTAACGCCGGTGGCGCAGAAGAACACGTTCTCGCCGGAGACCAGGTGCTCGGTGGTCAGCACCTCATCCAGGTCGTAACCGGCGTCCAGGGCCTTCTGCCGCTCGGCGTCGTCGGTGGGCGCCAACTGGGCCTGGATCTCTCCGCCCATGCAGCGGATCGCCGCGGCGGCGATGATGCCTTCCGGGGTGCCGCCGATCCCGGCCAACATGTCGGTTCCCGAGTCCGGCCGGCACGCCGCGATGGCCCCGGCGACGTCGCCGTCGGTGATCAGCCGAATCCGCGCGCCGGCAGCCCGCACGTCGTGGACGAGCTGCGCGTGCCGGGGCCGGTCCAGGATGCAGACCGTCATGTCACGGGGGGACAGACCCTTGACCTTGGCGACCGCCTTGATGTTCTCGGCGATCGGCTTGGTGATGTCCAGGACATCAGCGGCGTCCGGGCCGACCGCGATCTTGTTCATGTAGAACACCGCGGACGGGTCGAACATCGCGCCGCGCTCGGCCACCGCCAGCACCGAGATGGCGTTGGGCATGCCCTTGCTCATCAGGGTGGTGCCGTCGATCGGGTCGACGGCGAAGTCGCAGTCGGGCCCGTCGCCGTTGCCGACCTCTTCGCCGTTGTAGAGCATCGGCGCGTGGTCCTTCTCGCCCTCGCCGATCACCACCACGCCGCGCATCGACACCGAGTTCACCAACTCGCGCATCGCGTCGACGGCCGCGCCGTCGCCGCCCTCCTTGTCGCCGCGGCCGACCCATCGGCCGGCGGCCATGGCGCCGGCCTCGGTTACCCGCACCAGCTCCAAGGCCAGGTTGCGGTCTGGGGGTTCACGGCGAGGAGGTGCGGTCATGGTTGCTGATTCTCCCAGAACAGGATGGGCGGCCCGGAGCTGGGATACTGGCTTGCGTGAGCACCGAACCTTCGCAGCCGACCCTCCCGGCCCCGCGGCCTGCCAAACCGCGCCTGCTGCAGGACGGCCGCGACATGTTCTGGTCGATCGCGCCGCTGGTCCTGGCCTGCATCGTGCTGGCCGGGTTGGCTGGGACGTGCTCGTTTCGGCCCGGGGGCATGTCGGCCGGGCCGGTGCCCTCCTACGACGCTGTCGCCGCGCTGAACGCCGATGCCCAGACCCTGGGATTCCCCGTTCGGCTGCCGCAGCTGCCCGAAGGCTGGCAACCCAACTCCGGCAGCCGCGACAGCATCACCGACGGGCGCAGCGACCCGTCCGGTCAGCGGCTGCGCGCGGTCACCTCGCGGGTCGGCTACATCAGCCCGACCGGGATGTATGTCAGCCTGACCCAGAGCAACGCCGACGAGGCCGCGCTGGTCACCGCGATTCACCCCGGGCTGCATCCCACCGGTACCGAGGACGTCGACGGCACCCGCTGGGTGGTCTACCAGGGTGACGGCGAGCCGGTGTGGACCACCCGGTTGGCCGGCACGGGCGGGTCGGCGCAGCTGGCGATCACCGGGGCGGCCGGTGCCGAGCAGTTCCGGGTGCTGGCGGCGGCCACCCAGTCGCAGCCGCCGCTACCGACGAGCCGGTAGAAGGACGCGCCAACGACGAGGTTTGGGCTCCTCATCGTGGGTCTGCATCTCCACGCCGTGATACACCGCCAGGTAAACGTCGATGGTGGTGACGATGATGATCATCACCACCGGGCCGATCACGATGCCCCAGAAGCCGAACATGCCGATCCCGGCGAAGACGGCCAGCAGCATCAACGCCGAGTTGAGCCGGGCGTCGCGCGGCACCAGGATCGGCCGCAGGAAGTTGTCGATGTTGGTGACCACGATCAGGTGGAATGCCACCACGAACACCCCGCCGACGACGTTGCCGAACAGTGCCATGCCAACGCCGAACGGCATGGTGACGATGCCCCCGCCGAGCGGGATGACCGATAGCGCCGTCAGCACGATCGCGAAGATGAAGAACGCTTGGTGGAAGCCACCGATGTAGATGGAGGCCGCTCCGGCCACCCCTTGGCAGAACGCGATGACGAACTGGCCGCCGACGGTGCCGCGGACCATCGATCCCATCTTTGCTAGGTAGAGATCGGTGACTTCGGCGCCGAGCGGGTTGAGTTGGCGGATCAGGGTGTGCAGTTCTTCGCGGTGGGTCAGCAGCGCCAGGAACACGTACAAGAAGATGATCGCCGCGGTGATCGCCCCGACGACACCGCCGACGGCGCCCTGCAAACCGTGCAGCAGCAGTTCGCCGCCGCGCTGGGCCACGTTGACCATCGCCCCCCGCAGCGAATCCATGGTCAGCTCGACGTGCACGAACGGAATCCGCTCGAGCAGGCCGTTGACGAATTTCAGCACCTTGTCGCCGAGCGCGTTGGGATCGGTGGCCTGGACCCACTCCGCCACGTCGCTGGCCGTGCGGGTGATCTGGATGACGGCCAGGAAGATGATCAGCCCGACCGGGACGATGACGGCGATCAGCGCGGCCAGCAGTGTGCCGGTGGCCGCCAGTCCGGTGGGCAGGCGTCTGCCGAGGGCTCGGAACAGCGGGGTGAACAGGTAGGCGCCCACCGCCGCCACCACGATCAGCACGAAGAAGGTGCGCAAGAAGTACGCCCCGAACAGCAGCGCGATCACGGTGAAGACCGCCAGCGCGCGCCGCTGGGCAGGGGAGAAGTCGGAGTTCACGGACGCGGCTCGTCCCATTTGTCGGCGATGGCTCGCCAGGGGTCGGCGAACTTCTTGCCGGAGCGGTAGTAGGGGGCGCGCCACCGCAGCACCACCCGGGCCAACGGCGCGATCATGGCCAACAGGTACCGCTTCGCGCCGGCCTGGGCGGCGGTCTCCGCCAGCATCTGCGGCCACGAGTGGTGCTGGAAGCCCAGCGCATCCTGGGCGCGGCTGGAGTCCATCCAGTCGGTGTTGAACCAGTCGTCGTCGCTGTCGGGGTTGCCGGGCAGGCCGGCGGGCAGGCCGTTGACCAACCCCATGGCTGCGGCCATCGCCGGCGCGACGTCACCCTGCAGGCGGCGGTGGGTGTCGTCGCCGCCGATCAGCAGCGTCTCGCCGAGCACGGGTGCCGTGGTGGCCGCGACGAATGCCGAGGCGACGTCACGCACGTCGACTGTTTGCAGCCGGCCGTCGGCCGGCAGCAGCTGCTCGAAGTACAGGTTGTCCAGCTTGATGTAGGGGCCCGGGTCAACGGTGAGTACTCCGCCGAGTCGCAGGATCACCCAGTCCAGACCGGAGGTGCGAACCAGTTGTTCGGCCTGCACTTTGTGGTCGCCGTAGACGTCGGCGGGATTGGTCGGGGTGTCGGCGGTCAGCACCCCGGAGACCGTGTGCGGGTTGCGGGAGCCGTATACCGCGATGCTGGAGGCCTGCACGAAACGGGGCGGGTCGGGTTGTCCGGCGGCGGCGGCCAGCAGGTGCCCGGTCGCCTCGACGTTGACCTGGTAAGCCAGCTTGCGGCGCTGATAGATCAATGGTGGGATCACCGCGGCCAGATGGATGATCGCGGCGGGTGTGACGGCGCTGAGCAGCTCATCGACCGCTGCCGGGTCGGTGAGGTCGGCATATCGCAGCTGGACCGATTTCGGCAGTTCGGCGGCCGCTTTGCGGTTCGCCGGGATGTCGAGATCGGTTGCCGCAACGCTTCGGCCGTCCGCGACCAATTGACGGACCACCGCCGACCCGACCAGACCGAATGCGCCGGTCACCAACACCGTGCCCACGAGCACCTCCTCAATTAGCGCGATCTTTCCGTGAAAGCGTGATCTGCGATAGCCGTTCGGAACAAACTGGCCCCATGGCCCTGGCCGTCTGCCTGCTGTTCGACCGGCGATCCGAGCGGGCGATGCGGGCCCTGTGGGACCGCATCGAAGCGCGCGGTGTGGCTAGTCTGCGTTCGCATACCCATCGCCGGCACGTGCCGCACGTCTCCTACGCGGTGCTGCGCAGCTGGGACCGCGCCGCGGTGGCAGCGGCGCTGGCCGAGCTGGACGACGGCACGCCGGTGGACCTCAGCTTCGACGGGCTAGGGCTGTTCCGTCGTGGGCGGGCTTGGCTGCTCGCCGGGGTCAGCGCCGATTTCGTGGCGCGTCAACAGCGCGTTGTGGACGCTGTCACGAGCACCGGTGCGCAGTTGCACAAGCACTATCGGCCGGGCATCTGGCTGCCGCACTGCTCGCTTGCCCCGCGCGCCAGGCTGGACCAGCTGCCGTTGGTAGCGGTCGAGGTGTTCAATGTGGTGCCGTTTCAGGCGCGGTTGGACCGGGCGGCGCTGGTCAACAGTGCCACCGGCGAGGTGTTTCCGCTGATGTCGTTGCCGTGACGGCTATTCCGGATGCGGCTCGGCGACCACCGTCGCCAGGTGCGGATGCGCCTCGGCCTTGACCTGTTCGAAGAGCTGTTTGTAGTAGGGCAGGCAGTCGGCCATCGCCTGCTCGGTGGTGAACAGCGGCCGATAGCCGAGATCGCGGCGGGCTTTGTCGATCGAGAAGTAGTTGTTGAGGTAAAGCCGTTCCACCGCACCGGGTTCCAGCAATGGCTGGGGCAGCCCGAACCGGAAGTGCAGCCACTGCCATGCCGCCATCACGTCACGCACCATCCGGCCGGAAACCCGGAACCGCGGCCAGTGCTGGCCGCACGCCTCGATGACCGGGCGGGCGAATTCGAACATGTTGATCGGTTCGCCGTCGTTGATGAAATAGGCCTGCCCCGGCGCCGTTCCGCCCGGCACCAGGTGCTCGGCGGCCAGGATGAAACCGTGAATCAGGTTGTGCACGTAGGAGTTATCGAGCTTGGCGCGTTTGCTGCCGATGAGCACCCTGACGTGCCCGGCGACCACGCTTTCGAACAGCTTGCGGAACATGGTCTGGTCGCCGTCGCCCCAGATCCCCGACGGGCGGATCGAACAGGTCAGCATGTCGCCGATGCCGTTCTCGCCCAGCACGAACTTCTCGGCGACCACCTTCGTCTCGGTGTAGAGGTCGTTGTACTTGGTGGTGTAGGGCATGGTTTCGTTGCCACCGGAGATGGCCTTACCGCCCATCACCACGCTGTTGGATGCGGTGTAGACGAACCGCTTCACCCCGGCGTGCTGGCCGGCCTGAACCAGATTCTTGGTGCCGTCGACATTGACCGCGAAGCTGCGACGACGGATCTCATCGGTGACCTTCGCCCCGCCCTGCAGATCGATGATCGCCGCGGTGTGAAACACCGTGTCGATGCCGGCGACGGCGGCGGCCACCGTCTGCCGATCGCAGATGTCGCCTTGCACCGTCTCGAGGTTGGGGTGGTGCGCCAGCGGCGACGGCGCCCGGTCGAAAGACCGCACCTGGTAGCCGCGCTCGAGCAGTGTTCTGACGAAATTGGTTCCGACGAAGCCTGAACCGCCGGTGACCAATACCCGGCCGAGTTCGGTTGTCAGTGCTGGATCACCCATCGGGTGAGCATAACTGAACGTGTTCCAGTTCTTCGGCGCGAAGTCACGCCCGGCGGTCGTCGTCGCTGTCGGCGGACAACGCTTCTTGAACCCGCTGGCGGGCGCCGGCCAGGTGCTCTTCGCACCGCTTAGCCAGCTGCTCGCCCCGTTCCCAAAGGCTCAGCGAAGCGTCGAGATCCAAGCCGCCCTGCTCGAGCCGCTGCACGACCTCGATCAGCTCGTCGCGGCAATGCTCGTACCCGAGGTCACTAACGGGCCTCGTCGATCCGGGTTCGTCACTGGTCGTTGGTGCCATCGGTACGTCCTTCACTGGTAGCGGCGATCGCTCCGTCGGCGACGCGGATCCGCAAGTGGGTGCCTTCCGGTGCCTCGTGCACCGAGCGCAGGACATGCGCCGGGCTATCAGTGCGCACCGTCTGCACGACCGCGTAGCCGCGGGCCAGGGTGGCGGCCGGGCCCAGGGTAGCCAGCCGGGCCGACAGGTGCTCGACCCGTTCGGTCTGCACGGTAATCAGTCGGGTGATGTCGCGGCGCACCGCCGCCAGGGCGCGTCCCACTTCCTCGGCGCGCTCGGTCAGTGCACGCAGCGGGTCGGCGAGCACGGGGCGGTTGCGTAACTGGGCCAGCACGCGTTCCTCGCGCACCACCCAGTTGCGCACGGCCTGGGCGCTGCGCCGGCGCAGGTCGTCGACGAGTGCCTGCTCGGCGGCGGCAGTGTGGAGGATCTGCTGCCGTTCTCCGACGAGACGCTGTGCCGGGCGATCTCGGCGTGCGGTACCCCGGTGGTCAGCGCAGTGGGCCACGAGCCCGACAATCCGCTGTGCGACCTGGTCGCCGACCTGCGGGCCGCTACTCCCACCGATGCGGCGAAGAAGATCGTGCCGGACGCCGCCGCCGAGCAGGCACTCGTCGACGACCTGCGCCGGCGCAGCGCCCAGGCCGTGCGCAACTGGGTGGTGCGCGA
>NZ_LZJK01000015.1 GCF_001667945.1 Mycolicibacter sinensis | reverse complement strand
GCGCCCCTCCCCTGGCCCGCGCCCTGGTGACCTGTGCGTCGGCCGCCACCCCGGCCGGTGCGCTGGCCGCCGGCGGCCCCCACACGGTGCTGCGGGTGCAGCGGCTGTCGGGTCGGGGCAACAGCCGCACGCTGGCTGCTGCCGCCTACTCCGCCGCAGCCGGGGTGCTCGCGGTACCGACAATCGCGCTCGCGGTACCGTGGCTGACCGAACTGCATCGACTGATCGCGGGCTAACCCACGCCGCCGGCGTGCCGCGCAGGGCGTCACCTACGACCGAAAGGCGAATGTATGAGCGCGTCGGAGACTGTCGGCACCGCCCAGATCGGGGTGACCGGTCTGGCCGTCATGGGTTCCAACATCGCGCGAAACTTCGCCCGGCACGGCTACACCGTGGCGCTGCACAACCGGTCGGTCGCCAAAACCGATGCCCTGTTGAGCGCATACGGCTCCGAGGGCACCTTCGTGCGCAGCGAGACCATTCCGGAATTCCTTGCCGCTCTTGAGAAGCCGCGCCGGGTGCTGATCATGGTCAAGGCCGGCGAGCCCACCGACGCGGTCATCAACGAACTCGCCGACGCCATGGAGCCCGGCGACATCATCATCGACGGCGGCAACGCGCTCTACACCGACACCATTCGCCGGGAGAAGGCAATGGCGGCGCGCGGTCTGCACTTCGTCGGCGCCGGCATCTCCGGCGGTGAGGAGGGCGCTCTCAACGGGCCCTCGATCATGCCGGGGGGCCCGAAGGAGTCCTACACCTCCCTGGGCCCGTTGCTCGAGGAGATCTCCGCCCACGTCGACGGGGTGCCGTGCTGCACCCACATCGGGCCGGACGGCGCGGGCCATTTCGTGAAGATGGTGCACAACGGCATCGAGTACTCCGACATGCAGCTGATCGGCGAGGCCTACCAGTTGCTGCGCGACAGCCTGGGTCTCTCGGCGCCGCAGATCGCCGAGGTGTTCACCGAGTGGAACGCCGGTGATCTGGACAGCTATCTGGTCGAGATCACCGCCGAAGTGCTGCGCCAGGTCGACGCCAAGACCGGCAAGCCGCTGGTCGACGTCATCGTCGACGAGGCCGAGCAGAAGGGCACCGGGCGCTGGACGGTGAAATCCGCTCTGGACCTTGGGGTTCCGGTAACCGGTATCGCCGAGGCGGTGTTCGCCCGGGCGCTGTCGGGATCGGTTCCCCAGCGCCGCGCCGCGGCGGGTCTGGCCGCCGGGGCACTCGGTGAACGCCCCGGTGATGCGGCCCGGTTCACCGAGGACGTCCGCCAGGCGCTGTACGCCTCGAAGATCGTCGCCTACGCGCAGGGCTTCAACCAGATCCAGGCGGGCAGCGCCGAATACGGCTGGAATGTCACGCCCGGCGATCTGGCGACGATCTGGCGTGGCGGCTGCATCATCCGCGCGAAATTCCTCAACCGGATCAAAGAGGCATTCGACACCGATCCCGATCTGGTCAGCCTGCTGGCGGCCCCGTATTTCCGCAGCGCCGTGGAGGCGGCCATCGACTCCTGGCGGCGGGTGGTGACCACCGCGGTCAGCCTGGGCATTCCGGTTCCCGGTTTCTCCTCGGCGCTGGCCTACTACGACGGTCTGCGCACCGAGCGGCTGCCGGCCGCCCTGACCCAGGCCCAGCGCGACTACTTCGGAGCGCACACCTACGGTCGGGTGGACGCCGAGGGCAAGTTCCACACGCTGTGGAGCGCCGACCGCAGCGAAGTGCCCGCCTAATCCAGTAGCTCCAGTACGGCGTCGGTGTAAGCCTGCGGATCCTCGATCTGTGGGTAGTGCCCGAGGCCGGGCAGCTCGACGACGTCGGCGGCGGGCCGCAGCTCACGTAAGCCCTCGAGCACATTGGTGGTGGCCACCGGATCGCCGAGCCCCCACACCAAACCCAACGGCTTGGGCCAGTCGCGCACCGCCCCGTGCCAGCGCTGCGCGTAACGCACCCGTTCGTCGAGGTAGGCCGAGAGCAGGTGCGCGATCCGGTGGCCGCCGTTGTGGCACAACAGTTCCCACTGCGCGGCGGCTTCTTCGGGGGACAGCGGATGCTGCGCAGAGAACAGCCGGCCGAAGCCGCGGACGAAGCTGCGCCGGTTCGTCAGCCGGGCGGCGAGGCCACCGAACGGGCCGCGCAGCAGTTTCTGGATGGGACGCAGGCTGGCCCGCTCCAGGATCACGCTGCCGTTGGACAGCACCGCGCGGCGCAGATCGAAGGGCAGGGTGCCCTCGAGATCGCGGGCCAGCAGTTCGGTCGTCACCGAGGTGCCCATGTCGTGGGCGGCCAGCACCACCGGACCGGTGGTGGCCGACGCCAGCACCTGCTGGACCAGATCGGCCTGCTCCAACAGGCTGTAGCGATGCCGGCGCGGCTTGTCCGACAACCCGAAGCCGAGGAAGTCCATCGTCAGCCAGGACCGGCCGGCCAGCCGGGCGACGACCGACCGGAAATCGTAGGAGCTGGACGGAAACCCGTGCAGCAGCAGCACAGTCGGCCCCTCCCCCGCTCTTGATCGTACGAAGACCCGCCCGGCACCGGTCGATACCCACCGGCCACCGTCCCGCCACTCGCGCACGCTGCGCGACATCGTGGTCATCCCAGATTCGGCAGTTCGTCGACGATGTCGTTGAACACCGCTTGCGGGAACCCGAAGTAGGCCTCGGCGATGTCTTGCAGGCCGGTCTGCAGCGCAGCGCCGATCGCGGTGGGATCACCGGCGAGCAGCGCCTCGTGCAGGTTCCACAGCGCCGTCTGCGGTGTGGTGATCAGGTCACGCACGTCCATGATCAGCTTCGTCAGCAACCCCGGGTCCTCCGGGACGGGAATCCCGTTCCAGCTGACCAGCGTCCAGCCGTCGGTGGGGTTGCCCTCGATCGAGATGATGCCGGTGTTGGGCAGCAGCGGTGATCCGTCGTCGCCTGTGAACATGGTTTGCAGGGTCAGCGGCAGCAGCAGCGAGATGTCGGGGTTCTTGACGTTCATCGCCACCCAGGCGGCGACATCGGCTTCGTTGTCGAACCCCACCGCGGTGATCGCGCCGTTGTCGCTTACCACCGGGTTGGCCAGGGCGGCGCTGTACATCGTGTTGACGGCGTCGGTGAAGTTCGCGTTGAGCACCACGCCGTTGGGGTCTTCGACCGAGCCCGGTATCGGCACCAGGATCAGCCCGAGCAGCGACCACAGCAGCGGCGTCAGCTGGTAGAGGAATCCGGACAGGCTGGCGATGGGTTGCCCGGCGTAGATGCCGCTGTCGATCTCGTTGAGCCCGGACAGGATCTGCGGCGTCATGTGCTCGAGTGCGGCAAACGGCGCCGCGGTGTCCATGTCCCGGATGGCCTGCCCGGAGAAGATACCGGCGACCTGATCACCGAGCTCCCTGTGGAGCTGGTCGGCCACATCCTGCGCCTGCTGCACACCGAGATCGCTGAGCGGCGGCCCCGGATGATCCGGCGACGGGGTGATGACGTCGTTGAACGGCGGCATCCGCTGCCCGTGTCGCACGATGTCGATCACGATGTCCTGGGCATCCTCGCCGGTGAGCGCTATGCCGGCGATGACGGTCCCGGCGACACCGGGCTGCGCCGGTGCCGCGATGACGCCCGCGCCGATGACGGCGACACCGGCGGCCACCGGCCAGATCGACCTTATCGGCATGACCATCACCTCCTAACCGAGACTTCCGAAGGCATCGACGATGTCGTTGAAGACCGCGCCCGGGAATTGGGTCAGCGCCGAGCCGATCTGCTCGATACCGGTCTGGATCGCGTTCATGATCGTCGTCTGGTCACCGCCCAGGATGGCTTCGAAGATGTTCCAGATCGCCGTCTGCGAGGGCAGGACGAGATCGCGTCCGTCGACGAACAGGGCGCTCAGCAGATCCGGATCCTGCGGAATCTCCTGGCCGTCCCAGCTGAGCAGCGTCCAGCCGTCGGTGGGGTTGCCCGCGATCTGCACGATGCCGGTGTTGGGCAGCAGCACGGTGGAAAGCCCGTTGGCGACGGTGTGCGACTCCCGGATGAGGTCCAAGAAGAACGGCAGATCGGGGTTCTTGACGTTCATCATCACCCACGCGAAGATCGACGCCTCGCTGTTGAATGCCACGTCGGTGATCTGGCCGTTGTCGCTGACGATCGGGTTGGCGACCGCATGGTCGTACATCGCGTTGATGGCATCGGTGAAGCGGGCATTGAACATCAGTCCGTTGCCGTCTTCTGAACCCGGCCCGGGCACCAGGGCCAATCCCAGCGGCGCGCCGAGTGCCCACGCGCCGACGGTCAGGAAGGCCAGCCGGCCCCCGAGGCTTTCGATCGGGTCGAGGGCGTATATGCCGCTGTCGACTTCGTTGAGCCCCGGCAGTATCTGCACGTTGTCCGTCATGTGCTCCAGGGCGGCGAACGGAGCCGAGGTCTGCATCTCGCGCAGGCCCTGCCCGGCGAAGATCCCGGCGACCGGGCCCAGTTCGTCGAACAGCTTCTGTCCGACGTCTTGCGCCTGTTGCAGGCCCAGACCGCTGAGCGGGGCTCCGGGGAAGGCCGGCGACGGGGTGAGCAGGTTCTCGTACGGCGAGATCATCTGCGCGTGCCGGACGACATCGATGACGACATCCGGTGCGGCACCGCCGGTGAGCTGAATATCGGGTGGCGCCGCGGTCGCCGGCGCCGGCAGCGGAGTAACCGGGGCGACGGCGATGCCGCCGGCCAGGACGGCACCGGCGGCCAGCGACAGGAGCTGATGTGCGTGCATGGTTCGGACCTCTGTTGTGGGGAAAGTGGTGTCCAGCCGGTCGGCGAAGTCGCCGCTGGAAAATTCCGCAGTTTGGCTATTTCTCAGCATCGCTGCGCCCTGGGTAAATTCCTGACAGCTAACTTTGTTCGGTGCGACATCCGCTGGATCGCCCGGGATTATTCCGCGATTGAGCCGGTGCGATTACCGCGGGTGCCGGCGCGACCCGCAGGCCCGAAATTCGGCCCCGGCGGCGACAGCGTGGGCCACTGTCGTGATGCCGCGAGGTTTCGATCCCTGCCGAGCTACTCGTAGAACGGCCGCGCCCAGCTATTTCCCTTGCACGGCAATCTAAACGGTGCGCAACAAAGTCCGCCCGCTACGATCCGCGGTTGCGCCACTGGCGGTGCAGTTTGCGCTGCAGATAGCCTTCGACGCTGCACCCCCGCCACGCCGACGGAGCACCGATCCCGCACGGACGGCAGGCGTGGTGTTCGGGCCGGGTGGGCCGTGGGGCGCGAGAGACTCTGATCGGGGCCCGAAGGGCCCCACCTCGCCAGCCGTAGCTAACTGTCATCTCTGTTCCCCTAAACGACGCCATGAGTTTACCCGACTATGCGACTGTGAGGAAGATCAATTTTTCGTCGGGTTCGCCCCGCCCGAAATCGAGTGGTGCACACCGATGCGCTGGCGGTACCGTGGCTGACCGGGCCGAAAAGATGTCACCCGGTGGCCGCCGCGGCAACCCGTGGCATCCGGTGTTTGCCCGAACCCCGGCTCTCAGACCCTGTGGAGGCGAACAGATGGGCTCCTCGGAACCCAACGGCCCAAAGGCGGGCACCCGATGAGATTCGCACGCGGGTATGACCCCGGCTATGACCTGACCTACGACGACGTGTTCATCGTCCCGAACCGCTCGGCCGTCGACTCACGCCTCGACGTCGACCTGTCCACCCGCGACGGCTCCGGTGCCACCATCCCGGTGGTGGTGGCCAACATGACCGCGGTGGCGGGCCGGCGCATGGCTGAGACGGTGGCCCGGCGCGGTGGCATCGTGGTGCTGCCGCAAGATCTGCCGATCGATGCCGTGGGCCAGACGGTGGCGTTCGTGAAAAGCCGCGACCTGGTGGCCGACACTCCGGTGGTGCTCTCCCCCGACGACTCGGTGTCGGCCGCGATGGCGCTGATCTCCAAACGGGCCCACGGCGCCGCGGTGGTGGCGGTCGACGGCCGCCCCACCGGCCTGGTGACCCGGGCGTGCTGCGAGGGCGTGGACCGCTTCAGCCGGGTTCGCGACGTCGCGATGTCCGACCTGCTCAGCGTTCCGATCGGCACCGAGCCGCGCAAGGTATTCGACCTGCTGGAGCACGCTCCGGTCGACGTCGCGGTGCTGACCAACGCCGACGGCACCCTGGCCGGCGTACTGACCCGCACCGGGGCGATCCGGGCCGGCATCTACACCCCGGCCACCGACGCGGCCGGCCGGCTGCGGATCGCCGCCGCGGTCGGCATCACCGGCGAGGTGACAGCCCGCGCGGCGGCGCTGCTGTCGGCCGGGGTGGATGTGCTCGTCATCGACACCGCGCACGGGCACCAGGAAAAGGCGCTGCAGGCCATCCGCTCGGTGGCCGCCCTCAAGCCGGGCGTCCCGCTGGTGGCCGGCAACGTCGTGTCGGCCGACGGCACCCGGGATCTGATCGCCGCCGGGGCGGACATCGTCAAGGTCGGCGTCGGCCCCGGCGCGATGTGCACCACCCGGATGATGACCGGGGTGGGCCGCCCGCAGTTCTCGGCCGTACTGGAATGCGCGGCGGCAGCCCACGAACTCGGCGCCCACGTCTGGGCCGACGGCGGGGTGCGCCACCCGCGCGACGTGGCACTGGCCCTGGCCGCGGGCGCATCGAACGTGATGATCGGCTCCTGGTTCGCCGGCACCTACGAATCCCCCGGCGACTTGATGTTCGACCACGACGACAAGCCGTACAAGGAAAGCTACGGAATGGCGTCCAAACGCGCCGTGGCCGCCCGCACCGCTACCGACAGTGCATTCGACCGGGCCCGCAAATCGCTGTTCGAGGAGGGCATTTCCACGTCGCGGATGGCGCTGGATCCCGATCGCGGCGGGGTCGAGGATTTGTTGGACCACATCACCGCCGGCCTGCGCAGCACCTGCACCTACGTCGGTGCGGCCGACCTGGCCGAGTTGCATGAGCGCGCGGTGCTGGGGGTGCAGTCGGCCGCCGGCTTCGCCGAAGGCCATCCGCTACCGTTCGGCTGGTGAGACCCGTGGCGGCACCTGCACCCATGGTGGCGAGTGCTGCCCCGGTGGCGAGCAGTACCGACTCATGACGATCGCGCTCACCCTGGGCAGCCTGCTGGCGTTCCTGGTCCTCACTTTGGGAACGGCGGTGTTCGTCGCCGCCGAGTTCTCCCTGACCACGCTGGAACGCAGCGCGGTGGAGGCCAACGCCCGCCGTGGCGGCCGGCGCGACCTCTACATCCAAGACGCCCACCGCACACTGTCGTTCCAGCTGTCCGGCGCCCAGCTGGGCATCTCGATCACCACGCTGGCCACCGGCTACCTCGCCGAGCCGGTGCTGGCCCGGTGGCTGCGGCCCGCGCTTGCCGCCCTGGGCCTGCCCGAGGCGAGCGCCGCCGGGGTGGCGCTGGCGCTGGCCCTGGTGATCGCCACCTCGCTGTCGATGGTCTTCGGCGAGCTGGTGCCCAAGAACCTGGCCGTAGCGCGTCCGCTGCCGGTTGCCCGCGCAGTGGCTGGGCCGCAGCTGCTGTTCTCGCGGCTGTTCGCGGCCGCGATCAAGCTGACCAACGGGACGGCGAACCTCATCCTGCACCGGCTGGGCATCCAACCCGCCGACCGGCTGGCATCGGCCCGCTCGCCGCGGGAGCTGGCCTCGCTGGTGCGCAATTCCGCACGCAGCGGTGCGCTCGACCCCAGTACGGCCGCCCTGGTGGGCGGCTCGCTGCGGTTCGGCGCCCTGACCGCCGCCGAATTGATGACGCCGCGCTCGAAGATCGTGAGCCTGCAGGCCGGCGACACCGTCGCGGATCTGGCCGCGGCCGCCATCGAGACCGGTTTCTCCCGCTTCCCGGTGGTCGACGGCGACCTCGACGCCACCGTCGGCATCGTGCACGTCAAGCAGGTCTTCGCGGTTCCCGCCGCGCAGCGGGCGACCACCCCCATCACGGCCGTCGCCCAACCGGTGGCGGTGGTGCCGTCCACCCTCGACGGCGATGCGGTGATGGAACAGGTCCGGGCCAACGGCCAGCAGGCGGCGCTGGTCGTCGACGAGTACGGCGGCACCGCGGGGATGCTCACGGTGGAGGATCTGATCGAGGAGATCGTCGGCGACGTCCGCGACGAACACGACGATGCCACGCCCGACGTGGTGGTGGCCGGCGGCGGCTGGCAGGTGTCGGGCCTGCTGCGCATCGACGAGGTGGCCGCCGCTACCGGGTACCGGGCCCCCGAAGGCTCCTACGAGACCATCGGCGGGCTGGTGCTGCAAGAACTCGGGCACATTCCGGCCGCCGGCGAGACCGTCGAACTGACCGCATTCGATCCCGACGAGCTGTCGGCGCACCCGCCGCGCTGGCTGGCCCGGGTAGTCCGGATGGACGGCCGGCGCATCGACCTGCTGGCGCTGACCCAGCTGGGGGCCGGCAATGGCTGACCTGTTCAACGTGGTGTTGACCGTGCTGCTGATCGCGGCGAACGGGTTCTTCGTCGGCGCGGAGTTCTCGCTGATCTCGGCGCGTCGAGACCGGCTCGAGGCGCTGGCCGAACAGGGCCGGCGCAGTGCGGTCACCGTGATCCGCGCCGGCGAACAGCTCCCGCTGATGCTGGCCGGCTTCCAGCTGGGTGTCACGGTGTGCTCGATTCTGCTCGGCCGGATCGGGGAACCCGCCGTGGCCGACCTGCTCGAGCAGCCGTTCCGGCTGGTCGGCATCCCGGACCCGCTGCTGCATACCGTGGCGTTCGTCGTCGCACTGTCGGTCGTGGTCACGCTGCACGTGCTGTTCGGGGAGATGGTCCCGAAGAACATCACCCTGGCGGGCCCGGAGACGGCGGCGATGCTGCTGATCCCGCCGTACCTGATCTATATGGCCGCCGCCCGGCCGTTCATCGCGTTCTACCACCGGTGCGGCCACGCCGTTTTGCGCGCCCTGCGGGTGCAGCCCAAGGATGAGCTGGAGATCACGGTCTCCACCGTCGAACTGAGCGAGATGATCGCCGAATCGGTCTCGGCGGGGCTGCTCGACCTCGAGGAGTACACCCGGTTGACCCGGGCCCTGCAGATCCGCACCCGCACCGTCGCCGATGTGGCGCTTCCGGTCGGTGACATCCGCGCCGTTCCGGCCGCGGCCGCCGGCCGGGGCCCCACCGTGGCAGCGGTCGAACAGGCCCTCGCCCAGACCGGGTACTCCCGGTTTCCCGTGGTCGACCAGGGCGAATTCGTCGGCTACCTGCACATCAAGGATGTCCTGCCGCTCAGCGAGAGCACGGCGGGTCCGAGCTCCGAACATCCCGAGGCCGACGCGATCGTCGACCTCGGCGTGGTGCGACCGTTGCTCCGGCTTCCCGCGTCGCTGCCGGTGGCCGACGCGTTGACCCGGCTGCGGCGCACCAACAGCCACCTGGCGCTGGCGGTCGACACCGAGGGCGCCGTGGTGGCGATGGTGGCCCTCGAGGACCTGGTCCAGGACGTCGTCGGCACCGTCCGCGACGGAACGCATCGTGTTTGACCTGGTCGAGGAGTCGACGCTGGACACCGAGCAGTGGCAGGCGCGGGCAACGGCCTACCGACTGCGCCTGGAGCGCTTCCTGAGCCCTGCGCAGCGCCGGATCGCCGCCGGCGATCCGGTTCCCAAGTTCCTGTTCAGCTACTACAGCTTGCGCCCGCGACAGTTACGCACCTGGAACCCCGGATTCGGGGTCGCGCTGGCCGGGGCCGCAGCATTGCGCGACTACCAGGGCCGCCGAGGATACGTCGTGGCCGGTGACACGGTCGCGGTCGCCGAGGACTTCGTGCGCGAGCGGGCCGACACCGTGATGTTCGTCGCACGGCTGTTACGGGCCACCGCCGCGCGTCCAGCCCAGCTGAACTGTTTCGGCCTGCACGAGTGGGCGATGCTCTACCGGAGCGACACGGTCCGGCACGGCCATGTTCCGCTGCGGCTTCCCGCGGCCGACGTGGATCGAGTGGTTGAGGCAACACCGCTGCGCTGCACGCACTTTGACGCCTTCCGGTTCTTCACCCCGGCGGCGGCGCCCCGTAACGCCGGCACACCGAGCCGGGCCGGCCAAACCGCTTGGGAGCAGCCGGGTTGCCTCCACGCCAACATGGACTTGTACAAGTGGTGCTACAAGCTGGGGCCCCTGATCGATTCCGAGTTGCTGCTGGACTGCTTGCAGTTGGCCGCGGCGGCGCGCGAGATCGACATGCGCGCGAGCCCCTACGACCTGAGCAGCTATGGCTATCAGCCGATCTGCATCGAAAACCCCGCCGGCCGTGCTGAATACGTCCGTTGCCAGACTGGGATCGCACAGCGCGCCGCGCCGCTGCGTTCCGCCCTGCTCAAGCGGTGTGACCTGCTGTTGGCGGTCAAGGGATGCGGCTAGCGTGTTGTCGGCCGGTAAGGTGGTGGATTGGCTATGAGGGAGGAAATCATGACGGACCGGGTGTCGGTGGGCGAGTTGCGGGTGGCTCGCGTGCTCTACGACTTCATCACCGACGAGGCGCTGCCGGGCACCGGCGTCGACCCGGACAGTTTCTGGGCGGGCGTGGACAAGGTCGTCACCGATCTGACGCCGAAAAACGCCGAACTGCTGGCGCGTCGTGACGAGCTGCAGGCGCAGATCGACAAGTGGCACCGGCACCGGGTGATCGAACCCTTGGACACCGAGGCCTACCGGGACTTCCTCACCGAGATCGGCTACCTATTGCCCGAACCGGAGGAGTTCACCATCACCACGGCGGGCGTCGACGACGAGATCGCCCGGCAGGCCGGTCCGCAGTTGGTGGTGCCGGTGCTCAACGCCCGGTTCGCGCTCAACGCCGCGAACGCCCGGTGGGGGTCGTTGTACGACGCGCTGTACGGAACCGACGTGATCAGCGAGGACGACGGTGCCGAGAAAGGCACCTCGTATAACAAGGTGCGCGGCGACAAAGTCATCGCCTACGCCCGCAAGTTCCTCGACGAGTCCGTCCCGCTGGCCAACGGCGGGTGGACCGAGGTCAAAAGTTTCGCAGTGAAAGACGGCCAGCTGGCGGTCGCCCTCACCGACGGCCTGGAGACCACGGTCGCCGCGCCGGGAGAATTCGTCGGCTACACCGGGGACGCGCAGGCGCCGTCGTCGGTGCTGCTGGCCCACCACGGACTGCACATCGAGGTCGTGATCGACCCGTCGTCGCCGATCGGGGCCACCGATGCCGCGGGCATCAAAGACGTGGTGCTGGAGTCGGCGGTCACCACGATCATGGACTTCGAGGACTCGGTGGCCGCGGTCGACGCCGACGACAAGGTGCTGGGCTACCGCAACTGGCTGGGCCTCAACCGCGGGGATCTGGCCGAGCAGGTCACCAAGGACGGCAAGACCTTCACCCGCACGCTGGCCGCCGACCGGGAGTTCACCGGCCCGGACGGGGCGACCGTGACGCTGCCCGGCCGCAGCCTGATGTTCGTCCGCAATGTGGGCCACCTGATGACCAACGACGCCATCGTCGCCGGCGACGAGGGCGCCGAGGTGTTCGAGGGCATCCAGGACGCGCTGTTCACCGGGCTGATCGCCATGCACGGGTTGTCCGCCTCTGAGGACAACGGGCCGCTGATCAACAGCCGCACCGGGTCGATCTACATCGTCAAGCCGAAGATGCACGGGCCCGACGAGGTGGCCTTCACCGCCGAGTTGTTCAGCCGGGTCGAAGACGTCCTGGGGCTGCCGCAGGCGACGCTCAAGATCGGCATCATGGACGAGGAGCGCCGTACCACCGTCAACCTGCGGGCCTGCATCAAGGCCGCGGCCGATCGGGTGGTGTTCATCAACACCGGCTTCCTGGACCGCACCGGCGACGAGATCCACACCTCGATGGAGGCCGGGCCGATGGTCCGCAAGGCCACCATGAAATCTCAGCCGTGGATCCTGGCCTACGAGGACAACAACGTCGACGCGGGTCTGGCGACCGGTTTCACCGGTCACGCCCAGATCGGCAAGGGCATGTGGGCGATGACCGACCTGATGGCCGACATGGTCGAGCAGAAGATCGGTCACCCGCGCGCCGGCGCCAGCACCGCGTGGGTGCCGTCGCCGACCGCCGCCACCTTGCACGCGATGCACTACCACCAGGTGGACGTCTTCGAGGTGCAGCAGGAGTTGGCCGGAAAGCGCCGCGCCACCATCGATCAGCTGTTGACCATCCCGCTGTCGGAGGGCCTGGCCTGGGCGCCCGACGAGATTCGCGAGGAGGTCGACAACAACTGCCAGTCGATCCTCGGCTACGTGGTGCGCTGGATCTCGCAAGGCGTGGGCTGCTCGAAAGTCCCCGACATCCACGACGTGGCGCTGATGGAAGACCGTGCGACGCTGCGGATCTCGTCGCAGCTGCTGGCGAACTGGCTGCGGCACGGGGTGATCACCGAAGACGACGTGCAGTCCAGTCTGGAACGGATGGCCCCGGCCGTGGACCGACAGAACGCGGGCGACCCCAACTACCTGCCGATGGCCCCGGATTTCGACGACAGCGTCGCGTTCGCGGCTGCGCGGGAGTTGATCCTGTCCGGAACCAGTCAGCCCAACGGCTACACCGAGCCGATCCTGCACCGGCGTCGCCGGGAGTTCAAAGCCCGAGTCGGCATCTGACCCCTGGGCGGATCTTCAGTGGAATTGACCGTGGCCGGAGCGCTGACCAGGCGGAGAGGACGCACCCACCGTGGGTAGGCACAGTTTCCCCGGCCCGGACGATTTCGAGGAAGACCCACTCGCGCGCGGCGAGGCCGACTACGGCCACCACGACACCGCGCCGCCCGATCCGTTCGGCTTCGGCGACCCGGACGACGACGAGTACGTCGACGACTATCACGACGCGTTCTACGAGGAGTCGTTCGGCAGCGACGCGGGCTACGACGCCGACCCGGCGCAGTACCTGCGGCGAGGCGGTCACGACGACGAAGAAACGCGTTACCGCACCGGGCCTTTCGGCGCGATTCGTGCCCGGTCCGGGGAAGCGTCGTCAGTCGCGCGGGACGAGCCGGGTGGCGGCCACCGCCACCTGGAACGGTGGCGCCGGCACCGCAACGACGCCGGGCGCCGTGGTGTCAGCGTCGGTGTGATCGCCGCACTGGTGACGGTCATCGTCGTGGTGGCCGCGGTGATCCTGTGGCGGTTCTTCGGCAACTCGCTGTCGCATCGCTCCGCGATCGCCGCCGGCAGCTGCGTCGAGGGCGACCTGACGGTCGCCGTGGTGGCAGACCCCTCGATCGCCGACCACCTGCAGGGCTTGGCCGAGAAGTTCAACAAGACCGCCAAGCCGGTAGGCGATCGCTGCGTGTCAGTGCAGGTCAAACCGGCGGACTCGGACGCCGTCGTCAGTGGATTCATCGGCGACTGGCCGGCACAGCTGGGTCAGCGCCCGGCACTGTGGATTCCGGGCAGCTCGGTGTCGGCGGCGCGCCTGCAAGCGTCCGCGGGCGCGGAGACCGTCAGCGACAGTCGTTCCCTGGTCACCTCGCCGGTGCTGCTGGCGATGCGGCCCGAACTCAAGCCCGCTCTGCAGAAGCAGGGCTGGGCGAGCCTGCCGGAGCTGCAGACCGAACCCGACGGCCTGGGCCGGCTCGGGCTTCCCGGCTGGGGGCAGCTGCGGCTGGCCCTGCCGATCGGCGGCAACGGCGATGCCGCTTTCCTGGCCGGCGAGGCGGTGGCCGCCGGTGCCGCCCCGAAAGGCGCCCCCGCCACCGACGGGACCGGCGCGGTCCACCGGCTGGCCGGCGCGCAGCCTCACCTGGCCGACAGCTCGCTGGCCGAGGCGATGAACGTATTGCTGCGCCAAGGCGATCCGGCGACCGCCCCGGTACACGCGGTGGTGACCACCGAGCAGCAACTGTTCACCCGGGGGCAGTCTTTGTCGGATCCGGCGAGCACGCTCGGCTTCTGGTTGCCGCCCGGCCCGGTGCCGGTCGCCGACTATCCCACCGTCTTGCTCGCCGGGTCGTGGCTGTCACAGGAACAGGTCAGCGCCGCCAGTGAGTTCGCCCGCTTCGCCCGCAAACCGGATCAGCTCGCGGAGCTGGCCAAAGCCGGATTCCGGGTGGAAGGCGTGAACCCGCCGAGCAGTGATGTCACCGACTTCCCGGCGGTGTCGGACACCTTGGCGGTAGGCGACGACGCGATGCGGGCCACCTTGGCCAATGCGCTCACCACCTTGCCGGGCAGCGCGGCGGTGACGATCATGCTCGATGAGTCCATGACCACCGACGAGGGCGGAAAGACCCGGCTGGCCCATGTGATCGCCGCCCTGGATCAACGGATCCGGGCGCTCCCGCCGCAATCCGCCGTCGGCCTGTGGACCTTCGACGGCGTGGAGGGCCGCAACGTGGTCACCGCCGGCCCCCTGGACGAACCGGTGAACGGCGGGACCCGGGCCGAGACCCTGGTCGAGCAGCTCGATGGCCTGAGCTCGACGTCCGGCGGCGCGGTGTCGTTCACCACCCTGCGGCTCGTCTACAACCAGGCGCTGGCCAATTACCGTGCCGGGCAGAGCAACTCGGTGCTGGTCATCACCGCGGGCCCGCATACCGACCGGACGCTCGACGGTCCAGGACTGCAGGAATTCATCCGGACGAACACCGACCCCGAGCGCCCGGTCGCCGTCAACGTCATCGACTTCGGCGCTGACGCCGACCGGGCCACGTGGCAGTCGGTGGCTCAGCTGTCCGGCGGCACCTACCAGAACCTGCGGGGGGCGAACTCCCCCGAACTGGCCGGCGCGCTGAACACGCTGCTGGGTTGACGCCGCTAGGCGCCCAGCAAGTCGAGGATCTGCTGCGGGATGACGTCCACCAGCTGGGTGATCATCCCACCGAATGAGCCGACGCTGATGTTGGCCAGATCCAGGTCGCCCAGACCCAGGTCGTTGAGCAGGTCAGCCAAGTTCAGATCCGACAGGTCGCCGACCAGGCTGCCGAGGTTCAGCGGCAGGTTGTCGAGCCCGAGACCGCCGACCAGATCACCCAGGTCCAGCCCGTTGAGCAGCCCGGTGATGTCGAGGCCACCGAGTCCCAGGCCGCCGAGCAGGCCGCTGAGCGTCAGGTCCCCGGTCGCGGGGGCGAAGCCCAGGCCTTCCAGTATTCCGCCGATGGTCAGATCCCCGGTCGGCAGCGCGACGCCCAGCGCCCCCAACAGGGAGCTGACGGTTTCGCTGATGCTCTGGCCGCCGAGCAGGTCGCCGAAGGTGACGCTGTTGAGGGCGTCGATGAGGTTCTGCGGGGTGAGCAGCACGGTGTTGAGCAGCTGGTCCAGCAGCGGACCCAGGAGCGGGACGCTTTGGATCAAGGTTCCGATCACCGAGTTCAGCACACCGGTGATGCCGGTCAGGACGCCGCCGGGCAACCCGCTCAGTAGGTCACCCAGCGAGGAGTCGACCAGGCTGCCGAAGCCCAGATCGGTGAGCAACTGCCCCAGGCCGAGGTTGATCTCCGGGTTGATCCCGAACACGTTCAGCACGCTGTCCAAGCTCAGGTCGTTCAGGTTGACGTCGGTGTCGAGCCCCAGGCCGCTCAAGATGCCGGTCAGGCTCAGGCTGCCCAGCCCGAGGTCGCCCAGGCCGAGGAAGCCCAGCAGCCCGCCCAGGTTGGTGATGTTGCTGCCGAGCTTGAGCAGGTCGCCCAGGCCGTCGTCGCTGATCCCGAGGGCATCGAGCAGGCTGCCCAGCGTCAGGGTGCCCAGGCCCAGCTGATTCAGCAGGTCGTCTACGTTGAGGTTGCTCAAGTCCAGGTTGCCCAACCCCAAGGCGTCGAGCAGCTTGGCCAGGTTGAGGTCGACCTCGAAGTTCTGCTCGGGCGCCAGGATGCCGTTGAGCACCGGGATGTTGATGATGCCGCCGAGCAGGCTGACGTTCTGCGCGCCGTTGAGGTAGGCGTCGGCGATGGTGGCCGGCGCGCTGAACAGCCCGGAGAAGTTCCCGTTGGCCATCTCGGCCGCGGCGTTGCTGATCGCCTGGGAGGCCAGCGCCTGCGCGCCCATGCTGGCGATCGCCAGTTCCAGCCCGGGCGGCAGCTGCACCGAGACCGACGCCGGCAGCTCCGAGATATCGGTGGTGACCGTCGGGGTGATGCTGGTGAACGCCGCGAGCACCCCGAACGGGTCGGTGAACAGCTTGCCGAAGACGGCGGTGATCGCCGACCAGTCGGCATTGTCGCTGATGTTGGTCAGGTTCGCCGTGGTGTGGGTGAACAGATCCGACCAGGCGTCGGTCAACTGCACGGCATGGAACTCAGCTCCGGCGCCCGGCAAGACCGGCGCGACCGGCGACACCGGCGCGACCGCGATGATTCCGGCGCCCGCAACGGCGATGCCGGCGGTGAGGTAAGGGCGAAGCGCAAGTTGCTGCATGGTGTCTCCTAAGTGTGATCCCCGTCACCGACAAAGTGAGACCAGCTTAAACTATATTTTGGCTGTAGATGAGATTTTGCTGATTTTTGCCTCGGATACCGGTCCGGACTCTGGTGGCTCCCTACCCTAGGCCGGCGCCGAGCAGCCGGTCCTGTCCTGGAGCCGCCGGCGCCGCGCGGGTCAGCCGATCCAGTGCTATTACATACCGTGCACACGCGGTGGCGAAGCGAAACACAACAAGTGGCCTTGTTGCTCTCATGCCGTCCCCTCGAAGCAGCAGCAGCGGTGGCGGGCCCGCGGGCTCAGGCGAAGGCTTCCACCGGTGGGCACGAGCAGACCAGGTTGCGGTCGCCGAAGGCGCCGTCGATCCGGCGCACCGGCGGCCACACCTTGGGGCGGAAGTCGCGACCGAGCGGATAGGCGGCGTGCTCCCGGGTGTAGGGGTGCTCCCACTTATCGACCATCAGGCACTCGGCGGTATGCGGGGCGCCCCGCAGCGGGTTGTCGTCGGCCGTCCACTCACCGGCGCCGACCCGGTCGATTTCGCCGCGGATGGCGATCATCGCCTCGCAGAACGCATCCACCTCGGCCAGGCTCTCGCTCTCGGTGGGCTCCACCATCAGGGTGCCCGCGACCGGGAAGCTCATGGTGGGGGCATGGAACCCGTAGTCCGCCAAGCGTTTTGCGACATCGTCGACCGTCACGCCGGTGGCCTTGGTGATCGCGCGCAGATCCAGGATGCATTCGTGGGCGACCATGCCGTTCTCCCCGGTGTAGAGCACCGGGAAGTGCTCGTCGAGGCGGCGGGCGATGTAGTTCGCCGACGCGATCGCGGTCAGCGACGCCGCCCGCAGGCCCGCCGCCCCCATCATGCGGATGTAGGCCCAGGTGATCGGCAGGATGGAAGCCGACCCGTAGGGGGCCGCCGATACCGGTGGGCCGCCGGGCAATTCGGGGGCCAGCGGGTGTCCGGGCAGGAACTCGGTCAGGTGCGACCGTACCGCCACCGGCCCTACGCCGGGCCCGCCGCCACCGTGGGGGATGCAGAACGTCTTGTGCAGGTTCAGGTGGCTGACGTCGCCGCCGAAGCGCCCCGGCCGGGCCAACCCGACCAGCGCGTTGAGGTTGGCGCCGTCGACGTAGACCTGTCCGCCGGCGTCGTGCACGGCCGCGCAGATCTCGGCGATGTCGTGCTCGTAGACCCCGTGGGTGGACGGGTAGGTGATCATCAGCGTCGACAGCGTCGCGGCGTGCTCGTCGACCTTGGCCCGCAGGTCATCGAGGTCGACATCGCCGTTCTCCCGGCAAGCCACCACGACGACCCGCATCCCGGCGAGCGCCGCCGACGCGGCGTTGGTGCCGTGCGCGCTGGACGGGATCAGGCAGACGTCACGGTGGGACTCGCCGCGGCTGGCGTGAAAGGCGTGGATCGCCAGCAGGCCGGCGTATTCGCCCTGCGAGCCGGCGTTGGGCTGCAGCGACACCGCGTCGTACCCGGTGATCCCGGCCAGCCAGCTCTCCAACTGGGCGATGAGCCGGCGCAGCCCAGCGGCGTCTTCGGCCGGCGCGAACGGGTGCTGGCGCGCGAATTCGGGCCAGGTGATCGGCTCCATCTCCGCCGCGGCGTTGAGCTTCATCGTGCAGGAGCCCAGCGGAATCATGCTGCGGTCCAGCGCGATGTCCTTGTCCGAGAGCGCACGCAGGTAGCGCATCATCGCGGTTTCGGTGCGGTAGCGCGAAAAGGCCGGGTGGGTAAGGAATTCCGAGGTCCGGGTGCTGATGCCGCAGGACACCGGCTCGGCGGGGTCAACCCCGAACGCCTGCAGCACCGCGGTCACATCAGCGTCGGTGGTGGCCTCGTCGCAGGACACCGAGACATGGTCGGCGTCGACACGCCACAGGTTGATGCCGGCGGCCCTGGCCGCGGCGATGATCTCGTCGGCACGGCCCGGCACCCGGGCCAGCACGGTGTCGAAGTAGCGCTCGTGCACCAGCGCGTCACCGAGGGCGGCGCCGATCTTCGCCGCGTGGCCGTGCACCCGACGCGCAATCGCGGTCAGGCCCTCGGCGCCGTGATAGGCGGCGTACATCGCGGCCATCACCGCCAACAGCACCTGCGCGGTACAGATATTCGACGTCGCCTTGTCGCGGCGGATGTGCTGCTCCCGGGTCTGCAGCGCCAGCCGGTAGGCCGGTGACCCATCGGCATCCACCGATACCCCGACCAGCCGGCCCGGCAGCTGGCGGGCGTGTTTGGCGTGCACCGCCAGATAGCCGGCGTGGGGCCCGCCGAAGCCCATCGGCACCCCGAAGCGCTGGGCGCTGCCGAACGCCACATCGGCGCCGATCTCGCCGGGCGGGGTGATCAGCGTGCAGGCCAGCAGATCGGCGCCGACCGCCACCATCGCACCCCGCTCGTGGGCGGCCTCGATCACCTCCGACCAATCGGTGACCCGGCCGGACGCGCCCGGCAACTGGGTGATCACCCCGAAGAAGTCGCCCTCGGGCAGCCCGTCCCGCAGGTCGGCGGTGACGATCTCGATGCCCAGCGGCTCGGCCCGGGTGGCCAGCACCGCCGCGGTCTGGGTGAACAGGTCGGCGTCGACCACCAGCCGGTTGGTCTTCGCGCGCACCGTGCGGTGCATCAGGGTCATCGCCTCGGCGGCGGCGGTGCCCTCATCGAGCATCGAGGCGTTGGCGATCTCGCACCCGGTCAGGTCCGCGACCATGGTCTGGAAGTTCAGCAGGGCCTCCAACCGGCCCTGGCTGATCTCTGGCTGGTACGGGGTGTAGGCGGTGTACCAGGCCGGATTCTGCATGATGTTGCGCAGCAACACCGGCGGGGTGAGCGTGTCGTAGTAGCCCTGGCCGATCATCGACACCGCGACCGTGCTGGCGTCGGCCAGCTCTCGCAACTCGGCCAGGGCCTGGGTCTCGGTGGCCGCGGCCGGCAAGACCTCCAGGCCCGGCGCGACGCCGTCGGGCCGCAGCGCGTCCAGGATGCCGGCCGGCAGCGCCTTGGCGGCCAGCTCGTCGAGCGAGTCCACGCCGATGGTGGCGAGCATGGTGGCGATGGCGGCAGGGTCGGGGCCGATGTGCCGGTCCTGAAAGTTCGGGAAACGGGCTTCGGTGTGTTCGCTCACGAGTGAGTCTCCTGGCATGGGGAGTGGGCTATGACGAATCGATCTGGCCCTCCCCCTCTGTCTTCACCCGTACGCCAGGCGCCTGAGAGCTTCGGCCGATGCCGCCGCGCCGGGCGCGGTTGCTGGCCTTTCCCCATCGGCGGGTGGGCCGTCGCCCACCACTTTCCAGAGGCATCGGAATCCCGGGCGGTCCATGGGCCTGAGAGGTTATCGGAGAGGTGTTGCTCCTTCGGCGTCTGCGGCTGGCTGCCCCAGAACTCTCCCGCGTCGAGTGCGATGCGCTACCAGCTTACCCGGCGGGCAGCCGCGGAATCGCCGCCCTAACCGGTCTTGCGGTCGCGGAACTTGCGGCGGCTGGCCAGTTCGTCTTCCGGTGCGGCGATCGACTCGCCCCCATCGGCACGCTCACCGGGAAACTCGGAGATGACCCCGGTCAGTTCCCGCATGGCACCCGACACCGCGATGCCGAACACGCCCTGTCCGCCCTGCAGCAGGTCGACGACTTCCTCGGCCGAGGTGCACTCGTAGACGGTGGTGCCATCGGAGAACAGGGTGATATTGGCCAGGTCCCGGACCCCGCGCTCCCGCAGGTGATCGACCGCGACCCGGATGTTGTGCAGCGAGATACCGGTGTCGAGCAGGCGCTTGACGATCTTGAGCACCAGGATGTCTTTGAACGAGTACAGCCGCTGGCTGCCCGAACCGGCGGCACCCCGAATCGAGGGCACCACCAGCGAGGTCCGGGCCCAGTAGTCCAGCTGGCGGTAGGTGATGCCGGCGATCTGGCAGGCGCTGGGGCCGCGGTAGCCGACCAGTTCGTCGGGGACGGAGTCATCGGGGAACAGGCCGGCCTGTACCGGTTCGGCGGAAGCGGTCACGGCACCCTCGCCGCCGTCCGAGGCCGATGGGGTCTGACCCGTGAAGTCCAGCTGATCCTGCCCCGGTTGCTCGCCCACGATGCTTCCTCTCGCCGATCGCGCTCGTTGCCACTGGCTGGCCGGTAGCCGCGTTTGCTCTTGCCCGAGTTGCTGGTGAGCATACGCTGTCCGACGAGCCGCCGCGCCGTTGTTCCCGCCGTTGACCAAGTATGGAGGCCGCGTTTTCCGCGCCACGCTTTGCCGATGGGCGTGTCGTCGGGCCGCTCACAGATGAAACGGATCTGTGACTGGGCTGAGGCCGCCGCGCCGGGTCAGGTTGCTTTGAAATCGTCGGGCGACACGCTATTGAGAAACTCCTTGAACTTCTCCACCTCGTCTTCGCGCACCGCGCCGGAGGCCTCGTCGTCACTCTCGTCGGGAATCAGCAGGCCCGCCTCGGCCAGCACCGCCTCCTCGACGTAGATCGGCACTCCGACCCGCAGCGCGATCGCCACCGAATCCGACGGCCGTGCCGAGACCGTGATGTCGCGGTCGAAGATCAGGTCGGCATAGAAGGTGCCTTCCTGCAGATCGACGATCCGGACCTCTTTGAGCGAATGTCCGAGCGCGGCGATCAGGTCGCGGATCAAGTCGTGGGTCAGGGGCCGGGCCGGCTCCACACCCTGCTGTTCCAGTGCGATGGCGGCGGCTTCGGCCTGCCCGATCCAGATCGGGAGGTATCGATCGCCATCGGCTTCGCGCAGCAACAGCACGGGCTGATTCTGTGGCTGCTCGACGCGAATGCCGACCACGCGTACTTCACCCATCTCCAGTCAGCCCTCCGCATTTGCTTGTGTCTCACGTGGCTGTGTGCCAGCCCGACTCGCTGCGAAACCCCCGGTCGGACAACCGCATGTCGCACAACAAGCCGCCGAGGCGAAGTCTAGTCCTCAGCCGTGCAGAACGTCGTGTACCGCCGACTTGAGCAGCGCGGTGTGCAGTGCGATCGCCAGCGCCGCGACCTCACGCGCCAGGTCGTCGGCGCGGTCACGGGCACCGGCTTTGCCGCCCTTGACCAGCGGTCCGGCGATCTGGGCGATCAGGTCGGACTGCCGGTCGGCGGCTGAGCGGAACGGCCGCAGGTGCCGTGGCTCGACGCCGTAGTCGGCCAGCCCCCGGGCGCACTGCGCGATGACGACCGCGTGCTCGTCGAACAATCCGCCCGGCCCGGCGGTGATCACGCCGGACCTGACCAGCGCCGTCAACAAGGCATCATCTGCGCCCGAGCGTTCCAGCAGATCCTCGCGGCTCAGCCGGACTCGCCGCGGCGGCGTGGGCAGCACCGCGCCGTTGTGGGCGCCGTCGCCGACGGCCGGCACCAACCGCGGGACGGGATAGGGCGACTCGGTCAGCGGCAGCGCCCCGTCCGGCTCGGCGTCCAGCCGCGCCTTGATCACCTTCAGCGGCAGGTAGTGGTCGCGTTGCGCGGTCAGCACGTACCGCAACCGGGCGCAGTCATAAGCACTGAACCGGCGATAGCCCGACGCCGCGCGCTGCGGCGTTACCAACCCCTCGGTCTCCAGGAATCGGATCTTGGAGATCGTGACATCCGGAAATTCGGGCCGAAGCAGATCTAATACCGCTCCGATCGACATCCCGGCCAGTTCAGGGCTGTCAGGCGCGCTCAACTCAGCTCCCCGGCCCGGCCTCGGTCTCACCCGTCTTGGGGCCGGTCAAAAACACCAGCCGGAACTTGCCGACCTGGACTTCGTCGCCGTTGACCAGGACCGCCGAATCCACCGGCTCCCGGTTGACGTAGGTGCCGTTGAGGCTGCCGACGTCGACGACCTGAAATTCGTTGCCCTCCAGCCGGAATTCGGCATGACGGCGGCTGACCGTGACGTCGTCGAGGAAGATGTCGCTGTCGGGATGACGTCCTGCGGCGGTGACCGGCTGGTCGAGCAGGAAACGCGACCCCGCGTTGGGGCCCCGCTTGACGACCAGCAGCGCCGACCCCGCCGGCAGCCCCTCGACGCCCGAGGTCAGGCTCTCCCCGCCCGCCTGCGCGGGTGCGTCGAGTTCGCTCAGGAAGTCGGCGCGGAAGACCGATGTGGTTTCCACGGTGACCTCGTCGCCCGCCTGGTCCTGCCCATTTGCTGGGTCCTTCTCCGTCACCCGCTGCTCCTCACTGGCCACTGTCGTGCTACCTGGTCGCACCCGCCGGACTTCCATGGCACCGGACCCACATTCGTTGGTTCGACCGTACCGCGCAGCGGTCGATAATGTGCCCCGCACCGCGGGATCGTGTCGCGGAATGCCCGGCGCGTCCCGGCAGGGAGGCTAGCAAGGTTCATTCGGCCAGCGTCGAGCGGTACGCGTCGGGGGTCAGCAGTCCCGACAGGGTCTGATCCAGCGCGTCGGAGTCACCGCTTGCGACCTGAAGATCCAGCAGCCAGCCGGCGCCGTACGGGTCGGAGTTCACCAGCTGCGGACTGGCGTCCAGATCGGCGTTGACGGCAACCACTTTCGCCGAAATCGGACCGTAGAGATCCGAAACGGACTTGGTCGACTCCACCTCGCCGAAGCTCTCCCCCGCGGTCACCTCGCTGCCCACGCCGGGCAGTTGCACGAAAACCACGTCACCCAGTGCCGCCTGCGCAAAGTCGGTGATGCCCACCCGGACGGTGTCCTGCCCGGTGCGCCGAACCCACTCGTGCTCAGCGGTGTAATACAGATCGGATGGAACGAGGCTTTCCGAGCTCACGGTGATCGTGCTCCTTGCGCTGTCGGGTTCACTTGACTGGCTGAGCGTATTGGCGTGGTTTCGGTTGCCGCAACACGGTCACCTCCACGTGGTCGGCCTGGTGCACGCCCACGGCGCCACCGAGCCGCTTGACGCTGTCGACCGCCCCGCCGGGAATGTTCATCGCCGCCGCCAGGGTGGGTGGATCGCCTATCGCCACAACGGAATACGGTGGCGCCAAGGCTGTCCCGTCGAATTCCAGCGCCCCTGGCCTACCGGCGACCCAGGAGTCCACACCGATCCGCACCGCCTTCGTGCCGTCGCGGACCTCCATCGCTTCGGCGCCGGCGGCCCGCAACTCGTTGATCACGTCGAGCATCGTCTCCGGTGCGACGCCCCGCGCCGGATCCTCGACGGTGATGACCACACCGGGCCCGACGGCGCCGACGGTGCCGATCATGATCGCCAACGCGGAGAGCCGGGCCTGGGCGTTCTGGATGGCGGCCTGGTCGCTGCTGCCGGACTCCTGCAGCGCGTTGAGCGTCTGCTGCAGCTCCGCGATCTCGGTGCCCAGCGCAGCCTCGCGCTGGCGCAGCGAATCGAGCAGCACCAGCAGATCTGCCGGCCGAGCCGTTTCCAGGGCGTCGGTGGAGTCGTTCTGGCGGACCTGGGTGACGATCGCGACCCCCAGCAGCAGGCACAACAGCATCGCCAGCACCCCGAACAGCGGCCCGGAGCGGCCCTTTCTCAGCCCCAGGGGGCCACGCTGGGATGGCGCACGATCGTGCGTCTCGGGCAGCTCGTGGCGCCCGTGCGGCACCGGATCGGTACCCACTGCGTCAGGCTCCGAACAGTCGTCGACGCAGCGCTGCTGCGTTGCCGAAGATACGGATGCCCAGCACCACGATGATCGCGGTGGACAACTGGGTGCCGACCCCCAACTGGTCACCGAGGTAGACGATCAGCGCGGCGACCAGCACATTGAACACGAACGACACGACGAACACCTTCGCGTCGAAGATCCGCTCCAGGTAGGCACGCAGACCGCCGAACACGGCGTCCAACGCCGCCACCACGGCGATCGGCAGGTAGGGCGCAACCACCTCCGGAACGCTGGGATGAAAAACCAGTCCCAGCACGATGCCGGCGATCAGCGCGGCGATCCCGATCATCGAGTACTCACTCCGGCCTCCCGAGCTTCGGCGCCGACGGCGCCACGGCTTGCAGCGCAAGCTTGCGTCACGACTCCCCCATCTGTTTGGCGAACCGCACATCTCGCACCGAACCCGCCGGCAAGGTCAGGTCGGCACCGGACCGGCCGTCGACGCGCACCACCACCCCGTAGGACACCTCCAGCAGCCGCAGCCGGTACAACCCGGGGGTCCGGTCGAAGGCGTCACGCAGCTCACGCGGCGGCCCGATGGCGCGTACCGAGTAGGGACTGCTGATCGGCTTGTTGTCGACCAGAATCGCGCCGCCGGCCTGCCGGATCGTCACGTTCGGGCCGATGCGCACATCACCGATCGCGATCGCCTCGGCGCCGCTGGCCCACAGCGAGTTCACGACGAGCTGCAGGTCGCGGTCCAAGATGATCTGCTGGCTGCCCGACACCCGCTGCTTGGAGGCATCGGAGAGATTTCGCCCGGCGCCCGGGTCGGTCACCGTGACGGTCAGGCCCGGGCCGGTCACCCGGGTGCTGGCGGCCGCCAGGCTGAGCGCGTCGAGGCCGGCCAGCACCCGCTGGCCCTCGGCGTCGTCGGCCAGCCGGTGCCTGCGCAACTCGTCGACCCCGTTGGTCAACGTGTCACGTTTGTCGGCGAGCCGACCGGTCACGGCTTCGGCCGAGCGCACGTTGGCGGCCAGCACCTGCTGGGCGTCGCGCACCCCGGGCGCCAGCGACTTGGCCTGGGCGAATGCGACGGCGAACACCGTCGCCACCAGCAGCGCCGCCACCGCCTCCCACGCCCATCCCGCAATCCGCTGCCGCCTGGCGGTGCCCTGCCCGCCCCGGTCGCGTTCGGCCGCCGCAGCGGCGTAGCCGGGGTCGAGGTGCTCGGACAGCAGCGAGCGCAGCAGCGAGGGCACCGCGAATCGCTGCGGCCGGCCGGCCTCGTGGGCTCCCCAGCTTCCCCGGCCTTCATAGCCGCTGAGCGCGAAGAACGGTTCAGACATCTGCTGCTCGGGAGGCGAGTTTCGGCATGGTGCGGGCCACCAGCGCCACTTGGATCAGGTACAGCACGAACGCCCACAGGTACATGCCCAGCCCCCAGATCAAAAAGGCCCAGCCGACCGCCGCCACCACCCGGCTGGCCAGCGCGTCCCACTGTCCGAGCAGGATCAGCGGAAACGCCGACATCAGCGCAAAGGTGCCGGCTTTGCCGACATAGGTCACCGGCAACGCGGTCAACCCCCGGCTGCGTAACACCGGCAGCACCGCCGCCAGCAGCAGGTCGCGGGCCAGCAGGGTGCCGATGATCCACCACGGCACCAGGCCGCGCAGCCCGAAGGCGACCGGGACCGCCACCATGTAGAGCCGGTCGATCGCCGGGTCGAGCAGGGCACCCAGCGACGACGACTGATCCAGCAGCCGGGCCAGCTTGCCGTCGGCCCAGTCCGAGGCGCCGCTGAGCATCAGGGTCGCCACGGCCGGCCCGTCGGCCCGGGCGACCAGCAGCAGATACAGGAACACCCCAATCAGTGCGAGTCGGGCCAGGCTGATGACGTTGGGCACCGTCAGCACCCGGTCTTGGACTCGGTCCGAGCCGGACCCGGCAGGCATCCCGGCCCCCTAGCGGAAGATCCCGGGCAGGCTCAGCGCGTCCATGGTGTCGTCGCTCAGCGGGTTGTCCCGGACCATGTAGGTCCACGTCGAGGTGGGCCGCGCCAGCTTGGACAGGTCGATGCCTGGCTCGGTCTCGATCTGTTCGGAGGTCTCGAAGGTCTGCTGTGCCGCCTCGATGGCGTCGGCGGCCAGCGAGGCGAACGCATCCAGCGCCATCCGGTGGAATTCGTCGAGCGGATTCTGCCGCCCCAGGGCCCGCAGGTGGATGCTCTCCCGGATGTCGGCCAGGAACGCCAGGTGATCGGCCCAGCCGCGGTCGAGGTGGTAGAGCATGATCAGCCGGCAGATCTTCTCCAGCTTTGCATCCGGGTCCTGATCGTCCTGGCCGAATTTCTCGCGCAGCTCGGCGTAGCGCTGCGGGGCCAGCTCGGCGAGTTCCTCGCGGGCCGCCGGGGTGGACAGCAACGTGTTGCGCCGCTCGACGATGATGGCGCGCTGCTGGGCGATCAGCTGGTTGTAGCGCCAGGTGTTGGCATGGATGTCGAGCAGCTTGCCTTCGGCGATCCGCTGGGCGTGGTCGAGCATCCCGGAGGCCTTGGGGCTCAGGATCCGCCCGTCCTCGTCGGTGTCGGTCGGCAGCTTGTTGGCTTCCAGGTTGGTGGCGGCGACCTCGTCCTCCCAGCTGGAGAAGAACACCGACGAGCCGGGGTCGCCCTGGCGGCCGGCCCGGCCGCGCAGCTGGTTGTCCAGGCGCTGGGTGTGTTGCCGGCCGGTGCCGATCACGTGCAGGCCGCCCAGTTCGACGATCCGGTCGTGGTCGGCCCCTTCCGAGCCGCCGAGCCGGATGTCGGTGCCACGTCCGGCCATCTGGGTGGAGACGGTGACCGCCCCGAGCTTGCCGGCCTCGGCGATGACGGTGGCCTCCTCGGCGTCGTTCTTGGCGTTGAGCACCACCGCCGGGACCCCGCGTTTGCGCAGCCGCGCGTGGAGCTCCTCGGACTCGGCGACATCGTGGGTTCCGACCAGTACCGGCTGCCCGGTGGCGTGTACCTCGACGATGTGTTCGACGATGGCGTCGTTCTTGGCCGCGGCGGTGATATAGACCCGGTCGGCTTCGTCCTCGCGGATGTTGGGCATGTTCGGCGGGATCGGCGAGACCCCCAGTTGATAGAACTGGCGTAGCTGTTCACCGGCCGCCAGCGCCGTTCCGGTCATGCCGCACACCGTGGGGTACCGGTTGACCAGTGCCTGCACCGTGATGGTGTCGAGCACCTCGCCGGTCTCGGTGGTCTCGATGCCCTCTTTGGCCTCCACTGCGGCCTGCAGGCCGTCCGGCCAGCGCTGCAGGGCGGCGATCCGGCCGCGGGAGGCGTTGATCAACTGCACCTTGCCGTCGCGGACGATGTAGTGCACGTCGCGCTGCAGCAGCACGTGGGCGTGCAGGGCCACGTTGACCTCGGTCAACGTGGACACGACGTGCTCCTCGGCATACAGGTCGATACCGCCCAGGGCCTTTTCGACCTTGCGGGCGCCGACCTCGGTGAGGTGGATGTTGCGCCGGTCCTCATCGGAGTCGTAGTCCACGCCGGGGGTCAGCCGGCCGACCAGCTCGACGATCTCCATCCGGGGGGTCTCGCGGTGCGTGGTGCCGGCCAGCACCAACGGCACCAGCGCCTCGTCGACCAGCACCGAGTCCGCCTCGTCGATCAGCGCCACGTCGGGATTGGGCGACACCAGGTCCTCGACGTCGGTGACCAGCTGGTCACGCAGCACGTCGAAGCCGATCTCGTTGACCGACGCGTAGGTGACGTCGCACCGGTAGGCCGCGCGGCGGTCGGCCGCGCTGGAGTCAGCGGTGATCCAGCCGACCGTCACGCCCATCGCGGTCAGCAGCGGCCCCATCCATTCGGCGTCGCGGCGGGCCAGGTAGTCGTTGATGGTCACGACGTGCACATGCCGGCCGCCGATGGCGTAACCGGCGGCGGCGATCGCACCCGAGAGCGTCTTGCCCTCGCCGGTGGCCATCTCGACCACATCGCCGGCCAGCATCCGCAGCGCGCCCTGCAGCTGCACATCGAACGGACGCAGCCCGATGCTGCGTTCGGCGGCTTCCCGGGCGATCGCCAGGAATTGCGGGATGTCCGAGGCGTCGGCCAGATCCTTGAGTTTGAGCAGCTGCGCGGCCTGGCGCAGCTGGTCGTCGTCGAGCCCGGCGGCCTTCTTGGCGTAGTCGGCGGCCGCGGCGACCTCGGCCATCGAACGGCTCTGGTTCTTCTCGGTGCTGGCGCCCAGCAGTTTCCAGAATTTTCCGCTCAGCCGGCCCGACTTGGCGCGCGTGGTCGCGGAGACCGTTTTCGACGTGTTAGCCACAGCACAACCGTACCGGGCTGGTTCGGCGGTGCTCATCTGACGCCGCGCCGCGCTACGCGGTAGGTTTCGCACGGGATTTCCGATCTACCGGCCGGCAGTTCCGGCGGCAAGGAGACGTGGCAGTGGACTCGAAGGTGTTCAAGCCATCCATCGACTGGGCGCACGCACTGCCTGACTCGCTGCTGTGGATTGCGATGGCGTGGACGATCAGCGCCGTCTGTGTGGTGGCCGTGGTGGCGCTGCTGCGGGTGAGCACCCGCTGGGGCCGGCAGTTCTGGGCGATCACCGGCGACTACTTCAGCGGGCGCGACAGCATCCGGGTCTGGCTGATGCTGGGCGTGCTGCTGCTGTCGGTGATCACCGCGGTCCGGCTCAACGTGCTCTTCAGCTTCCAGGGCAACGACATGTTCTCCTCGCTGCAGACCGCCTTCCAGGGCGCCGCCGGTGGCGACGACACGGTGAAACAGTCGGGTGTGCACGGGTTCTGGGTATCGATCGGCATCTTCTGCCTGATGGCGGTGCTGCATGTGGCCCGGGTGATGCTCGACATCTACCTGACCCAGCACTTCATGGTGAACTGGCGCATCTGGCTCACCGAGCGGCTGACCGGCGACTGGCTGGAGGGCCGGGCCTACTACCGCGCGCACTTCGTCAAGACCCCGCTGGACCCGTCGGTCGGCGAGGCCATCGAAGGCGCGATCGACAACCCCGACCAGCGCATCCAACAAGACATCGACATCTTCACCGCCGGCAACGGCGCCAACCCGAACGCGCCGGCCAACGGCACCGGCAGCACGCTGCTGTTCGGCGCGGTCCAGGCGATGGTGTCGGTGGTGTCGTTCACCGCGATCCTGTGGAACCTGTCCGGCACGCTGACCGTCCTCGGGTTCGACATCCCGCGCGCGATGTTCTTGATCGTGCTGGTCTATGTCACGGTCGCCACCGTCGTCGCGTTCTGGATCGGCCGGCCGCTGATCCTGCTGAGTTTCCGCAACGAGCTCACCAACGCCGCGTTCCGGTACGCGCTGGTGCGGGTGCGCGATGCCGCCGAATCCGTCGCGTTCTACCGGGGCGAGCTCGCCGAGCGGATCCAGCTGCGGCAGCGGTTCAACGGGATCATCGACAACTACCTGAAGTTCGTGAACCGGACCATCGGCTTCAACGGATGGAACCTGTCGGTGAGCCAGGCGATCGTGCCGCTGCCCTGGGTGATTCAGGCGCCGCGGCTGTTCTCCGGGCAGATCATGTTCGGCGGGGTGCAGCAGACGGCGGCCGCGTTCGGCAACATCCACGACGGCCTGTCATTCTTCCGCAACGCCTACGACAACTTCGCCGGCTACCGGGCCGCGATCATCCGTCTGCACGGGCTGGTCGAGGCCGACAAGCAGGCCCGCGAGCTGCCCGAGCTGTTGGTCATGCCCAGCCCGGACGGCACCGTGGCGATCGAGGGCGTCGAGGTGCGCAACCCCGACGGCGACCCGCTGATCGAGGCGCTCGACCTGCACCTCGACCGTGGCGATGCGCTGATGATCGCCGGGCCGTCGGGCAGCGGCAAGACCACGCTGCTGCGCAGCCTGGCCCAGTTGTGGCCCTACGCTTCGGGCACCCTGCGGCGCCCGGATGCGGCCAACGCGACGATGTTCATCTCCCAGCTGCCCTACATCCCGCTGGGCGATCTGCGCGCGGTGGTGGCCTATCCGCTCTCGGCCGGTGAGGTCTCCGACACCGAGATCGGCGAGGCACTGGTCAAGGTGGCGCTGCCGAATCTGGTCGACCGGCTCGACGACGTCGAGGACTGGGCCAAGGTGCTCTCCCCCGGCGAGCAGCAGCGGGTGGCGTTCGCCCGGCTGCTGTTGACCCGGCCCAAGGCCGCGTTCCTCGACGAGTCGACGTCTGCACTCGACGAAGGCCTGGAGTTGATGCTGTACCGGTTGCTGCGCTCCGAGCTGCCCGACACCATCCTGGTCAGCGTCAGCCACCGCCACACCGTCCGCCAGCACCACAAGCACGTGCTGGAACTGCTCGGACAAGGCCGCTGGGATCTGTCCCCGGTCTGATCCCCGCCTCCCCCTTCGCCGAACGTGAAGCCATCTCCACGTTCGGCGCCGAGCGTGAAGCCACCTTCACGCTCGGCGGGGAAAGGTTGGGGGTACTTCGGCTAGCGAGTTGCCGCGTGCGCTCCGGCGCGGCGGCCGAAGAACGAACCCTCCCCCAACTGGGTGCCACTGGCATAACCCTTGCCGTCCTGGGCGATGTTGGCCGCACAGGCGCCGGCGGCGTAGAGCCCCGGCACCGCGCTGCCGTCGTCGCGCAGCACCTGGCCGTCGACCGACGTCGCCAGCCCCCCGATGGTGAATCCGGCGTACATCGCCTTGCCCAGCGACAGGTCGAAGGCGCCCCACGGTCCGGTGTCCTGCGGGGCCAGGAACGGCGGCTGCTTGTGGAAGTCCGGGTCCTCGCCGCGCGCCGCATAACTGTTGTAGCGGTCCAGGGTCGCCACCAGGTTTCCTTCCGGAATGCCCAGCGCGGCTTCCATTTCCGCCACCGTCTCCCAGCCGTCGATCAGCGGCACCAAGGGCACCTGCGGCTTGCGCATGTGGGCTTCGTCGACGATCAGGAAGGCCGCACTGTCGGGCTGGTCCATGACGAACCCCGATGTGCGTGAGTGGTAGGAGTCCTCGGCGACAAAGCGCTTGCCCTCTTTGTTGACGATGATCCCGGTGAGCAGAATCGAGGGCGGGTAGACCGGCGCAGTGATGAATATCTGGTCCATGTGCTTGGTGGCGCCGCCCACCGACATCCCCATCCGGATGCCCAGGCCGTCGTCGTAGGTGTTGCCCAGCACGAACGGCTTCTCCGCCAGCTTGGGCGTGTACTGCGCGACCATCTCCGGGTTCATCACGAAGCCGCCGGCGGCGATCACCACCGACTTCGCTTTGATGACACCGCTTTCGGTGAAGTGCTTCCAGGTGACCCCCACGACGGCGCCGGAGGCGTCGGTGACCAGGCCGGTGGCACCGGTTTCGTAGCGGATCACCACCCCCAGGCTGTCGGCCCGCTTGAGCAACAGGTCGATTGCCATCTTGGCGCCCTGAGTGTCGCCCGGCACCGGAACCTTGTGCCCTCGCGGCGCCGGAACAGCCTCGTTCAGAAACGGCCACACCTTCTCGTTGCCGGTGAACATCAGTCCCTCGGTGTTGGGCTGGATCACCGCCTTCTCCGGGTAATAGCTGCGCTCGAACGCAATTCCGAGTTCTTCGAGCCAGTTGAAGTGCTCGACGCTGCCGTCGCAGTAGGCCCGGATCTTGTCGTGCTCGGGGTCGCGCGACACCGCGACGAGGTACTTGTACATCTCGTCCGGTGAGTCCGGGTGCCCAGTGGCCTGCTGCACCGCGGTGCCGCCGCCGAGGTAGAAGTGCCCGCCCGCCATCGCGGTGGTGCCGCCGGCCTCGGCGGCACGCTCCAACACCAGCACCCGGGCCCCGGCCGCCGCCGCGCTGACCGCCGCACAGCCGCCGCCGATGCCGAAGCCGATCACCACCACGTCGACGTCATCGGACCACGATGTCACCGTGTCGGCGCTGATGGCCTCGGGTATCTCGGTGCTCATTGGCGCCACTCCCTTTCGTCTCCGGTGCAGCTCACCGCTGCTCCCGTTTGATGTAGTCAAAGAAGGCTCGGATCTCGGGCGGGATATGCGCGATCTCCACAAACGGCACACCGGCGTCAGGAGCCGACACATAGGCGAAGCGCATACCGCCGGGCATCACCCCCTGGGAGACGATATCGGCGCCGTGGGCGGCCGCGTCGTCGACCATCGCAGCGAAGCCGTCGGCGTCATCGGCCTCCACACAGATGTGGTGCAGTCCGGGCCCGCTGTCGGCGAGGAAGTCGTGATAGATGCTGTGCCCGCTTACCGGCGCGATCAGCTCCAGCTGCATGTCACCGACATAGCTCAGCGCGATGTCGGCGACAAAATCCGCCGGCTCGCCGCGGTAGCTGCAGGTGTCCGGGGCGAAGTGCACACCCGGCATGCGGACCCACTTCCGCACCCCCAACAGTGCGCTCAGCATCGATTCGGTAGCGGCCAGATCTCTGGTGACCCAAGCGATCTGGACGGGCGGTCGGGCAGACGCTCTCATGTCGGCGGGGCCGGTACGCCGACGTCTTCGCGGACTTGCTGGGAGATGGCCGACCACGACACGGCGGCCGGGTACTCACCCCACACGCTGTTGAACAGGCCGACGATCCGGGCCAGCCCGGGGCCGCGGACCACATACACCGGGCCGCCGGAGTCACCCTGTTGACTGCGAACACCGTGGCCCATGGTGAACCAGCCGTTGTTGACCCGCTCGACAGTTCCGCAGGTCTCTCCGGTGACGATGCCGAAGTGGCAGACCGGCTCGCCGGGGGCCACCCCGTCGTCCGGGCCGGCCTCAAGCCGCAGACCACCGGGAAGAATGTCATTGGTGTCGACACCGTCGGACAACACGATCGCCTCGTAGTCGGCGATCACCTGGTCGGTGTTGACGGTGGCACCGTTGGGCGTGTTGTCGCGGAAGGTCGCCAAGGAGCCGATGACGTTTCCGGCCCGGTCGGTGACGGGCCCGCTGCCCCGGCAGTGACCGGCGGTGAAGGCAACCCGCATGATCGGGTCGACATAGCCGAGCGTGCAGACATGGGTGTCCTGGTGGATCTCCATGCCGGGAAACACCAGCACCGGATCGGCTCGAGCCGTGCCGATCGCCGGAGACGCGGCCGTCGCCGCGACCGCAACACCCACCGCCAGCATCCGCCCAATGCGCCCGCGCACCGTCGACTCCGATCGTTGAGGGCCGGTTCCAGTCCGGCCGGGATTCGACCGCCGTGATCACCGGCGCAGCGCGACGGCCCGGCCCCGTGTGGGTTCCGGGCCGCCGCGTCGGCCGTCAGCGGCGATCAGGGGATCGTCAACTCCTGACCGGGGTGGATCAGGTCCGGGTTGGCGATACCGCTGGCCTCCGCGATCTGCGGGTACTTGTTGCCGTCACCGTAGAACCGCTCGGCGATGGCCCACAGGGTGTCACCGGAGACAACGGTGTACTTGCGTGCGGCCGGCGCTGCGGGAGCCGCAGGCGCCTCGGGTGCCTCGGGGGCCTGCGGGGCCTCGGCAGCTGCTTGCGCCGTGGGCTCCTCGGGAGGCGGCGGAGCGTCGGTCTCGGTCTTGGTGGACCACGCAGCACCGTCGGCGGCGTACAGCACCAGGTTGCGGTCGTCCTGGAGCACCAGCTTGACGTCCTTTTTGCCCTTGGTGTCGGTGTGCCAGACCGGCTTGTCCGCGGTGTAGAGCACGAAGTTGCCGTCGGACTGCACCTCGGCGCGCACCACGTCCTTGCCGTTGGTGCCGGAAGCCCAGATCGCCTTACCGCGTGAGGCCAGCACCAGGTTGCCGTCATCCTGCAAGGTCAGGGTGTAGGCCCCGTTCTTGGAGGTCAGCGACTCGCCTTTGACGAGCTTCTTTCCTGCGGTGAGCGTGTCTCCCAAGCTCTGTGCCACATTGTTCCCTTCTGATCGGGTCGCCGCGGCCGGACGCGCCGGGGCGTTCGTCGCCGTGATACGACGTCGCAAGCCTATGCGAACAGCACTCGGTGCGCTCCCCAATGCGTCATTGCCGCAGCGCCGCGGACGCGTCTGCGGCTCCCGACGGCATCGGCTGCCAGCCGGGCGGGCCGAACACATATCCGAGCCGGTCGCGCCAGCGGGTCGCGCCGCGCACATCGGCGACGATCGAGGCGTACTCGTGGATCTGCAGCGTCACGATGTTGAAGGTGTCGACCTGTTTGGTCAGCCCGTAGTGCGGACGAAACCGCTCGGGCGCAAAGGTGCCGAACATCCGGTCCCAGATGATGAGGATGCCGCCGTAGTTCTTGTCGAGATACTCCCGGTCCATCCCATGGTGCACCCGGTGGTGCGACGGAGTGTTGAAGACGAACTCGATGATCCGCGGCAGCTTGTCGATCCGTTCGGTGTGCACCCAGAACTGGTAGATCAGGTTGACCGAGAATGCAGCGAACACCATCCAAGGCGGAATTCCCATCAGCGGCAACGGAATCCATACCAGAATCTCGCCGCTGTTGTTCCACTTCTGCCGTAGCGCAGTGGCCAGGTTGTAGTACTGACTGGAATGGTGGGCCTGGTGGGTGGCCCAGATCAGCCGCACCCGGTGCGCGATCCGGTGGTAGGTGTAATACAGCAGATCCACGCCGAGGATCGCGATCACCCAGGTGTACCAGTCCTTCGGCGACAGGTGCCACGGCGCCAGATAGGTGTAGATGGCCGCATAGCCGAACAGCGCGAGCAACTTCCAGCCGGCGGTGGTGGCCACCGACACCAGTCCCATCGAGATACTCGTCCAGGCGTCCCTGGCGCGGTAGGACCCGCGTTCGAGATCTTCGAGCTTGCGCGCCGCAGTCCATTCCAGGGTCAGCAGCAGCAGGAAGAACGGAATGGCGAACAGCACCGGGTCGCGCATCGGCGCAGGCAACACCGACCACACCCCCGCGATCCAATCCATGATGCTCACCTCCGCCGACGCCAGCCTAGAGTGCTTCGCCCGTGATTATTCCGGCGACAGCGACGCCTGATCCTCGGAGTGCCAGTGCACCGCGTAGACGCCCGGCTGCAGCGACAATTCGCCGACCAGCCGCTCGAGGCGGTCCGGCGCCCGGCTGTCGGACAGCATGGACGCGGTGAGCGCGATGTTGTCCTCGGCGGCCCGGCCGGTGTGGATCCCGCGTAGCACCAAGTCGTTGCCGGCCGTGTGTTGCACGATCTGAGCGCGCAGGTACTTCTCGGATTTCGGCCGGCAGATCACCTGCACCTGGTAGGGCGACTGCGGTTCGTCCTCCTCGATGTGCTGATCGCGGTCGATCAGCCGGCCCAGCGGCCGCAGCAACAGGTGGGTGCCGACGATCGCGCCGGTACCGATCACCGCGAACAGCAGGTTCCCGGCCGCCGCCAGCACTCCGACGGCGGCCGAGCACCACAGGGTGGCCGCGGTGTTCAGGCCGCGGACGTTGAACCCTTCCCGCAGGATCACCCCGCCGCCGAGGAACCCCACCCCGGATACCACGTAGGACGCGACCCGAGTGGAGCTGGTGTCGCCGGCGGCGACCGCGTACAGCACGAACAGCGTTGCGCCGGCAGCCACCAGCGCGTTGGTGCGCAGCCCCGCCATCCGGGCCCGCCACTGTCGTTCCAGCCCGATCAGTGCACCGCAGCCCAATCCGACGGCCAGTCGCAGCGTGAACTCCGCGACGCTCAGCGTCTGCATGAGCTAACCCTGTCACACGGGCTAACCGGCGACCACCGGCCGACCCATCACCGTGGGCTTGAAGCCGTAGCGCGGGGCGGCGAAGCCGTAGTTGCGGCCCTGGCCGGCTCCGGCCAACGGCACCCCCGGCATCCCGGCCGCGCCCGGCTCGGGGGCGTGCGCGGCCACCGTCCAGCCGGTGGCCGCGACCGAGGTGCCCGGCGCTGCGGTAGCGGGAACCGCGGCTGCCCACGACTGCGGCACCGACAGCGCACCGACGGTGGAGGCTTGACCCATGGCCGCAGACGCCGTGCCGAGGCCGCCCAGCCCGCTGCCCAGGCCGTGCATCCCGTGACCGAGCCCGCCGAGTCCGCCGAGCATCGGCGTGAACGGGTCGATGGCGCCCAGGCCCAGGGGGTCACCCGCGGCGATGGCCGCACCACGCACCACCGCCATGTCGGCGGCGAAATTGGAGATCCCGGCCGCTCCCATCGGGGAGAACGAGCTGCTCATCAGGTTGGTCATGGCGTTGGTCAGATCACCGGTACTGATCCCATCGCCTCCGGTGACCGGCGGCGTCGGCGGCTGCACCGGCGACGACAGGCTCTGCAGCGTCTGCGGGGTGTTGGTAAGCGCTTGGGACAACGTGGATTGCGCGTTCGACGAGGCCGCGTTGCCGGCAGCCTGGGCGACTGCGGCCTGCTGGGCGCCCTGCGCCGACGGGTCGGCGACCTCGCGCGGTGGGGTGAACGGCGTCACCTTGGTGGCCGCTGCCGAAGCGGCCGCGTAGCCGTACATCGCGGCGGCGTCCTGAGCCCACATCTGGCCGTAGTGCGCCTCGGTGGCCGCAATCGCCGCGGCGTTCTGGCCCAGAATGTTGGTGGCCACCAACATCGCGAGCTGAGTGCGGTTGGCCACGATCAGTGGCGGCGGCACCGTCATCGCGTACGCCGCGTCAAACGCCGCGGCGGCCGCCTTCGCCTGTGCCGCAGCCTGCTCCACCTGAGCGGCGGTGGTGCCCATCCACGCGACGTAGGGCGCCGCCGCGGCGGCCATCGCGTTGGACGCCGGTCCCATCCAGCCTTCGCTGACGAGTCCGTTGATGACCGACTGGTAGGCGGCCTCGGCGGCGGCGAGCTCGGCGGCCATCTTGTCCCAGGCCCCGGCGGCGGCCATCATTGGTCCCGAGCCGGGTCCGGTGTAGATACGAGCGGAGTTGATCTCCGGCGGGAATGCTCCGAAGTCCATGGCATTGCTCCTTTTTGATCGGTGGTTTTGATCGCTGGGCGGTCTTGGCGGTGTGCAGGCACGGTCGATGTCCCGATGCGTGTGCAGCCGTGTTTCAGACGGCAAGAAGGGTCGGGCGGCCGGTCATGGCGACATGCCGGAGCTGGGCATGTTGGAGAATCGCTGCGCGGCGAAAGTCAAAGCTGGCAAGCGAATTCAAGACATGCCGAATCCTGGCGCATTCCGCGAGCGGAAGGCACGCCAGTCGACGAGTTCAGCGCCGGTGAGAATCAGTTGGTGAAAGCGGTACCGAGATTGAAGGAGACGACCATCGATCTCGGATTGGAACTATCACTCGGACTCAATGTCGCTCTCACCTCCTCTCGGCCGGGGCACGCGCGGGTGCCTGCACGTCTGCACAAAGAGGTGAATCCGCCCGGCGGCACAGCCGGACTCCGCACCCCTCTCGTCAGAGCTTCGGCACTGCACGGCGTGTCCTGACCTGCGCAAACAATGCAGGTCCGGAAGCCACTTGGGCTCAACCCTTAATCCGGGAGGAG
>NZ_LZJK01000014.1 GCF_001667945.1 Mycolicibacter sinensis | reverse complement strand
CGAGCGGTAGCAGCGACGAGGAGCCGAGCACTGCGTCGACGGTTTCTGACCGCTGCCGCCCACCGCCGAACGTGAAGCTGGTTTCACGTTCGGCGCCGAGTGTGAAGCTGCCTTCACGTTCGGCGGGGGTGAGGCAACCTAAATGGCGCGCTTGAGGTCGTCGACCTTGTCCAGCCGCTCCCACGGCAGGTCGATGTCGGTGCGGCCGAAGTGACCGTACGCCGCGGTCGGCGCGTAGATCGGGCGCAGCAGGTCCAGATCGCGCACGATCGCGCCCGGGCGCAGGTCGAAGACCTCGGGCACGATCTTCTCGATCTTGACCGGGTCGACGGTGGCGGTGCCGAACGTCTCGATGAACAGACCGACCGGGGCGGCCTTGCCGATGGCGTAGGCGACCTGCACCTCGACGCGCTGCGCCAGGCCCGCGGCGACGATGTTCTTGGCCACCCAGCGCATCGCGTAGGCGGCCGAGCGGTCCACCTTCGACGGGTCCTTGCCGGAGAAGGCGCCGCCGCCGTGGCGGGCCCAGCCGCCGTAGGTGTCGACGATGATCTTGCGGCCGGTCAGGCCGGCGTCACCCATCGGCCCGCCGACGACGAACTTGCCGGTCGGGTTGATCAGGATGCGGGTCGACGAGGAGTCCAGCGTCTCGTGGGCGAGCTCGGCGAGCACGGTGGAGATCACATGCTCGCGCAGGTCGGGGTCCAGGGTGTTGACCAGGTCGATGCCCTCGGCGTGCTGGGTGGAGATCACCACGGTGTCCAACCTGGTCGGGACGTCGTCCTCGTATTCGATGGTGACCTGGGTCTTGCCGTCCGGGCGCAGGTAGTCCAGCGTGCCGTTCTTGCGCACCTCGGTCAGCTTCCGCGACAGCCGGTGGGCCAGCGCGATCGGCAGCGGCATCAGCTCCGGGGTGTCGGCGATCGCGTAGCCGAACATCAGGCCCTGGTCGCCGGCGCCCTGGGAGTCCAGCGGGTCGGCCGCGCCTTCGACGCGGGCTTCGTGGGCGGTGTCGACGCCCTGGGCGATGTCGGGCGACTGTGCACCGATGCCGATGTTGACGCCACAGGTCTCGCCGTCGAAGCCCTTGTCCGACGAGTCGTAGCCGATCTCCAGGATGCGCTCACGCACGGTGTTGGTGATGTTGGCGAACGCCTCCCGGGCGTTGGTCGTCACCTCCCCGACCACGTGGACCTGGCCGGTGGTGACCAGGGTTTCCACCGCGACCCGCGACCGCGGGTCGTCGGCGAGCAGTGCGTCGAGCACCGAGTCGCTGATGGCGTCACAGATCTTGTCGGGGTGTCCCTCGGTCACCGACTCACTGGTGAACAGCCGACCCTTTTCGCTCACAATGTCACCCTTCCGTGCATCTTCCGCACTGTAAAAAGTTAGGCCGGGAAAATATATCGTCTGTGTCCTCTGCGGACTGAGCGCTGTCCCCCGCCTGCGTCACAACCCCCGGCTCGCTACCGTAGCAGCGTCCTCATCTGTCCTGCCCCTGCAGGAATGCCGCGACCGCGTCGACGATGCGACTGGCCATCAGTGTCTTGGAACCCGGCTCCAGCGCGGACTCGGTTCCGTCGGCGGCCAGCAGCCACCCGTCGTTGTGGTCCACCTCGAAAGCGCGGCCGTCCCCGACGGCGTTGACCACCAGCAGATCGCAACCCTTGCGGCGCAGTTTCGCCCGCGCGTGAAACAGTACGTCGCCGTTCTCATCGCCGGTCTCGGCGGCGAAACCGACGATCGCGGCCATATTGGGCAGCTGCCCCTCATCGCGTGCTCGCACCGCGCCGGCCAGCACGTCGTCGTTGCGGACCAGGTCGATGGTGGGGGCCCCGTCGTCCTCCCCCGGACCCTTCTTGATCTTGGCCGGCGCCATGCGGGCCGGGCGGAAGTCGGCGACGGCGGCGGCCATCACCAGCACCTGCGCCTCGGGGGCGTGTTTGGTCACCGCGTCGTGCAACTGCTGGGCCGAGCTGACCCGCACCACGTGCACACCCGCCGGGTCGATCAGCCCCGCGGTGTGGGCGGCGATCAGGGTGACCTCGGCGCCACGCTGGGCGGCCACCCGGGCCACCGCATAGCCCTGTTTGCCCGAGCTGCGGTTGCCGATGAACCGGACCGGGTCGATCGGCTCCCGGGTGCCGCCGGCGGTCACCAGCACCTTGCGCCCGGCCAGGTCGTAGGGCAGCGCGTCGCCGCGCTCGAGCAGCAGCGAGGCGAAGGTGTTGATCTCCTCGGCCTCGGGCAGCCGGCCCGGTCCGGTGTCGGTGCCGGTCAGCCGGCCCGAGGCGGGTTCAAGCACCACCGCGCCGCGTTCCCGCAGGGTCGCGACGTTCGCGACGGTGGCCGGATGCTGCCACATCTCGGTGTGCATCGCCGGGGCGAACAACACCGGGCAGCGCGCGGTGAGCAAGGTGGCGGTGAGCAGGTCGTCGGCGCGGCCGGCGACCGCACGGGCCAGCAGGTCCGCGGTGGCCGGCGCCACCACCACCAGGTCGGCCTGCTGGCCGATGGCGACGTGCGGGACCTGCGGAACATCGTCGAAGACGCCGGTGTGCACCGGCTGACCGGAGAGCGCCTCGAAGGTGGCGGCCCCGACGAACCGCAGTGCGGATTCGGTCGGCACCACCTGCACCTGGTGGCCGGCCTCGGCCAGCTGGCGGACCACCGTGCACGCCTTGTAGGCGGCGATGCCGCCGGAGACGCCGACGACGATCCGCTTAGCGTTCACGGGTACCGGCCCCGAACCTCTGCTACTCGCCTTCGGTGTATTCGAGCAGGTCGCCGTGGATCTCGCGCAGCGCGATCGACAGCGGCTTCTCCTGCAGGCCGGGCTCGACCAGCGGCCCGACGTATTCGAGGATGCCCTCACCGAGCTGGTTGTAGTAGTCGTTGATCTGCCGAGCCCGCTTGGCCGCGTAGATCACCAGCGCGTACTTGCTCGACGCCCGCTGCAGCAGCTCGTCGATGGGCGGGTTGGTGATGCCGAGCGGCGTGTCGTAACCGCCGATCAACGCCGGGTCGAACTCGTCGGTGTCGGTGGCCGTCTCGGCCGGTGCGGTACTCACTAAGACATTCTCCTGGCTATTTGAGGACTGAGGCTGGCTGTGGGTCGGTCACGCCTGCTGACGGTGGTCCGGGTCAGGCCGGACCTGGTGCGGACTCCACCAGCAAGGATACCAATTCTGAGCAGGCGGTTTCCAATCGAGCGTTGACGACGACCGCGTCGAAGTCCCCCTGCGCCGCCAGCTCGGTGCGCGCAGTGGCCAGCCGGCGTTCCATGACCTCCGCGGATTCGGTGCCACGCCCGACCAGCCGGGCCCGCAGCGTCTCCCAGTCCGGCGGGGCCAGGAAGACGGTGATGGCTTCCGGCAAGGCCTTCTTGATGGCTCGGGCCCCGGCCAGATCGACCTCGATCAGGACGGGCCGGCCGGACCTGGTCGCCTCGGCGACCGGGGCGGCCGGGGTACCCGATCGCTGCAGGCCACCGTGGATGTCGGCCCACTCGAGCAGCGCGTCCGATTCGATCAGCCGCTCGAACTCCTCTGACGTCACGAACCGGTAGTCGACCCCGTCCACCTCGCCGGGCCGCGGCGCCCGGGTAGTGGCCGACACGCTGAAATACAGGTCCGGTACCCGCTCCCGCAGGCAACGGACCAGGCTCGACTTACCGACCGCGGATGGACCGGACAGCACCACCACACGCCCCGTGGGTCGGCTGTCCGGTCCTCCACCGGCATTCACCGACAGGTCAGGAGAAGTCGAACTTCTCCAGCAGCGCCTTGCGCTGCCGGTCGCCCAGGCCGCGCAGCCGGCGGGTGGGGGCGATCTCCAGCTCGGTCATGATCTCCTGCGCCTTGACCTTGCCGACCTTCGGCAACGCCTCCAGCAGCGCGGAGACCTTCATCTTGCCCAGGACCTCGTCGGTCTCGGCGTCCTTGAGCACCTGCTTGAGATTGGTGCCGCCACGCTTGAGCCGGTCCTTGAGCTCCGCTCGGGCCCGACGCGCGGCCGCCGCCTTCTCCAACGCGGCGGCGCGCTGCTCGTCGGTCAACTGGGGAAGGGCCACGATTCCTCCGTCTCGTCATCATCGACCACGTCGATGTTCTTCTTGTCTCGGCCGGGTACTCCCGTCAGAGACGACGACCGTACCCACGCCGTCTGACGAAATCTAACCCCACCCCCCGTTTCCGGCTACAAATCCCCAGCGTGCGGCGGCTGCGGACGGCCATCCGCTCGGCGTCGCCCAAGGTCGGACGACCGGTCCCCCAGCGGCCGCGTCCACCCCCGGATGGCCGGAAAAACCCCACTCTAGCTGGGCTTTTACTTGGGCCGGGCGGGTCGGACCAACGACTCGGCAAGGCCGCTTGCGGCGCGGTGCAGGCCGGTGGGACCCCGGCAGCATTGAATTCGCACCTCACGGCGTGTCGGGCGTGTCGACCAACCCCAGCTACCGGACGTAGTTGCCGGCACCGAAGCGGCGCGGCGCCGGCCGCAATCCCACCGGCTACCGGCTACCACACCTGCGGGAAGCGACCGCAATCGGACCGAAGCCGCCGGCACGGGTCACCCTAGGCATTTCTTGAGGGAAATCGTATCTCCCACTGCCCGTTGGCATTTCACAGCCAGACCGGATTGCATTGACAGCCTCTTCGAGGGTTCCCTCGATTGGATCGAGGCAGCGAGAACGTCAAGGGAGTTGATTTCATGAGCATCCGACGCGTGCTGTGTGCCGCCGCGCTGTCGGCGGGCGTCGCCGTGACCGGCCTGCTCGGCGCGGCAACCGGTGTGGCGAACGCCGCACCCGATATCGCCACCACCAAGGAGACCCCGACGCCCCAGCCGGCCCCCGGCGTCAAGCTCAACCACCACGACCAGAAGAAGCTCGACAAGTACCTCAAGAAGCACCCGGAGATCGCCGTCCCCCACGCGGGCGCGCACTGATTCTTGACGCGCAGCGGCGGGTCACCGTATCGGTGGCCCGCCGCTGAACTTCGGCTTACCCAGCACGTCCGCCGGGCTGGGATGGCACAGTGGCGGGGTGGCAGAGGTTCCGCGGCGGACGCTGCATCGTGGGGCGAAGTTGGCCGGCCTGCCGTTGGGGGCCGCCGGGCGAACGGTGCTCGGGTGGGGACGCAAGCTGGCCGGCGCCGACGCGGAGTTGATCGCCGAGCAGTTCTCGGCCCGCAGTGCCGAGCAGGTTTTCGCGGTGCTCGGCGACCTCAAGGGCGGCGCGATGAAGTTCGGCCAGGCCATGAGCATCTATGAGGCGGCCATTCCCGAGCGGTTCGCCGAACCCTATCGGGAGGCGCTGACCCGGTTGCAGGCGTCGGCGCCGCCGATCCCGGCCAAGCAGGTGTATCGGGTGCTGGACGGCCAGCTCGGTCTGCGCTGGCGTCAGCGGTTCGCCGAGTTCGACGACGAACCGGTGGCGGCGGCCAGCATCGGACAGGTGCACCGGGCGGTGTGGCATGACGGCCGGGTGGTGGCGGTCAAGGTGCAGTACCCGGGCGCGGACACGGCGCTGCTCTCGGACCTGCGGCAACTCTCCCGGTTCAGCCGGCTCATCGATCCGCTGTTCCCCGGGCTCGCGGTGCGGCCAATGCTCGACGAGCTGCGGGCACGAATGACCGAGGAGCTCGACTATCGGCACGAAGCCGACAATCAGCGTGCGTTCGCCGCCGCGTTCACCGGCGACCCGGAGTTTCTGGTGCCGGCGGTGGTGGCGTCCGCGCCCAAGGTGCTGATCACCGAATGGGTTACCGGCCGCCCGCTGGCGAAGCTGATCGGAGGCGGTGACCAAGACGCCCGGAACGAGGCCGCCCGGCTGCTGTTCGAGTTCTGCGCCGCGTCGATGTCACGTACCGGACTGGTGCACGCCGACCCGCATCCGGGCAACTACCAGCTCACCGGCGACGGCCGGCTGGCGGTGCTCGACTTCGGTGCGGTCGCGCCAGCACACCGGTCGGCGCTGCGGTACCTGGACAACATCGCGCTGGCCGGTCTCGTCGACTCGGCGCTGCTGAGCGAGCTGCCCGCGGAGCCGCGCTCGGTGGTGCTGGCCGAAGTCGCCGAGACCCTGCGGGAGATCGGGTTCAGCCCGTCGCGCACCGAGGTCCAGCCGGAGGACGTGCTGGCGCGCTTCGGCCCGCTCACCGAGCCGCTGATGGTGCCGCGGTTCCGGTTCAGCCGCGGCTGGCTGCAGAGCGCCACGCCGCGGATGCCCGGCCTGGCCCGCGGCGAGGACGTCCTCGGCGGCGCGACGTTGGGCCTCCCGGCCGAGCATGTGCTGATGTTGCGCACGCTGGTCGGTCTGGCGGCGGTGGCCTGTCAGCTCGAGGCCGAGGTCGCCTTGCGCGATATCGTGACCCGCTGGTATCCGGGCTTCGCCGAACCGACGATCCCGGCCCGGCTGGCCGGCGCGCTGGGCCTGGATTGACGCCGGCCCTAGCCGGCCAGATAAGCCACCGCATCGCGTAACCGCGCGGCGGCGTCGCGCAGCGCCGCGACGCCGGGGCCGGCGCGCAGCACCTCGCGGGAGACCGCGGGCAACAGCGTGCCCGGAGCGGCCCCGCCCAGCCCGGCCAGCGCCTCGGGGCGCCCGCCTTGGGCCCCGATGCCCGGGATCAGCACCGGCCCGCCCAGGGCGCTCAGGTCGGGCACCTCGCGCAGCGTGGCGCCGACCACCACCCCGACCGAGCCGGGTCCGGCGCCGGCCTGGTTCACGTCAGCGACGGCGTCGACGATGGTCTGCGCTACGCTGCGCCCGTCGGTCTGGGCGCGCTGCACGCTCGCGCCTTCCGGGTTGGAGGTGGCGGCCAGCACGAACACCCCGCGGCCGTGGGCGGCGGCGGTGTCCAGCAGCGGCTGCAGCGACCCGAAGCCCAGGTACGGCGAGGCGGTCACCGCGTCGGCGGCCAGCGGTGACTCCCCGGCCCAGGCCGCCGCGTAGGCGGCCATCGTCGAGCCGATGTCACCGCGCTTGGCGTCCGCCAACACCAGCACGCCGGCCTCGCGCAGCGCCGCGATGGTGCGCTCCAGCACCGCGTAGCCGGCCGAGCCGTAGGCCTCGAAGAACGCCACCTGCGGCTTGACCACCGCGAACCCGGCGAACGCCGCCACACAGGTCTCGCTGAACGCCGCCAGCCCGTCCGCTGTCGCGGGCAGGCCCCAGCCGCTCAGCAGTTCCGGGTGCGGGTCGATGCCCAAGCACAGCGGCCCGCGGGCCGCGGTCGCTTCGGCCAGCCGGGCGCCGAAACTCATTAGTGCCCGCCGAGCGCGCTGTGCAGCTCCTGCAGGGAGCGCACCCCGATATCGCCCCGGATCCCGGCCTCGATGCCCTGTACCGCCGCCGCAGCGCCCTGCACGGTGGTCACGCAGGGGATGTTCACGCTGACCGCGGCCGAGCGGATCTCGTAGCCGTCGACCCGCGGACCGGAGTTGCCGTAGGGGGTGTTGATCACCAGGTCGACCTCGCCGGCCCGGATCGCGTCCACGGCCGATGACACCGGACGCTCCGGGCTGGGCTCCTCGAAGTTCTTGCGCACCACCTCGCACGGAATCCCGTTGCGGCGCAGCATCTCCGCGGTCCCCTCGGTGGCCAGGACCCGGAAACCCAGGTCGGCCAGCCGTTTGACCGGGAACACCAGCGAACGCTTGTCGTGGTTGGCCACCGACACGAAAACCGTACCGTCGGCGGGCAGCGACCCGTAGGCGGCGGTCTGGCTCTTGGCGAACGCGGTGCCGAAGTCGCGGTCGATGCCCATCACCTCGCCGGTGGATTTCATCTCCGGACCCAGCAGCGAGTCGATGCCGGAGCCGTCCGCGCGGCGGAACCGGTGGAACGGCAGCACCGCCTCCTTGACCGCGATCGGGGCGTGCGGGCCGACGGTGGCCCCGTCCCCGGAGGCGGCCAGCAGGCCCTCGGCCCGTAGCCCGGCGATGGTGGCGCCCAGCATGATTCGTGCGCAGGCTTTGGCCAGCGGTACCGCCGTGGCCTTGGACACGAACGGGACTGTCCGGCTGGCCCGCGGGTTGGCCTCCAGCACGTAGAGCACGTCGTCTTTGAGGGCGAACTGCACGTTGAGCAGCCCCACCACCCCGACGCCATGGGCGATGGCCTCGGTGGCGCGGCGCACCTTCTCGATGTCGCTGCGGCCCAACGTCACCGGCGGCAGCGCGCACGCCGAGTCGCCGGAGTGGATGCCGGCCTCCTCGATGTGCTCCATGATCCCGCCGATGTAGACCTCGGTGCCGTCGCACAGGGCGTCGACGTCGATCTCGATGGCGTCTTCGAGGAACCGGTCGACCAGCACCGGATGCTCGGGTGTCAGCAGCGCCGCCCGGGTGATGTAGCCGCGCAACGTCTCCTCGTCGTAGACGATCTCCATGCCGCGCCCACCCAGCACGTAGGACGGGCGGACCAGCACCGGGTAGCCGATATCGGCGGCGATCCGCTTGGCCTGCTCGAAGGTGGTCGCGGTGCCGTAGCGCGGCGCCGGCAACCCGGCGCCTGCCAGCACGTCGCCGAACGCGCCGCGGTCCTCGGCCAGATCGATGGCCTCCGGGCTAGTGCCGACGATGGGCACCCCGGCATCAGCCAGCCGCTGAGCCAGCCGCAGCGGGGTCTGTCCGCCCAGTTGCACGATGACGCCGACCACGCCGGGGCCGCCCTGACCGGACTGCTGTTCGGCGTAGTACACCTCGAGCACGTCCTCGAACGTCAACGGCTCGAAGTAGAGCCGGTCGGCGGTGTCGTAGTCGGTGGAGACCGTCTCGGGGTTGCAGTTGATCATCACCGTCTCGAACCCGGACTGGCTCAAGGTGGTCGCGGCATGCACGCAGCTGTAGTCGAACTCGATGCCCTGGCCGATCCGGTTGGGCCCGGAACCCAGGATCAGCACCTTGGGTTTGCTGTCCTGGGGGGCCACCTCGGTCTCGGCGGCCGGGTCGAGCTCGAAAGTGCTGTAGTGGTACGGCGTTTTGGATTCGAACTCCGCCGCGCAGGTGTCGACGGTCTTGAACACCGGGTGGATCCCCAGCCGGGACCGCAGCAGCCGCACCCCGTCCTCGCCGGCCAGCTCCGGACGCAGTACGGCGATCTGATGATCCGACAGGCCGCTGTATTTGCAGCGCCGCAGCAGATCCGCATCCAAAACGGGGGTCGCGACGACCTCGGCGCGCAGCGCCACCAGGCCGTTGATCTGCTCGACGAACCATGGGTCGACCCCGGAGGCCTCGGCGACCTGCTCGACACTCGCGCCGAGCCGCAGCGCCAGTTCGATGTCGTAGAGCCGGCCCTCGGTGGGCGTGCGCAGCCTGTCGAGGGCGGCCTCGGCCCCACCGTCGGGGTCGGGTTTGGTCCAGAACCCGGCCCGCTCGGTCTCCAGCGAACGCATCACCTTGCCGAGTGATTCGATGAAGTTGCGGCCCAACGACATCGCTTCGCCCACCGACTTCATCGTGGTGGTCAGCCGCGGGTCGGCGCCGGGGAACTTCTCGAACGCGAAGCGCGGTGCTTTGACCACCACGTAGTCCAGCGCCGGCTCGAAGCAGGCCGGGGTCTCCTTGGTGATGTCGTTGACGATCTCGTCGAGGGTGTAGCCGATGGCCAGCTTGGCGGCGATCTTGGCGATCGGGAAGCCGGTGGCCTTCGACGCCAGCGCGGAAGACCGGGACACCCGCGGGTTCATCTCGATCACGATGAGCCGGCCGTCTTTCGGGTTCACCGCGAACTGGATGTTGCAGCCCCCGGTGTCCACCCCGACCTCGCGCAGGATCGCGATGCCCAGGTCACGCATCCGCTGGTATTCCCGGTCGGTCAGCGTCATCGCCGGGGCGACGGTCACCGAGTCGCCGGTGTGCACGCCCATCGGGTCGACGTTCTCGATCGAGCAGACCACCACGACGTTGTCGTTGCCGTCGCGCATCAGCTCGAGCTCGAATTCCTTCCAGCCGTAGATCGATTCCTCGATCAGCACGTTGGCCGTCGGCGATGCGGCCAGACCGTCTCCGGCCATCCGGGCCACCTCGTCGAGGCTGGCCGCCAGACCGGAGCCCAACCCGCCCATGGTGAACGAGGGCCGGACCACGACCGGCAGGCCGAGCTCGGCGACGGTGTCCTCGACCTCGGCCATGGTGTAGCAGACCCGGGAGCGGGCCGACTCGCCGCCGACCTTGGCGACGATGTCCTTGAACTGCTGGCGGTCCTCGCCACGCTGGATGGCCTCGAAGTCGGCGCCGATCAGCTCCACGCCGTAGCGTTCCAGCACCCCGTGCTCGTGCAGCGCGACCGCGGTGTTCAGCGCGGTCTGCCCGCCCAGGGTGGCCAGCAGGGCGTCGACCTTGTTGCCGCGTTCGGCCTGCTGGGCGAGTACCTTTTCGACGAACTCCCAGGTGATCGGCTCGACGTAGGTGTTATCGGCATACTCCGGGTCGGTCATGATGGTGGCCGGATTGGAGTTGACCAGGCTCACCTGCAGGCCCTCGGCCTTGAGCACCCGGCACGCCTGGGTGCCGGAGTAGTCGAATTCACAGGCCTGTCCGATCACGATCGGCCCGGAGCCGATCACCAGGACATGGCGCAGGTCGGCGCGGCGCGGCATTACTTCTCCCCTGCCATCAGGTCGACGAACTGGTCGAAAAGGTATTCCGCGTCGTGCGGACCGGCCGCGGCTTCGGGGTGGTACTGCACCGAGAAGGCCCGGCCGTCAACGAGTTTCACGCCCTCGACCACCCCGTCGTTGGCGCAGGTGTGGCTGACCACCGCCGGACCGAAATCGGTGTCGAAGCGCTGGCCCGCTTCTCCCTCCAAGGCGAAGCCGTGGTTCTGCGCGGTCACCGCCACCCGGCCAGTGGCGTGGTCGATCACCGGGATGTTGATGCCGCGGTGGCCGAACGTCATCTTGTAGGTGCTCAGCCCCAACGCCCGGCCCAGGATCTGGTTGCCGAAACAGATTCCGAACAGCGGGATTCCGGCGCCGATCACCTCGCGGGTCAACGCCACCATCGCCTCGGCGGTGGCCGGGTCCCCGGGGCCGTTGGACAGAAACACCCCGTCCGGCTTCAACGCGGCGATCGCGGCGAAGTCCACCGTCGCCGGCAGCACGTGACTGCGGATTCCGCGCCGGGCGAAGTTACGCGGTGTGTTGGTTTTGATGCCCAGATCCAGGGCGGCGACGGTGAACCGGTGTGCGCCGTCGGGTTCCACCACATATGCGGCGTCGGTGCTGACCTGCCCGGCGAGGTCGGCGCCGAGCATGGACGGCTGCTCGCGGACCCGGTTCACCAGTTCCTCGGCCGGGGCGAGCGCGTCACCGGAGAACACCCCGGCCTTCATCGAGCCGTGGTTGCGCAGGTGGCGCACCACGGTGCGGGTGTCGACGCCGGCCACCCCGACGATGCCCTGGCGCACCAGTTCGTCGTCCAGGGTGCTGCTGGCCCGCCAGTTCGAGGCCCGCGGCGACGGGTCACGGACCACGTAGCCGGCCACCCAGATCTTCTCGTCCCGGCTCTCACCGTCCTCGCGGTTCCAGCCGGTGTTGCCGATCTGCGGGGCGGTGGCCACCACGATCTGCCGGTGGTAACTGGGGTCGGTCAGCGTCTCCTGGTACCCGGACATGCCGGTGGAGAACACCGCCTCCCCCAGGCTCTGGCCGACGGCTCCGAACGGCCGTCCGGTGAAGATCCGGCCGTCCTCAAGGACCAGGGCGGCACGCGCGTTCATGTGTTGTCACCTTCCAGCCAGCGGGTGTAGTCGGCACGGTCGTCGGCGCGGAAGCCGGTGTCCATTTCGGTGCCCGACGGCAGGCGCCAGCGGATCGCCAGCACACCGTCGTGGGGTCGGGTGGGCAACGAGGGGATGGTCCGGCCCGCGATACCGCGTTCGGTGCGCACCGCGACCACCGAATCCTGCGGAATCCAGATCGGCCGGGCTCCACTGCGCTGCACCATGATTCCCTCCGGGTAGCGGGTCAGCACTGCCTTGGTGCGATAACCCAGGTCGCCCACGACCACCCGGTCGTTCCACTTCGGCGCCAGCGTGCAGCCCAGATACAGGCCGCGGGTGGGGGCGACCGAGGGCGGGCCTACGGTGTCGGGCACCGCCGGCAGCGTGCCGATCAGGGCCTCCTGCAACTGGCCGCGGCGCCGCCAGCCGCGCATCATCAACCGGATCACCACCCCGATCAGCACCACCAGCAGGAACGCGAAGATCAGCGAGGCGACCATCGTGGGCGTGTTCATGCCGGGCTCTTCCCGTCCCGGGCGGTGATCCGGCCGCGCAGCAGCGTCGCGGTGACGGTCGCCGGAAGGGTCATCTCCTCATACGGGGTGTTGGCC
>NZ_LZJK01000013.1 GCF_001667945.1 Mycolicibacter sinensis | reverse complement strand
ACCCCCGTTGCCGCCGTTGCCGCCGGCGCCACCGTCGATACCGGCCGCGCCGTTGCCGCCGTCGCCGCCATTGCCGATACCCCCGGCATGACCACCATTGCCACCAGCCACCCCGTCAAGGTTCGACGTCCAGCCATCACCACCATCGCCGAACCACAACCCACCAGCCTGACCATCCACACTGTCGGCAGTACCGTCAGCACCGTTGCAGATCATCCCGCAAAAACCCTCAGTGAACGGCGCCGTCAGCTGATTGATCACACCATTGACCTGCGACCCGAAATCCGAGTTGATCCACTCCTGCAACGCCGCATGCAACGGCGTGTAGAACATGGTCTCCCACATCTGAGCCATCTCTAGGCCCGACGCATCAGCCGAGCCGGGCAGATCCCAGGCCGACCCGGTGAACAGACTGTCGAAATCGTTCGACAAGTTGCCCCACGCACCCGGATCAAACAGATCCGTCAGGAAGTCCTCGAAATCGGCGTTGGCCACCGGCGCCGCCGCCAAGGGCGCCATCCCGAACGCCAAAAACGCCCCCACCGCCGAAGACGCACCCACGATCCGCCGGCCCCGCCGACCAGACCCGCCCGAGCTAGAACTCCCGCCACCCGCAACGCCGCGCCGAACCACCACCACTGCCCCCGTTCCCCATCAGGCCACCTGGCGCCATGAAGCTTGGTTAACATGCGCCTTAGGAACAGCACGGTACTTACGCAGGCGTCAATTGTCTACGCAGAGTTTGCAATGGGGCATGTTTTCATACTTTTAGTATGGTTCTTCTCTTGTGGGTTCGGCTAGAGTCGCCAAACATGTACGGAAGTCTCTAGTCATCGCAGGAAGGTCGGCTCGATGTCTCGTCGTCTCGAAACCGCAGGAAGGCGGCGCCTACGAGGGCGCGGCATCGAACTGAGGACAGCTCCTGCCGCCCTCGGGATCCTCACAGCAGTAGGCCTCACCGCGCTGACGTCGGCCCCCGCAGTGCATGCCGACTTCGACGATCTGTTGGCCGACCTGTTCGACCCGAGCTCCTGGGGCAACCTGGCCGATGACTTCAACAGCCTGTTCACCG
>NZ_LZJK01000012.1 GCF_001667945.1 Mycolicibacter sinensis | reverse complement strand
AGTCGGGATCGCGTCGTCGATCACCACGGCGTCGCTGCGGGCGGTGGTCTCGGCGGTGAACCGGGCGGCCCGGCCCGGCTGAGCCCCGCGAACAACTTCGGCCCCACGCGCAACCGCGGGGTCGGTATGTGGGTGTTGCCCGCCTCTCAGCGACAAGTGCCGTTATGTCAAGCGCCCGCGGCTGACATAACCATCGTTGTCGCTGAGAGGCGGGCGAACATCATGCACCATCCCCGCCGTTGCAGCTGGGATAGACGGGCCGGGTGGGGCCGGAGCGGCTAAGGAGACGGCAGGGGGTCAGAACAGCGAGATCTGCTCACCGGCCACCCCGACGTCGACGAACTGCTCGATACCGGTGCCTTGGACGACCCCGCCCACCCGGCCGATGCAGGCCATGAAGTGCTCGTCGGTGACCGTCGGCACCCCGAGTTCCCGCGCCTGGTAGCCCTTGCCCTGCTCCGGGCTTTCGTTGTTGCAGATCACCAGCGAGGTGTTGGTATCGACGACGTCGCTGTAGGCCAGCCCGGCGTGCAGGATGCGTTCGACGAGCTCCTCGTGCGTGCGGGTGCATTCCGCCGACAGCGCCACCCGCATGCCCTGCACCAGCGGACGACCCCGCACGTAGCGGCCCGGGTTCAGGTAGGCGCACGGCATCCGGGCCGCCAGCGCCTTCAGCGGCCGCAGTTCGTCGTGGGTGATCCGGCCGTTGGGCCAGCGGCGGCGGGTCACCGGCCGCACCGGCAGCCATACGTCGCGTTCCCGGGCCCGCTGTAGCGCCGGCTCCAGCACCCCGGCCAGCACCCGGGCGTCGTCGAGCGCGTCGTGAGCCCGGGTCTGCACGATGCCCCAATGCGCGGCGAGGGTTTGCAACCGCAGATTGGCCAGGCCCAGATCCAGCCGCCGGGCCAACTCCAGCGTGCACATCACCGAGTCGACGGGCAGTTCGGCGCCGGCCATCTCGGCTTCGACGGCCAGGAAGGTGTAATCGAACGCCACGTTGTGCGCCACCAGGGTGCGGCCGGCCAACAGGGCGGCGACCTCGTCGATGACGTCGGCGAACCGGGGCTGGCCCGCCAGCATCTCGGCGGTGAGGCCGTGCACGTGGGTGGGGCCCGGGTCGGTGCCGGGGTTGACCAGGCTGGACACCGAATGCTCGATGCGCCCGTCGGCGTCGAGTGCCAGGGCGGCGACGCTGAGCACGCGAGCCTGCCCGGGCCGGAATCCCGACGTCTCGACGTCGACGACGGCCCAGCCGTCGCCGGAATCGCGGGCCGGGCGCCCCCACAGCGCACTCATGCCATGAGGATGGCACGGCGGGGGGACGAACTCCGGTCGCCGCCGAGCCGTGTCGTCAACTTAAGTCGCTGAGGTCGCCCCATCTAAACTCACGCAGTGATCACCGCCCGTGGACGTCTGGCGCTGGCTGCCGGAGCGAGTGCCCGGTGGGCGTCGCGGGTCACCGGCCGCGGCGCCGGCGCGATGATCGGCGGCCTGGTCGCGATGACACTGGACCGCTCGATCCTGCGGCAGCTCGGCTCCGGGCGGCGCACCGCCATCGTCACCGGCACCAACGGCAAGTCGACCACCACCCGCATGCTCGCGGCGGCGCTGCGTGAGCTGGGTCCGGTGGCCACCAACGCCGAAGGCGCCAACATGGACGCCGGGCTGGTGGCGGCGCTGGCCGCGGACCGCACCGCGGCGCTGGCGGCCCTCGAAGTCGACGAGATGCACGTGCCGCATGTGGCCGATGCGGTCGCGCCGGCCGTGGTCGTGCTGCTCAACCTGTCCCGCGACCAGCTGGACCGGGTCGGTGAAATCAACGCGGTGGAGCGCGCCTTGCGCACCGGGCTGGCCCGGCATCCGCAGACGGTGGTGGTCGCCAACTGCGATGACGTGCTGATGACCTCGGCCGCCTACGACTCCCCCAACGTGGTGTGGGTCGCCGCCGGCGGGGGCTGGGCCGGCGACTCGGTCAGCTGCCCGCGCAGCGGCGAGGTGATCGACCGCCGCGACGGGCACTGGCGCTCCACCGGATGCGACTTCAGCCGCCCCGCCCCGCAGTGGTGGTTCGACGACGACTCGCTGTACGGGCCCGACGGGCTGGTGCTGCCGATGCGCCTGTCGCTGCCCGGAAACGTCAACCGCGGCAACGCCGCCCAGGCCGTCGCCGCCGCCGTCGCGCTGGGCGCCGACCCGGTCACAGCGGTGGCCGCCGTGTGCGCCGTCGACGAGGTGGCCGGGCGCTACCGCAGCCTGCAGGTCGGCGAGCACACGGTGCGGATGCTGCTGGCCAAGAACCCGGCCGGCTGGCAGGAGGCGCTGTCGATGGTCGACCACCGCGCCGCCGGGGTGGTGATCGCCGTCAACGGGCAGGTGCCCGACGGCGAGGACCTGTCCTGGCTGTGGGATGTGCGCTTCGAGCACTTCGAAGATGTTCCGGTGGTGGCCGCCGGGGAGCGCGGCACCGACCTGGCGGTGCGCCTCGGCTACGCCGGGGTGCAGCACACCCTGGTGCACGACACCTGTGCGGCCATCGCGTCGTGTCCGCCCGGGCCGGTCGAGGTCGTCGCCAACTACACCGCGTTCCTGCAGCTGCAGCGGAGGTTGGCATGACGGTACGGATCGGGCTGGTGCTGCCCGATGTGATGGGCACCTACGGCGACGGCGGCAACGCGGTGGTGTTGCGGCAGCGACTGCTGCTGCGCGGGATCGCCGCCGAGATCGTCGAGATCACGCTGGCCGACCCGGTGCCGGAATCACTGGACCTCTACACCCTGGGCGGCGCCGAGGACTACGCGCAGCGACTGGCCACCCGGCACCTGGTCCGGTATCCGGGCCTGCAGCGCGCGGCGGGACGCGGGGCGCCCGTGCTGGCGATCTGCGCGGCCGTGCAGGTGCTGGGGGCCTGGTATGAGACCTCAGCCGGGGAACGCGTCGACGGGGTGGGGCTGCTCGATGTCACCACTTCACCGCAGGAAGCGCGCACCATCGGCGAGGTGGTCGCCACCCCGCTGCTGGCGGGTCTGTCGGCGCCGCTGACCGGCTTCGAGAACCACCGTGGCGGCACCGTGCTGGGTCCGGCCGCCTCGCCGTTGAGCAAGGTGACCAAGGGCGCCGGAAATCGGGCCGGCGACGGGTTCGACGGGGCGGTGCAGGGCAGCGTCGTCGCGACCTATCTGCACGGGCCATGCCTGGCGCGCAACCCCGAACTGGCCGACCTGCTGTTGTCGAAGGTGGTCGGTGACCTGGCGCCGCTGGAACTGCCCGAGGTGGACATGCTGCGGCGCGAGCGACTGGTCGCCCCCCGGCGGGCCTGACTACCTTTTGACCATGACCGATCCGAGCACCGTTGCCGACGCCGCGATCGGGATCTCGCAACGGCTCTACGACCGGCTGGCCGACACGGCCCAGGTGATCGAGGATCTGGTGGCCAAGGAGTCACCGGAGCTGACCACCGACTCGTCACTGCTGGGGCTGCTGCACGCCACGGTGGCGGCCAACGTCGACACCTACTTCTCGGCGATCCGCCACAACATCCCGGTGGCCGATATCGCCGCGCCGGCCGTCGCCCTCGAGCATGCCCGCCGCCTGGCGCAGCGCGGCGTGCCGGTGAACACGTTGGTGCGCGGCTACCGGCTCGGCCACTCGGTGGCGCTGCAGCTGGTACTCGAAGAGATTCGCTCCGCGGAGCTGGATCCGGACCTGAGCCTGAATGTGCTCGGCGCGATGTCCACGCTGATGTTCGGCTATATCGACGAAATGTCGCAACAGGTGGTCGCCATCTACCAGGCCGAGCGTGAACGCTGGCTGGAGAGCCGAAATGCGGTGCGTGCGTTGCGGGTCCGCGAGATCCTTGCCGACGAGAACCGCGACGTCGATGCCATGACGACCGAGATCCACTACCCGCTGCGCCGAACCCACGTCGCGGTCGTGGTGTGGTATCCGGAACCCGGCGGCGACAAGCTTTCGGCGGCAGAACGTTTCATCAAGCGGCTTGCGGAGTCGCTGGCGGTGCACGGTGCGCCGCTGTTCGTCCCGGCCGACAGCGCATGCGGGTGGGCGTGGCTGCCGCTGCCGTCGGACACCCAGACCGACGTGGTGGAACAGATCCGGGCCTGCGCGCAGGCCGCGCCCGACGAACCGTGGGTGGCGATCGGCGATCCGCTGCCCGGGGTGGAAGGCTTCCGCCGATCGCACCAGCAGGCGCTGGCAGCGCAGTCTGTGGCGGTCGCGTCCGGTTCGATCCGGGTCAGCGCGGCCGGAGATCCGGGACTGTCGGCCGCGGCCCTGCTGGGCGGGAATGACCTGGCCGCGGCGCGGGCCTGGGTCGGCGAGGTGCTCGGGCCGTTGGCTTGCGCGACCGACAGCGACGAGCGGCACCGCGAGACCTTGCGGGTGTTCCTGCGGACCGGCTCCAGCTTCAAGGCGGCCGGTGAGCTACTGCACTTTCACGTCAACACGATGAAGTACCGCGTCCAGCGGGCGATCGAACGGCGCGGCCGCCCGATCGCCGAGGATCGGCTCGACGTCGAGATCGCGCTGCTGCTGTGTCAGTGGTACGGCGGGAGCGTTTTGTCTCCCGGGGACGAATAACCGGAGAAATTCCGGTTTCGCGGGACGAGCGGCGATCACGCGGCGGTGCCTAACGTCTAGGCCATTAAAGCTATGACCAGGCGAAAGGTTGAATGTGATGAGCACTGACGTAGCCGGCGAACCGAAGATCTGGCAGGACAAGAAGCGGCACCTGTGGCTGTTGGGCCTGGTCGTGCCCACCATGATGTTTCTGGTGCTGCCGCTGGTGTGGGCGATGAACGTCGCCGGCTGGCAGACCGCGTCGCAGGCGCTGCTGTGGGTCGGACCGTTCCTGATCTATCTACTGCTGCCGGCGTTGGATCTCTGGATCGGCGCTGACGGGCAGAACCCACCGGATGAGGTGATGGCCGCGCTGGAGAACGACAAGTACTACCGCTACGCCACCTACGCCTACATTCCGCTCCAGTATGCCAGCGCCATCTTCGGCGCCTACCTGTTCACCGCCTCGGACCTGGGCTGGCTCGGCTACGACGGCGCGCTGGGCTGGCTGGGCAAGATCGGCGTGGCGCTCTCGGCGGCGACGGTGGCCGGGGTGGGCATCAACACCGCCCACGAGCTCGGCCACAAGCGGGATTCGCTGGAGCGCTGGCTGTCCAAGATCACCCTGGCTCAGGTCTGCTACGGACACTTCTACGTCGAGCACAACCGCGGCCACCACGTCCGGGTGGCCACCCCGGAGGACCCGGCGTCGGCGCGCTTGGGTGAGACGTTCTGGGAGTTCTTGCCGCGCAGCATGGTCGGCGGCATCCGCTCGGCGTGGGAGCTGGAGGCAGCACGGATCCGTCGTACCGGCAAGAACCCGTGGAACCCGCGGACCTGGTGGGGCAATGACGTCATCAACGCGCTGGCGATGTCGGTGCTGTTCTGGGGCGTGATGATCGCGGTGTTCGGCGTCGCGCTGATCCCCTACGTGCTGATCAACGCGTTCTACGGGTCGTCGCTGCTGGAGTCGGTGAACTACCTGGAGCACTACGGGTTGGTGCGGCAGAAGCAGGCCGGCGGCCGCTACGAGCGCTGCACCCCGCAGCACAGCTGGAACTCCGACCACATGGTCACCAACCTGTTCCTGTACCACCTGCAACGGCACAGTGACCACCACGCCAACCCGACCCGGCGCTACCAGACGCTGCGCAGCTTCGACGACTCGCCGAATCTGCCGGCCGGCTACGGGGCGCTCATCGGGGTGACCTACTTCCCGCCGGTGTGGCGCAGACTGATGGACCACCGGGTGCTGGAGCACTACTCCGGTGACATCACGCTGGCCAACATCCATCCACGGGTGCGCGGCAAGGTGCTGGCCCGCTACGGGGCGGCCGGCTGATGGCCGCCTACGGGTGCCCGGGCTGCGGCTACGTCTACGTCGAGGCGCTCGGCGCCCCGCGAGAAGGCTTCCGCGCCGGCACGCCCTGGGATCAGATCCCCGATGACTGGTGCTGCCCGGACTGCGCAGTCCGCGAAAAGCTGGATTTCGAACCGATTGGAGTGAACTCATGAGCGACTACAAACTCTTCCGCTGCCTGCAGTGCGGCTTCGAGTACGACGAGGCGCTGGGTTGGCCGGAGGACGGCATCGACGCCGGCACCCGCTGGGCGGACATCCCCGAGGATTGGAGCTGCCCGGACTGTGGCGCGGCGAAAGCCGACTTCGAGATGGTGGAGGTGGCACGGCCGTGAGTTCCCCGGGGACGCTGATCGTCGGCGGGGGATTGGCCGCGGTCCGCATCGCGGAGCAGTTGCGCCGCAACGACTACGCCGACGCGATCACCATCGTCGGCGCCGAGGCCCACCTGCCCTACGACCGCCCGCCGCTGTCCAAGCAGATGCTGCGCGGTGAGGTGGACGATGTAGCGCTCAAACCGGCCGCGTTCTACGCGCAGCACCGCATCGGGTTGCGCCTCGGTGTCGCCGCCGTTGGCGTCGACGTCCGTGGCCACACCGTCACGCTGGCCGACGGACAGGTGCTGCGCTACGACCAGCTGGTGATCGCCACCGGCCTGGTGCCGCGGCGCATTCCGGCGCTGGGCGAGCTGGACGGCATCCACGTGCTGCGGTCATTCGATGACTGCCTGGCGCTGCGGGAGCGGGCGTCGAGTGCGCGACGTGCCGTGGTGATCGGGGCGGGCTTCATCGGCTGTGAGGTCTCGGCCAGCCTGCGCGGTTCGGGGCTGGACGTGGTGCTGGTGGAGCCGCAGCCCACCCCGCTCGCCTCCGTGCTGGGCGAGCAGGTGGGCGCGTTGGTCAGCCGGCTGCACCGCGACGAGGGCGTCGACGTACGCACCGGCGTGCAGGTGGTGACGGTCTCGGGTGCGGGCCAGGTGGAGTCGGTGACGTTATCGGACGGCTCGGTGATTCCGGCTGATCTGGTGATCGTGGGCATCGGGTCACGTCCCGCCAGTGACTGGCTGGCCGGCAGCGACATCGCAGTGGCGGACGGCATCGTCTGTGACGCGGTGGGACGTACCAGCGCCCCGGACGTCTGGGCGCTCGGCGACGTGGCGAGTTGGCGGGATGGCACGGGTTCCCAAGCGCGGGTAGAGCATTGGAGCAACGCCGCCGAGCAGGCGCGCCGCCTGGCGACGGCGATGCTGGGGCGGGATGCGGTGGCCGGCGCGGGCGTGCCGTACTTCTGGAGCGACCAATACGACATCAAGATCCAGTGCCTCGGTCACCCGCGGGCCGGCGACACCGTGCACTTGGTCGAGGACTTCGATGTTCAGACCCGCCGATTCCTGGCCTACTACGAGCGCGGCGGTGTGCTGGCCGCCGTGGTGGGCGCCGGCATTCCCGAACAGGTGCGGACGGCTCGGGGGAAGATCGCCGCGGGGGCGCCGATTTCCGAAGTGCTGCAACCGGTCTAAGGCCGCCAGCCGCGGGATCGCAGCGCCTCGGTGACGCGGCGGACGGTCTCGTTGGGGTTGTCCTCGTTGATGACCCGGATGTTGATCCAGCCCAGGCGTTCCAGCCTGCGCTGCCGCTTGTGGTCTTTGACGTACTGCTGACGATCCTTTTGATGCTGATCCCCGTCGTATTCGGCCGACACCTTGTAGTCCTCCCAGCCCATATCAAGCCAGGCGAACGGCCAATACCCCCGCTCGATCACCGGGATCTGGGTAGTCGGGGTAGGTAAGCCGGCGTCGATCAGTCGCAACCGCAGCCAGGACTCCCTGAGTGAGGCAGCGCCGGGATCGACCAGTGGAAGCGCCGCCCGCAGCTTTCGTAAGCCGCGCGCGCCTTTGTGATGCTTGGCGATCAGCAGCACATCCTCGGCGCTGAACGGGGTGGCCCGGGCGAGGGCATCGAGCCGCGCTACCGCGTGGACTCTTGGCAGGTGGCGGCCCAGGTCGTAGGCGGTGCGGGCGGGTGTGGTGACCGGGATCCCGGCGACTGTGGTTATTTCCTCGCCGGCCAGGGTTTCATCGCGGGCGATCAGGCCTGATTGCGAGCGAGTGTCGTGCGCGATGAGTTCAACGTCGCCTTCGGCGTCGACCCACTCGGCCCCGTGCAGGGCCGAGGCGCTGACCCCAGCGATCACCCCGTTTCGGCCAGACGCGAGCCAGGCTGCCGTCGTGCGATCACGCAGCGTGATGGTCACACGCTTGCGCAGGTAGACCCCGCGGTAAATGGGTCGGTACCACCGCTGAAGCTCGTGGCGGGTCAAGAAGCCAGCGGCGATCGCCTCGCTGCCGATAAAGACCCCATCCATGGCGGGATCGTGCCGGGTAGGACCGACATCTCGCCCAAACCGACGTTTTGCAGGCCGCTACTCGTACTTTCTCTGCAAAACGTCGGTTTCGCGGAAGTTGGGGCAGGGACCGCGGCAACTAGGCCATGGCGCGGCGGCCGGTGAAGGCCCGGCCCAAGGTCAGCTCGTCGGCGAACTCCAGGTCACCGCCCATCGGCAGCCCCGACGCCAGGCGGGTGACCGAGAGCCCCGGGATGTCGCGCAGCATCCGCACCAGGTAGGTGGCGGTCGCCTCGCCCTCGGTGTTGGGGTCGGTGGCGATGATCACCTCGCTGACATCGACCCCGTCGACCCGCTCCCCCACCCGGTTCAGCAACTCACGCACCCGCAGCTGCTCCGGGCCGATCCCCGACAGCGGATCCAGGGCGCCGCCGAGCACGTGGTAGCGGCCGTGGAATTCGCGGGTGCGCTCGATGGCGGCGACGTCCTTGGGTTCTTCGACGACGCAGATCTGGGCGAGATCCCGGCGCGGATCCCCGCAGATCCGGCAGCGCTGGGCATCCGAGACGTTGCCGCAGACCTCGCAGAACCGCACCCCGTCCCGGACCTTTGTCAACACCGCGGTGAGCCGGTCGATCTCGGAGGGCTCCACCGACAGCAGGTGAAAGGCGATCCGCTGGGCGCTCTTGGGGCCGATGCCCGGCAGCTTGCCCAGCTCATCGATCAGGTCCTGGACCGGACCTTCAAACACCTAGGCCCCCGGCATGCCGAGCGCGTTGCCCATGCCGCCGGCCAGCGGGGAGAGCCGCTCCTGGGCCAGGGTGTGCGCCTTCTTCGACGCATCGGCGAGCGCGCCGACGATCAGATCCTGCAGCGTGTCGAGGTCCTCGGGGTCGACGACCTTCGGGTCGATCCGCACGGCCAGCACCTCGCCGCTGCCGTTGGAGGTGACCTTGACCAGGCCGCCGCCGGCTTCGCCGTGCACCTCGGTGGCGGCCAACTCCTGCTGCGCCTGCAACAGGCGCTGCTGCATCTGCTGAGCCTGGGCCAGCAACGCCGACATGTCGGGCGGGCCTCCTGGTTGCATGACACTCCCCTTGCGTTGGTTGTGGGCGGTCTCGACTTGGTTGCGGCTTGGTTTCAGCTCCAAGACCCGCCGCGTGTGAAACACCCAGCGTAGTCGGCGCCTGCCTACCTTGGCGGCGTGCGCGTACCAGTTCTCCCGCGTGTCGGCGTCGCGATCGCCACCGGCCTGGTGGTGGTAGCCGCGGTGCCGAGCGCCCCGTTGTCCTCGGCAGCCCCCGGCAATATCGCCGGCATGATCGTGTTCCTCGACCCGGGACACAGCGGCACGGCCGACCCGGCGGTCATCGGCCGGCAGGTGACCAACGGCCGGGGCGGCACCAAAAACTGTCAGACCAGCGGCACCACCACCAACTCCGGCTATCCCGAGCACAGCTTCGCCTGGGACACCACGCTGCGGATCCGCCAGGCCCTCAACGCGGCGGGCGTGCGCACCGCGATGTCGCGCGGCGACGACAACGGGCCGGGGCCATGCGTCGACGAGCGGGCCGCGATGGCCAATTCCCTGCACCCCAACGCGATCGTGTCCATTCACGCCGACGGCGGCCCGGCCACCGGCCGTGGGTTCCACGTCAACTACTCGGCGCCGCCGCTCAACCCGGCGCAGGAGGGGCCGGCGGTCCGGTTCGCCCAGGTGATGCGCAGTCAGCTGCAGGCCGCGGGCATCCCGCCGGCCACCTATATCGGCACCGACGGCTTGAAGGGACGCGCCGACCTGGCCGGACTGAACCTGGCCGAATACCCGTCGATCCTGGTCGAGCTGGGCAACATGAAGAACCCCGCCGACGCGGCCCTGATGGAAAGCCCGGCGGGCCGGCAACGCTACGCCGACGCCGTTGCCCGCGGCATCGCCGGCTACCTGAGCAGTCAGGTTTCGGCGCAGTGAGCCCGGCCGAGTCGGGTGCACAGCAGACGATCCCCCGCTAGCGTAGGAGCTGATGTCCGTCCGGCCGGCTGACACACCGACATCCCGTACCGGGGTGCAACGGCTGCTGGACAGCTACCGCGCGATTCCCCCGACCGCATCGGTGCGGCTGGCCAAACCCACTTCGAATCTGTTCCGGGCGCGCGCCAAACGCACTGCGCCCGGGCTGGACACGTCGGGCCTGGCGAGCGTCATCGGTGTCGACCCGGAGAACCGCACCGCCGACGTCGAAGGCATGTGCACCTACGAAGACCTGGTCGCCGCCACCTTGCCGTACGGGTTTGCGCCGCTGGTGGTTCCACAGCTCAAGACGATCACGATCGGCGGCGCGGTGTCCGGCCTGGGGATCGAATCGACGTCGTTCCGCAACGGCCTGCCGCATGAATCCGTGCTGGAGATGGACGTTCTCACCGGCGCCGGGGAGCTGCTGACGGTGTCGCGGGACCAGCATGCAGACCTGTTCCGGGCGTTCCCGAATTCCTATGGCACGCTGGGCTATTCAACACGACTGCGGATCGAGCTGGAGGCGGTCAAGCCGTTCGTGGCGCTGCGGCACATCCGGTTCGATGCCCTGGAAGACCTGGTCGCGACCATGGACCGGATCATCGACACCGGCGGCCTCGACGGTGTCGCGGTGGACTACCTCGACGGGGTGGTGTTCTCCCCCGCCGAGAGCTACCTGTGCCTCGGATTCGCCACCGACACCCCGGGCCCCGTCAGCGACTACACCGGCCAGCAGATCTATTACCGCTCCATCCAGCACCCGCGGGGCATCAAAGACGACCGGCTGACCATTCACGACTACCTGTGGCGCTGGGACACCGACTGGTTCTGGTGCTCGCGGGCTTTCGGGGCGCAGCACCCGCTGGTGCGGCGCGCCTGGCCGCGGCGCTACCGGCGCAGCAGCTTCTACTGGAAGCTGATCTCGTATGACCAGCGGTTCTCCATCGCCGACCGGATCGAGAAACGCCACCACCGGCCGCCACGCGAACGGGTGGTGCAAGACATCGAGGTGCCGCTGAATCGGTGTCGGGAGTTCTTGGACTGGTTCTTCGCTCATGTGCCGATCGAACCGGTGTGGCTGTGCCCGTTGCGGCTGCGCAACGACGAAGACTGGCCGCTGTACCCGATCCGGCCCAACCGCACCTACGTCAACGTCGGATTCTGGTCCTCGGTCCCGGCCGGCGCCACCGAGGGGGCCACCAATCGACTGATCGAGGCCAAGGTGAGCGAACTCGACGGCCACAAGTCGCTGTACTCCGACGCCTACTACACCCCCGCGGAGTTTGACGCGCTCTACGGCGGTGAAACCTATCGGACTGTCAAACAGGCCTACGACCCCGACTCGCGGCTGCTGGACCTCTACGACAAGGCGGTACGACGACGATGACCACGTACAAGGAACACAAGGAGCAGACGCGCACCGGCAGGCTCAGCCTGGCCGAGGTGCTGCAGACTCTGGCCACCGACGGCCACCTGCCGCTGCGTTTCACCGCCTACGACGGCAGCAGCACCGGCCCCGACGACGCCCCCCTGGGTCTGGACCTGTTGACCCCGCGTGGCACCACCTATCTGGCCACGGCGCCAGGTGATCTGGGCATGGCCCGCGCCTACATCGCCGGGGATCTGGGGGTGCACGGTGTGCATCCGGGAGATCCCTACCGCCTGCTCAAGGCGCTCGCCGACGAGCTGCACTTCAAGCGGCCGTCGCCGCGGGTGCTGGCCAACATCGTCCGCTCGATCGGAATCGAACACCTGGTGCCGATCGCGCCGCCGCCGCAGGAGGGCCGCCCGCGCTGGCGACGCATCGCAGAGGGGTTGCGGCACAGTAAGGCCCGGGATGCCGAGGCCATCCACCACCACTACGACGTCTCCAACGCCTTCTACGAGTGGGTGCTGGGTCCGTCGATGACCTATACCTGCGCGGTGTACCCGAGCCCGGACGCCACGCTGGAGCAGGCCCAGGAGAACAAGTACCGGTTGGTCTTCGACAAGCTGCGGTTGCGTCCCGGCGATCGGCTGCTCGACGTGGGGTGCGGCTGGGGCGGCATGGTGCGTTACGCGGCGCGTCGGGGGGTGCGTGCCATCGGTGCGACGCTCTCGGCGGAGCAGGCCCGGTGGGCGCAGCGCGCGATCGCCGAGGACGGCCTGACCGATCTGGCCGAGGTCCGCCACTGCGACTACCGCGACGTCGGTGAGTCCGAATTCGACGCCGTCTCGTCCATCGGGATGACGGAGCACATCGGCGTCGCCAACTACCCCGGCTACTTCGCTTTTCTCAAGTCCAAGCTGCGTGCCGGTGGGCTGCTGCTCAACCACTGCATCACCCGCGCGGACAACAAGTCCAACGCCACCGCGGGCGACTTCATCGACCGCTACGTGTTCCCCGACGGCGAGCTGGCCGGCTCGGGCCGGATCATCAGCGAGATCCAGGACGCGGGTATGGAGGTCCTGCACGCGGAGAACCTCCGCAACCACTACGAGCTCACGCTGCGGGACTGGTGCGCGAACCTGGTGGCGCACTGGGACGACGCTGTCGCTGAGGTCGGGCTGGCCACCGCCAAAGTGTGGGGGCTCTACATGGCCGGTTCCCGGCTGGGCTTCGAGCACAACGCGATTCAGTTGCATCACGTGCTGGCCCGCAACGGCGGCGAGCCGGCCCGGCTGCCGTTGCGCCCATGGTGGCAGCCCTAGACTCGTCTGTATGGTCGAATAACCGAACAGTAGGCCGACCGCGGCTAGGATGAGGTGTTGTTTTGACGCCTGTGTCCGATGCCGAGGGAATTGATGACCGAAGATGCCCCAAAGGGTTCGAGTCGTGTCGCCCGACGCCGTGATCGCCGCAAGGCGGAGATCGTCCGGACCGCGACCCTGATCCTGGCCGAATCCGGCTATCAGGGAATGAATTTGGATGCCGTCGCAGAACAGACTGATATCGCCAAAGCCACGCTGTATCACTATTTTCCCTCCAAGGAGGTCCTCGTCGGGGCAGCCCTGGAGGCCACCACCCAGGAAGTGCTGGCGCGGTTGAATGCCCGCGAGGAGGAACTAGGGCCGGTGAGCGCCCGGGAGCATCTGGCGGCGCTCATCGACGAGCAGATTCGGATACTCACCGAGACCGCTCCGGAGGTGGCGGCGGTGTTCGCCTGGCCGCGCGGTTGGCCGGCCGCCTTCGACGACGACATGAAGGACATGCGCCGACGCCACGACGCGGTGTTCCGCCGGGTGGTCGAGAAAGGTCTTGCGGCCGGTGAGTTCAATTGCCCCAACATCGATGTCGCCTTGCAGTGCCTGCATGGGATATTGAACCAATCCTCGGTGTGGCTTCGGCCCGGCGCCCGCGCCGAGGACCGAGCCCAGATGCGTGCCGCGATCGTCAACCGCGCGCTGCGGGTGTTCGACTAGCCGAAGTTCGGCGGCCGCTTCTCCCGCAGGGCGGTGTAGCCCTCGATGACGTCGGGGCCCATGAAGGTCAGCATCTCGTAGGCGGCTGATTGGTCGAAGATCGGTCCGGCGTTGCGCAGCCAGTTGTTGAGCGCCCGCTTGGTCAGCCGGATCGCCTGCTGCGCACCGGTGGCCAGCACCTCTGCCACACGCAGGGCCTCGGGTAGCACGTCCTCACGCGCAAGCGCCTTGGCCGCCAGGCCGATTCGCTCGGCTTCGGCCCCGGTGATCATCTCACCGGTGAGCAGGTAGTAGCGCGCCTTGGCCATTCCCGCCAGCAGCGGCCAGATGATCGCGGCGTGGTCACCGGCAGCCACCCCCAACTTGACGTGGCCGTCGCCGATGCGCGCGTCCTCGGCGACGATCGCGACATCGGCGAGCAGGGCGACCACCGCGCCCGCGCCGACGGCGACACCGTTGATAGCCGAGACGATCGGCTTGTCGCAGTTGATCATGTTGTAGACCAGCTCGCTCATCTCGGTGAGCATCGCCGAGACGCGGTCGTAGTCACCGGCCATCCGCTCGACCATGGCGAGGTCTCCGCCGGCACTGAAGGCCTTGCCGGCGCCGGTGATCACCGCGACGCGAACGTCCGGGTCCGCGGCGACATCCCGCCAGATCCGGGCCAACTCGGCGTGCATGCCCTCATCGGCGGCGTTGTACTTCTCCGGCCGATCGATGGTGATGAGAAGGACGCCATTGTCCCGCCGGCTCAGGGTCAGCTGCTCATAGTCGGTGAAGCCCATCAACCGAAACTACGGCTACTCGACCCGCTAAGTCAATATTCGACCCAATGGTTGATTTTCTGCCGAATTGCGCCGATAGTGATGCGATATTCCCACGTCATAGGAGGTTCCCGGTGCGATTCGAGAACAAGACCGTGGTCGTGACCGGCGCGGCCTCGGGGATCGGTCGAGCAATCGCGGTGGCGTTCGGCAGCCGCGGAGCGACCGTCATCGCCGTCGACCGCAACGCGTCGGGGTTGGCCGGCACCGTGGAACGTCTCGGCCCGAGCGCGCACGAATACGTGGTGGACCTCGCGGATCGGGCGGCGATCGTGGCGTTGCGCGACGAGGCGGTGAGCAGCTACGGCCCCCCGGATGTCATCGTCAACGCCGCCGGTTTCGACCGCGTGGAACCGTTCATGTCCAACGACCCGCAGCTATGGGAGGACCTGGTCGCGGTGAACTTTCTCGGCCCGGTACGGCTCACCCACGCGTTCCTGGAACCGATACTGGCGCAAGGGAAGACCGCCAAGATCGTCAACATCGCCAGCGACGCCGGCCGGGTCGGCAGCCTCGGCGAGACGGTCTATGCCGGCACCAAAGGCGGTGTGATCGCCTTTACCAAGTCGCTGGCCCGGGAACTGGCGCGCCATCAGATCAACGTCAACTGCGTGTGCCCCGGCCCCACCGACACCCCCTTGTTCGCCTCCCTTCCGGAGAAGGTGCGCGACGGGCTGATTCGGGCGATCCCGTTTCGTCGGCTCGCGACGCCCGAGCAGATCGCCGATGCCGTGCTGTTCTTCGCCTCCGGTTACGCCGACTACATCACCGGCCAGGTGCTCAGCGTCAGTGGCGGGCTGACCATGGCCGGCTGAACGCCGACCGAAATCTCCGGTCAGCCGCGCCGCGCGAACGCCGGCGCCCGCTCGGGGCGCACCCCGACACCGACCAGGTAGGCCGGAATCGCGGAGAGCCAGGGCAGTTTGGCGACGACGGTACCGAAAGCTGCTGGCGGGCTGAGATTCTGGCCGGCCAAGATCGGATCGAGCGCCCGGTGCAGCAGCCGCTGCCCCGACTGGGTGACCACGGTAGGCGGCACCCGGCGTCGTTGCACAGCGGCCAGGTCCCGCTCGGTGACGTGTCCTTGCCGCAGCGGCTCGGCCAGGATGGTCGCGGCGGCCACCGCGTCCTGCACCGCCAGGTTGATCCCGACACCGCCCACCGGCGACATGGCGTGTGCGGCGTCGCCGATGCACAGCAACCCGTCAATGCTCCAGTGCCGCAGCCGATTCACCCGCACATCCAGATGCTTGACGTCATCGAGCGTGCGCAGCGCGTCCACCGAATCCGCGGCCTCCGGGATGAGTTCGGCGACCTCACGCCGGAAGGCGTCGATGCCGCGCGCCCGCTTGTCGGCGTCGGTGCCCTTACGCCCCAAGTAGGCGACCTGAAAGTAACTGTCGCGCGGGATCATGATTGCGGCGCGGCCCGGCCCGAGCCGGGGCAGCAGGGTGGGCTGGGTCGCGCGGTCGTTGGGCAGCCGAAACCACCACACGTCGAAGTTCACCGGAAACTCGCGGGCACTCAAACCGGCCTCGTGCCGCGCGATCGACCACCGGCCGTCGCAGGCCACCGTGAGCTGGGCGCGAAGTTCGCCCGGGCCGTCGGGGCCCTGATAGCGCACCCCGGCCACCCGGCCGTTCTCGTGCAGCAGGCCGGTGACCTCCGTCTGCATCCGCAGGGTGAATGTCGGTTCGGCTTGGGCGGATTCGGCGAGCAGGTTGAGCAGATCCCACTGCGGCACCATCGCGACGTAAGGGTGCGGCTGGCCCCGCAGCCGGCCGAAGTCGACCACGGTGACGCCGCGCCCGGCCACGTCGAGCCTGACCTGGTGGATCTCGCTGTGCGACAGCTTTGCGAAACGCTCCCACAATCCGAGCTCGTCGAGGAGCCGCAGCGTGGTGGGATGCACGGTGTCACCGCGGAAGTCGCGCAGGAAATCGCCGTGCTTCTCCAGCAGGGTCACCTCGACACCGGCGCGGGCCAGCAGCAGCGCCAGCACCATGCCGGCGGGGCCACCGCCGATGACGGCGCAACCGGTGGACTCGGTCATGGCTCAGTCGCCACCGATGCGGCGCGCGCCCAGCTCGCTCTGCAACAGTTCCAGCGCCGCCTCTTCGGGGTCACGGCGCGGTGCCGGGTCGGAGCGTTCGGCATCCGCCTCGGCGAGCATGGCCTCCTCGTCGGCTCGCCGTTCTGAGTCCGCCACGTCCGCCGCCACCGGTGCGGGCGCGGTGGGCGACGCGGCCTCCGGTGCGGCGGCCCCGACTTCGCAGCGCACCCGCCAGTTCACGCCGAGGGCGTCTTTGAGCGCCTCGACGATGACGTCGGCGTTGCGCTGTTCGGACAGGCGCTTGGCCAGCGGAGCCGACTCGTGGGTGAGCACCAAGGTGTTGCCGTCCACCGCGCGCACGGTTGCGCCGGCCAGCATCACCTCGGTGGTACGGCTGCGCTGACGGACCTTGTCGCGCACCGTCGTCCACATCGCACGCACGGCCGCCGCGTCGGGCTCTGCCGGGGCCGTCGCGGCCGGCTTCGGCGGCGGGGCGGGCTCGGGCTGGGGCTCGGGCTGCGGTTCCGGCGCGGGCGGTGCGACGGGTTCGGGTGCCGGCACCGGGGTGGGTGCCGCCACCGGTTCGGGCGCCGACGCGGGTGTCTGGGAGCGCCGGGTGAACTGCTTGGCAGCCGGTGCGGCCGGCGCGGCGGGTGCGACGCCGGCCGCCGGGGGCGCTGAGCCTGCCGGGATCGACATGTCCAGCCGGCTCTCGATGCGCTCGATCCGTTGCAGCAGCGCGGCTTCGGTGTCGGCGGCCGACGGCAGCAGCAGCCGGGCGCACACCACCTCCAACAGCAGCCGCGGGGCCGTCGCGCCACGCATCTCACCGAGGCCGGCGTGCACCACCTCGGCGTAGCGGGCCAGGGTGGCCGAGCCGAGGCGGGCGGCCTGCTCCTGCATCCGTTCCAGGATGTCTTCGGGCGCATCGACGACGCCCTTGGCCACCGCGTCGGGGACCGCCTGCAGCACGATCAGGTCGCGGAACCGTTCCAGCAGGTCGATGGCGAACCGGCGCGGGTCGTGGCCGGCATCAACGACCGCCTCCACCGCCCCGAACAGCGACGCGGCATCCCCGGCGGCCAGCGCGTCGACCGCGTCGTCGATCAGGGCGACGTCGGTGGCGCCCAACAGGCCCAGCGCCCGCTGGTAATGCACGTGGTCGGTTCCGGCCTCGTCGGGTTCCGAGCCGGCCAGCAGCTGATCGAGCACCGAGAGGGTGTCGCGGGGCGAACCGCCGCCGGCGCGGATCACCAGCGGGTACACCGCGTCGTCGACGACGACGTGCTCCTGCTCGCAGATCCGCCCGATCAGCTCGCGCATGGTCCGCGGCGCCAGCAGCCGGAACGGATAGTGGTGGGTGCGCGACCGGATGGTCGGCAGCACCTTCTCGGGTTCGGTGGTGGCGAACACGAAGATCAGGTGATCCGGTGGCTCCTCGACGATCTTGAGCAGCGCGTTGAAGCCCGCAGTGGTCACCATGTGCGCTTCGTCGATGATGAAGATCCGGTAGCGCGACTGGGCCGGGGCGTAGAAGGCCCTGTCCCGCAGGTCCCGGGTGTCGTCGACGCCGCCGTGGCTGGCGGCGTCGAGTTCGACGACATCGATGCTGCCCGGCCCGTTGGGGGCCAACGCCACGCACGAGTCGCACGTGCCGCAGGGGGTCGGAGTGGGGCCGTTGGCACAGTTCAGCGAGCGGGCCAGGATGCGCGCCGACGACGTCTTGCCGCAGCCACGCGGCCCGGAGAACAGGTAGGCGTGGTTGATCCGGCCCGCCGACAACGCGGTGCACAGCGGTTCGGTGACGTGCTCCTGCCCCACCACTTCGGCGAACGTTGCCGGCCGGTATTTGCGGTAGAGCGCCACGCCAGCAGGGTACTTGCTCGGCCCGACGACGGTGCTCACACCTTCGGTCGCAGATAGCCCAAGGTGTTGTAGGCGGGGTTGAAGTCGCGCCAGTTCAGGGTCACGAACAACCGGCCGCCGGAGTTCTGGTCGGCGGTCTCATACCCAAACGGCCCGACGCCACCGCGCACTGCCGTGACCACCGCGGCGTGCCCATGTTCGCTGACGAACCCGCCGGGGCCGTAGACGACGACGTCGCCGACGTGCGGCTCGTTCGCCCCGCCGGCGAACGGGACCTGCTCAAAGAATCGGTCCAGGCCGTTGGTGGGGAAATGTTCGTAGAGATCGAAGGCGTTGCCGCTGGGGTCGGTGTTGCGCCATGGGTAACCCAGCGCCTCGATGTAGTGCTGGATAAGCGGATAACACTGGCCGTCGCCGTAGACCACGGGGTGGCCCAGCGCGGCATCGGCGGCGGCGCGCCGGAAGACGTCGAGTTCGTCGGTGATCTTGGCCGGCAGTACCTCGGCCTGGACCGGCGGATCCGCCCGGCTCACCGGGTAGGTCGCGGGAACCGGGCCCAGCCCGACGAGGGCGAGTGCCACCGCGCCACCACCCAGGACACTGACCTTGATCGCCATTCCCGGGCCTCCCCCAGCGTGTCAACGGACGCAGTGCCGCACCGGCCGAATTTTATTCGGCAACCGGCCCGGTGACCGGCGAATCCGGTTCCACGTCAGGCCAGCATCGACTCGGCGGCGGCCAGCAGCGCGCAGGTGGCCAGGCCGTCGACGGCGTTGCGCAGGTCGTCCAGCGACGGGAACGACGGGGCGATCCGGATGTTTTTGTCGTCGGGGTCCTTGCGGTACGGGAACGACGCGCCGGCCTCGGTGACCGCGATGCCGGCGTCCTTGGCCAGCGCGACGGTGCGCCGCGCGGTGCCGGGCAGCACGTCGAGGCTGATGAAGTACCCGCCCTTGGGGTCGGTCCACGACGCGATCTTGGCGTCGCCCAGCCGGTCTTCGAGGATCTCGGCGGCCAGCTCGAACTTCGGCGCCAGGATCTGCTGGTGGCGGCGCATGTGCCGCCGCACCCCGTCGGCGTCACCGAAGAACCGCAGGTGGCGTAGCTGATTGACCTTGTCCGGGCCGATCGAGCGCTTGCCGGCGTACTGCAGGTACCAGGCGATGTTGCCCAGCGAGCCGCCGAAGAAGCTGACCCCGGCACCGGCGAAGGTGATCTTGGAGGTGGAGGCGAATACGTACGGCCGGTTCGGGTTTCCGGCGGCGGCGGCCAGCCCGAGTACATCGATCTGGTGGGGGAACTCGGTGGTCAGGGTGTGCACCGCGTAGGCGTTGTCCCAGAACAGCCGGAAGTCGGGCGCGGCGGTCTGCATCTGCACCAACCGGCGCACCGTCTCCCAGGAGTAGGTGATGCCGGTCGGGTTGCCGAACACCGGCACCGTCCACATGCCCTTGATCGCCGGATCGGCGGCGACGAGTTCCTCGATCAGGTCGACGTCCGGGCCGTCTTCGAGCATCGGGACGGAGACCATCTCGATGCCCATGGTCTCGGTGATCGCGAAGTGCCGGTCATAGCCGGGCACCGGGCACAAGAACTTGACGACCGGCTCCTGGCTCCAGGGGCGCGGCGAGTCCACGCCGCCGTGCACCATCGAGTAGACGACGACGTCGTGCATGAATTCCAGGCTGGCGTTGTTGCCGGCGATCAGGTTGGGCACCGCGATGCCGAGCAGCTCACCGAAGATGGCCCGCAACTCGGGCAAGCCGTGCAGGCCGCCGTAGTTGCGGGTGTCGGTGCCGTCGTCGTCGCGGTAGTCGTCCGGGCCGGGCAGCGCCAGCAGGCCGTTGGCCAGGTCGAGCTGCTCGGGAGCCGGCTTGCCGCGGGTGAGGTCCAGGGTCAGCTTCTTGGCCTGCAGTTCGGCGTAATCGCGCTGGTAGCGCTCGTGTTGAGCGGCCAAGTCGGCACGGTTGAGATTCTGCAACGACACGATGTCCCTTTCCAGGTCCCTTTCGAGCGCGGATCACCCGGCGAAGGCCCGACACATAAGGGGACCCCGCGCACCCGCCAGAGCCCATTGACCCTTGCTGCCTTCCGGCCCTGGGGGAGTTCACAGGATAGACGCCGCGCGGGGTCCGAGTGACAAGTCTAGCGGTGGTCACCAGCGCGGCGAAGCCGGGCGCAGCGGGCCACCGCCATAAGCACGGTGGTCACCAGCGCGGCGAAGCCGGGCGGGATGCGGCGTGCGCGGACGCCGGGGGGTCTCCGCTACCATTGCCGACGGAGGATTCGCCTAGTGGCCTATGGCGCTCGCCTGGAACGCGGGTTGGGTTAATAGCCCTCGCGGGTTCAAATCCCGCATCCTCCGCACCCGATGCAGGTGCGACCGGACCGCAACATCTCGGTCCGGTCGCACCTGAATCACTACTGATGAGCAGGGAGGTGGCGTGAGTCGCACCGTCGCCACGGTTTGGCACGCGTCGCTCTCGACTCTCGCCGCCATCTTGTACTTCTTGTTCGTCCTGCCCCGATGGTGGGAGCTGACCGGCTTCACCCCGCACGTGTTGGGCACCGTGCTGCGGATCGTCCTCGGGGTGCTGGTGGCGGTGACCGCGTTGCCGGTGGTGGCCACATTGAAGCGCACCCGCAAGCCGGAGTACGGGACCCCGCAGCTGGCGCTGACGTTGCTGACCGGCTCGATCGTGGCCCACGTGGTGGCCGGAACGCTGATCGCAGGCACCGCGATCAGCGAGATCTGGCTGTCGCTGGACAGCGCCGGGATGTGGTTGTTCGGCATTTACGGCGCGGCCGCCGCGATCGCGCTACTGGGCATCGGCGCGTTCTACCTGTCCTTCGTCGCCGAGATGCCGCCGCCTCCGCCCAAACCGATCAAGCCGAAGACGGAGAAGCAGCCGAAACGCCGGCTCCGGCGTGGGAAGAAGCCGGTCACCGCCGAGGAGACCGAAGAATCCGAGGGCGCGGACGGCGACGAGGACAGCGAAGCCGGCGCGGACGAGGACAGCGGCGACTCGGCTGGCGACGAGGCCGCGGCGGACGCGGGCGACGAGACCACCGAAACCGCGACCGAGACTGATGCCGGGGAGATCCTCGAGTCGGCGGGCGAGGAAGCCTCGGAGCTGGCGCCGACCGGCGGCCGGGACAAGCTGCGCCCCTCGGGTAAGCGCCGGGCGAAGAAGAGCAAGTAGGTCCAGGCCGGTCGGGCTAACCTTTGGGCTATGTCCGAGAATCCCGGCGGTTCAGCGAGGCTCGACGGAGGAGAGGCGAAGCTGGAACCGCCGCAGAATCTCGGTGCTTTCGCTGACGCGGCACGGGCGCGGGAAACCGAGCTGGTCAACCGGTTGACGGCGTCGGTGGCCGCCGACAAGGAGTTCCAGGCGATCCTGCGCGAAGCCGTGCACAACAACTCGACGTCGCGGCAACGCCTCGATGCCATGGAGTTCGAGATCCGGCAGGCCGCAAGTACCTGGCCGGGTCTGGACACCCCCACCGGATCTCGCCAGTTCCAGCGGTTTCTCAACGGTAAGACCCGTGAGATCCACAAGATCGTCGCTGACGCCGCCGCGGACAGCGAGCACAAGGCGAGCCTGGTGCGCACGCTGACCAACCGTTACCAGCTCGGCGGTGAGGACGGCCAGGAACCGCAGGTCCGGTTGGTGAACGACGAGATACCGGCCGATACCCCGCCGCCGCACGATCCCACCATCGACGGGCGCGGCACCGAACCGGTGCCGGAGAACCAGGACGGCTCGCCCTACGACCTGGGCGCCACCATCCCGGGTACCGGAATCCTCATCACCGGCGACCCGGAAACCGGGCACCCGCGGCTGCACATGCCCGGGCAACCCGACATCGACAACCCGTTCCCGGTCGACGAGGGATTCCGGCCGCTGCCCACCGGTACGGCAGTCGGCCCCAACGGTGAGCAGTACGCCTTCTACAGCGTGCGCCCCTACGGGCTCGGCACGTCGCCGGACAACTTCATCGCCCCGGAGTCACGGGTACAGAACCTGGCCGACCCGGCCGTGGATCTGGGTCCGCTGATGGGCACCACCTTGGACTCGGACACCAAAGTGGGCATCTCGCAGGCCAGCGGGTTCTACGACGCGGCATCGGGACGAATGATCATCGTCGGCAACATCGGTCAGGACGGTCCACGCGCGATGTGGCAATCCGCGCCGGTCCGCCCCGGCGACCCGCCCAACGCCTGGATGAACAATCTTCAGCAGGTCGGCACGTTCAACAACCTGGGTGCAGGCGACCGGGAGAATCAGGTCGTGGCGCTGCCGCAGGGCGGGTATCTGTTGACCAGCGCCAGCAACGACGGCCAGGTGGTCGGCGTGACCGCCGGCAGCCCGCAGGGGCTGCTGCAGGCACCGCCGCACGACATCACCGGCCCGGGGCTCATTCCCAGCCCGGGCAATCTGCCGGCCGTTCCCTATGGCCCGAGCATCGTCGATATCCAGACCCTTCCCAACGGCCAGGAGCAGGTCACCATGCGGGTCAGCACCTGGCCGACCCCGGAGGGCTGGCCGGTCGGGCCGGATGCTCCGCCGCCGCCGTATCACCCGCGGACCTACACGACGACGTTCAATATCAACCCGTAGCAGGACGGCTAGAACGCGGTACTGCCCGCCGGCCGCAGCACGAAGCCGTGCTGCCCTAGGGAGGTGTCCAGGCAGGCGACGAGTTGGTCGGCGCCCACCGCACAGGTCACGTTGCCGTACGAGACCTTCTGTCCGACGCCCAGGAACGCGCCGCCTGTGAACTGGCGACCGCAGCTCGTCGACTCGCGGTTCAAGCGCAGGCCGGCCGCGCCCTGGGAGCGCACGGTGCCGATCACACATCCGCCGGGCACCGGGGCGCCCGAACTCAGCGGTGCGGTGGCCATGCCCGGCATGTCGCCGTCGCACATGATCGCCTGCGACGACCCGGCCGGCGGTTCGATGGCGTCGAATTGGCAGGCGATGTTATAGGGGGTGGTGAAGTTCACCCAGCGTCCGGGCCCCTTCGGGCCGGTGGTGATGTAGTCGTCCACTGGGACCGCGGTGAAGTCGTCCAGATCCGGAAAGCCCGCGGGTTGGGCCTGTGCCGGTGATCCCTGCCCGGCGATGAGCAGCCCAGCCGCCATGCCGGCGACGGCCAGCGCCTGCGTGACTCGACGGATCGGCATCGGCGTGGTTACGGCTTGGGCGCCCAGTCCCACACCGACATGTCGTCGCGCGGGTACTGGCTGCAGGCTTCGGTCGATTTGGCGACGACACCCTTGTTGTTGAAGAAGATCTTGGCGTGGTTGGGCCAGGACACGGTCAGCGGGTCGGCGAAGTTGGTCGCCAGCTCCTCGGAGTAGGCCCGGCGCTGCTCGGGGCTGAGCGAGAAGAACCAGTGCATCTTGTCGATGGTGGCCTGCTGCACCTGCACCGGCTTGTTGTGCATGTCGATCATGTAGCGCTCGTAGTAGACCGGCGACAGGTCGCGGCTGGCGGCCAGCATCTGCTCGGCGCTGCAGTCGGTGCGGATCACCCGCCGCGGGATCGGGAAGTCATCGGTGGCGTCGGCGGATGCGGTGGCGGGGAACAGTGCGGCGGCGATACCGGCGACCAGACCGGTGACGCCGGCCAGAACGGCCCCGCGCAGAATCGGGCGGTGCGTACGCATGGAATCCACTGTAGCCATTACCCCGTTCTTTCCCTATATCGGTTTTTGCGACGATCCCCGCTGGTGAGACCGTTGAGCCGGATGAGACGGGTGTAACGGCAAATGGCTGCCCAGCCCTCCGAACTCGATACGCAATGCTACATAACTTTAGCCGAGCTACCTAATTATTCTTCGTCCCTGATGCCATGGGCTCGCTCACAGCCGGCCCCGGTTGTCCCCGGCGGTTGCCCTCAGGACTGCGGGCGGGACAGTTCCTCGGTCTGATCGGCGTCGGAGCCGCGGGCGGCGGCTTCCCGGTGCCGGGCGGCTTTGCCGCCGACGTGCGGCAGCACGTTGATCGGCCACCAGAACCAGCGGCCCATCAGTGCGGCGATCGACGGCGTCATGAACGCCCGCACGATCAAGGTGTCGAACAGCAGCCCCAGGCCGATGGTGGTGCCGATCTGGCCGATGATGCGCAGGTCGCTGACGGCCATCGAGGCCATCGTGAAGGCGAACACCAGCCCGGCGGCCGTCACCACCTTTCCGGTGCCGCCCATCGCCCGGATGATGCCGGTATGCAGCCCGGCATGGATCTCCTCTTTGAATCGGGAGACCAGCATCAGGTTGTAGTCCGACCCCACCGCCAGTAGGACGATCACCGACATCACCATGACCAGCCAGTGCAGTTGCATGCCGATCAGGTACTGCCAGACCAGCACCGACAGCCCGAATGACGCTCCCAGAGACAACGCGACGGTGCCGACGATCACCAACGCGGCGACCAGCGCCCGGGTGATGATCAGCATGATGACGAAAATCAGGCACAGCGAGGCGATTCCGGCGATCAGCAGGTCGTAGTAGGAGCCGTCGTGCATGTCCTTGAACAGCGCCGCGGTCCCGCCGAGATAGATCTTGGCGTCCTCCAGCGGCGTTCCCTTGAGCGCCTCCTCGGCCGCGGTCCGGATCTGGTCGATGCGCGCAATGCCTTCTGCGGTAGCGGGATTACCCCGGTGCGAGATGATCATCCGGACGGCCTTGCCATCGGGAGACAAGAACATCTTCATCGCCCGCTTGAAGTCCGGGTTCTCGAACACCTCCGGCGGCAGGTAGAAGGAGTCGTCGTTCTTGGACTCATCGAACGCCTTGCCCATCGCGGTGGCGTTGTCGCCCATCTCGTCCATCTGGGCGAAGATCCCCGACATGGTGCTGTGCATCGTCAGCATCATCGTCTGCATGGTCTGCATGGTGTCGATCATCGGCGGGAACGTGGTCAGCATCTGCGGCATCAGCTTGTCCATGTCACCGAGGTGCGCGACCATCTTGTCCATGCTCTCGCTCATCTCATCGACACTGTCGACCATGTCGAAGGCAGAGCGCAGCGAGAAGCAGATCGGGATGTCGTAGCAGTGCGGTTCCCAGTAGAAGTAGTTGCGGATCGGCCGCCAGAAATCCTCGAAATCGGCGATGTGGTCCCGGATGTCGTAGATCTGGCCCTGGAGGAAATCCATGTCGACCACCATCGCGTGGGTGGTGTTGGCCAATTGGCTCATGTAGCCGAGCATCTGGCGCATGGTGGCGATGGTCTCCCCCATCGCGTCGGCCTGGGTGAGCATGTCGTCCATGCGCTTCTTCTGGAACTGCATGGTCTGCATCTGGCCGGCGTTCTGCATGCTGATCTGGAACGGGATCGAGGTGTGTTCCAGCGGCGTGCCCTGCGGGCGGGTGATCGCCTGCACCCGGGAGATACCGACGACCTTGAACACCGCCTTGGCCAGTTTGTCGATGACCAGGAAGTCCGACGGGTTGCGCAGGTCGTGATCGGCTTCGATCATCAGCACCTCCGGCATCATCCGGGACTGCGAGAAGTGCCGATCGGCGGCGTTGAAGCCCTCGTTGGCCGGAATGTCGGAGGGAATGTACTTGCGGTCGTCGTAGGCCGGCTGGTAGCCGGGCAGCGCCAGCAGGCCGACGGCCGCAATGGCCAGTGAGGCAACCAGAATCGGCCCCGGCCACCGGACGATCGCTGTCGCCAGCTGCCGCCAGCCCCGGGTACTCATCTGCCGCTTGGGCTCGAACAGGCCGAACCGGCTGCCGACGGTGATGATCGCCGGGCCCAGCGTCAACGCCGCCAGCACCGAGATGACCATGCCCACCGCGCACGGGATGCCCAGCGAGACGAAGTAGGGCATGTGGGTGAAGTGCAGACAGAACACCGCCCCGGCAATGGTGAGCCCCGAGCCGAGGATGACGTGCGAGACGCCGTTGAAAGCCGTGTAGTAGGCCGCTTCCGGGTCCTCGCCGTTGTGCCGGGCCTCGTGGTAGCGGCCGATCAGAAAGATCGCGTAGTCGGTGCCGGCGGCGATCGCCAACGAGACCAGCAGGTTGACCGAGAACGTGGTCAATCCGACCCAGTGGTGATGGCCCAGGAAGGCCACCACCCCGCGCGCGGCCGACAGCTCCAAGCCGACCATGGCCAGGAGTAGCACCACGGTGGTGACCGACCGATAGACCGCCAGCAGCATGGTCAGGATCACCAGAATGGTGACGGCCATCATCTTCAGCATCGACTTGTCGCCGGCGTGGTTCATGTCGTTGGCCAGTGCCGCGGTGCCGGTGACATAGACCGTCAGCCCGGGCGGCTTCTGAAGCGAGTCCACGATGTTGCGGACCGACTCGACGGAGTCGTTGGCCGCCGCCTGCCCGATATTGCCGACGAGGTTGAGCTGCACGTAAGTTGCTTTGCCGTCGGCACTTTGGGCGCCGACCGCCGTCATCGGGTCACCCCAGAAGTCCTGCACGTGCTGAACGTGCGCGGTATCGGCTTCGAGCCGCTTGACCATTTCGGCGTAGTACTCGTGCTCGGCGTCGCCGAGTTCGTGGTCGGCCTCCAGCACGATCATCGCGGTGCTGTCGGAGTCCGACTCCTGAAAGACCTTGCCCATCTCGGTCATGGCCTGCATGGACGGCGCGGTCGTCGGACTCGCCGACACGGCGTTCTCTTTGCCGATCTGTTCCAGCGACGGCACTGTGACGCTGAGCAGCACGATCAGCGCCAGCCAGCCGAGGATGATCGGCACCGAGAGCCGACGGATGGTGCGCGCGACGAATGTCCGCTGTGGAGGTCCGCCCGCGTTACCGGTTATGGGCGGACTCATGCCGCCTTCAGCAGACAGAAGGTGTAGGCGTTGACCTCATTGGAGATGCGTTCGGCCTTCACCTCCCCATCCACGGTGATCCGGCAGCCGATGCTGTTGCTATCGCCTTGCGCCATAATGCTTCCCACCACGGCCGGCAACGTGGTGACGATTTCGAGCCGCCACGGCAGGTGGGCGTCGGAGACGCGTTGCGGTTCGGAGTTGACATCGAAGTAGCTGATGTCGGCGACAGTGCCTGGGGGGCCGAAGATCTCGTAGGTCAACCGCTTGGGGTTGAACGGCTTGGTCTCGTCGATCTGGCCGTCGGCGTAGGTCGGACGTTTCTCGGATCCGAACAGGCCGTGGATGCGCGTCACCGTGAACCCGGCGACACCGACGACCGCCAGAATCACCAGGGGTATCCACACCCGGCTCAGCACCTTGAAAATCGGAGTCCCCTTCACCTAGCACCTTTGGGTACCCTAACCCAAGCCAACGTGCGTAAACGCACGCTACAGCACGCTCCGGAGCTGTCGCAACGCACATCGTGTGCGTTATCCTCGCGCCGTGCGGCAGGTCTCATTCCAACGCGCTCGCAGCGAAGAAAAGAAGCGTCAGCGGGCCGAAGCCCTGGTCGAGGCCGCGCGTTCGGTGGCACTTGAGGCCGGTGTCGCGTCGGTGACGCTGACCGCGGTGGCCGCGCGGGCCGGGGTGCACTACTCGGCCGTGCGCCGCTACTTCAGCTCCTATAAAGAGGTACTGCTGCGCCTGGCGGCCGAGAGCTGGCAACGCTGGTCGGAGTCGGTCTGCGCCGAATTGGACCAGCCCGGCCCGATGTCGCCGGATCGGGTGGTCGAGACCCTGGTCAGTGGGCTCGCCGCCGACCCGCTCTTCTGTGATCTGCTGTCGAATCTGCACCTGCACCTGGAACATGAGGTGGACGCCGAGCGGGTGATCGAGGTGCGGCGGGTCAGTGCCGCCGCGGTGATGGCCAGTGCCGGCGCCCTCGAACGGGCGCTGCCCGGGCTGGGGCCACGGGGGGCGCTGGACCTGCTCTTGGCGGCCTATTCGCTGGGCTCGGTGCTGTGGCAGATCGCCCATCCACCGCAGACGCTGACCGACGCCTACGCGCACGAGCCGGAACTGGCGCCGGGATGGAATCTGGACTTCACCACCGCGCTGACCCGGCTGCTCACCGCGACGTGTGTGGGGCTGCTGGAGCAGTCAGCCTGACTTCTCCCGGCTGGGCTGCACCCGCTTGGGCTCGCCGGGCATCTTCGGATAGTTCGGCGGATACGGCAGGTCGCCGAGACCGCGGGCCTCGTCGGCGGCGACCATCTCCAGCAGCGGCTCGAGGGATTGTTCGAGATCGTCGATGGTGCGCCACGGGTCGCCGCGCCGGGCGACGAGGCCGGGCACGGTGGCGATGGTGTAGTCGTCGGGGTCGGCATCAACGAGTTCGTCCCAGCTCAACGGGGTGGAGACGGTGGCGATCGGGGTGGCCCGCACCGAGTAGGCCGACGCCATGGTGCGATCGCGGGCGTTCTGGTTGAAGTCGACGAAGATCCGCCTGCCGCGCTCTTCCTTCCACCAGGAGCAGGTGGCCAGTTTCGGTGCGCGCCGCTCGATCTCGCGGGCCAGCGCGATCCCGGCCCGGCGGACCTCGATGAAGTCCCAGTCGGTCTTGATCCGCAGGTAGATGTGCACCCCGCGGCCCCCGGAGGTCTTGACGTAGCCGACGAGCCCGAGCTCGTCGAGCAGCGGACGCACCACCTCCAGGGCGACGGCGCGGGCCTCCGCGAAGCCGGTGCCCGGCTGCGGGTCCAGGTCGATGCGCAGTTCGTCGGGGTGGTCGGTGTCGGGGCAGCGCACCGGCCAGGGATGGAAGGTGACGGTGCTCATCTGCACTGCCCACAGGATGTCGGCGGGCCGGGTGACCTTGAGCGCGTCGGCGGTGCGGCCGGACGGGAACGTCACCCGGCAGGACGCCAGATCGTCGGGATGCCCACGCGGCAGCCGCTTCTGGTAGACCTCGGCACCTTCGATGCCGTCCGGTTCACCAGCGGCGACAAGGTGTACTTTCCCCGGCTCGGCGCGGCCGGCACCAAGCGAGCGCTGGCCGA
>NZ_LZJK01000011.1 GCF_001667945.1 Mycolicibacter sinensis | reverse complement strand
GCCGGGTCGATCGCGATGGCGCAGCTGGCCCACGACGGCGTCCCCCCGGAGTTGCTGCACTTCGTGTTCATCGGCAATCCGGTGGGGGCGGACACCGCGTCGCTGGACGGGGGCGGGGCCTCCTCCCCCGACTTCTTCGACACCGCTCTGCTGTCCGGCGTCCAGACCCCGAACAACTGGTTCGCGGTAACCGACTACACGATCCCCGGCGACCCGGTCACCGACCCCACCTCCACCTCCGAGCTCGGCTTGTTCTACGAGCACATGATGTATCTGGGGCTCACCCCCGAACAGGTGGCCAACCACATCGCCACCACCGACGGCATGCTCACCAACATCGACATCTCCGGTGACATCGACCAGTTCAGCGCCTGGCTCAACGCCTTCAGTAGCGGGTTGCTCGACAGCGCCGGGATAGACGCCCTGTTCAATTCGATTGTGGCACTTGTGTACAGCGCCTTCGGCAACATCGAAGGCTTCTTCACCGACTGGATGGGTATCGACTGGGGCGGGGTCGAGCAGACACTCGACTACTGGTTCCCCGACGCCTGACCTTGACAACGTACAACCATTCGGTTGTACGATCGGCACGTGGCCGTGCTCGACGAGGACCGGGTGGACGC
>NZ_LZJK01000010.1 GCF_001667945.1 Mycolicibacter sinensis | reverse complement strand
TGTTTTCGGCAGAGGCAGCGCAGGTTGGCGGGGTGGGTCGGCCCGATCGGGTAGGCGATGGCGTGGTCGATGTCGCAGACGGTGGCGGGCTGGTCGCAGCCGGGGAATCGGCAGGTGAGGTCGCGGGCCCGGACGAAGGCGGCCAGCGCTGTTGAGGGCCGGTAGTGCGGTTCGGCCGGCAGATCGGCCGGGTCGCGCAGCGGTTTGACGGTGGCACCGTGGGTGACCAGCTGGGCCAGCAGTGGTGCGGGGACGGTGCCGCCGCCGATGATCTGCCCGCAGCCTGCCGGGTGTGCTGGGGGTGTGGGTGCCGGGGCGGTGGGCGGCTGGTCGCCGTTGCCGAACCGCGGTTGGGGTGCGGTGTCTAGGGCGGCCTGCTCGGCCAGGACGTAGACGGTGACGTTGGCCGCGCGGGCGTCGCCGCCGGCGCTGGCGGGGCAGTCGGTGTTGCCGCAGGCGCAGGCGAGGGCGTCGGCCCCGGCGGCCAGGGCGCCGAGGGCATCGGCGCGGCGTTGGGCCAGGGTGCGCGGATCGTCGTCGCAGACGGTGTGGGCCAATTGGGTCAGGCGCCGGTCGAGGGCGCTGGCATCGGTGGCAAACAGCCGGCCCCACACGGCGGTGGTGCCGTTTTCGCTGTTGCGGGTGTCGACGACGACGTCGCGGCTCCGGGCGTCGCGGTCCTGGCGCCGGACGGCGTCGGGGTCGTACCGGTCGATCAGGGCGTCGATGGCCGCCGCGGTCTTGGCCGCCGACAGCGGCCCCAGCGCGGTGGCGATCGCGGCGAGCTCGGCGTCGACGGTGTGCAGCAGGTAGGGGTTGGTGATCAACGTGGTGCGCCAGACGATCGTGGCGACCAGTCGGGTGTTGATCGCCCCGTCGACAAACAGCGCGGCGACCTTCGGCAGGCGTTCCCGCAGCGCCGTGGCCAGATACATCTGGGAGGACGCCATGCCGTGGCTGATCTGTTCGGCAGCGGCGACCTCGGCGGCCGCGGCATCCCAGTAGTCGCACGACCAGCGCGACCGGTTCACCGCATCGGCCGCGCGGGTGCGCCGGGCCACCAACTCGCCAATCGCGGCCAGCCGGCGCGCCGAGGCCGCGGCCTCCACCCGGGCCCACCCGGCAATGGCCGCCACCAGCAGGTTGTCGTCG
>NZ_LZJK01000009.1 GCF_001667945.1 Mycolicibacter sinensis | reverse complement strand
AGCCGGCCGGGTGGCGTTCGGCTACAACCGGTCCGCGGACGGGGTGAAGGCCGCCGTCGCCGACGGGTTCGACGCGACCACCGACCTGGAGGCGGCATTGACCCGCGCCGCGGAGACCGGCGCGCTGATCGTGCTGGCCGTCCCGGTGCCGGCGTTGTCGATGCTGCTCGACCACATCCGCCGACTGGCACCGCAGTGCCCGTTGACCGACGTCACCAGCGTCAAGCAGCCGGTGCTCGACAGCATCACCGCCGCCGGACTGCAGGCCCGATTCGTCGGCGGCCATCCGATGGCCGGTACCGCGCACTCCGGCTGGCCCGCCGGGCACGCCGGGCTGTTCCAGGGAGCACCGTGGGTGATCAGCGTCGACGACCACGTGGACCCGACGGTGTTCGCAACGGTGCTGGAGCTGATCCTGGACTGCGGCTCGGTGGCGGTGCCGGCGCGCTCCGAGGAGCACGACGCGGCCGCGGCCGCAATCTCGCACCTGCCGCACCTGCTGGCCGAAGCGCTGGCTGTCACCGCTGCGGACGTGCCGCTGGCGTTCGCGCTGGCCGCCGGATCGTTCCGGGACGGCACCCGGGTCGCCGGGACGGCGCCGGAGCTGGTCCGGGCGATGTGCGAGGCCAACTGGCTGCAACTGTTGCCGGTGCTGGAGCGCGCCATCGCGCTGCTGGCCGACGCCCGGGATTCGCTGTCGGCCGCCGATTCGGTGGCCGAGCTGGTCAACCATGGGCACGCCGCTCGCACCCGCTACGACAGCTTCCCGCGCCACGAGATCGTCACCGTGGTCGTCGGCGAGAACGACTGGCGCCGCGACCTGGCCGCCGCCGGCCGGGCCGGCGGGGTGATCAGATCCGCGCTGCCAACCCGGGATAGTCGATGACGAACCCGTCGTCGTCCACGGTGATGGTGGTTCCTTCGGGGTCGGTGCCCGGGGTGATGGCCCGGATGCCGGTCTCGGTGCTGCCGTAGCTGGCGGCCGCTGCGACCACCGTCATCTCCGGCAGCCATAGGTAGACCGTCGGCACGGTGACCGTGGCCGTCCGCTCATGCAGCCCGGCTCGCCGGATCGGCAGCGTGTTGAAGAACGGGCTGAACACCACGTCGACGTCCAGGGCGCCGTCATAGCTGGCGCGGGACTGCCCGCGGGCATCGGTGATCAGCCACATGTTCTCTTCGTCGCGGGCGATCACCAACTGGCGGTCGCGTTCGGCCACGGTGACGGTCAATCCCAGCCGCTTGGTGGCCCCGGACTCGTCGGTCTGCAGGTCGTAGTAGGCGCTGAACGCCGGATGGGTGTCGGTGGCCGCCGCCACGATCCGGCCGTTGGCTTTGATCCGGTTGCCGGACAGCTGCACCCGCACCGATTCCATCCGCGGGGCGTCGGGCGCCCGCCAGGTCAGGATCGCCGGCCACGAGCCGGATGGGGCTGCGCTCACCGGACCACCGTAAGCGACCGGTCGGCGATCCGCAGCTTCATAACCCGACGGCAGAAACTGACCAGAACGCGTTTATAACCCGCAGCGAAGCGGCAAGATGGCACTCATGAGCAGCGATCCCAACGTGCCAGCCGACCCGTCGCATGGCCAACCCGGTGCGCCGCCGCCAGGGATGCCGTTCACTCGCGCCGGCGCGCTGTGGAGCGCGCTGATCGCCGGTTTTGTGGTGCTGATCGTGCTATTGGTGTTCGTCACCCAGAACACCGGGCCGGTCGACCTGACGTTTTTGGGGTGGACGTGGAGCCTGCCGCTGGGCGTGGCGATCCTGCTGGCGGCCGTCAGCGGGGGGCTGATCACCGCGTTGGCCGGCACCGCGCGGATCTTCCAGCTGCGGCGCGCCGCCAAGAGAACGCTGGCCGCGCGCCGCTAACCGGCCGGTCTAGCCCGCCGCGTCGGCGGCGTCGTTACCGGGCAACCGCGATTGGTTACGCGGCAACAGATCCCAGACATGCTCGGTGCCGTTGGTCGAGGCCACCGCAGCCTGCCCGGAGCGGGAATACAGCAACCGCGTGACTGACACATAATCGATGGGAAACGACAGCAGCCGCGGGGTGCCCAGAATCTGGTGCAGCACCACATTGATCACGCCGCCGTGGCTGAACACCGCCACGGTGTCGTCGGCGTCGGCGGCGGCCACCACATCAGCGACGGCCGCGGCCACCCGCGCACAGAAGGCGGCTTCGTCGACGTCGGCGGGCAGGTGCCCCTGCGCCATCCGGGCCCAGTCCTGCGGCCGCTCGGTGCGCAGCTGCTCGACGGGCAGATAGCCGGCCAGGTCACGGTCGTATTCGGCGAACCGCTCGTCGATGTCGATGGTCAGGTTGCGCTTGCCCGCCAGCGGTTCGGCGGTCTGTACCGCCCGGCGCTGCGGGCTGCTGACCAGCCGGGTGATCGGGTACCGCGCCAACGCGTCGGGCAGGCGCAGTGCCTGCTGGTGGCCGGTCTCACTCAACTCGGGGTCTGAGCCCTGGCCGTACTCGCTGCGCAGCGGCAACGCGTGGCGGATAAGCAGCAACTGCACGCTGCCACCCTAAGGGGCGCATCCGGCCCCGCGTCACGGGGTGACGATGTTGAAAGCCGGGTCGGCGGTGTCGAGTACGGCCCGCAGTTTCGCCCACGCTGTCGGGTCGCCGGTAATCTCCGGTGCGCCCTCCCCCAGCAGCGCCCCCAGCAGCGCCAGCTTGGTGGCCGCCGTGACGGTGGCATCCGCACTGTCGGGGGCGGCCGGCGCTTTGCGGTGAACCAGCACGCCGTTGCGCAGGGTGAGGCGGTAGTTGACGCCGGTGTCGGCGAACGAGACGTCCAGGGCCACGTCCAGGTCCCAGGCGCGGGGCCCGTTCACCCGGATGGCCAGGCTGTCGAAGAGCTGCTCGGGGCTGAGCTGCGACAGCAGCGCCATCGAGGTGACCTGCCCAGCGGTGCCGAACACCCCGCTGCGCAATTCGGTGGCACCGGACAGGAAGAAGTTGCGCCAGGTGGCGTTTTCCGAGCCGTAGGCCAGCTGCTCAAGGGTGTCGGCGTAGAGCCGGCGCGCCCCGGCGTGCTCGGGTTCAGCGAACACCGCATGGTCGAGCAGTGTTGCCGCCCACCGGAAATCGCCGCCCTTGAACGCTTCGGCCGCCAGGTCGACGACGCGGTCCACCCCGCCCAGGGCCGCGGTGTAACGGGTGGCCAGCGCCTCCGGTGGGTGCGGCCAGAGCCGGGCCGGGTTGCCGTCGAACCAGCCCAGGTAGCGCTGGTAGACGGCCTTGACGTTGTGGCTCACCGAACCGTAATAGCCGCGGGCGTGCCAGGCGCTTTCCAGCGCCGGGGGCAGCTGGAACTGTTCGGCGATCTCGGTCCCGGTGTAGCCCTGGTTCAGCAGCCGCAGCGTCTGATCGTGCAGATAGGCATACAGATCGCGTTGCAGCGCAAGGTATTCCGCGATCCGCTCGGTACCCCACATCGGCCAATGGTGCGAGGCGAAGACGACGTCGGAGCGGCCGGCGAAGGTGTCGATGGCCTCGGTGAGGTAGCCCGCCCAGGCGCGCGGGTCGCGGACCAGCGCGCCGCGCAGCGTCAGCAGGTTGTGGTGGGTGTGGGTGGCGTTCTCGGCCATGCACAGCGCCCGGAATTGCGGAAAGTAGAAATGCATCTCGGCCGGGGCTTCGGAGCCGGGCGCCATCTGGAACTCGATCTGCACCCCGTCGACGACGCGGGTCTCACCGGTGCGGCAGATGGTGTCGGTCGGGACGATGACGGCCACCTCTCCGGTCGAGGTGTTCTGGCCCAGGCCGCAGCCGACCTGTCCGTACGGGCCTCGCGCCAGCGTGGTGCCGTACATGTAGCTGGCGCGGCGCAGCATCGCGGTGCCGGCGTAGACGTTCTCGGCCACCACATGGTCGATGAAGCCCTCGGGGGCGAGGATGGCGACCCGGCCGGCGTCGACGTCGGCCTGCGAGGTGACGCCCAGCACGCCGCCGAAATGGTCGACGTGGCTGTGGGTATAAATAACCGCGCTGACCGCACGATTCCCGCGGTGTTGGCGGTACAGCGCCAGGGCGGCGGCGGCGACCTCGGTGGAGATCAGCGGATCGATGACGATGACGCCGGTGTCGCCCTCGACGAAGGTGATGTTGGAGATGTCGAAGCCGCGGACCTGGTAGATGCCTGCGACGACTTCGTAGAGCCCCTGTTTGGCCGCCAGCTGGGACTGCCGCCACAGCGCTGGATGCACAGAGGTCGGGGCGTCACCGGCCAAGAAGCCGTAGCTGTCGTTGTCCCACACCACCCGGCCGTCGGCGGCGGTGATGACACACGGCGCCAGCGCGGCAATGAAACCGCGGTCGGCGTCCTCGAAATCCGTTGTGTCCCCGAAGGGCAGGGTCTTGCGGTGTGCATTGTGGGCGGCCTCGACTGCCGCGCTGACCGGTCGGTGCTCCATGGCGATCAGACTGCCACCGATCCGCGCGGCGCGGTGGCAGTCGCCGCGCTCAGTGGCGCCGCCGGGTCAGGGCACCCAGGGCGTCGCGCAGCCGCGTCCACAAAGACGGGGGCTTGACCCGGTCGTGCGTCTCCTGCGCCTCGTGGGCGTAATCGGCAATGGATTCGTCGCCTTCTTCAGCACGCATGAGCGCTCACTCCTCCGGTGGGTCTTCGGGCACCAGCCGCTCCGGCGTCTCTTCGGGCGCCAATCGTTCCGGCGGGTCCTCGGGTACCAGTCGTTCCGGCGGGTCCTCGGGAACCCGCCGGTGGGGTGGTTCTTCCGGTGTTCCCGGTTCGGGTGGCATTTCGGGATTCATCCATGTCGCCTACCCCGCACCCGGGGGAAGGCAAACGCGTTAGATGGGCAGGCGGACGGCGAACTCGGTGTGGCCGGGCCTGCTGGTCACCGCGATCGTGCCGCGATGGGCCCGGACCACCGCCGACGCGATCGCCAGCCCCAGCCCGGTGCTGCCGCCCTTACGGGACCTGGAGGTGTCACCGCGGACGAACCGCTCGAAGATCTCCGGTTGGAACTCCTCTGGAATGCCCGGGCCGTCGTCGGTCACCGTCAGCACCGCCTCGGCGCCCTCGACACTCAATCGGGTCCGCACCACCGTTCCCGCGCCGGTGTGCACCCGGGCATTGGTGAGCAGGTTGGTCAGCACCTGATGCAACCGGGCGGCGTCGCCGGGCACCGTCACCGGCTCCTCGGGCAGGTCAAGCTGCCACTGGTGGTCGGGCCCGCCGACGTGGGCGTCGCTGACCGCGTCGACCGCCAGCCGCGACAGGTCCACCGGCTCGTGCTCCAGCGGCCGGCCGGAATCCAGCCGGGCCAACAACAGCAAATCCTCGACCAGGTGCGTCATCCGCTCGGTCTCGGACTGCACGCGGCTCAGCGCGTGCGACACGGCTTCGCTGTCATGCGGAACGCGTTGGGCCAGTTCGGTGTAACCGCGGATCGCGGTCAGCGGAGTACGCAACTCATGGCTGGCGTCGGCGACGAACTGACGCACCCGGGTCTCGCTGGCCTGCCGGGTCGACAGCGCGGCGGCGATGTGGTCGAGCATCCGGTTGACCGCGGCGCCCAATTGGCCGACCTCGGTGCGGGGGCTGGTGTCGGATTCGGCGACCCGCACCGGCAGTGTCGCCTCGCCGCGGTCCAACGGCAGACCGGCGACCTCGCCGGCGGTCTGCGCAACGCGGCGCAGCGGGGCCAGCGCCCGCCGGGTGACGACAGTGCCGGCGGTGGCAGCGGCGGCCACCGCGACCAAGGTGACCAGCCCGAAGATGAGTAGGACCCGCACCATGGTGGCGTCCACGGCAGCCAACGGCAGCCCGGTGATGATGATCTCCTCACCGTGGCGGGCGGGGGTCGCGACCAGCCGGTAGCGGCCGACACCGTCCAGACGCCGGGTGACCGGTGCCGGTTCAGCGGCGACGCCGGCCAATTGCGTTGTCGCCGAAGGACTCAGCCCCTCACGCAGGCCGGAGGTGCCCAGACAGCCCGCGTCGATCATCGGGCCCGAGCCGTCCATCACCGCACCGACCATGCCGACCGGCTGACCGGGGGCGTCGAGAAAGTCCGGCCCCGGGCCTGGCCGGGGGCGATGGCGGCGGTGCCATGCCGGTGGCGGGGGCTGGCCGTGCAGCCGCGCCGAACGGCGGGCGGCGTCGTAGAGCTGATGGTCGAGTTGGCTGACCAGGTACTGATACAAGGCCAGCTCGGTCACCGCGCCGATGCCCAGGCAGGCCACCGTCAGCAGCGCGATCTGACCGGCCAGCAACCGCGCCCGCAGCGACCAGGGCCGTCGAGCACCGGCTCGCAACGATTTACACGGTCGGTTTGAGCACATAACCGGCGCCGCGCAACGTGTGGATCATCGGTTCCCGGCCGTTGTCGATCTTCTTGCGCAGGTAGGAGATGTACAACTCGACGATGTTGGCCCGGCCGCCGAAGTCGTAGTCCCACACCCGGTCCAGGATCTGCGCCTTGGACAGCACCCGTTTGGCGTTGTGCATCAGGTAGCGCAGCAGCTCGAATTCGGTGGAGGTCAACGTGATCGGGTCGCCGCCGCGGGTGACCTCATGGGAGTCCTCGTCGAGAACCAGGTCGCCCACCACGATCTGCGCTCCGGCCTCGGCGGTGCTCACGCCGGTGCGGCGCAGCAGCGCCCGCAGTCGCAACACCACCTCTTCGATGCTGAACGGTTTGGTGACGTAGTCGTCGCCGCCGGCGGTCAATCCGGCGATGCGGTCCTCCAGCGCATCCTTGGCGGTCAAGAACAGCACCGGCAGCCGCGGGTTGACCTCGCGCAGCTTGCGCAGCACATCCAGCCCGCTCATGTCCGGCAGCATCACGTCGAGCACCACCACGTCGGGACGTTCGGCCTTCGCGGCGGCGATCGCCGAGGCGCCGTCGCCCGCGGTCGCAGTGGTCCAGCCCTCGTAGCGCAGCGCCATCGACACCATCTCGGCCAGCACCGTCTCGTCGTCGACCACCAGCACCGTGATCGGCTTGCCGTCGGCACGCGCCATCACGACACGTTCCACCGATCCCCGTGGCGCAGTCATCGCATTCCAGTATGTCCAACCCCTTGTGCCATCGGTGTATCGACGCTATGGACGCGCTGTGAACCGTTATCGTCACGTCATGGCCCGTACACCACAGGAGATCTTCGACCACCACCTGCACGCTTTGGTCGCCCGCGACGTCGACGACCTGCTCACCGACTACACCGACGACTCGGTGCTGATCACCGCCGCCGGCGTCGCGGAGGGCCGCGACGGCATCCGGGCCGCGTTCAGTCAGTTATCCGACGCGCTGGCCTCTGCGGTGTTCGACATCAAGTCGAAGACCTACCACGGCGATGTCCTACTGCTGGAGTGGACGCTCGACTCGCCGGGGTTCCAGGTCGACGGGGTGGACACCTTCGTGTTCGGCGCCGACTCGATCCGGGTGCAGACCATCTCCCAGCTGGTACGCCCCAAGGGCTGAGCACCGCATGCAGCTCGAACCGGTCGCGCAGTGGATGTCTGAGCGGCGCCTCGGCGACGGTCCGCTGGAGGACGTCACCGAATTGTCCGGCGGAACCCAGAACGTCATGCTGCGGTTCACCCGGTCTGGCCGCAGCTATGTGTTGCGCCGTGGGCCACTGCATCTGCGCCCGCGCAGCAACGAGGTGATGCTGCGGGAGACCCGGGTGCTGGCCGCACTGGCCGACACCGACGTGCCGCACCCGCGGTTGATCGCGGTCTGCGACGACCCGGCGGTGCTCGGTGACGCGGTGTTCTACCTCATGGAGCCGATCGACGGGTTCAACGCCGGTGAGGAACTTCCCGAGCTGCACGCCGGCGACCCGGCGATCCGGCACCAGATGGGCCTGTCGATGGCCGACGCGCTGGCCCGCCTCGGCGCCGTCGACCACGTCGCGGTGGGGCTGGCCGACTACGGCAAGCCGGACGGATTCCTGGAACGCCAAGTGCCGCGCTGGCTTTCGGAGCTGGACTCCTACCGCCAGTTCGAGAACTACCCGGGTCCCGAGCTGCCCGGCATCGACGAGGTCGCCTCGTGGCTGCAGCGCAACGTGCCGAAATCCTGGCAGCCGGGCATCCTGCACGGCGACTACCACGTGGCCAACGTGATGTTCTCCCGCAGCGGGCCGCAGGTGGCGGCGATCCTGGACTGGGAGATGTCGACGATCGGCGATCCGCTGCTGGACCTGGGCTGGCTGTTGGCGACCTGGCGCCAAGACGACGGATCCAGCGTGTTCAGCCACACCCTGACCGGCATGGACGGCCTGGCTTCGACCGGTGAGCTGTTGGAGCGCTACGCCGCGGGCAGCTCCCGCGACCTGTCGCAGATCGGCTGGTACACGGTTTTGGCCTGCTTCAAATTGGGCATCGTGATCGAAGGCACGCTGGCCCGGGCGTCGGCGGGCAAGGCGCAGAAGGAAGTCGGCGACCAGCTGCACGATGCGGCGGTGTGGCTGTTCCAACGCGCGCTGACGTTGATGGAGGGCTGAGCGATGACCGAGCACCGCGGCTCAGCGAGGCTCGACGGAGGAGAGGCGAAGCTGGGACCGCGGCATGAACACCGCGGTTCAGCGAGGCTCGACGGAGGAGAGGCGAAGCTGGGACCGCGGCATGAACACCGCGATGAAGTCGAGGCGATCGTCGCCGACGACACGCCCCGGCTGATCGAGGTGTTCAAGGATCTGCACCGCAACCCCGAACTGGGCTTCGCCGAGGTGCGCACCGCGCGGATCGTCGCGCAGGCACTCACCGATCTCGGGTTCACCGTGACGACCGGGATCGGCGGCACCGGGGTGGTGGCGATCCTGGAGCGCGGCCAGGGCCCGGTGGTGATGTACCGGGCCGACATGGATGCGCTGCCGGTGCGCGAGGCAACCGGCCTGGACTATGCAAGCACCGTGCAGGTCACCAACGACGACGGCAGCCAGACACCGGTCGCGCACGTCTGTGGCCACGACGCCCACGTCACCTGGATGCTCGGGATGGCCAAGGTCCTCGCGCAGTCCACCTGGTCGGGCACCGCGGTGCTGATCGGCCAACCTGCCGAAGAGCCGATCTCCGGCGCCCAGGCGATGGTCGACGACGGGCTCTACGCCGTTGCCCCACGGCCGGATTCATTCGTCGCCATGCACACCGCGCCGGTGCCGGTGGGCATGGTGGCCGCCGCCGGCGGTGAGCGGATGGCCGGCACTGACCAGCTCGAGATCACCTTCCACGGCGTCGGCGGGCACGGGTCGCTGCCGCAGCTGTCCAAGGATCCCGTGCTGATGGCCGCCCAGGCCGTGGTGGGTTTCCAGAGCATCATCAGCCGCAGCATCGCCCCACACGAGAGCGCGGTGCTGACCGTCGGCTCGGTGCAGGCCGGCTCGACCTACAACGTGATCCCGGACCGGGCCCGGCTATTGGTGAACCTGCGCTGGTACAGCTCCCAGGTGCGCGACCAGCTGCTCACCGGAATCCGGGCGATCAGCGAGGGCATCGCCCGCGGCTTCGGCCTGCCCGACGAGCTGATGCCGGTCATCACGATGGGCGGCGGCTCCACCCCCCTGGTCAACGACGCCGGCCTGACCGCCCGGCTGGCCGAGACGCTGCGCGGTGTGCTCGGCGAGCACAACGTCATCACCGATCTTCCGGCGGTCACCGCGTCGGAAGACTGTCACCTACTCAAAGGCCCGCATCACGACGTGCCATTGGCTTACCTGATGGTCGGCGTGGCCGATCCGCAGGTGTACGCCGATGCCGCTGCATGCGGCAAAATATTCCCTTACTCGCCGCACTCGCCGGATTACGTCGTCGACCTCGCCGCAATCGCGGTGGGCACCCGGATTGCGAGCCGGGCGATGCTGGAGCTGTTGTCTGTAGGGTGATTCGGCGGGCGATTTTCGCACCGTCGTTATTGCCGAATAGTTGTGTGGTCTACGAAGCGGAGCTAAGGTTTATTGCTGTGGACGATCGTCACAAAGACCCCACCGTCGTGCTGCCTTACCTCGTCGGCAGGCCGCTCGGAGCCACCGAGGTCTACGAGGCATTCGGATACCGCAAGTCGGCCTACTACAAGGCGGCCCACGAGGGCCGGCTGATCAGTGCCGACAATCTGATCCGGGTCGCCCGGTACTTCGGGTTGAACCCGGTCGATTTGCAGGTCCGGTTCGGATTGATTGAGCACGAAGCGGTCGCGGAATACCTGGAATCGTCGTCGCGGCCGCTGCGCATCGGAGATCTCAAGGCGGATCTGGACAAACCGCCGGTCTAAGCGGACCTGCGGGAAGTACCGTCGACGCATGACGTCGGCCTGCATCGGCGCCACCGTGCTCGTGGCGCTCTACAGCTTGTGGGTGCGCCGCGATACATGGTGGTCGCGCTGGGAGATCGGCATCACCCTCGCCATCGCGCTGGAGGCCTGCGCGCTGGTGCTGATGTCGCCGTGGGCGGCCGAGACGATCGGGCCGTGGGTGCAGCGCGCCACCCGGATGTGGAACCTGCAGCAACTGGCCGGCCACATCTGCTTCGTGATCGCGATCGCGGCCAACATCTATCACGTGCTGCCGCGCCTGGCCGACTTCGACCGGATCCGGCCGTGGTACCGCAGGCATGTGGAGTGGCCGGTGCGCGTCGGCGTGGTCGCGCTCGTAGCCGTCTTCATTACCGCCGACGCCGGCTACCGCCCGGACGGTTTCTCGACCAGTGGCGGCGGCGGCGCGTGGGCGAGCGTGTACTGGGTGTTGTTCTGCGGTTTGCTGATCTTCCTGTCCAGCTACGCGACCCGGCTGCTGCTGCTGGTGCGCTCCGATCCCCGCGCCAAGGAGACCGTCGAGCTCTACACCGCCTCGTCGGCGTTTGCGTTAGCGGCGTTGGTGGCACAGTTGAGCACCACCTGGACCAGAACCGACGTGAGTTCGCTGGTCTGGTTGTGCGGGTGCGTGTCGGTGGCGATCTTCGCCTACGGCTCGGCCCGCTCCTGGCAAGCGAAAGCGGCGTGGTTCGCCTCGGGCGGTCGATCGGTCAAGGAGCCCAACCCGCCGCAAGCGCTGTCTTGAGAGCGCGCCATGACGTCGGTACTCATCGTTGCCACCCTGGCGCTGATCGCCTACAGCTCGTGGATTCGCCGCGACACCTGGTGGTCGCGCTGGGAGGCCGCCGCCTCACTGGCACTGGTGCTGGAAGCCGGTGCGCTGCTGTTGATGTCGCCGTGGGGCGCTACCGCAATCGGCCCGATCCTGCGCCGCGGGCTGGGAGTGTGGAACGTGCAGCAGATGCTCGGCCACCTGTGCCTGATCGCGGCCGTCGTGGCGAACATCTACCACATGCTGGTGCGCCTCGCTGATCCCGCACAGGTGCGCTCGATCATGCGCCGCCATCTGACTGTCCCGGTATGGCTCGGCGTCGCGCTGATGGTGCCGTCCTATCTGCTCGCCGACCAGGAGTACCGCCTGGACCTGTTCGCTGCCGCACACACCGATTCCTGGCTGATCGCCTATGAGGTGGTGGGCTGCGCCGTGCTGCTCTACCTCAGCGCCTACGTCAGCCGGCTGATGCTGACGCTGCGAGAGGATCCGCGGGCCAAATCGACCATCGACCTGTACCTGGTGTCGATGACGTTCGCCTCCGCCGGCTGTCTGATCGTGATCGGCTCGGCGTGGGTTGAGGGCGGTGCTGCCAGCCCGGCGATCTGGACGTGCATCTGCCTGTCGGTGGGGACCTTCGCCTACGGGTCGGCGCGATCCTGGCAGGCGAAGAGCGCATGGTTCACCTCGGGGGGCGGCACGGCGATCGGTGCGCAATGACATCGGTATTCATCACCGCCACCCTCGCGGTGATCCTCTACAGCCTGTGGGTACGCCGCGACACCTGGTGGTCGCGCTGGGAGGCCGCCGCCACTTTCGCGATCGCGATGGAGGGCTGTTCGCTGGTGCTGCTGTCGCCGTGGGCCGGCGCCGAACTCAGCCCCGTGCTGCACCAGTGGCTGGGAATGTGGAATGTCCAGCATCTGCTCGGCGGCCTGTGTCTGATCGTGGCGGTGATCGCGAACATCTATCACATGCTGGTGCGGCTGGCCGATCCCGATCAGGTGCGCCCGCTCATGCGCAAACACCTACAGCTGCCGGTGGGGCTGGCCGTCGTGGTGTTGCTGGCCAGCTTCGTCAAGATCGAACGCGGCCATGAGCCCGATATGTTCGCCAGCCTGACCGGCGATGGGTGGCTGACCGCCTACGAGGTGGCCGCGTGCGGCATCGTGCTCTACCTCAGCGGCTACGTCGGTCGGCTGATGCTGGCCCTGCGGCACGATCCGCGGGCCAGGACGACGGTCAACCTGTATCTGGCGTCGATGCTGCTGACGGTGGTGGCCTGCCTGATCGCGATCATCTCGATCTGGTGGGGCGGCTACGCCGGGCCGGCGATCTGGGCCTGCATCTGCCTGTCCGTGACGATCTTCGCCTACGGGCTGGCCCGGTCCTGGCAGGCCAAGCAGGCTTGGTTCTCGCCGGATGCGTCGGCGCCACGGTGAACTCGGCCGGTTGACTCTGCGCCCACGGCGTAACCCACTCGCACTTTCCCGCCCTAGGCGCAGAGTGAACGCCGAAATTCTTTTGTGCGCCCGAAGGGATTCGAACCCCCAACCTTCTGATCCGTAGTCAGATGCTCTATCCGTTGAGCTACGGGCGCCGGTCTTCAGTTGTACTGCTCGGACGAGCAAGCTCGACCGTGGCGGAGGCGAGAGGATTTGAACCTCCGGTCCCCGGTAAGAGGACAACTCATTAGCAGTGAGTCCCATTCGGCCGCTCTGGCACGCCTCCTCGAACTCGTTGAGGGTACCGGATCAATGCCCCGGCTTCGAAACCGCGGGTTCATGCGGCGGCCACCGGCGCACATATGCTGTGGTCCGTGACCGCCCGCCTGCGCCCGGAGATCGCCGCATTGCCGGCCTACGTCGAGGGCAAGACGGTGCCGGGCTCGATCAAGCTGGCCAGCAACGAGACGGTGCTGCCGCCGCTGCCCAGCGTCGTCAAGGCCGTCGAGAAAGCCCTGGCCGGGACCAACCGCTACCCGGACAACGGCTACGCCGCGCTGCGGGCCCGGCTGGCCGAACACGTCGGATTCGCCCCGCAGCATGTCGCCGCGGGCGCCGGGTCGGTGAGCCTGTGCCAACAGTTGATCCAGATCAGCACCGGCGCGGGTGAGGAGGTGGTGTTCGGCTGGCGCAGCTTCGAGATCTACCCGCTGCAGGTGCGCACCGCCGGCGGCGTGCCGGTGCAGGTGCCGTTGCGTGAGCACACCTACGACCTGGACGCGATGCTGGCCGCCATCACCGACCGCACCCGGCTGATCTTCGTCTGCAACCCGAACAATCCGACCTCGACCGTCGTCGACCCCGACGCGCTGGCCCGGTTCGTGGCCGCGGTGCCGCCGCACATCCTGGTCGCCATCGACGAGGCCTATGTCGAGTACATCCGCGACGGCATGGTGCCCGACAGTCTGGGACTGGCCCGCAAATACCCGAACGTGGTTGTGCTGCGGACGTTTTCGAAAGCCTACGGGCTGGCTGGGCTGCGGTTGGGCTATGCGGTCGGAGACCCGGAGATCATCACCGCACTGGGCAAGGTCTACGTGCCGTTCACGGTGTCGTCCGTGGCGCAGGTCGCCGGGATCGCCTCACTGGACGCCGCCGACGAGCTGCTGGCCCGCACCGATGCGGTGGTCGCTGAACGGGTCCGGGTCGGCGCGGCGCTGCGGGAGGCCGGGTTCGAGTTGCCGGATTCGCAGGCCAACTTCGTGTGGCTGCCGCTGGCCGAGCGCACCGCTGACTTCGTGGCCGCGGCTGCGGAGGCCCGCATCGTGGTGCGCCCGTACGGCGCCGACGGGGTGCGGGTGACCATCGGCGCGCCGGAGGAAAACGACGCGCTGTTACGGTTCGCTCAGGCGTACCGCTGAGGAGGAACTCTATGCACGCGACCGCTACCGCCACCGTCGCCGCGCCCGCGGCCCGGGTGTGGGCGGTGCTCTCGGACTACGAGGGCATGTCCGCCTGGGCGCCCGGCCTGCAGATCACCCTGGCCCGGCCCGGCTCCCCCGAGCCCAATGGTGTCGGCGCCCAGCGTCGTATCAAGGCGGTGCCGGGGATGGCGCCGCTGGTTGAGGAGATCATCGCGTTCGAGCCGGATCAGCGGCTGAGCTACCGGGGCGTCTCGGGCATCCCGTTTCGCAACTATGTCGGCGATGTGGTGCTGCGGCCGTCGGGATCGGGCACCGAGATCAGCTACACCATCAGCGCCGACAATCCGCTGCCGGGGGTGGCCGCGGTGCTGGCCAACGTGCTGCTGTTCGGTCTCAAGCGGGCCGTGAAGAAGGCCGGGTGAGTCCATACCACCGCCGAGTGTGAAGTTGGCTTCACGTTCGACCGCGAGCGTGAAGTTGGCTTCACGTTCGGCAAAGAAAGGCAGGCACATGAGCGACGAACTGGCCCGCAAGACGTTCACCGCGCTCAAACAGCGCACCGACACCATCGCCGACGCCGAGCTCGACGAGTTCTGGGCGACGCTGCCCCCGGCCACCGTCGAGGGCATGATCGGCGAGTGGCGCGGCGGTGAGTTCGTCACCGGCCACAAGATGAACGGGCTGCTGGAGAAGGCGCGCTGGTTCGGCAAGACGTTCAACTCGGTCACCGACGTGCAGCCGCTGGTCTGCCTCGACGAGAACGGCAACAAGTTCTCCAACACCCGCCTCGGCAAGGGCGAGGCCAGTCTGTGGGCCGAGGAGTTCCGCGGCGAGGTGGTGGCCACCATGGTCTACGACGGCCAGCCCACCCACGACCACTTCAAGCGCGTCGACGACGACACCGTGATCGGCATCATGAACGGCAAGGGCGTGCTCGATAACGGCCGCTACTTCTACTTCTACCTGGAGCGGGTGGAGCGCCACGCTTAAGCGTGGCAAACGGCGGGAACCCTGCCACGCATGTCTACCTACCGAGTGCTGGACCCCCACGGCGACGTCGTGGCCACCAAAGACATCGCCAGTGCCGAAGACGCGCACGCCTGGTTCGTCGACGTCAAGGCCGATAACTCCGAACTGGGGTGGCGGATGGAGGTCGATCTCGACGGCCAGTGGCGGTTCTTCGACGACACCGAAGGCGACCGCGCTTAAGCCACTGGAACCCGCTCGCGTTCACTCTGGGCGGCCTCCTTGGAACCGCTGCGCAATGAGGCGACCACGGTGACCACCAGCACGCCGATGATCACCAGCAGCGACGGGCCCGTGCCGACCTCGATGACGCCGACGCCGTCTTCGTGCAGCGCGTGCAGGATCAGCTTCACCCCGATGAATCCGAGGATCGCCGCCAGGCCGTAGGACAGGTAGACCAGCCGGTCGAGCAGGCCGTCGATCAGGAAGTACAGCTGGCGCAGGCCCAGCAGGGAGAACGCCGTCGCGGTGAACACGATGTAGGTGTTCTGGGTGAGACCGAAGATCGCCGGGATCGAGTCGAGGGCGAACAGCACGTCGGTGCCGGCGATCGCGGTCATCACCACCAGCATCGGGGCCGCGACGACCTTCTTCGCCAGCCGGACGACGCCATCGGCGGCGAGGTGGGACGCTTCCCCGCGGGGAGCCTTCAACATGTTGCGGGCCGTCACCAGCAGGATCAGCCCGAAGAAGTAGAAGACCCAGGAGAACGTGTTGATCAGCGCCGCGCCGAGAAAGATGAAGCCGGTCCGGGCGGCCAAGGCAAGGGTGATCCCGAACAGCAGCACCTTCTGCTGATCCTCGCGCGGCACCCGGAAGCTGGCCATGATGACCAAGAAGACGAACAGGTTGTCCACCGAGAGCGCCTTCTCGGTGACGTAGCCGGCGAAGTACTCCGAGCCGGCGTCGGCCCCGCCGAACACGAGCATGCCGACCCCGAACAGCACCGCGACGCCGACGTAGGCGCCGGACCAGACCGCGGCTTCCTTCAGCGTCGGCACGTGCGGCTCGCGGACGTGGAAGACGAAGTCGAAAACCACCAGCCCGGCCAGGCCGACGACCGTCAGCCCCCATACCCAACCGGCAATGTCCATGTGCCACCCACGGTAGGCGGCCTAGGCAAAGCCGGATTGGCGTGCAGGTTGCGGGGCTATGACCGCCCGGTGAATGCGATCAACCGCTGCAGGGCCGGCGCGGAGTCGGGCACCGCGACGGGCTCGTCGAATCCCGCCCGGACCCGGCCCTCCGGCGTGATGATCGCCTGCGCCAGCCCCAACACATACTCGGCCAGCGGTTCGGGCACCTGCACGGTGCGGCCGGTCGCCGTCGCATAGTCCCAGGCGTGCACCAGGAATTCGACCGCCAGAATGCCCGCAGCCACCCTCGCCGGGAACTCATTCGAGCCGATGGTGACGGTGCCGTCCAGGCCACGGCCGTGCCAGGCGTCCAGCGCGGGCCGGGCCGCGGCGATGACCTGCCGTTCCGGCGACTCGGTGGCCTCGCGGGCCGGAAACTGCGCGCCGGCCGCGCCGCCGAGGAGGGTGATGGAGCCCAGCAGATGCTCGGTCAGCTGCGCGACGTCGAATTCCGAGCACGGCGTCGGATTGGACAGTTCGTCACTGCCGATGTGGTGCAGCACCTGCGCCAGCACCGCAAGGGTGGCTTCGGCACCCGCCAGCTCGTCGGTGGGGGGCGCGTCGGGACCGGGTCGCAGATCATGGGCCATGTTCCCAGGCTACGGTTCACCTATGACAGAGTCGTATGAATCCGTCACCGTCGAGATCAAAGACCACGTCGCCCAGGTGACCCTGATCGGCCCGGGCAAGGGCAACGCGATGGGTCCGGCGTTCTGGTCGGAGCTGCCGGAGGTGTTCGCCACGCTCGACGCCGACCGCGACGTGCGAGCGATCGTGCTGACCGGCTCCGGCAAGAACTTCAGCTACGGGCTGGATCTGGCCGCAATGGGCGGGACGATGACGCCGATGCTGGCCGAGGGGGCGCTGGCCCGGCCGCGGGCGGACTTCCACCGCGAACTGCAGCGCATGCAGGGTGCGATCACCGCGGTCGCCGACTGCCGGACCCCGACCATCGCGGCGATTCAGGGCTGGTGCATCGGCGGTGGCGTCGACCTGATCTCAGCGGTCGACATCCGCTACGCCTCGGCCGACGCCAAGTTCAGCGTGCGCGAGGTCAAGCTGGCCATCGTCGCCGACGTCGGCAGCCTGGCCCGGCTGCCACTGATCCTGTCCGACGGGCACCTGCGCGAGCTGGCGCTGACCGGCAAGGACATCGACGCCGCCCGGGCGGAGAAGATCGGCCTGGTCAACGACGTTTACGACGACGCCGAGGCCTGCCTGGCCGCCGCACACGCCACCGCCGCCGAAATCGCCGCCAACCCGCCGCTGACCGTGGCCGGGGTCAAAGACGTCCTCGACGAGCAGCGCACCGACCGGGTGGCGGCCAGCCTGCGCTACGTCGCGGCGTGGAACTCGGCGTTTTTGGCGTCCAAGGACCTGCTGGAGGGCATCGGCGCCATCATGGGCAAGCGCACGCCGAAGTTCACCGGCGAGTGATGGCCTGGCTCCTGCTGTTCGGAGCGATCGGCTTCGAGGTAGCCGGGACGCTGTCGATGCGCGCCTCCGACGGCTTCAGCCGATGGCAGTGGGCGATCCCGGTGGCCGTCGGCTACCTGGTGTCGTTCGTGTTGCTGGCTTTGGTGTTGAAGCGCGGCATGCCGGTCGGGGTGGCCTACGGGGTGTGGTCGGGCGTCGGGGTGGCCCTGACCGCGGCGCTGGCCCGGTTTTTCTTCGCCGACCCGTTCACGCCGGTGATGGCCGGCGGGGTGCTGGTGATCGACGCCGGGGTGTACCTGCTGGAGTACGGGGCGCACGCGTGACGGCCTTCCGGCAGCCGGGCCTGGCCGACCTGGTCGCCACCCTCGACGTCGAGCGTGTCGACGACGAGCACTTCGTCGCCACCCAACTGGACAACCCACACCATCACATCGTCGGCGGGCACATCGCGGGCCAGGCGCTGATGGCGGCCAGCCGCACCGCCCCGGGCCGCAGCCCGCACAGCATGCACGTCTACTACGTGCGGGCCGGGGATGCCCGCCGCCCCGTCGACCTGCACGTGGATGTGGCCCGCGACGGCGGCACGCTGTCGACGCGGCAGGTCACCGCCCGCCAGGACGGTGAGATCCTGCTGGAAGTGCTCTCGTCGTTCAGTGCGGAGGTCGACGCGCCGGAGTACCAGCAGCCGATGCCCGAGGTGCCCGACCCGGATTCGCTGCCGCCGGTGCAAGACCAACTCGCCGACTACGCCGACGAGCTGGACGGCTACTGGGTGCAGCCGCACCCGTTCGAGCAGCGCTACATCGACCCGCACCCGCGGGCGGCCCTTGAGCTCGGCGAGTCGTCGCCGCGGATCCGGTTGTGGTGGAAGCCTTCTCAAGCAGTGCCTGCTGACGCTGCGTTGCACAGTGCGCTTTTGACCTATCTGTCCGGCACCAAGATGGTCGAGACGGCGGTGGCCATGCGCCGGGGCACCCCGGCCAGCGCGTTCAACGCGCTGATCGATCACGCACTGTGGTTTCAGCGGCCCGTGGACCTGTCGGATTGGGTGCTGTCCGACCAGTTCTCGCCCAGCGGTGTCGCCGGGCGCGGGCTGGCGACATCCACGATGTACAACCGGGCGGGGCAGCTGGTCTGCGTCGCGACCCAGGAACTCTATTTCGGCCGGGGCAAGGGCAGGGAGCGGCGGTGAAGATTCCCGAGATCTTGACACCCGATGGGCGGATCCGGGTTCCGGCCGACCTGGACGCGGTGACGGCGGTCGGCGAGGAGGATCATTCCGGTATCGATCCTGTTGCGGTGGAACGGATCTGGCAGGCCGCGCGGCACTGGTATTCGGCCGGTATGCACCCGGCGATCCAGCTGTGCCTGCGCCACAACGGCCGCGTCGTGCTCAACCGCGCGATCGGGCACGGGTGGGGCAATGCGCCCACCGATCCCGCCGACGCCGAGAAGGTGGCGGTGCGCATCGATACCCCGTTCTGCGCGTACTCGGCGGCCAAGGCGATCACCTCCACCGTGGTGCACATGCTCGTCGAGCGCGGCTGCTTCTCACTGGATGACCGGGTGGCAGACTATCTGCCCGGCTACGGCCGGTACGGCAAGGGGCGCACCACGATTCGTCAGGTGCTGACGCACAGTGCCGGGGTGCCGTTCGCCACCGGGCCGCGGCCGGACGTGACACGGGTCGACGACAGCGAGTACACCCGGCAGCAGTTGGCGAACCTGCGCGCGATCTACCCACCGGGGTGGGCGCACATGTACCACGCGCTGACCTGGGGACCCTTGATGCGCGAGATCGTCTCAGCGGCCACCGGGCGGCAGATCCGGGACATCCTCGCTGAAGAGATTCTCGATCCGCTGGGCTTCCGGTGGACGAATTTCGGTGTGGCCCAAGAGGACGTCGCGCTGGTGGCGCCCAGTCACGCCACCGGCCAGCCGCTGCCCGGGCCGGTGGCTGCGGTGTTTCGCCGGGCGATCGGCGGCACCATGCACGAGATCATTCCGTTCACCAACACCCCGCTGTATCTGACCAGCGTCATCCCGTCGTCGAACACCATCTCGACGGCGTTCGAGCTGTCTAAGTTCGCCGAGATCTGGCGCCGCGGAGGCGAACTCGATGGCGTGCGGGTGGTCTCGCCGGAGACCATGGCCGCCGCAACAGCGCAGTGCCGGCGGCTGCGCCCGGATGTGGCCACCGGCTTGGTGCCGTTGCGCTGGGGCACCGGCTACATGCTGGGCTCGGAGCGGTTCGGCCCCTTCGGCCGTGGTGCACCATCGGCGTTCGGACATCTGGGACTGGTCAACGTCGCGATCTGGGCGGACCCGGCGCGGGGGCTGGCCGCCGGGCTGATCTCCAGCGGCAAGCCCGGTCGCGATCCGGAGGCCAAGCGCTACGCCGCGCTGATGGACACCATCGCCGCGGAGCTGCCCCGCTCCGTGCGGTGACACTGCACTCAGGGCGCAAAAGTGCGAGTGGGTTGCGCCCTGAGTGCAGTGTGAACGGGGTGCTGTCAGCCGGGGAGGCCGTTGTTGCCGTTGGCCCCGTTGGCGCCGTTGGTGCCGGGGCCGGCGCCGGGACCACCGGCGGCACCGCCGGTCCCGCCGGTCCCGCCGGTACCGCGAGTGCCGCCTGCGCCACCGGGGGTGCCGCCGTTGCCGCCGTTACCACCCTTGCCGCCGGCCGGTCCGTTGCCGCCGTTGCCGTTGGCGCCGTCGTTCCCGCTGGTGCTGTCGCCGCCGGTGCCACCCTTACCACCGGTACCGCTGTTGCCGCCGTCGCCGCCGTTGCCGCCAGCCTGGCCGACACCGGCGTTGACGCCGCCCTTGCCACCGGTGCCACCGGTGCCGCCCGCGCCGCCGGCACCACCGACACCGCCCTTGCCGCCATCGCCGGTTACCGACGTGCCGCCGGTACCACCGACACCACCGTTGCCGCCGTTGCCGCCATCGGTTGCGTCGCCGCCGGCCGTGGTGGTTCCCGCGGTTCCGGCCGTGCCCGCTCGGCCGGCGCCACCGCTCCCGCCGGTCCCGCCGTTGCCGCCGTTGCCGCTGGTCGAGGCGCCACCGGTGCCACCGTTACCGCCGTTGCCACCGGTGCCGGCAGGCCCGCCACTGGCAGGGACGCCGCTCATCCCGCCGGCGCCACCGTTGCCGCCGTTGCCGCCGTTACCGCTGCCGGAGATACCGCCGGAGCCGCCGTCGCCGCCGTTACCGGAGGCCCCGCCGCTGGTTCCGATACCACCGGAACCACCGTTGCCACCGTTGCCACCGTTGCCGTCGAGACCGCCGTTGATGCCGGCACCGCCGGCGCCACCGGTGCCACCGTCGCCACCGCGCAGGCCGTTCCCGGCGGCATTGACCCCACCGGTGCCACCGGCCCCACCGGCGCCACCGGCGCCGGCAAGTCCATCGGCGCCGGTGCCGGAGGCACCTCCCGAACCGCCCTTTCCGCCGTTTCCGCCGTCGCCACCAGCGGTTCCGGACGCAGCGCCATTGAGACCGGCGCCGCCGGTGCCACCGACGCCACCGTTACCGCCGGTGCCGCTGCCGGAGGTACCACCGTTACCGGCGTTTCCGCCATTGCCGGCCGATCCGCCGATGACTCCGGCACCGCCGGCACCGCCGGCGCCACCGACGCCACCATTACCGGTGCCGGAGGTGCCACCGGTGCCACCGTTGCCACCGTCACCGGAGTCCCCGCCGTTGGTTCCGACGCCGCCGGCTCCACCGGCGCCACCGACGCCACCGGTGCCGTCCAGGCCACCGTTGACGCCGGCCCCGCCGGCACCACCGTTGCCGCCGTTACCACCGTTCAGGCCGTTGCCGTCGGCGTCGACGCCGCCCACGCCGCCGGCACCACCGGCACCACCGACGCCGGCGGCGCCCCAGGTGCCGCTGGTGGATGCCCCGCCGGTACCGCCCTTACCGCCATTGCCGCCGTCCCCGCCGACGGTCCCGGTGACGGTGTCGCTTCCGACCACACCCGCATGGCCGGCGCCACCGGCGCCGCCCACGCCGCCGGCACCACCGGCGCCGCTGCCAGAGGTCCCGCCGGCGCCACCAGCGCCACCGTTACCGGAGGACCCGCCGTTGACGCCGACGCCACCGGCGCCGCCGGCGCCACCCGCGCCACCGGCGCCGTCGAGTGCGTCGGTGCCCGCGGTCCCGTTGGTGCCGCTGGTGCTGATGCCACCGGCCCCGCCGTGGCCTCCGGTTCCACCAGCGCCGCCCTTGCCGCCGTTGCCGCCGTCAAGGCCGTTGCCGTTGGCATCGACACCGCCGACGCCGCCCTTACCGCCGACGCCACCGCTTCCGCCGACGCTGCCGTTGCCGCCGGCGCCACCGTTACCGGTGACCGCGCTGCCGCCGGCGCCGCCGTTTCCGCCGTTGCCGCCGTTTCCGGCGTCGTAGCCGTCGCCACCGGCCGCCCGTGGGTGCGGAATTCCCGCGGTCCCGGCACTCGCGGAGCCGCCGAAGAGGCCGGCATTGCCGCCGTTTCCGCCGTTACCGGTACCGGTCGCCGCGCCGCCGTTTCCACCGTCTCCGGCATTGCCGCCCGTGACGCCACCGCCACCGAAGCCACCGGTCCCGCCGTTACCGCCGTTGACCGCGCCGGCCCCGGTGCCGCCGGTGCCACCGGTGCCGCCGTTACCGCCGGGGCCCGGCGGGAAGCTGCCGCCCGCCGAGGAGCCCCCGTTTCCGGCGTTGCCGCCGTTGCCGGCATGGCTGGCGCCGAAGGGGTTGTTGGGGTTGGTGGCGCCAGCACTGTTGCCACCGGTACCGCCGTCGCCCCCGTCGCCGCCGGCCAACTGCCCGCTGCCACCGGAGCCACCGTTGCCGCCGGTCCCACCGGACGCGGTGCCGTCGCCACCGGATCCGCCGTTACCGCCGACGCCGGCGAAGCCACCGCCCGACGACAGGCCCGCCGCGGCGGCGCCGCCGGTGCCGCCGGCACCGCCGTTACCGCCGGTGCTGATGACGCCGGCGCCGGTCGCCCCGTCGGCGCCGTTGCCGCCGTCACCACCGACCCCGGCGATGCCGTTGGCCTTGGCGCCGCCGCCTGTTCCGCCGTTGCCACCGTTGCCGCCCTTGCTGAAGACGGTGCCGTCTTCGGACTTCCAGCCGGTGCTCTGCGCGCCGTCGGCGCCGGTGCCACCGTTCCCGCCGCTGCTGAAGGTGCCGGCACCACCGTTGCCGCCGTTGCCTCCGTTGCCGCCGACGTAGGTACCGGTGCCGGCCGCGCCGCCATCGCCGCCCTGACCACCCCAGCCGTTGACACCGCCCAGGACGAGCGGGACGTTGCCGCCGACCCCGCCGTTGCCGCCGTTGCCGCCGTTGCCGCCGATGGTCTGGACGGTGTTGTCGTCGGTCGCGGCGTCACCGGCGGCGCCACCGGCGCCGCCGTTACCGCCGTGGCCGTCTTCGGCGGTGTTGTTGCCGCCATTACCCCCGTTGCCACCGTTGCCGCCGTGGAGTGCACCGAACCCACCGGCGCCGCCATCGGCACCGTTGCCGCCCACGCCGCCGACGCCGACCCCGGCCCCGCCGTTGCCGCCGGCGCCGCCGGCCCCACCGGTCAGGCCGGCACCGCCATTGCCGGCCGCCCCACCGTTACCGCCCAGAGGTCCGGCGCCGCCGGTGCCACCGGTACCGCCGGCACCGCCGTTGCCGAGGTAGTCCCCGTTGGCGTCCTTGAAAGCGTCCCCGCCGTCGGTCCCGGCCGCCCCGGTGCCACCGACCCCGGCCGCACCGGCGCTTCCGTAGGAACCGTCGAACTTTTCGCCGCCCGCGCCGCCGGCGCCGCCAGCGGCACCCGCGCCGCCGTTGGCACCGTTGAGGTGCGCTGCGATGCCGTCGTCGACGCCGTTGGCGGAGGTGCCGGTGCCACCGGCGGCGCCGCCGGCCCCACCGTTGCCGCCATTGCCGTAGAGGAAGCCGCTACGGCCGCCGGCACCACCGGCCCCACCGGTGCCGCCGGTGCCGCCGATGCCGGTACCGCCGTTGGCGTAGCTGCCGTTGGCGCCCGCGGTGCCATTGCCGCCGGCGCCGCCGTTGCCGCCGTTGCCAAAGAACCAGCCGACCGCGTCGCCACCGTTGCCGCCGGCACCGCCGCTGCCGCTCACACCGACACCCATACCGCCGGCACCACCGTCACCGCCGATGCCCATGAAGGAGCCGCCGGCACCGCCGTTGCCGCCCGCACCGGTCTCGAAGCCGTCACCGCCGGCACCGCCGTTGCCGAACCATCCTGCGGCACCGCCGTTTCCGCCGGCCAGCGCCGCGTCATTGCTGTCCCAGCCGGCACCGCCGTCACCGAACCACAGACCGCCGTCGCCGCCATCGGGGTTCTCGGCCGTCCCGGCCGCGCCGTCGCCGATCAAGAACAGCCCGGAGGACTCATTGATCCATCCGTTGACCAGCTCACCGAGATCGCTGTTGATCCAAGCCTCCACACCGAGGTGGATCGGTTGGTAGAACCATTGGTCGATAATGCTGGTCATGTCGAATTGGCTGCTGTCGGCGGCCAGTGGGGTATCTACCGATGCGGCGGGGCCGAACAGGTCCATCAGCCAGTCCATCCCGTCGTCGGCCTGCGCCGACGGAAGGCCCGCCAGCGGCATCATTCCGAACGCCAAGAAGGCGGTGGCCGCACCACCGGCACCGATCGCCCGCCTGTGACGCGATTGACCGGCCTGCTGATGACCGCGGCGCCGGGTGCTGCTGTGACGACGACTCATTGAGGAACACCTTTCATCAGATGTAAAACCGTGGGGTAGTGGAGTTTTGGGGAGGCGGGTCAGCCGAAGATGCCGTTGAGCAGGTCCTGCAGCCCGCTGAACGCGTCGGTGGCCTGTGCGCTCAGTCCGCCGTCGTCAAGGAAGTCGTCCGGGATGGTGGGCAGCTCGACACCGACCCCGGGCGGCGTCACAACAACGGGGCCCTTACCGTCCCAGCCCGAGCCCAGCAGCGCCCCGACGATCTGTCCCCATGCCTGCATGGCGCCGATCGGGCCAACGCCCACGCCGTCCACCGCGATCTTGCCGAGAACCGGGACACCCACCATCTCCAGTCCGAGCGAGTTGAAGATGGAGCCGCCCACCGCGGGAACAGCGGCCTCGATTTCGCCGCCGGCGCCGAGCACCTGATAGGGGCCGACGGTCACCGCGCCCGGGCTGAGCAGGCCACCGAAGGCCACCTCCAAGTGGTCCAGGCTCATGCCGTTCGGGAGGAACCCCGCGTCATTGATCATCGGCAGGATCGAGTCGAGGTTGAGCGTGGCGCCGTTGAGGAAGCCGCCGTAGGTCGCGGCGAGGACTTCGTTGAAGCTGTCGCCGTCGTTGATGCTGTTCATCATGGCGATCCAGGGGCTGATGCCCGGCCCCAGCGAACCCATGATGATTCCGGACAGCGGTGAAGCCAGGAAGTTGAGAACCTGCGACACCATGTCCTTGTCCACGTCGGGCGGCAGAAAGCCCGGGACCTGACCGAACAGGAAGAGATGGCCCGTCGGGGCCGAGCCCCCGTTGAGGGTGTGGTGACTGACGATGTCCGAAGTCGCCTTGTCGACGTCCCCCAGCAGCGTGTAGCCGTCGCGCACCGCCACCCAGTGCTCCTGGATCCCCGTGTTGATGGCGGCGAGCGTGCTGCTGCTCGGGTCGTCCAGGAACTGCTGCGCGTAACCCATGACGTTGGCGTACAGCTGCTGGAACGCCACTCCGGGCGCAAGCATGTAGTTGTTGAGCAGGGTCGTGGCGTTGGCGGAGGCGGTGTTGAACACGTCCACCCACGGGTCGGCCAGCTCAGGCAGGCCCCCACCCGCGGTGAGCGCGACGTCAACGACCGTGGGGACCGCGGGCGCCGGCGACACTACCGGTGTGGCCGCGATCAGGCCGGTCCCGGCGATGACGACACCGGCCGTGGCGTAGGGGCGAAGAATGGCGTGCAAGGGGGGACTCCTTCAGTCTTGTGACTCAGCACACGAAAAGTAACTGAGGCGAACCTGAAAAACACGTCGCTGACGGGTCAGTTCTCGAAACTGTGCCGCCGCCTACTTCTTCGGCAATGTGACCACTGCGGCAAATCCGCAGGTAATGCGGATCGCTCGCGGCGACAGCAAATGATTCCCGAAGGCCGGATGGTTCGACTGGAAATTACCGGGCGGTAGTAACTGGAACACGTTCATCCCGCCGGATTTCGCGTCTCGTCGGCGCGTAATTGCCGCTGAACTGGGGATGTAGTGGCGGTAGACCACCGCCCTGCGAGGATTTCGGAAACAGGTGTCAAGTATTGAAATCGCAGCGCGCCCGCTGATACGGGCAAACTATCGATAACCGCGGGAACCCGGGCTACCCGGGCCCGAAGATGCACTCCTCGCCGTGGATCGACCGGCTTAAGGGGAGGAACATCGGATGCTGGGATGGATGGCAGTGCGAACGTACTGAGAAACTCGCAGGATTTTGCCAGCCATGTCCCAGCCGTGAGCCGGGCGACGCGTGCGGCGGCACCGCCGGCCGTGAAGCCAGGGCAGGCGCGCTCAGCGGTGCCCGGGCTTGGCCGGGAGACCTGCTGCCTTCAACGACGTGTTGATCTGATCGCAGCTGGCGCCGAGGGCGAGCATCTGTTGTCGAGACATCCGATTCACGTAGAGCAACCGAACCTGCTGGGCGTAAGTCTTGGTGGCCTCCCTGACCCGCATCCGTCCATCGGGAGTGATCTCGGCCAGCACTCCCCGACCATCTCCGGGGCTGCGAACGCGGTGGAGGAGCCCGCGGACTTCCAGGCGGCCGGTCAGCCAGGTCACCCGACTGCGCAACAGCATCAACTCCTCGGCCAGTTCGCTCATCCGGGCAGACCCGTTGTCAGATTTGGTCAGAAAGTCCAGCAACCGGAGTTCGAACAGATTGAGCCGGTGCTGTTCCATCAGGTGCCGGTTCAGCACGGCCAACAGGCCCATCGACGCCTCGACAAACTGCTGCCATGTTTCTTGCTCGACGTCATCGAGGCCCGGCAGCCGAATCATCGACGGCTCAATACCTGTCCGCTCCACGCCGGGCGACGGTACCGAACGAGATCCCGCAGCGGTTGCGGAAATCGACGTGGCAGCAACGCTTTCCGCAAAGATCTGGCGTAACTCCGAGGGGGCCGCAAACTTGTGGAACACTCGTCAGCGCTGCTGACGGTGCCTGGCGTCGCCGTCCCCGCAAATAATCCAAAGTATCCTGGTTAATTCAACCGGAAAATAACTCCTGGGTAACTTTCTTCCAATCTGGTCCTAGCGCATTCCGCAGCGTAACCGACGCCCCGGGACCCGCGGTTCATTACTGCACCGAGGTGTTGTGAAGCCGGGTCTTCGTTAACCACCGACAGCACGGCCCGCGGGCTGGGCAAGGTCTATCCCAACGCCTCGGGGATCGGCGAGGCAGAGCTGTCCGGCTTCAGCCCGGAGGTGATCCGTCGGCAGTTCTCTTCAAGGGTAGAAAGCTGCCGCCGCGACAACGAGCCGATGAGATGGGTCCGGACACCGTGGGCGTAGCTGTGGCTGGCCACCGCCACCACCTGCCGGCCCTCGTCGGTGATCCTGGCCACCACGCCGCGCCGATCCAGAGAATTCGGCTCGCGGTGTACGAACTGGCGTTCCTCCAACCGCTTGATCCGCTTGGTCATGTGATGCGGGTTGGCGGCCAACGCCTCAGCCAGGTCACCCATGCGTGCGGTGCCGTCGGCGGATCTGGCCAGGATGTCCAACACTCGTATGTCGATCACTGAGAGCTGATGCGCCCCTGCGAGCTGCCGGTCCATCGCGGTGTGAAACCGCAGTGCGGCATCCAAGAAGTGCTGCCAGGACTTGCGTTCGGCGATGTCCAATCCAGGCAGGTCACTGGCGGTACGACGACGGTAAGGACGCTGCATGCCGTCATGCTAATCGAGCCCCGCTGGCCGACTGGGTTCCGTTTTGTCGGAAATTTTTCGCGTCGGGTTGTCCCGTTCGAGGGCAATGGTTGTCGCCGGGAGCCGGGCACTACGGCGCACAGTTCCGGCACGCTAGCCACGGCAGCGCACCCGACCAAAGACCGGGGTGATCTGTCACCGATGACGCGACTCATCACAACGGCGGTGGCGGAGGGATTTGAACCCCCGGACGGTTTTAGCCGTCTCTCGCTTTCAAGGCGAGTGCATTAGGCCGCTCTGCCACGCCACCGCGGGAATCGTACCTTGGCCATGCCGGTGCACCCGAACTGTCGCAAACTCGTACGCATACGGGCGTTTTGGTGCGAGTTTGCGACTGCTCGTGGCCGATTCAGCCGGGCTGCCCACTGCCGCCGTCGGTACCGGGCTGACCCGGCGGGGTGCCGGTGCCCGCCACGCCGCCGGCGCCGCCTGCTCCGGCCGCCCCGGCTGCGCCGTGCGCCCCGCTGGTGCCGCTGGTGCTGGTGCCGCCCGCGCCGCCGGCCGCGCCGTTGCCGCCGGTGCCGCCGTCGCCACCGTTGCCGCCGGGCAGGGTGTTGCCCTCGGCATCGGTGCCGCCGTTGCCGCCGCGGCTGCCGGCGCCTCCGGTGCCGCCCTTGCCGCCGGCACCGCCGTTCCCGCCGTTGCCGTCGACTGCGCTGCCGCCGGCGCCGCCTTGGCCTCCATTGCCTGCGACGCCACCGTCGTGGCCGTTGCCGCCGGGTGCGTGTGCGGGATTGGTTGCCGGCGCGCCCGTGTAGCCGGTTCCGCCGACGCCGCCGTTACCGCCATTGCCGGCGTCGACGCTCCCGAGGGCACTACCACCGGTCCCGCCGGACCCGCCCTCGCCGCCGACGCCGACGGTGCCGGTGCCACCCATGCCGCCGTCGCCGCCGTCGCCGGCGTGGCTGGGGCCGGTGCCATAGGGGTTGTTGGCGGGCATCATGACGCCGCCGCTGTCGCCGCCGGTGCCGCCGGCACCGCCGTCGCCCGCAGTGCCGCCCGACCCACTACCGCCGAGTAGGACCATGCCCGCGCCGCCACTGCCACCGGTGCCGCCATTGCCGCCCGATGCCGTGCCGCTTCCGCCGTTGCCGCCTACACCGCCGGTACCGGCGTTGCCGCCGCCGTACGCGGTGCCGCCGGCGCCGCCGCTGCCGCCGTTGCCACCCACGCTGATGACACCCGGCCCGGTCGCCCCGGCACCGCCGTTGCCGCCGCTGCCACCGGCCGCAGCATCACCGGCGTAAGAACCACCGCCGGACGAGCCGCTACCGCCGTTACCGCCGTGGCTCCAGATGGTTCCGGTTCCGTCGTCCCAGCCGGTGCTGTCGCCGCCGTTGCCACCGCGGCCGCCGGCCCCGCCGGTGGCACCCGATCCGGCACCGAAGAAGCTGTCACCACCATTACCGCCGGCATAGGTTCCGGCACCGCCGTCCCCACTGTCGCCGCTGGCCCCACCGACCCCCGTTTGGCTGCTTCCGCCCATACCGCCACCGCCGCCGTCGCCGCCAATGGTCTTGACGGTGTTGTCGCCGGTAGCCCCATTGCCTCCAGCGCCACCATTACCGCCCGCACCACCGGCACCGTCTTGGGATGGAGCGCCCCAGCCGCCCCAGCCGCCGTTTCCGCCAGTGCCCGCGGTGGCATCTCCGCCGGCTCCGGCATTTCCGCCGGCGCCGCCGGTGTTGTTGCCGGCGGACTGGCCGCCGTTTCCGCCCCAGCCGCCGGCGCCACCGTTGAGGCCGTTGCCGCCGTGGCCACCAAGGCCGCCGTTGCCGCCGACGTTGCCGTTGCCGGCGATCCCGCCGTCGCTGCCGGAACCACCGTTGCCCAGGTAGTGGCCATTCACGTCTTGGTAGGCGTCGCCGCCGTTACCAGCGTCGCCACCGTCGCCGCCGTTGCCGAGCTGCCCGACGTGCCCGTACATGGGGCTGGTGTAGATGGAGGAGCCGCGCCCGCCGGCCGCACCGCCGGCGCCGCCACCCCAGGACCAGCCACCGTTCCCGCCGTCGACGTGATCGACGGTGCCGGTGGCGCCGTCGCCCCCCTTACCGCCGGCTCCGGCGTTGCCACCGTTGCCGCCGTTGCCGAACATGAAGCTGCTGCGCCCACCGGCGCCGCCGTTGCCGCCGTAACCGCCGGCTATGCCGTTGCCGTCGCCGCCGTTGGCGAATGTTCCTGCGGCGCCGGCCAGCCCATCGGCCCCGTTACCGCCGATCCCGCCGTTGCCGAAGAACCACCCCGACGCGTTGCCGCCGTCGCCGCCGTTGCCGCCAGCAACAGCAGGATCCAGGGCTATCCCACCGTTGCCGCCGGCGCCGCCGTTGCCCATCCAGATCCCGCCGGCCCCACCGTCGCCGCCGTTCGCGCCCGCGCCACCATCACCGCCGGCGCCACCGTCGCCGAACCAGCCAGCCGCATTGCCGCCAGCGCCGCCGGCTACGCCGGCTTCAGTGCTGTCCCAACCGTTTCCACCGTCGCCAAACCACAAGCCGCCGTTGCCGCCATCGGGATTCTCGGCGGTGCCGTCGATCCCATCCCCGATCAGGTATTGACCCGCAGCGGTGTTGATCCAGCCGTTGACCATCGACCCGAAATCACTGTTGATCCAGGCCTCCATCGAGGCGTGAATCGGGTCGTAGAACCACTGATCGATCATCGAGGTCCAGTCGAAGGCGCCCGCATCGGCCGGGCCAGCGGCCAGCCACGCCGAGGAATCGAAAAGATCAGCAAACCAATCGAATTCATCAGCCTGGGCCGGCGGTGCCGCGGTCAGTGGCGCCATTCCGATAGTCAGGAAAGCGCCCACGGTACTGGCGAAGCCGATCGCTCGCTGGTGACGGCGGCTGGTGTGGTGACGAATCATGTTGTGGGTTGCCTCTCTAAGCAACTAAGGGGACAGGGTTTTGGGAGATCAGAGGCCGAGCAGGTCGCCGAGCCAGCCGAACGCGTCGGTCGCGGCGCCGCTGCCGCCGTCGTCGAGGGCATCAGTAGGCAGCAGCGGCAGACCGGCGCCGGCCAGCGGCGGGGTCACCACCACCGCGCCCTTGCCATCCCAACCCGACCCCAACAACGCGCCGACGGTTTGGCCCCAGGCCTGCCACGCGGCGATCGGCCCGATGCCGGCGCTGTTGAGGTCGAGGGTGCCCAGGACTGGCACGCCGCTGAATTCGATGCCCACGCTTTGGAAGATCGATCCGCCGACCGCGGGCACCGAGGCGGCGACCTCACCGCCGGGACCAAGAACCTGATACGGGCCCACCGCGACGGCACCCGGGGACAGCAGCCCGCCGAAGGCGATGTCGAGGTGGTCCATGTTCATCCCGGCCGGGAAGTATCCGGACTCGTTGATCATCGGCAACAACGCATCCAGATTCAGGGTGGCGCCGTTAAGGGTGGCCCCCCACATATTGGCCAGGGTGTCGCCGAAACTGTCGTGGTCGGTGATGCTGTTGTACAACGCGATCCACGGGCTGATCGCCGGGCCGAGCATGCCCATCAGGACCGCGCTGGCCGGGGAGCCCAGGTAGTCGATGATCGGCATGATCATCGACTTGTCCACATCGGCCGGGATATAGCCCGCCACCTGACCGAACATCAGCTGATGGGTGCCATCCATGGTGTGGTTGAGCACGGTGGCGTGGGTGGCGTCGGTCTCGTTCTGCAGCGCCCAGCCCGAGATCACCGCGTTGAGATGCGTCTGAATCTCCTCGTTGACCGCATTGGTCGAACCCGATGGGTCATTGGCCAACTGGTCCCAGTAGTCCAGCTGGTTGGCCCAGAACTGCTGCATGCCGACCCCAGGCGCCAGGTACCAGTTGTTCAACAGGCTGGTCATGTTGGCCGAGGCGGCATTGAGCACGTCATCCCACGCACTGGTCAACGCCACCGCCCGGGATTGGACGTCACGCAGCGCGGGCAGCGGCGCGGACAGCGGGGTAACCGCGACGAGACTGGCTCCGACCAGTGCCACACCAGCGGTGGCGTAGGGGCGAATGGTGGCGTGCAAGGGGAACTCCTCGACAGGTGAATGTGGTGACGCTCTGAACAGCGCTGAACGTAACTAAGCGGGGGCTGAGTGTCTCTAATCGAACGTTGTTATTCGCGAACACGTTTGGTGGCGCGATCGTCTGTACGTCCGGCTGGCCCCCGCGAATGCCCACGTCAGCGCCGTAATTGGGGCAGCCGATGTAACGGCGGGACCACGCGGAAACTACTTCAAGTGGTAACTACTCGCGGGTAACCGGTTCCGGTTGCCCCCCAGGCGAAGCAGCGACCGATGATGCAGCAAATAATGAGAACGGTTCTCGTAGAAATCATCGCGCCGCGCCGGCCGTGGCCTGGGACGAACGGTGAATACCGTTGGCGCACAGTGCTTGTCATGTCAACGGGCGGAGCGGGCGATGGGGCATCTGACAGCCGTGGAGCGCCTTGCGCCGCCGCCTTCCGGCGAACGGGTCAGGCCGGGCGCCCTGCCCCGGATTTCAGCGGAACACTGATCCGGCGACACGCGTCGCCGAGGGCGATCGCCTGCGGGCGCGACATCGGATCCAAGTACATCCTGCGAATCTCCTTGGCGTAGCAGGCAAGCGCAGACCCCAATCGTGCCCGCCCCGGAGCGGTGATCCCGGCGACCACACGGCGCCGATCGCCCTGCCCCGGTCCTCGGCGCACCAGGTCATCGGATTCCAGCCGGGCGATGTGCTGGGTGACGCCACTGGGCGTCAGCGCGAACGCCTCGCCCAACGTGCTCATCGGCACGGCGCCGCCCGGCGATTTGGCGATTCGGTCCAGCAACAGCACGTCGATCAACGCGAGCCGATGGGCGGCATGCAGGCGGTCATGCATCGCCGGAAACAGCGCCTCCGCCGATTCGAGGAACTCGTGCCAACACCGCTTACCCGCATCGTCGACCCCCGGCATGTAGCAGCTCGGGGCCTCCGGAAAGGTCTGATCGGATGCGACGACGCCATGTTGCCGATCCGGGGCGCTCAGGGCTTGCCTGATGCGCCAACAGTTCTCCGCGATCGTATTCATCTGCCGGGCCGACAGTGGACCGAGCAGGTGGGTCGCCACACCTCGCGTGTAGCTGATTCGCGCCCGGTCGACCATGGCGCGGCCGTCATCGGTGACGAGCGCGACCACCCCGCGCCGGTCCTGCGGGTCTCCTTCACGCTGCACCAGCCCGCGCGCCTCCAGGCGGTCGATCCGCTTGGTCATCTGGCGCCGGGTCGCCGCCAACGCGCCGGCCAGATCGCCCATCCGACCCGATCCGTCGGCGGACTTGGTCAAGATGTCCAGCACCCGCAGGTCGATCACCGACAACTGATGCTCCGCGTTGAGCAACCGGTTCAGCAGCGCATCGAAGCGCAGCACGGCATCCAAATAGTGTTGCCAGGCTTGTCGTTCGGCGAGGTCCAAGCCGGGCAGGTCACTCCCGGTCCGGGGGCGTTCGCGGCGCTGCACAGCGTCATGCTAAGCGATTCCGGCTGGTAGTAGCGTGTTCGGCATGCGTGCCATCGTCGCTGAGTCCCCCGAGGTGTTGTCCTGGCAAGAGGTCGCCGACGTGCGGCCAGCGGCCGGCGAGGTGCTGATCCGGGTCGCCGCGGCCGGGGTGAACCGGGCCGACCTGCTACAGGCGGCCGGCAAGTATCCGCCCCCGCCGGGGGCCAGTGACACCATCGGGTTGGAGGTCTCTGGGGTGGTCGCCGCCGTCGGCGATGGGGTATCCGATTGGGTTGTCGGGCAAGAGGTTTGCGCGTTGCTGGCCGGCGGAGGCTACGCGGAGTACGTCGCGGTGCCGGCCCCGCAGGTGCTGCCGATTCCAGGCGGCGTGGACCTGGTCGATGCCGCCGGCCTGCCGGAGGTGGCCTGCACGGTGTGGTCGAATCTGGTACAAACGGCGGGGCTGACCGAGGGACAACAGCTGCTGGTGCACGGCGGGGCGAGCGGGGTGGGCAGCCACGCCATTCAAGTGGCCCGACAGCTCGGGGCGTGGGTGGCCGTCACCGCCGGCTCGGAGGCCAAGCTGGCGTTCTGCCGCGAGCTGGGCGCCGACGTCACCATCAACTATCACGACGAAGACTTCGTCGCGAGGATCCGCGAGGCCGGCGGCGCCGACGTGATCCTGGACATCATGGGCGCGGCCTACCTGGACCGCAATATCGACGCGCTGGCCGATGACGGGCGCCTGATCGTCATCGGAATGCAGGGCGGGGTCAAAGCCGAAGTGAACTTGGGCAAGCTGATCGGCAAACGCGCCGGAGTGATCGGCACCGCCTTGCGCGGCCGGCCGGTGGAGGGCCCGCACGGTAAGGGCGCCGTCGTGGCCGCGGTGACCGGCAAGGTGTGGCCGATGCTCGCCGACGGCCGGATCAAGCCGGTGATCGGCGCGCGGGTGCCCATCGAGCAGGTCGGCGAGGCGCACCGGCTGCTGTCCTCGGGTGAGGTGACCGGCAAGGTTGTGCTGACGCTCTAGCGTCGAATGTGCGGGGTGTCATTTCGACCGGGATTGCGGAGCCGATACCGGTAGGTCAACGTAGCATCAGTGGCGAACCCATTGGCGACGGCGCTGCCGTCAACGGATTCCCAGGAGGCACTTGCCATGGCTACCGAAACCGCTTCGGCTACACCGAGTTCCGGTGCACGATGAGTTCACTCATGCCGCGGCAACGGCCCGACGTCACTGACGAGGTTCGCACGGTTCCGCCGCCCCCGCTGCCGGTACTGGCAGAGCCGTACAGCATCCGCTTCGCAGACCCGGCCGGCGACGCCGAGATGATCTCCGAATGGATGAACCGGCCGCACCTGGAAGCAACGTGGGACTACGCTTATCCGGCCGACGAATGGCGGCGCCACTTGGAGATCCAATTCGAAGGCAGCTACTCGCGTCCCTACGTCTACAGCGTCGACGGGCGGCCGCTGGGATACATGGAATTGTTCCGCGCCGCACAGGACGACATCTCTACCGTGTACGACGCCCATCCCTACGACGTGGGGTTGCACGGCGCCATGGCTGACCCCGACATGGTTGAAAAAGGCCACGGGGCGAACATCTTTGGCCCGTTGGTCTCCAGCATCTTCCGGGCTGAACCGCAGTGCCGACGGATCATCGGAGATGCTCACGCCGCCGGCTCGTATGGACGTCGGTTCTGGGAGCGGCGGGGTGGGGTTTTCCTCGGCGAACACTACATGGCCAAGTGGGATCAGCAGATCGCGCTGTTCGCCTGGCCGAGAGACCCCCAGGACGTTCCGGCCTATCGCCGTACGTCGTAGCGCGGCCGACGGGACATTTCCGCACGCCCACGGCAACGTCTGTGAACGGGCGAGGGCCCGGCCCGACACACTCGTCGGTCCGGGCCCTCGCTCGTTTGCGGGAAGTCCCTGCGGCGCAGGCCCTTACGGGGCCCCCGTACCGCCGGCGCCGCCGGCGCCGCCAGTACCGACGGTGCTACCGCTGGAATTGCCGCCCGGGACACCGGCCGTGCCTGGCGACCCGAGGACGCCGTCGCCATTGGCACCACCGGCACCACCGTTGCCGCCGTTGCCGCCCCGGCCGGCAAAGCCGGCCTTGCTGGGCTTGCTGGCACCGTTGGAGCCCTTGCCACCGGCACCGCCCTGACCGCCGGAGCCGCCCTGACCATGGGTGCCGTCGGTGTTGACGCCGCCCTGACCGCCGGTGCCGCCGGTGCCGCCGTTGCCGCCGGCACCGCCAGCGCCACCGCCACCGGTGCCCTGGCCGACGAGGCCGTTGTAGCCGGCGCCACCGGCGCCGCCCGCGCCGCCGACCCCGGCGTTACCGCCCAGGCCGCCCTTGCCGGCCACACCGCCGGCGCCGTGCGCACCGGACTGACCGTCACCCAGCGCAACACCACCGGCGCCGCCCTGGCCGGCGTTGCCGCCGACACCACCGTCGCCGCCCTGGCCGCCCTCACCGCCGGTACCGCCTTGGCGCCCGGGCAAGCCGAGGGAGCCAGCACCACCGGTACCGCCGACGCCGCCGTTGCCGCCAGTGCCGCCCTTACCGCCGGCACCACCGTTGCCGCCGAGGCCGCCCTGGCCGCCGTCGCCGGAGACGGTGCCGCCGGCACCACCGACACCGCCGGTGCCGCCGGCGCCACCGGCGAACCCGGTGGCACCCTTGGCGCCATTGCCGCCGGTCCCGCCGGCCATGACCTGGCCCTGCGGGTCCTTGGGGGCATTGACGCCGGCCGCGCCGTTTGCGCCGACCGAGGTGTTCGCCCCGGCTGCCCCGCCGCTACCGGCGTTGCCGCCGTTGCCGCCGGTGCCGTGCTGGGCGGCCGCACCGCCGTTGCCGCCGTTGCCGCCGGCCGCGCCGGCGCCGTTGGCGGCATTGGTTCCGGAGGTGCCGGCGGCGCCGTTGCCGCCGTTACCACCTGCGCCGCCGTTACCGAACTCGCCGGTGGCATTGCCGCCGACGCCGCCGTTGCCGCCGGCCTGCGCGAGGCCGCTGCCCAGCGTCACACCGTTGCCGCCGTTGCCGCCGGTGCCACCGACGGCGATCGCGCCGCCGGCACCGGTGGCGCCACTGTCGGCCTGGGTGACGCCGTCGCCGGCGAGACCGCCGGCCCCGGCCGCGCCGCCGGCACCCGCGGTGCTGCTGCTATTGCCGCCGCGGCCGCCGCTTCCGGCAATGGCATTGGTGCCGCCACCGGCGCCGTCGCCGCCGCGGCCGCCGACACCGGCGTTGCCGCCTGCGCCGCCGTCGCCGCCATGGCCGCCGTCACCGTCGGCACCGTTGTTGCCGACGTTGGCCACACCGCCGGCGCCACCCGTACCACCGGTACCGCCGGCCCCGCCGTTACCGGCCGCGCCGGTGGCGTCACCGCCGTTGCCGCCGTTGGCGCCGCTGCCGGCCGCCGCGTTGGCTCCCGCGGTGCCGTTGGCGGCATTACCGCCGACACCACCGGCACCACCGAGACCGCCCTTGCCGCCGGCACCGCCGTCGCCGGAGACGGTGCCGCCGGCACCACCCTGGCCGCCGTTACCGCCGGCGGCGCCGGCCGCGCCGTCGGTGCCGTTGCCGGAGGCGTCGGTGGTTCCGGCCAAGCCGGCCGCACCGGCCCCACCGTCACCGCCGGCGCCACCGTGGCCGATCGTCCCGGCCGCGCCGCCGGAACCACCGTTGCCGCCGGCCTGGCTCACGCCACCCACGATCTGACCGTTGCCACCGGCGCCGCCGTCGCCGCCGGCGCCGCCGAGTATGGCGCCGTCCTGGCCGTTTCCGGCCGCAACACCGGCACCGCTGAGACCGCCGGCACCACCCTGGCCGGCCGTGCCCGCCGTGCCGCCGTGGCCGCCGTTACCGCCGTTACCGGCGGTGTCGTTGGCGCCGCCGCCGGCCCCGGCACCGCCATTGCCGCCATTGGCGCCGTCACCGGTGTTGCCGCCGGCACCACCGATACCGCCGGCCCCGGACACCCCGGCGTCGCCGTTGAGGGCTTCACCGCCGGCCCCGCCGTTACCACCGTGGCCACCGGCGCCACCGTTGCCGTTGGTGCTGGTGGCGTCGCCACCGTTGCCGCCGTTGCCGCCGCTGTTGGCCGCGGCATTGGCACCGTCGGCGGCGTTGACGCCGGCACCGCCGTGGCCACCGGCTCCACCGGTACCACCGACACCGCCGGCGCCACCGTTACCCGAGGTGGTACCGCCGGCGCCGCCCTGGCCGCCGTTACCGCCGTTACCGCCCGCGGTGCCGTGGGTGCCGTCGCCGGAACCATCGGTGATTCCGTTGAGACCGGCCGAACCGACGCCGCCGTCACCGCCCGCGCCACCGTTGCCGATCGCGCCGGCGTTACCGCCCTGGCCGCCGACACCACCGTCTTGAGCGGTGCCGTCCGCCAAGGCCTGGCCGTGACCGCCGTTACCGCCGGCGCCGCCGTCGCCGCCCGCGCCGTTGCTACCGCCCTGGCCGTTGGCAGCCTGGGCGCCACCCTGGCCGGTACCGCCGGCCCCGCCGGCACCGCCCAGACTGCGGTCGCCGCCGGTGCCACCGACACCACCGTTACCGGCGGCGGCTCCGGTGCCGCCGTTGCCGCCATTGCCGCCGGCGCCACCGTTGCCGGCATTGCCGGCGTTGCCGCCCGCACCGCCGACACCACCGGCACCGTGGGCGGCATCGCCACCCAGGCCACCGGCGCCGCCAGCGGCTGCGTTGCCGCCCAGACCTCCGTTGCCGCCGCTGCTTCCCGCGGCCCCGAGGACGCCGTCGCCACCGTTGCCGCCGCTGCCGCCGTTACCACCGGCACCACCGGCTCCTGCGGCGCCTGACGTGGTGCCACCGGCACCACCGTTGCCGCCGGCACCGCCGACACCACCGCTGCCGCCGGTGGTTCCGTTGCCGTCGCCGCCGGTCACGCCGATCACGCCGTTACCGCCGTGGCCACCGGCACCACCGACGCCACCGGTGCCGATCGCGCCGGCCGCGCCACCGTTACCGCCGTAACCACCGGCCTGGCCGGTCATCCCGTCGGCCAGGAGCGCGCCATTACCCCCGGCGCCACCGGCGCCACCATTGCCGCCGCCCGCGGCCGCGCCGGCCGCGCCGTCGTTGCGGTAGGTGACGCCGTCGCCGTTCAGGCCGCCCTTGCCGCCGGCCCCGGCGGTGCCACGGTCGCCACCGGCACCACCATTGCCGCCGTGCCCGGCCGTGTCGTCGGCGCCCCCGCCGGCACCGGCCCCGCCGCGGCCGCCGTTGCCGGCGTCTCCGCCTGCCCCACCGGTGCCGCCGATACCACCGGAGCCGTTGAGGCCGGCGGTGCCGTTGGTGGCGCTGCCGCCCTGGCCGCCGTTACCGCCGTTACCGCCGACACCACCGTTACCGCCGTTGCCGCCGTCGGTGCCATCGCCGCCGTTGCCGCCGCTGCCGGCCGCCGCGTCGGCCCCGGCCAGACCCTGCACGCCGGAGCCGCCCGCACCACCGTTGCCGCCGGCCCCGCCGACACCGCCCTGACCGCCGTTACCGGAGATCGAGCCGCCCTTGCCGCCGCTGCCGGCGTTACCACCGGCGGCGCCGTTGCCCCCGGTGCCGCCGTTGGCGGTAGCCGTCGATCCCACCGCACCGGCTGCGCCGGCGCCGCCGTTGCCGCCCGCACCACCGTTGCCGATCGTTCCGGCGTCACCGCCGTGGCCGCCCGCGCCGCCGGCCTGCGCCGTGCCGTCTTCGAGGAGCACGCCGTTGCCGCCCTTACCGCCGGCGCCACCGTTGCCGCCGGTCGCGGCGGTACCGGCGTGCCCGCCGGCCGCCTGGCTGGTGTGACCGGCGTTCCAGCCGCCTGCGCCGGCCGTGCCCGCGGCGCCGCGATTGCCGCCGTCGCCGCCGTTGCCGCCGGAGCCCGCGACCGCACCGGTGCCGCCGCCGGTACCGTCGGCGCCGCGGCCGCCGTTTCCGGCGTTTCCGGCGTTGCCGGCGTTGCCACCGACCCCGCCGGCTCCCTCCGCGCCCGCGCTGCCGTGGCTGGCGGTGCCACCGGCACCCCCGTCGCCACCTACACCGCCGTTACCGCCGATGCCGCCATTGCCACCGTCGGTTCCGTCGGCGCCGGACGCGCCGCTCCCGGGAGTGACCGGGGTGCCGCCGATGCCGTCCGCGCCGTGGCCGGCGTTCCCACCGGCACCACCGGCGCCGCCTTGACCGCCCGCGCCACCGTTGCCGGACTCGGTTCCGCCGGCACCGCCCACACCGCCGACGCCGCCGGCGCCGCCGTGGGTGCCGTCGGTGCCGTTGCCGTCCGCGCCGGTGACCCCGGCTATGCCGGCCGCACCGGCTCCACCGGTTCCACCGACACCACCGTTGCCGGCCGATGCCGCGTTGCCGCCGGCGCCGCCGGCACCACCGCCCTGGCCGGTGTCGGTGCCGCTGATCACGCCGGCGCCGAGCCCGCCGTTGCCGCCGGCGCCACCATCGCTGCCGAGACCGGCGGCGCCGTCGTTGCCGGCCACGCCGTCTGCATCCGTGCCGGTGCCGCCGAGGCCCGCGACGCCGGCCGCGGCGCCGTCGGCACCGTTACCGCCCGCGCCACCGGCGCCCGCGTTGCTGCCGCCGCCACCGCCGAGGCCCGTACCGCCAGCCCCTGCCGCACCACCGGCGCCACCATCGCCGGCGTCACCGCCGGCCCCGCCGATGCCGGCCCCGGCCGCACCGCCCTGGCCACCGTTACCGCCCGCGCCGCCCGCGCCGGCGTTGCCGCCATTACCGCCCGCGGTGTCCGCCACGGTCGCGTCCGCGCCCGCGCCGCCGGCGCCGCCCTTACCACCGGCCCCGCCGTTGCCGCCGGCGCCACCGTTACCGGAGGTGGCGCCACCGAGGCCACCGGCGCCGCCGTCGCCGCCGGCACCGCCGACCGCGCCGGCGGTGCCGTTACCGTCAGCGCCGGTAATGCCGTCGACGGTCGCACCGATACCGCCGCTACCACCGGTACCACCGTTGCCAACCGATGCCGCGTTGCCGCCGGAACCACCGTTGCCGCCGCCTTGGCCGGTGTTGGTTCCGTCGTCGATCAGACCCGCGCCGGCGCCGCCCTGGCCACCGGCACCGCCATCGCTGGCGACGCCGTCCTGACCGGCGAGACCGTCGGCGCCGTTAGTGGTGCCCGCTCCACCGGTCCCGACGGTGCCGGCCAGGCCACCGTCGGCGCCGTCACCGCCGTCACCGCCGTTACCGGCGGTCTCGCCGCCGCCGCCACCCAGTCCCTTGCCGCCGGTGCCGGCGACGCCGCCGTTGCCGCCGTAGCCGGAGTTGCCGCCGGCGCCGCCCGTGCCGTTGGTTGCCGCGCCGCCCTGGCCACCGTTGCCGCCCACGCCGCCGGCTCCGGCGTTGCCGCCGTTGCCACCGTCGGTGTCGGCGACCGTGGCGTCCGCGCCGGCTCCGCCGTTACCACCGTTACCGCCGATACCGCCGACGCCGCCCGCCCCACCGTCACCGGAGACGGTGCCACCGGCGCCGCCCTGGCCGCCGACGCCACCGGCACCGCCGACGTACCCGTTGGTGCCGTTGCCGTCGGTGTCGGTGAAGCCGTGGTTGGTTGCACCGGTGCCACCGGTACCACCGACACCGCCGTTTCCGACTGCGCCGGCGTTGCCGCCCTGGCCACCGGCGCCGCCGCCCTGCCCGATGTCGGTGTTGAGGATGAAGCCGTAGCCGTCGCCGCCGCGACCGCCGTCGGCGCCGTCGGCGTTGATGCCGGCGCTGCCCGCAGCACCGTCGGCGCCCGGGCTGGCGCCGTTGCCCCCGACCCCGGCGTTGCCTGCCGCGCCACCGACGGCGCCGTCGCCGCCGTTGCCGCCGCTACCGGCATTGGCGCCACCGCCGCCGCCCGCGCCCTGACCGCCTTCGGCTGCGGTGCCGGCATTGCCGCCGTTGCCTGCCGCGCCGCCGGTTCCGCCGGTCCCGTGGACCGCCGTCCCGCCGGCACCACCGTCGCCGCCCGCGCCGCCGGCACCGGCGCCGCCACCGTTGCCGCCGGCGGTGTCGAAGTTGTCGGCTTGCAGGGCCGCGCCACCGTTACCCCCGGCGCCACCGTGCCCACCGGCACCACCGTCGCCGCCGTTGCCGGAGTTCGTGCCGCCGGCGCCACCCTGGCCACCGTTACCGCCCGCCGAGCCGGCGCCACCGGTCGTGCCGTTGAGGCCGACGGTGGTGCCGTCGACTCCCGCTACGCCGTTGCCGCCGGCACCGCCGACGCCACCATCGCCATCGTTGCCCGCGGCGCCACCGGCACCGCCGTTGCCGCCCGCCTGGGGGATGTTGCCCGCGAGGAGCTCACCGTCGCCGCCGCGGCCGCCAGCGCCGCCGTGACCGCCGGCGCCCTCCGCGCCGGTCGCACCGTCGTCAGCCTGGGCGGTGTTGTCCGCGTTCCAGCCACCCGCACCGCCGGCCCCGGCCGTGCCGCGGTTACCACCCTGACCGCCCTGGCCGCCGGACCCCGCCGTGGCGTTATTGCCACCGCCCGCGCCGTCGCCGCCGCGCCCGCCGTTGCCGGCGTCTCCGGCCGCACCGCCGATGCCGCCTTGGCCACCGAGACCGTCGGCGCCGGCGTTGCCCGCGGAGGCGGTGCCCCCGGCGCCGCCCTGGCCGCCGACGCCACCTTGACCACCATCGCCGCCGTGGCCGCCGCCGACACCGGTGCCGCCGTCGCCGCCGCTACCGGCCGCCGCATCGGTGCCCGCCTGGCCGTCGAGGCCGCCGCCGCCGGCCCCACCGGTGCCGCCTACGCCGCCCGCGCCACCGGCGCCGCCGTTGCCCGAGGTGGTGCCGCCCGCACCACCGGTACCGCCGGCCCCACCGGCGCCACCGGTGCCGCCCGCGGTGCCGTCGCCATTGGCATCGGTTTCACCGTGAACCCCGGTGGCGCCTTGGCCGCCGGTGCCGCCGGTGCCGCCGTTGCCGACCGCGCCGGCATCCCCGCCGTCGCCGCCGCGGCCACCGGCCTGCACGGTGCCATCACCGAGGACCTCGCCCTTGCCGCCGACGCCGCCGTTGCCACCGTTGCCGCCTGTGCCGTCGGCACCCGTGGCACCCGAAGCCGCTTGCGAATCACCGCTGGAGCCACCGGCGCCACCGGCCCCGCCGGTTCCGACCGCACCGCCGGCACCACCCTTGCCACCGGCGCCGGCCTGCGCGGCGCTGCCACCGCCGGCACCGGCACCGCCGTTGCCGCCGTTGCCCGCGTTGCCGCCCGCGCCACCGTCGCCACCGATGCCACCGGCACCGTGCGCACCGGCGATGCCGTGCGCCGACGCGCCACCAACACCACC
>NZ_LZJK01000008.1 GCF_001667945.1 Mycolicibacter sinensis | reverse complement strand
GGTGGTGATGGCAACGGTGGTAACGGCAGCAACGGTGGTAATGGCGGCAATGGTGGTGCGGGTTCGTCGATCCTGGGTCTTGGCGGCAACGGTGGTGCTGGGGGTGCGGCCGGCAACGGTGGCGACGGCGCGACCGGCACCGCTGCCAATGTCAACGGCGGCGCGGGCGGCAATGGCGCGGCTCCGGGCACCGGCGGCAAGGGCGGCGTGGGTGCGAGCTTGTTCGGGGGCAGTGGCAGCGATGGCGCCCGCGGTGGCGGCGGCAACGGCGGCAACGGCGGAGCCGGTTATGACGCGGCCGCCGATGCCAATGCGTTGGCCGGTGCCAACGGCGGCAACGGTGGTCTAGGTGGCAACGGTGGGGCCTACGGCAACGGCGGCAACGGCGGTGCCGGCGGCAACGGCGTAACCGGCGCCAACGGCGTGAACGGTGCGCCTGGGGCCGCGTTGAACACCGATGCCGGTGCTGGTGGTCGCGGTGGCGACGGCGGTGCCGGCGGCAACGGCGGAACCCAGGCGGGTAACGGCGGGGCTGGTGGCGCCGGCGGTAACGGAGCTGGCGGCGGGACCGGTGGTAACGGCTACATCGCCAGTTACGGTGAGAACATCGCGGAAGACCTTGCCCGAGGTGGCAACGGTGGTGCGGGCGGTGCGGCGGGCAACGGTGGTGCCGGCGGCGACGCCTTGTCCAGCGCTGGGCACGGCGGAGACGGCGGGAGCGCAGGCACCGCAGGTAACGGCGGCAATGGCGGTATCGGTGGAGTCAAGAACAACGGCCTGACCAATATCGACAACTACGGATCGGCCGGTAGAGGCGGCGACGGTGGCGCCGGGGGTAACGGCGGCGCTGCCGGAGCCGGCGCCGGTGGCAACGGGGTGCTCGGTGAGGCAAGTGACGGCGGCAACGGCGGCGACGGCGGTGCGGCGTCTCCCTACATCGACAGGATTGATAACCCGCTGACCGATGACGAACATGTCCCCACGCCGGACGGGGTTCCGCATGGCGGCGGCCGCGGCGGTGACGGCGGTACCGGCGGCAGCGGCCTGCATGCCGGCAATGGTGGCGCCGGCGGTAACGGCGGGGCGGGCTTCAGCGGCGACGAGAGCTCGGCCGGCGCGGGCGGGGCCGGCGGTAACGGCGGCGCCGGTGGCGACGCTGTCTCGGTGGCCGACGGCGGCGATGGTATCGGCGGTAATGGCGGAGCTGGCGGCCACGGTGGTGCTGGCGGACAGGGCAACCTCGATGCCGGCGCAAACTTCGGGAAGGGAATCGTCTCTGGCGGCGCTGGCGGTAACGGTGGTACCGGGGGCGCCGGGGGCGCCGGAGCAGGAGCTGGCGGGCGCGACGGCAACGGCGGGGCCGGCGGTAACGGTGGTGCCGGTGGCGCCGGTATCGATGGCGGGACCACCTACAGCGACGGTTCGCTGAATTACCACGGCGGCGATGCCGGCAACGGCGGCAATGGCGGCGCCGGCGGCGATGGCTACAACTCCGGCAACGGGGGCAATGCCGGCGTAGGTGGTGCAGGGGGTAGCGGCGCCGACGGTTCCAACGCAGCCGGTGGCATCGCAGATGGTGGCCACGGCGGCAAGGGCGGTAACGGCGGCGACGCCGGCGTCGCCGGCACCGCGAACGGGGGCAGCACCGGCAGCGACGGTGCCGTGGCCGACGGCGGAGCAGGCGGTAACGGCGGCAACGGTGCCGGCAATGTCACCGGTGTGACCGGCGGCGGCGCCGGAGGTAACGGTGGCGCCGGCGGTATCGGTGGCGGCGGCACCCACACCGCCGGCAACGGAGGCGCTGGTGGCGTCGGCGGTGAGGGCGGCTCCGGACGGATCGGTGCTGACCCGAGCACCGGTTTGAGCGCCACCGGTACCGGCGGCGGTTACGGCGGCATCGGCGGGGCCGGTGGCGCCGGCGGTACCGCTAGGGCCGACGACGGCATCGGCGGCAACGGTGGTGCCGGCGGCACGGGCGGCAACGGTGGCGTCGCCGGTGCGGCGCAGCACACCGACGCCGGCCATGCCTATTCGCAGCATGCTCAGTTCGGGGGTGCCGGTGGCGCGGGTGGCGCCGGTGGTGCCGGGGGTGCTGGTGGGGTGAACGGCCACGTCGGCAATGGTGCTGACGGTGGCGCTGGCGGCAACGGTGGTGACGCCTTCACCGCGACGCCGACCGACTACAACGGCGGACTGGTCGACGTCGCCGGCGGTGCCGGCAACGGCGGCAACGGTGGCGCCGGTGGGGCCGGCTTCACCCCGGGTGATGGTGGTGCCGGTGGTAACGGTGGCAACGGCAACACCGTGACGGTCAATGCGCCGGGCGGTACCGGTGCTACCGGGATCACTGGTAGCGGTGCGATCGCGGGCGCCGGCGGTGATGGCGGTGCCGGTGGTGCCGCGATCGGTGGTGGCACCGGTGGCGCCGGTGGTGCGGGTGGCAACGGTGGTATCGCCGGCGGCGACAACGCCAACGTGGTGGCCGCGACCGGTGGTGCCGGTGGTGCTGGCGGTGCTGGGGGCGCCAGTGACAGCGGCACCGGCGGTGTCGGTGGTAACGGTGGCGCCGGCGGCGACAGTGAGACCACGGGCGGTGGTGCCGGTGGTGTCGGCGGTAGTGGCGGTACCGGTGGTGCGTCCGGGGCCACTTCCGGCGACAGTGGTGCTGTCGGTGGTGCGGCGAGTGGTGCCACGGGCGGTGCCGGCGGCACCGGCGGGGCCGGGGCCACTCCCTAGGAGCGGCGCCATATGACGAGTCGGTCAGGCCCCGCGCGAAGCGTGCGGGGCCTGACCGCGAATTAGCCGGGCAAGCTAGGACGTCACTGAGACATCGTGGGTACGCCCAGAGCTAGCACGACTGCCGGTGGTGCGGTGCCCGGCCCACTTGGTAGGAGTCGATCGGTGAAGCTCCGCGCCCGACCGGATCAGGCGCGGAGCTTCACCGTCCGCTGATGAGAGCCCTGAGACCGTCCGCCGCGACATTCGCACAACTCAGGCCAGCGGCATAGGTGGGGCTACTTCTACTCGCGCCAAGAACTGGCGTGCTGATTCGCCCACCGCCCAGAGAAAAAATACCAAACGAATGAAACCAGCGCAGTTACTGAACTTTCGGTAGACAATTGACGCGCGCGCAAGTACTGTGCTCTTCCTGAGGGCCCTATTAACAACGGCCTTCCACCGTTTCGGATTTATTGGAAGGTCAGGGTTTCGACATGGTCGTTCGGCGCGGCGTCACGGGCAGCGGCACTGTAGGCAGGGGCGGTTCGAGTCGGCGGAGCCGGCGGATCGTGGGTGCGTCCTCGGCTGTCGGAGCGTTTCTGGCTTTCGGGATGGCGCCGCTGGCGTCGGCGCCGGCAGCCAACGCCGACTTCGACGACTTCATTTCTGATCTGTTCGAGCCGAGTGCCTGGGGCAATTTGTCGAACGATTTCAACGGCTTGTTCACCGGTTCGGACTGGGGTGTCGGCGCGGCAGACGCCTCGGGCCTGGATCTGGCCGAGATGTGGGACGCCTACTTCTATATGCCGCTGCACGACAGTCTGCAGGACTGGATCAACTCTGACTTCGGCTCACAGGTCCCCGCCATGGCCACCGTTGCCACCGTCGGCACCAAGGCCGCCGGCACCACCGTCACCGCCGTTGCCGATACCCCCGGCATGACCGCCGTTACCGCCGGCAACGGTGGCAACGGTGGTAGCTCGGGTCAGGCGCAGGACTTCTTCGGCATGGGCGCCGTGGGCAACGGCGGCGACGGTGGTATCGGCGGTGCTGGCTGGACCGGCACCAACGGGGCGACCGGCAGTACGCCTGGGGCCAATGGTGGCAATGGGGTGGCCGGCACCAACGGTGGAAACGGTGGTGCCGGTGGTGCCGGTTCATCGATCCTGGGGATCGGCGGCAACGGTGGAGCCGGCGGTGTCGGTGGCAATGGCGGCAATGGCGGTGCCGGGGCGACGGGCGCCGCCGGCACGTTCGACAACAACGGTGACGGCAACGGCGGCGGCGGCGGTAACGGTGGTGACGGGGCGCTTGGTGGTAACGGCGGCAAGGGCGGGGCGGCCGGCGTGGGTGCGTCGTTGTTCGGTGGTAGCGGTACCGCGGGTGTCGGCGGTAACGCGGGCAATGGCGGGGCGGCCGGGCTGGCCGGTGACGGTGGGGCCGGCGCGGCCGGGACCGCTGCACATCTCGATGGCGGCAACGGCGGCCAGGGTGGCGACGCGGGCACCGGTGGCGCGGCGGGCAGCGCTGGCACCGGCTCGACCAACGGCCAGGCTGGCACGGCGGGCAGCTTGCCGACGGTTCCAACCGGCAACGGCGGCGCCGGTGGCAACGGCTACGACGCGTCGAGCGATGTCAATGCGGTGGCAGGCGCCTCTGGAGGCAACGGCGGTAACGGCGGCCACGGCGGGTCCTACGGCAACGGTGGCCATGGCGGGAACGGCGGTACCGGCGCGGCCGGAGCTGGCGGTGCCGACGGAGCTTTGAGCGGCAACACCGTCACGCAGAGCCCGACCGCCGGGCAGGCCGGCGGCAACGGCGGCAACGGCGGCGCCGGCGGCAACAGCGGTACCAATGCCGGCAACGCCGGCGCCGGCGGGGATGCCGGCAACGGCGCCGACGGCGGCACCGGCGGCCACGGCGTCCAGATCCCCATCAACCAGAACTTCGGGAACGTCAGTGGGCCGAATTCCAACGGCGCGCTCGGTGGGGCTGGCGGATCCGGCGGCAACGGTGGGGCCGGCGGCAAGGCACTGTGGGACGGCGGGAACGGCGGCAACGGCGGCAACGCCGGCACGGGCGGTAACGGCGGTACGGGCGGCCAAGCCGGCGACCACGACAACAACTTCGCGACTGTCGACGGGAGCGGTAACGGCGGCGCCGGTGGTGCCGGTGGCGACGGCGGCAACGGCGGTGTTGGAGGCACCGGCGGAGCCAACGCCGTAGACGGCACCCTGGGCAACGGCGGCAACGGCGGCAACGGCGGCGACGGCGGCAAGGTGTTCGACGGCGCCACCACCGGTCAAGACGCAAACCCGGTTAAGCCGCCGGCGCACGGCATCGGCGGTGACGGCGGTGTCGGTGGCAACGGCGGTACCGGCCATCACGCGGGTACCGGCGGCAACGGCGGCAACGGCGGTGGCGGCGGATCCGTTCCGCTCGATGAGGACGGCAACCCGATCGGCGGCGTCAACGGTGACGCCGGCGGAAACGGTGGCAACGGCGGTGCCGGTGGCGCCGGCACGTCAGTGCCCAACGGTGGTGACGGCAACGGCGGCGCCGGTGGCAACGGTGGCAACGGCGGACGCGGCCAGGACGGCGCCTCCTATGAGGCTTTGAGCGGCCTCAACCGAGCTACCGCGGCCCCCTTCGGTCCCCGCGACGCCAACGCCGGCGGCGCCGGCGGCAATGGTGGTGATGGCGGTGCCGGCGGTGCGGCCGCCGGTGGCGCGGCCGGGCAGCAGGGCAACGGCGGCAACGGTGGCGACGGCGGCACTGGTGGCGCCGGCGGCGACGGCGGTGTCACGTTCGGCAATGGCACAACGCTGACCAACGGCACCGACGGCGGCGCGGGCGGGGCCGGCGGTCTGGGCGGTTCCGGTCACAACGCGGGCAACGGCGGCAACGGTGGTGTGGGTGGCAACGGCGGCAACGGCGCTGACGGCACCGCCGCGCACCCGGACGGCTACAGCGGTGGCGACGGCGGCGACAACGGTGTCGGCGGAGCGGCTGGTACCGCGCACGGGGGTGCGGACGGTACCGCTGGTGACAGCAGCCCGGGCAGCGGCGGTAACGGTGGTAACGGCGGTAACGGTTACGACCCGTCCACCGATCCCAACGCGGTCGCCGGTGCCAACGGCGGAAACGGCGGCAACGCCGGCAACGGTGGCGATTACGGCAACGGCGGCAACGGCGGCAACGGCGGAAGCGGTAGCGCCGGCGCCAACGCCACGGCCCTCGGTGCCGACGGCCAGGCCGGTGGGGCCGGGGGCAACGGCGGCGCCGGCGGGTCCGGTGGGGCCCACGCAGGCAACGGCGGCAACGGCGGCAATGCGGGCAGCGGCGCCACCGGCGGCACCGGCGGCCGCGCCGCGGTGACCACGGGCGCATCCGGCCCCACCGTCGGCGGTGCCGGCGGTGCGGGCGGTGACGGCGGTACTGGTGGAGCGGCAGGGACCGCTACCGCCGGAACAGCGGGTCAGCTGGGTAATGGCGGTAATGGCGGTAACGGTGGTACCGGCGGCCAGTCCGATGACGGCATCCCGGCGTTCCCGAACAGCTTCAGCAGCGCGGGCGGCGTCGGCGGTGCTGGCGGCCAGGGCGGCACCGGCTATCAGGCCGGCGACGGTGGTGCGGGCGGTGCCGGCGGCGCGGCGTCGTCCACACCTGCCCTCAATGGCAACGGTGGACCCGTCCTTGGAGGCGCCGGCGGTCACGGCGGCAGCGGTGCGGACGCCATCGCCGGCGGGAACGGTCACGGCGGCGACGGCGGTGCCGGCGGTAACGGCGGTGCCCCGAACTACAACGCGGCCCCCGGCGGGTCGAGCACGGGCGGTGCCGGTGGTACCGGCGGCAATGGCGGCAGCGGTCTGGGCGCCTCCGGCGTCGGCGGCAATGGCGGGGCCGGAGGCAACGGCGGAGCACTGACGACCAGCACCGGATACAACACCCACGGCGGCGTCGGCGGCCAGGGCGGCGACGGCGGCGCGGGCGATCCCAGCGGCACCCTCGGCACCGGCGGCAGCGGGGGAGCCGGCGGCAACGGCGGAGATGGTGGCAACGGCGCGAACCTGGCGACGTCAGTCAACGTCATCCAATTGGGCAATGTCGTCAACGGTGGCAACGGTGGCGCCGCCGGTGCCGGCGGCACGGGCGGTGACGGCTTCAACGCCGGCGCCGGCGGCGATGCCGGAACGGCTGGGAACGGTGGAAACGGCGGCAATGTGGGCACCGCTTTCGAGAACCACGACGGCGGTAACGGCGGTAACGGCGGCCACGGCGGCAGCGGCGGCCTCGCCGGAACAAGCCACGGCGGTACCACCGGGACCGACGGCGCCGACTCGGACGGCGGTGACGGTGGTGACGGTGGCAACGGCTTCGGCGGCTCCGCCGGCGGCGACGGCGGTGATGGCGGCAACGCCACGGGCGAGGGCACGACTGGTGGTCACGGCGGCAACGGCGGCCACGGCAGTGTCGGCACAGGTAGTAGGTCCGGCGCCGGCGGTAACGGTGGTGCGGGCGGTGCCACCTCGGGTGTCGGCAGTACCGGCGGTGCCGGTGGTGACGGCGGTGCGGGCGGCGATGCCGGTCGGAGCGCACAACTCGGCGGTGCCGGCGGTAATGGAGGTGCTGGCGGTGCCGCCACTGGTACCGGTAGCACCGGCGGTGCGGGCGGTGCCGGCGGGCACGGGGGCAACCCGTTGGTCAATGTGACCATCGGCGGTAGAGGTGGCGCCGGTGGTGTCGGGGGCAGCGGCGACACCGGCGGCAACGGCGGCGAAGGCGGTGCCGGTGGCACCACTACTGATGACACCATCACCACCGACTTTGCCGGAGCCGGTGGTGCCGGCGGGGCCGGCGGTGCCGGTGACGCCGGGGATGGCGGCCACGGCGGTAACGGCGGCGATGGCGGCGACACTCGCGACAGCGCCGACTTCAAAGTCAGCGGTGCAGGTGGAGCCGGTGGTGCGGGCGGCAGCAGCAACTCCGGTGCCGGCGGCGACGGCGGTAACGGCGGTGCCGGCGGAACCGGACAGATCGGTGGTAAGGGCGGCGCCGGCGGCAGTGGTGGCACGGGAGGCACAAGCCAGACCGGTGCCGGCGGTAACGGCGGCAGCGGGGGCGACGGGGGTAACGGCAGCATCGGACCCAACGCGATCCAGCAGCCTGGTGGTTCCGGCGGCAACGGCGCTAACGGCGGGGCATCCGGGTCGACGGCCGGTGAAGCAGGCACATCCGGCAGCCCGCAGAACAACGGTGGCGGCGGCGCCGGTGGCGCCGGTGGCGCCGGCGCCCAGCCCACGCCATAGGAGTCGCTCGGTAACAAGGAGCGCAGCAGCCCCGCGCGGCATAGCCGTGCGGGGCTGCTGCATCGGCGCCAGGCGTCGCGGCTTGTGGGCAACATGGCCAGTACCGAACGGCTCCGCTTTGGAGTGCAGCCACGTTGGCGCGTATACGAACGTGGACGTGACTTCGACGCCCAGCCGTGCCTGGCAGAAATCCAACGCGCGCACCCACTAACGTGGACGCGGTGGATTACCAGAAGAAACTGATGCCCGTTTTCGGCGCCGTGCTGCTCGGCGCGCTGTTCACCGGCGGTTGCAGCAGCACGCCGGTACACACCGAACAGGCACCGGACGCCGCCGCGGCCACCGAGTTCGCCAAGACGCTTAGTGACAAGGTCACCATCGACGCGATGATGGCGCACCTGCAGAAGCTGCAGGACATCGCCAACGCCAACAACGACACCCGCGCCGTCGGCACTCCCGGCTACGACGCCAGCGTCGACTACGTGGCCAACACCTTGCGCGAGCACGGTTTCGACGTCGAGACCCCGGAATTCATCGCCCGGGTGTTCAAGGCCGAAAAGGGCTCGGTGCAGCTCGGCGACAAGACCGTGGAAGCTCGCGCCCTGCAGTACAGCCTCGGAACCCCGCCCGAGGGTGTGACCGGACCGCTGGTCGCCGCGCCGGCCGATGACAGCCCGGGCTGTAGCGCAGAGGATTACGAGGGCCTGGCCGTCAAGGACGCCGTCGTGCTGGTCGACCGCGGAACCTGCCCGTTCAAGGAGAAGATGGCCGTCGCCGTCGAGAAGGGCGCGGTGGCGATGGTGGTCGCCGACAGCATCGACGAGGAGAAGATGGGCGGCACGCTGGGCGAGGCCACCGAGGTCAAGATCCCGGTGGTGAGCGTGACCAAGGCCGACGGTGCGATGCTGCGCGCTGGGCACGGCACCATGACCGTCAAGCTCGACGCGCACACCGACGAGATCCCGGCGCGTAACGTGATCGCCCAGACCAAGACCGGATCGACCGAGAACGTGGTCATGCTCGGCGCCCACCTGGACAGCGTCCCCGAGGGGCCTGGCATCAACGACAACGGATCCGGGGTCGCCGCGGTGCTGGAAACTGCTCTGCAACTTGGTGACTCGCCGCAGGTGAACAATGCGGTGCGGTTCGGGTTCTGGGGCGCCGAAGAGCTCGGCCTGATCGGTTCGCGCAAATACGTCGAGTCGCTCGACATCGAGCAGCTCAAGAACATCGCGCTGTATCTGAACTTCGACATGCTCGGCTCGCCGAACCCCGGTTACTTCACCTACGACGGCGACCAGTCGCTGGACGCCGATAAGCGCGGACAGCCGGTGGTGCCGGAAGGCTCGGCCGGCATCGAGCGCACCCTGGTGGCCTATCTCAAGTCCGCCGGCAAGGAGGCGCGCGACACATCGTTCGACGGTCGTTCCGACTACGACGGATTCACGCAGGCCGGCATCCCGTCCGGCGGATTGTTCTCCGGTGCCGAGGTGAAGAAGTCGGCCGAGGAGGCCAAGCTGTGGGGCGGTGCCGCCGATGAGCCGTTCGACCCGAATTACCACCAAAAGGGCGACACCATCGACAACATCGACCGCGACGAATTGGCCGTCAACGGCCGAGGCGTCCCCTACGCCGTCGGGCTGTACTCCCAGGACCTCAGCGGCCGCAACGGTGTTCCGGTCCGGGACGACCGCACCCGCCACCTCGTCACCACCCCGTGATCCGTCCGGCGGGCGCCCTACTGCTGGCAACCGCCCTGTTGGCCGGCTGCTCGCCGGAGCCCGCCGGGCCGCCGCTGTCGAATCGGCTTGCCGGTCAGGTCACGCTCGACGCGATGCTGGTGCACCTGCAACGGTTGCAGGAGATCGCCGACGCGCACCAACATCACCGGGCCGATGGCACGCCGGGCTTCGACGCCAGCGTGGACTACGTGGTCAACGCGTTGCGGGACAAAGGTTTTGATGTCGAAACCCCCGAGCTCACCCGGCTGGACACCACGTCGCCGGGCAAACCGACGTTGACCGTCGGCGGTATCGGCTACCCCGTCGACCAGGCGTCGCTGCTGGTGCGCACCCCGGCTGGGGGAGTGAACGGGCCGGTGGTCCGCCCGACCCGGTCGACCGGTTGTGCGGCGGCCGACTATCCGGCCACGGCGCCCCGCGGCGGTATCGCCGTGGTCAGCGACGCCGGCTGCTCGGTGGTGGTCAAGCAGAACGTGGCCGCGCAGCGCGGTGCCGCCGCCCTGATCGTGGTCAGCCTGCCCAGCCGCAACGGCGCGCCAGCCGGCCTGTTCCCGCCGGACTACTACGACCAGCTGAGCCTGCCGGTGGCGGTGACCGGCCGCGACGGGGACCGCGCGCTGCGCGGCGCCACCGGCACGGTGCGGCTGGTGTTAGACGCCACCACCGTCAAAGTCACCTCCCGAAACATCCTGGCGCAGACCAAAACCGGCTCTCAGCATGACGTCGTGATGGTTGGTGCGCACTTGGATGGCGTGGCGGATGGGCCGGGGATCAACGACAACGGCACCGGGGTGGCCGCGGTGCTCGAGACCGCGCTACAGCTGGGACCGTCGCCCGCGGTGACCAACGCGGTGCGGTTCGCGTTCTGGGCGGGAGAAGAACAACAGCTCGGTGGCTCCACCGATTACGTCTTCCGGCTCGACCGCGAGGCACTCAACGACATCGCGGTCTATCTCGACTTCGACATGCTCGGCTCCTCGAATGCCGGCTTCTTCACCTACGACGGTGACCAGTCGGCGCTGCCGAGCCGCGACATCGCCCCGGCCGACGTGCCCGCCGGATCCGCCGGTGTGGAACGCACCCTGGCCGGCTACCTCAACCTGGCAGGTGTGCGGCCCGCCGACATGCCGTTGAGCAGCGACCACGACTACAGCCCGTTCGTGGTGGCCGGAGTTCCGATCGGCGGGATCACGACCGGGGCGTCCCAGCTCAAGACCACCGCCCAGGCCCGGCTGTGGGGCGGTACACCCGGGACCGCGTTCGATCCGAATTATCACCGTCCCGGCGACACCATCGACAACATCGATCGGCATGCGCTGGCGCTCACCGGATCCGCGGTCGCGTTCGCGGTGGCCACCTACGCGGAGTCCGCCGGGGGGCCCAACGGGGTTCCGCCCCGCGACGCGCGCCACCGGGTACCGTTGGCCCCGTAGCCGTTGCGGCCAGCCAAGTCCGGAGCGCAGCACCTTGCGCTGCGTTATTCACCCGGGTGTGTTAATAATGCTCTGAAAGTGACAGGCCCGGCCGGGAGTTGATTAAGGGGTGGTTATCACGCTTGGTGCCACGAACGACCCGGCCGGACGTACGGGTGCCCACATCAGGCGGCGCCCCAAAGACCGCAAAGCACAGATCACCCGTGCGGCGGCGGAAGCGTTCAGTGCGCAGGGCTACCACGCGACCAGCATGGAGGCGATCGCCTCACGAGTGGGGATCTCCGCGCCCGCGCTGTACCGGCACTACCCCAGCAAGTACGACATGTTCGCCGTCGTCGTCGGTGCGCTCGGCCAGCAGTTGCTTGACTGCACGGCCTTCCTCGACGACCTCTCCGACGCCGCGTTAGAGCAGGATCCGGCGGCGGTCATCGACCAGATCGTCGAGGGGCTGCTGGCTACGGCAATCCGCAACCGGGAGGCCGGCGGGTTGTACCGGTGGCAGGGCCGTTACCTGCAGCCCGACGACCAGGCCAAGCTGATGGCGCAGATGCGCACGGTCATTCGGCGCATCGAACGTCCGATCGGCGCGCTGCGCCCGGAGCTGAACTCCGCGGAACGCTGGACCTTGGCGTCGAGTCTGCTCAGTGTCGCCGGCAGCATCCTCGGCCACCGGCTGCGTCTGCCCGACGAAGAAGTCCAGCCCTTGCTTGTCGAGACCGCGCGGGCGGTGGTGGCCACCCGGCTGCCGCAACCGGAAGAGGTCGGGGTCAATCGCCTGGCGGTGTGGCGCCTCTTCACACCGGACGCCGGACCCTATGAGGCTCTGCTGCACGCGGCGATCCTGCTGTTCGGCAAGCAAGGCTACGCCGAGACCAGCGTCACCGAGATCGCCGAGGCCGTCGGCGTCCCGGCCTCCGGGGTGTACCGGTATTTCTCCAGCAAAGCCGATATCTTGACGACGGGTCTGCAGCGCGCCATGGACCGGATCGCCGGGGAGATGTCGGCGATCGCGAGTGTCTTCGCCGACCCGCGGGAGGCGCTGACCCGCCTGGTGGAGGCCTATGTGGCGACGGTGTTCGCCAATCCCGAGCTGGCGGCCGTGTACGACACCGAGCGGGTGAACCTCGCATCGCCCGAGCGGGAGCTGCTCCGGGACTCCGAGCGCGGTTTCATGGACACCTGGGCCAAGCCACTGATCATGGTGCGGCCGGGACTGGACAGCGACCACGCGCGGTTCCTGGTGCATGTGCTGGCGGTACTGCTGGATGACATGGGCCGGGTGGTCCGTGAACATGCGGCGAAGTACGGCGAGGACGCCGCCCCCGGCGGGCCGGGCTATGCCCAGGCCTGCCTGCGCAAACTGATGGAATCCATTTTGCTGGGGCCGGCTGACGGCTGAGGCCTATCACCGAGTCGTCGCGCGGCTCAAGCGATTTGGTAGTCCTCCAACGGAAACCGGGAGCCCTCGCGCACCGCGTTACGCACCGAGGTGGGCCGCAGCAGTGATGCTTCGCCGCTGTGGTTGAAGTAGTAGGAGCGTGAGGTGGCACAGTCGCCGGCGTAGAACACCGAGCGGTCCAGCCGCTTGGTCATCTCGTCGAGGAAGCGGGCGTTGGCGGCCTCGGTGACCTCGAAGGTCGTCGCGCCGCGGCGCTGCACTTCGCCGAACAGCCGGCCCATGTGGCGCATCTGGTATTCCATCGTGTTGAAGAACGACAGGCCGCAGAACGCATACGGGCTGGCCAGGCTCAAGAAATTCGGGAAGGCCGGAATCGACACCCCCTGGTAGGCCTGGAACCGGTTCTCCCGCCACCACTTACCCAGATTCCGCCCGTCGCGTCCGACGATCTCGATCGCCGGGAAGTTGGCCTCCCACAGATCGAATCCGGTGGCCAGCACCAGCGTGTCGATGTGGCTCTTGCGCCCGTCGACGGTGACGATCCCGTCCGGTTCGACCCGCTCGATCCCAGCCGTCTCCAGGTGCACGTGCGGCTTGGTGAAGGTGCGGTAGTAGTCGTTGGACCAGCTGGGCCGTTTACAACCGATGTCGTAGCTCGGGGTGAGTTTGGCGCGCAGCTCCTTGTCGCGGATCGAGATGAACCGGTGGATCTTGCACAGGTCCATCGCGGCGACCGAAAGCCGCCGGAAGTACGGGAAATTGAGCACCCCGACGAACGTCATGAATTCCAGCAGATTGTCGGTCACCCACCGCAGCGCCCGCTGAGCGAGCGGGACGCGCGCGAACAGCCGCTGCACGGCGGGGGAGAACCCGAAGTCCAGCTTGGGGGCCACCCAGATCGGCGTGCGCTGATACACCGTGAGGTCACCGACCGTCTTGGCCAGCTCCGGGATCAGCTGCACCGCGGTGGCGCCGGTGCCGATCAGCCCGACCCGGCGGCCGGCGAAGTCGTGCTGAGCGTCCCAGGCGGTGGTGTGCACCACCTTGCCGGCGAACCCGGCGATTCCAGGGATGTCCGGGGTGTGCGGCTGGGACAGGAACCCGGTCGCGGTGATCAGGTAACGAGCGCTCAGGGTTGCACCGTCGGCCAGGCTCACCTGCCAGCACTGGGCCTCCTCGTCCCAGCGGGCGCCCTCGACGGTGGTGTTGAATCGCATGTGGCGGCGCACGTCGTACTTGTCGGCGACGTGCTCGGCGTAGCGTTTGAGCTCCGCGCCGGTGGCGAACAGGCGCGACCAGTGCGGGTTGGGCTCGAACCAGTAGGAGTAGGTGGTCGACGGGATGTCGACGGCCAGGCCGGGATAGCGGTTGACGTGCCAGGTCCCGCCCAGATCGTCTTCGCGCTCCAGCAGGACGATGTTGTCATATCCGAGCTTCTTGAGCTCGATCGCCGCGCCCATCCCACCGAAGCCCGCACCCACGATGACGACGTCGAAGCGCTCCGTACTCATGAAAATCTACGGTACCTGACTCGCCAGTAACCAGCGAAGTTCACCGGAGGGTGTTCAGCCCAGTAGTCGCAGTGCGGCGTCGACCGCCAGGGCCGGCACGTCCAGGGTTTTGGAGGCGAGGTCGTGGCGGGCACCGGTGATCTCCACGACCTGGTGCGGCGCCGGGATCAACGCGGCGGCGGTGCGCAGCTCAGCGGGCGTGCCGAAGGGATCCGAGGTGCCGTGGGTGAACACCGTGGGCACGCCGATGTCGGGCAGGTGGTCGGTGCGGGTGCGCTCCGGCTTGCCGGGCGGATGCAGCGGGTAGGAGAACAACGCCAGCAGGTCGACCGGGGCGCCGCCGGCGGCCACCACCATCGAGGTCTGCCGGCCGCCGTAGGAGTGCCCGCCGGCGATCAGCGGACCATCGGCCAGCCCGCGGGCATACCCGATCGCCGAGGTGATGCCGTCCCGGTCGCCGGCCCCCGACCCCGACGGTGGTCCCTTCGGGCGCCGTCGGCGAAACGGCAGGTCGTAGCGGATCGCCAGAAAACCGCGCCGCGCCCACTCGTCGCACAGCCGGTGCAGCATCGGTGAATCCCGGTTGCCGCCGGCGCCGTGGGTAAGTAGCACGATGCCCTTCGGGGTGCCGGCGGGGTGGTGGCTGATTCCGGCGATGTCCTGGAGAGTCATCGCGTCAACCGGAACAGCGGCGAGACCGGACCGTGCCCGTGGCCCAGCGGGTACGCGGCGCGCAGGCACTCGGTCACCCAGCGTTTGGCGAAGGCCACCGCGTCGGGCACGGAGTACCCGTGCGCCAGCGCGCATGCGGTCGCTGCGGCCAGCGTGTCTCCCGCGCCGTGGTCGTCGGCGGTGGCCACGCGTGGCGCCGGAAACTCCCGAAAGCCGGTGCCGTCGTAGAGCAGATCGGGACTGTGCTGCGCCGACGGCAAGTGCCCGCCTTTGACCAGCACCCATCGTGGCCCCAGGGCATGCAGTGCCCGGGCGGCCGCCCGCTGCGATTCGGCATCGACGACCTCGACGCCGACCAGCAGCCGTACCTCGTGCAGGTTAGGAGTCACCAGGGTAGCCAGCGGAAACAGCTTGTCGCGCAGCGCGTCTAGAGCCGAATCGGCCAGCAGTGCATCACCGTGCATGGACGCTGACACCGGATCGACCACGAGTGGAACCGACAGATGGAGTGCTCGCCACGTCGCGGCCACGCCCGTGATGATCTGCGCCGAGGCCAGCATCCCGGTCTTGGCGGCCTGAATCCCGATGTCGGGCACCACCGCTTCGACCTGCGCGGCGACGATGTCAGGAGGCACCTCGTGAAAGCTCTTGACGCCCACCGTGTTCTGCACCGTCACCGCCGTGACCGCGACGCAGGCATGCACGCCGAGCAGCGCGCAGGTGCGCATGTCGGCCTGAATGCCCGCGCCGCCGCCGGAATCCGACCCCGCGATGGTCAGCACCCGCGCCGGTGTCGACCCGGGCGGGGTCAGCGGCAGGAACTCCACTAGGAGGAGATGGGCAGGTATACCCGGTTGCCGTGTTCGGCGAACTCGGCCGACTTCTCGTCCATGCCCTTGGCGATGGCGGCGTCGATCTCCTCCTGGGTTTGCAGCCCGTGCTCACTGGCGTAGTCGCGCACGTCCTGGCTGATCCGCATCGAGCAGAACTTCGGCCCGCACATCGAGCAGAAGTGCGCGGACTTGGCCGGCTCGGCCGGCAGGGTCTCGTCGTGGTATTCGCGTGCAGTGTCGGGATCCAGCGACAGCGCGAACTGGTCATACCAGCGAAACTCAAAGCGCGCCTTGGACAGTGCGTTGTCGCGGTCCTGGGCGTGGGGGTGCCCTTTGGCCAGGTCGGCGGCGTGTGCGGCGATCTTGTAGGCGATCACCCCGTCCTTGACGTCCTTGCGGTCCGGCAACCCCAGGTGCTCCTTGGGGGTCACGTAGCACAGCATGGCGGTGCCGGCCTGCGCGATGATCGCCGCGCCGATCGCCGAGGTGATGTGGTCGTAGGCCGGCGCGATGTCAGTGGCCAGCGGCCCGAGGGTGTAGAACGGCGCCTCGTCGCACAGCTCCTCCTCCAATCGCACGTTCTCGACGATCTTGTGCATCGGAACATGCCCCGGACCCTCGATCATCACTTGGGCGCCACGGGATTTGGCGATCTTGGTCAGCTCGCCCAGGGTGCGCAGCTCGGCGAACTGAGCCTCGTCATTGGCGTCGGCGATGGACCCGGGCCGCAGTCCGTCGCCGAGGGAGAACGTGACGTCATAGCTGGCCAGGATGTCGGCGAGCTCTTCGAAGTTCGTGTAGAGAAAGGATTCCTGATGCCGCGACAGGCACCACGCCGCCATGATCGAGCCGCCGCGGGACACGATGCCGGTGACCCGCTTGGCGGTCAGCGGCACATACCGCAGCAGCACCCCGGCGTGCACGGTCATGTAGTCCACACCCTGCTCGCACTGCTCGATCACGGTGTCGCGGTACAGCTCCCAGGTCAGCTTCGTCGGATCGCCGTTGACCTTCTCCAGTGCCTGGTAGATCGGCACCGTGCCGACCGGCACCGGGGAGTTGCGCAGGATCCACTCCCGGGTTTCGTGGATGTCCTTACCGGTGGACAGGTCCATGATGTTGTCGGCGCCCCAGCGGGTGGCCCACACCATCTTGTCGACCTCTTCGCCGATCGAGCTCGTCACCGCGGAGTTGCCGATGTTGGCGTTGATCTTCACCTTGAACGCCTTGCCGATGATCATCGGCTCCAGTTCCGGGTGGTTGTGGTTGGCCGGGATCACCGCGCGGCCGCGGGCGACCTCGTCGCGCACCAGCTCGGCGGGGAAACCTTCGCGGGCGGCGATGAACGCCATCTCGGCGGTGATCTCCCCGGCGCGGGCGCGCTGCAGCTGGGTGCCGCGGTCGCGCACCACGCCCGGGCGGGCCGGCAGGCCCCGGTGCAGGTCGATCACCGCGTTGGCATCGGTGTAGGGACCGGAGGTGTCGTAGAGGTCGAAGTGCTCGCCGTTGGTCAGATTGACCCGGCGGAACGGCACCTTCATCGCCACGCCGCCGGGGGCCTCGATCTCGCGATAGACCTTCTCGCTGTAGGGGATGGGCCCGGTGGTCACCTGCGGCTCGACGGCTACATCGGTCATGTTCTTCCTCTCCCTTGCCGGCATTACCCGGTCAGGTTCGTACGGTCGACGGCCCCGGCCGTCCTCTCAGCGCACTGGTTGCGCTCCCGCGGTGTGGATTTCTGCCCTGCAACTACTGCACTGCCACGCTATCGCAGCACGGCAGCCGATGTAAGGCGCTGACCTGGCTGCGCGCGGCGCAGATTAGGCATCCGATCCTTTGCATAGCTAATATATGTGCCTTGGCTTAGTGAAAGATGCGGGTGAGCTATGACAGCGCAGATCGAGAGGACGAATGTCGATCCCGGCGCGCTAGCCACCTCCCGTCGCCGGCTGCGCTACGACCGCGACCACCCGCGCTACAAGTGGATCGCGCTGTCCAACACCACCCTGGGCGTGCTGCTGGCCACCATCAACGGCTCGATCGTGCTGATCTCGTTGCCGGCGATCTTCCGCGGCATCGGCCTGAACCCGCTGGACCCGGCGAACGTCAGCTACCTGTTGTGGATGCTGATGGGCTACCTGCTGGTCTCGGCGGTGCTCGTGGTCTTCTTCGGCCGGCTCGGCGACATGTTCGGGCGGGTGCGCATCTACAACGCCGGTTTCGTGGTGTTCACGGTCGCGGCGATCGCGCTGTCGATCGACCCGTTCGACCTGGGGCCCGGCGCGCAGTGGCTGATCGGCTGGCGAGTGGTGCAAGGGGTCGGCGGGGCGATGCTGTTCGCCTCGTCGTCGGCGATCCTCACCGATGCCTTCCCGGCCAATCAGCGCGGCATGGCGCTGGGCGTCAACCAGGTGGCGGCGGTCGCCGGGTCCTTCGTCGGCCTGCTGCTCGGCGGGCTGCTCTCGGAATGGGACTGGCGGGCGGTGTTCTGGGCGGGGGTGCCGATCGGCGTGCTGGGCACCATCTGGTCGGTGCGCTCACTGCACGAACTCGGTGAACGGGCACCGGCCAAGTTGGACTGGGCAGGCACCGTGACGCTGGGACTCGGCCTGACCGTGCTGCTGACCGCGATCACCTACAGCATTCAGCCGCACGGGAATTCGCCGACCAGCTGGACCAGCCCTGCCGTTCTAGGCGCGTTGGGCCTCGGGGTAGCGCTGCTGGTGCTGTTCTGCGTCATCGAACTGCGAGTGGCCGCCCCACTGCTCGATGTGCGGTTGTTCCTGATCCCGGCATTCGGCATGGCCAACGTGGCGGGGCTGATGTCGGCGATCGGGCGCGGCGGGCTGCAGTTCATGCTGATCATCTGGCTGCAAGGCATCTGGTTGCCGTTGCACGGGTACAGCTTCGAATCCACCCCGCTGTGGTCGGGGATCTATCTGCTGCCGATGACGGCCGGGTTCCTGCTGGCCGGACCGGTGGCCGGGTCGCTGTCGGACCGCCATGGCGCCCGGCCGTTCGCCGTGGGCGGCATGGTGCTGATGGCGGCGACATTCGTGGCGTTGGTGCTGCTCCCGGTGGACTTCGACTACCGGGTGTTCGCGGCGCTGGTGTTCCTCAACGGGCTCGGCGGCGGCATCTTCACCGCCCCCAATAGCGCCGTGGTCATGTCGAGCGTGCCGGCCGATCAGCGCGGAGCCGCGTCGGGCGTGCGGGCCACGTTCTTCAACGCCGGCACCTCGCTGTCGATCGGGGTCTTCTTCTCACTGATGGTGATCGGCCTGGCCAACACGCTGCCCGCGGCGATGGGCGCCGGGCTGCAACAGCAGGGCGTGTCGGCCGCGGTGGCCGATGAGGTGGCCGGGACGCCGCCGGTGGGCAGCCTGTTCGCGGCATTTCTGGGCTACAACCCGATCGCCGAGCTGCTGGGGCCCTCCGGAGCGCTGGATCAGCCCGGCGTCAATGCCCAGGCGCTGACCGGGCACACCTTTTTCCCGCAGCTGATCTCCGGGCCGTTCCACACCGGGCTGGCGGTGGTGTTCGCCGCCGCGGCGGTGATGATGGTGCTCGGTGCGCTGAGCTCCTGGGTGGCTCCGGGGCGCTACGCGGCCGAGCCGGTGAACCTGTCCGACACCAGCCTGGGCAGCAACGTCGCGGAGCCCGATTCGGGCGCATCCGCGCACGTCAAGCCGGTCCGACACGCCCGGGAATCACAGAGTTGACCGCGGCTTGACCGTCATGCACTATGGAGCACGCAAGCACCTCGTTAGGTGAGGCGTCTGCACGGACACAGGCCACTGACCCCGAACGTCGAAAGACGCCCCGGGTCAGGACAGCTCCTCCCGGCTTAAGGGTTGAGCCCAAGTGGCTTCCGAAATATGGACACGCCGTGTAGTGCCGAAGCTCTGACGAGAGGGGTGCGGTCTCCCGACAGTCGTCGGAGCTGCCTCCCGAGCATGCGGTGGAACCGGTACGCCCAAGCGTGCCCGCGACCGAGAGGAGGTGAGGGACGAATGAGTTCCGGTGATAGTCCGAGCCGATATCTGACGTCTGTTCCGTCCCCATCCGAACGGTCGCATACCGCCTCCAGCTGAGCCCCAACCCCGGACTCCTCGCTGGGCGCGTAGCGCCGTTACGCGACTAGGAGGCCATCATGGTTGCAATCGCTTACAACGACATCCCGGCGCCGGCCCCGCGTGCCGCGAGCACGGCGAAGAAGCTGGACCCCCGACGGGCTGCGCCCGCCGCGCCTGCCTCGGACCCGGTCGTCGACATGACCACCCGGCTGCTCAGCGGCCCCCTGCACCAGATGTATGCCCTCCTGTGGCGGGTCGGGGTGCTCAGCGTCGACCACTGAGGTCTAGACGTCTTCGAGGGCTTCGCCGAGTTGCTCGAGTACCTCGCTGCGGTGGTTGTTGGCCAGAATGTGGCCGGCAGCCACCGCAACGGCAACCGGCCAGTCGATGATCTCGAAGGCCGCCAGCAGCGCCAGCCCCCCGTAGTAGGCCAGCTGCTCGGGACGGGGCACCGTCACCTTGCCGACCAGCGGCAACTCGACCGCGAAGGTCTCCGCTTCGCGGATATGGGCCACCGCTTCCCGTTGCGACGCGCCACGCCGCGGCTTGTCCGCCATCATGAGCCTCCTGGTGGCGACGGGTCGCCGGATGATCGGGTCGCGGCCGTTCCGCGACGAGAGCCGGTGTCCCCATTGTGCACAAGCCGCAGTCGCGGCGCGGGGTGGCCGTTGGACCTTGGGGTGCCGTCCGGCTGGCGCGGCCCCGGCACCATGAACTCGGTGGGCTTGTCCGCGATGTCCTGCCAACTGGACAGCAGCCGGGGCACCACCGCCGCACCGACGGTGGCCACCGTCGCCGTACCCAGCGCCTGGGCCCAGCCCACCGGGCCCAACGGGGTGCAGCCCAACAGCTGACTGACACCGGGAATGGAGATCAACGTCCCCATCACGCCGAGCGAGCCGACCGCGGTCAGCACCACCAGCGCGTCGTGGGAGTCCAGCAGTGTCTGGCCCAGCTGGGCGGCCACCAAGGACACCAGGGCGACGGTCGACGCCCGCTGCTGGCGGCCGGTGAACGACGCCAACGCCCATGCGCCGACCGCCGACGACGCGGTGGTCACCCCGCGCACCGCGACCGCGCGCCACAGCGCGTCCGGGTCCGGCCCGCGAGCGGCCGACGCTGCGGACTCGCTCAGCTCGCTGACCGCCAGCGCAGTGGCCGGCAGCGCATCGGTGAGCATGTTCACCAGCAGCAGCTGGCGGGCGTTCAACGGTGAGCGGCCGGTGATCGCACTGCCGATGATCGCGAACGCCACCTCACCGGCGTTGCCGCCCAACAGCACCGCCACCGCGGCCTGCACCCGCTGCCACAGTTCGCGGCCCTCGTCGAGTGCGTCCAGCAGCGCATGCACCCGACCGCCGACCAGCACCACATCCGCAGCGGTGCTTGCCGATTCGCTGCCGTGCGCCACGACGGCGAGGCCCACGGTGGCCGCCCGGATCGCGGCCGCGTCGTTGGCGCCGTCGCCGACCATCGCCGACACCTTGCCGGTGCGCTCCAGGGTCTGGACGACCTGAACCTTGTTCTCCGGCGACATCCGGGCGAATACCACCTTCTCGTTCACCGCTTGCTCTTGGCCCTTGCGGGACAACGCATCCCAGTCCGTGCCGCTGATCACCTGATCGGCGCTGACGGCCAGTCCCATCTCCCGGGCGATCGCGGTAGCGGTGACCGGGTGGTCACCGGTGATCAGCCGCACCGGGATCTTGCGGCGGTCCAGTTCGGCCAACAGATCGGCGGCTTCCGGGCGCGGTGTGTCGGCGATCCCCAGCAGGCCGACGAAAGTCAGTCCGGCACCGCAGAATTCGGCGATGTCCTCCGGATCCGGATCATCGCCGAGGACGGCGACCTGTTCGCGGGACAGCTCGCGCCGGGCGACGGCGATCACCCGCAGGCCCTGGCCGGCCATGTCGAGCACCGTTCGGCGGATCGCCGGGTCACCGCCGCAGGCGGGCACTACCACCTCCGGGGCACCCTTGACGCACAGCTCGGCGCCGTCGACCGACGCCGAATAACTGCGGCCAGAGCGGAATGGCAGGTGGGCGACCTCGCCGCGATCAGGGTCCACCACTTCGGCGGCCACCGCGGCCTCGACGATCGCGGCATCGGTAGCGTGCACCTGCCGCCCGTTGGTCGCCGGCGCGGCGTGCGCTGCGGACGTCAAAACCTGGTCGGCCGAGTAACCCGGTGCGGGTTTGACCTGGGTCACCCGCAGCCGGTTCTGGCTCAGCGTCCCGGTCTTGTCGAAGCACACCACGTCGACGCGACCGAGCGCCTCCACCGAACGGGGAACACGTACCAGCACACCGGATTTGGTCAATCGGCGAGCGGATGCCTGCTGGGCGAGCGTCGCCACCAGCGGCAGCCCCTCCGGGATCGCCGCGACGGCGATCGCGATGCCGGACGCCACCGACTGGCGCAGCCCGATCCGCCGGAGCATGCCCAGCCCGGTCACCAGCGTCCCGCCGGCCAGGCTGATCCGCCACGCCTTGCTGGTCAGCAGGCTCAACTGGTGTTGCAAGCCGACCGCGGACTGCTCACCGGCGACCAGGTCGGCGGCCCGGCGACTGTAGGTGTCGCCCCCGGCGGCGGTCACCAGCGCCAACGCCGTTCCGGTGATGACCGTGGTGCCGGCGTAGACCATGCACTCGCGTTCCGGCAGTTCCGCCCCCGGGGTGGCCTCGACCTGCTTGACCACAGACAGGGATTCGCCGGTCAGTGAGGACTCGTCGACCTCGAGGTCGTCGGCGTCGATCAGTCGCCCGTCGGCGGGCACCACCTCATGCGAGCGGACCTCGATCAGTTCACCGGGCCGCAGATCTTCGGCGTTCACGTCGCAGTAGGTGCGGTCGTCGGTTGTGGCGCCCAGGATCACCTTGCGGGCGGGTGCCACCTGCTCGTTGAGCAGGACATTGAGCCGTCGCTCGGCCACCAGTCGCTGGGCGGCCGCCAGGACGGCGTTGCCGCCGAGCACCGAACCCACCAGGACGGCGTCGACCGGCGAGCCCAGCACCGCGCTGGCCGCTGCCCCCAACGCCAGCACCGGCGTGATCGGGTCGGATAGTTCACTGCGCACGGCCTGGGCGAACTGCCACAACAGCCGGGGCGGTGCGGTGCGCTGCGCGCCGCGGCGGGCCAGATCGACGGCGGCCAGCGCGGCCGCCGCCGCCGGAGCGCGGCGGGTCTCGGCCGGGACCTCCAGGTCCGGCGGCGGAAGTACCGCCTGTACCTGCTCGACCGACATCGCGTGCCATTCGTGCACCGCCGCCGGCCGCGGCGTCGCGGCATCCACCGCACGCCGGGCCAGCCAGTAGCCGGACAGCGCGCCGGCCGCCGCGCCGGTGGTCACCGGGCCGGGCCCGCGACCTCGCACCCCGGGCAGCATCAGCAGCGCACCCAACGTCGAAGCGCCGGTGGCGATCTCGACACCGCGGCGGGCGGCGGAGCGAGCCGCCGGCAGCGCGTGCAGCACTCGCCACGCGGCAGCCAGGTCGGTCAGCAACACGTCGGCACACCACGGCGGGCGATCCCGTCCCGGCAGGATGCCCAGCGCCACGTCGGCGGCCGCCAATGCTTCGACCGCGGCCGTCGACAGCACCGCGACATCGTGACCATCGGCCTGATAGGCGCTGACCGCGGCGACCAGCGCCTCGTCCACCGAGGCCCCGTCCAGTGGTCGGATGTCGTCGAAGATCGGGCGCAGCTCGCCGAGCGCCTCGGTCTCGACCGAGACCACTTCCACGTCGGCATGCCGGGCCTCGGTCACCACCGCGGCGGCCAACGGCAGCAGCGCGGGCTGGAACGACGCCTCGACGCCGGCGCGCGGACCGATCCGATGCCAGCCCGGTGTGAGGCCAGGGTCGCTCAGCCGGGCTTGGGCCTGCGCCCACACGGCGCGCAGCTCGTCGTCGTCGGCGCCGCGCACCTGCATCACCCGCAGGTCGTCGCCGCACAGCACCCGCGGATCGATGATCACGGTGTCGATCCGGTCGAGCTCACGCAGGCTGCCCGGCCGCAGCACCACGGCGCCGTGCTGGTCGGCCAGACCGCGGCCCAGGGTCGCGGCGAAGGACTCGCGCGCGGCGCGGGTGCCCTTCGGCGCGGCCACCGCCGCGGCGGTACCGGCCAGGTCGGGGCTGCGGGTGGCGGCGCCGATCACCCCGGCCCCGACGGCCTGCGCCCAGGCGCTACGGGTCAGATGCCGTTCGACCGGACCCGGCGGACGCGGCGCCGGCCGGGGCGGGACGGTCACCGCAGGGTGGTCGGCGTAGTCGGCGAGCTCGGGTTCGCAGCGGCGCCAGGCCCGCGCCGCGGCGCGTTCCTCCCCGGCGCGCATCGCCTCCATCGACAGGTCCACCGCCAGCGCGGTGGGTGCCTGGTTGAGGGTGTGCACGCCGGCACCGGCCAGCGATAGCAGGGCGTCGGTGGCCTGCTTGCCGATGCTCTCCTCGAGCAGGCGGCGCAGCCGCGGCTGGTAGTCGACGACGATGACGCCGGCTTCCAGGCCCAGCGGCAGCCCCGGCAACCGCAGCAGCCGGCCGAGGGTCGCCAAGCCCAGACCGGCGACGTTGGCGCCGACCGTCAACGCGCGTAACGCCTGCGTCATGCCGTCCCCGGGCAGGCTCGCCGGCGGGCGGCCACGGTGCGCCAGCCGACGGTACCGGTTCTCGGTGTCGGCGACGACGCGGCACAGCTCGCGCAACGAGACCACGTCGGCGGCGGACGAGTCCAGGCCGACCACCAGGCGCGACAACGGGTGGTTCAACCGGACGGAGGTGACCCCGGGTAGCGCCCGCGCCGCACCGAGCACGGCGGTTGCCAGCTCGGCTCCGGTCGGTCCGTCCAGCCCGCGCACCTCCACCCAGGCCCGCTGCTCGCCGCGGAAGCACCGCCGGGACAGCGACCACCCGGTCTCGGCATTGGGCAAGACCGCGCCGGCTAACCCGGCCGCAGTCTGCACCGATGTGTCTACCAGCGCGGAGGTGAGTTGGACACCGAAGTTCGCTGCGCGCAGCGGAAGAGAGTGCCTGACGGCACGGCCTAAATCCACTCGGGCCCGATCAGTGGCGCGCGCGAGCGCTGCTGCCGCTGCGCGACTGCCGTGCGGTGGTCTTCTTCGGCTGCGGGCTGCGCCGCGGGGAACCCGCCGGCTTCCCGGACTTCACCGACTTCAACGGCCGTGCGGCCGCGGTCGGAGCCTTCGCCGGGGTTTTCGCCGGGGCCGCCGTCGGCGCTTTGCCGTCCTCGGACCGGCCGTTGAGTTGCTTGAGCACCAGCGCGGTGCCGCCCACCGCCACCAGCACCGGCCACTCGACCAACCCGGAGACGCCCAGGGCGCCCAGGGTCAGTGCGGCCGCGGGGGTGGAGTGGCTGCCGGTGCTCAGGCCGCGTTGCGCACCGCTGGCCGCACCCTTCAATCCGCCGATCACCCCGTTGAGCGCGGCCCCGCCGATCGCGCCGGCCGCCTCGGTGGTCATGGTCGCCGCGCGGGTTGCCGCCCCGGCCACCTTCCGTACCGTCCCTGCGACGGCGTTCATGGGTATTCCCTGCCCTTCAAATGAGCAAATTGGTTAACCCGATCCATCCTATGCGCTAATCGGCGAACACCGGGAAATCCACACAGAATTCATATAACCGCGGCCCGTCAGACCCGTTGAATGTCCACCAGCACCGGCGCGTGGTCGCTGGGCGCCTTGCCCTTGCGCTCTTCACGGACGATCTCGGCGTGCGTGACCCGAGTCGCCAGCGCGGGGGAGCCCAGGATGAAGTCGATGCGCATGCCCTGCTTCTTGGGGAACCGCAGCTGCGTGTAGTCCCAATAGGTATAGACGCCGGGGCCGGGGGTGAACGGCCGCACCACGTCGAGGTACTGCGCCTCGGTCAGTGCGCGGAACGCGCTGCGCTCCGGCTCTGAGACGTGCGTCGCACCGTCGAAGAACTCCATGCTCCACACATCGTCGTCCTGCGGGGCGATGTTCCAGTCGCCGACCAGCGCGATCGGCGCCGACGGGTCGTCGATAAGCCAGCTTTCAGCGGTATCACGCAGCGCGGCAAGCCATTCCAACTTGTACGTGTAATGCGGGTCGTTCAGTGCGCGACCGTTGGGCACATACAGGCTCCATACCCGCACCCCGCCGCAGGTGGCGCCCAGGGCCCGTGCCTCCACCGCCGGGTCGGCGTCCGGTTTGGCCCAGACCGGCTGCCCGGGGAACCCGACTTCGACGTCGTCGAGCCCGACCCGGGAGGCGATCGCCACCCCGTTCCACTGGTTGTGGCCGACATGTGCCACCTCGTAGCCCAGTTCGTGGAACGGCAGTGTGGGGAACTGCGCGTCAGTGCACTTGGTCTCCTGCATGGCCAGTACGTCGACCTGCGCGCGGGCCAGCCAGTCGGTCACCCGGTCCAGCCGGGTGCGGATGGAGTTGACATTCCAGGTTGCCAGTCGCAGTGCAGTCACCGAAGTCACCCTAGATGGGCGTCCAGGTAGCGGGTGCGGTGCTGGGCGGCGAACCCGATCGCCTCGAAGAAGCCGAAGGCGTCGGGATCGCCGGGCCCGCCGGTGGGCACCTGGGCGTAGCCGCGGGTGGCGCCGCGGTCGACGCCCCAGGCCTGCAGGGCGGCGCAGACCGCTCGCCCGTGGCCCTGGCGCCGCCGGCCCTCGACCACCCGCAACGCCGTTACGCCCAGCCAGCGGGTGCCGTCCGGGCCGGCGGTGACCGCACCCCGCCCGACCGCGATCCCGGGGATCGAAGCGAACACCACCTCGCCGTCGACCACCGCGGTCAGCACGCCGAGCGGCGGCGCCGCTTCGCCGTAGCAGGCCAGCCAGTCGGCGTCGGGTTCGGCGGCCAGCATCACAGCGCCGCCGCGCTCCCCGGTGGGCAGATCGCACACCAGGGTGCGGGTCTCATACCGCGTGGGAATGCCCTCGGGCAGTCGCAGCAGCCGTTCCGGTACCGCCAGGTACGGCGGCAACCCCCGCTGCGCGTACCAGTCGAGGATCGCCGGAACGGTGTTTCTGTGGGCGAACATGTCGAGGGGCACAGCGGAATTGGCTTGCAACCCAGCGCCCGGTGCGGCCCGCAGCAGCCAGCCCTCGAGCCACTGGTGTTCGCTGCCCGGCCAGGCCAGGGCGGCGGCGTGCTCGACGGAGCGGATCGCCGAGTTCTTCACCGGCCGATCGGTCAGCCGGCGCACATAGAGCACGTCGGCGTGCCGGCATTCGTGGACCACCCCGTCCGCGGAGCGGACCCGCACCAGCGGCCCGGTCGCCACCAGATGCCCCACCACATCGCCCATCGGCGGCTCGGAGCCGGGCGGGCGCAGATAGCGCAGGCTCACCCGGACGCCGATCTCAGGGAGTTCGGGTGGCGGGGACATCACCGGCTGGTCAGTGGCCGAACGGATCGGGCACGTCGCCGGGCATCCAGGACAGGCCCGGGACGCCCCAGCCGTTGGATTTCACCGTCCGCTTCGCCGCGCGGGCATGCCGGCCGACCAGCATGTCGAGGTAGAGCAGGCCGTCCAGGTGTCCGGTCTCGTGCTGCAGCATCCGGGCGAACAACCCGGTGCCCTCCAGCGTGACCGGCTTGCCGTCGGCGTCCAAGCCGGTGACCCGCGCCCATTCCGCCCGGCCGGTCGGAAACGATTCACCGGGCACCGACAGGCAGCCTTCGTCGTCGTTGTCCGGATCAGGCATCGTCTCGGGGCGCTCGGAGGTCTCCAGCACCGGGTTGACCACCACGCCGCGGCGCCGGGTGGTCGAGCGGCGGTCGTCGGCGCAGTCGTAGACGAAGACCCGCAGCCCCACGCCGATCTGGTTCGCGGCCAGGCCCACCCCGTTGGCGGCGTCCATGGTCTCGTACATGGTGTCGATCAGCTCACCCAGGTCGGCCGGCAGCGAGCCGTCTTCGGCGATGGGAACCAGACTGGTCGGGGTGTGCAGGACGGGATCGCCCACAATGCGGATGGGTACGACGGCCATGACCGAAAAGCTTAGGCGGGCGGTTCAGCGAGGCTCGACGGAGGAGAGGCCAAGCTGGAGCCGCCGGGTTCATTCGGCCATCGGTGCAGTGCAGCGGCCACGGCGACTCGCGGGACCGGCTCCCGGTTCAACACCGCCTGCCGTGATTGAATATTCGCTCAGGACACGCCGCCGATAAACGCAACGAACGGTTCAACCACAGAACTTTCCGGAAGGGTCCAGGAAACGATATGGACGGCGCTATGGCGCAAGCGAATCGCTCAGGGGACGATTCGGAACCCATCGACGGCCTGAGTCGCCGCGAGCGCGACATCTTGGCCTTCGAACGGGACTGGTGGAAGTACGCCGGCGCCAAGGAAGAAGCCATCAAGGAGCGGTTCGCACTGTCGGCGACCCGCTACTACCAGGTGCTCAATGCGCTCGTCGACCGGCCCGAGGCTCTGGCCGCCGACCCGATGCTGGTCAAGCGGCTGCGCAGGCTGCGGTCCAGTCGCCAGAAAGCGCGCGCGGCCCGGCGTCTCGGATTCGATATCACCTGAATCACCCGGAGCCCTTGATAGCTGGCCGTTTATCGGTTATGGCCTGCTCCTCGATACAGTAGGCGCAATGAACGAGCACGTTCCCGACTCCTCCCGACTCCCGCTGCGAGCCATGGTGATGGTGCTGCTGTTTTTGGGCACCGTGTTCCTGCTGGTCGGGTTCCAGGCACTCGGATCGTCGGGCAGCGAGGACGACAGCAGCCACTCGCCGACGTCGAAACCCATGACCACCACCTCGGCGGTCGCCAAGCCCGAGCAGCCCGCCCACAAGTCCGACGTGCGGGTCTACAACATCTCCGAGCAGGCCGGACTGGCCGGGCACACCGCGGACCGGCTGCGTGAAGCCGGCTGGAACGTGACCGACGTCGGGAACCTCGAGCTGCCCGAGGTCACCGAGACCACCGTCTACTTCAGCGACGCCCCCGGGGAACACGATTCGGCCACCGCCGTGGCCGGCATGCTGCACGCTGCCGTGGCGCCGCGCGTCCCCGACGTAGCCGAGCAGCCACCGGGCGTCATCGTGGTCGTCGCGGGTTAAGCTCCTCGCATGGTCACAGGTCACCGCAGAGCTCTTGCCGCCGCTGTCTTCGCCACTCCGGTCGTGATGCTGGCGGCGTGCAGCCCCCCCAACGAACAGCCGTCGGACGCGCCGGGCACCACCCCGGCCATCTGGACCGGATCGCCGGCGCCGTCCGGTGCGGCCACCGAACCGGGTGCCTCGGGCGGCTCGGACAACCTCGTCGCGCACCTGACCGCCCCCGACGGTGGCCAGGTCGCCACCGCGACGTTTGAGTTCAGCAAGGCCGGTGGCAAGGAATTCGTCACCGTCACGGTGCAGACCACCAGCCCCGGCGTGCTCACGCCCGGCTTCCACGGCATGCACATCCACGGCGTGGGTAAGTGCGAAGCCGACTCGGTGCCCCCGGGCGGCGGCGCACCCGGCGCCTTCCTGTCCGCCGGTGGGCACTTCCAGGCTCCCGGCCACAGCGAGCACCCGCAGAGCGGCGACCTGACCTCGCTGCAGGTGCGCTCCGACGGCAGCGCGCTGCTGGTGACCACCACCGACGCGTTCACCCGCGACGAGCTGCTGGCCGGGGAGAAGACGGCCCTGATCATCCACGCCGACGACGACAATTTCGCCAACATCCCGGCGGACCGCTACACCCAGGTCAACGGCACCCCCGGCCCGGACCAGACCACGCTGACCACCGGAGATGCCGGTAAGCGGGTTGCGTGTGGTGTTATCGGCACCGGATAGCCCGCCCCACAACAGGGCTTCTGCGAGGTCCGAAGCTCGGATCGAGTTCGCTCACTGCGCCCGGCCCACCCTCGGCGTGGAATGGGAGTTCGCGCTCGTCGACGCGGCAACCCGCGACCTGAGCAACGAAGCCCACGCGGTCCTGTCCGAGCTCGGCGAGAACCCGCGGGTCCACAAGGAACTGCTGCGCAACACCGTCGAACTCGTCACCGGTATCTGCGACAACACCGGCGAGGCGATGGAGGATCTGCGCTCGACGCTGGCGACCACCCGGCCCATCGTGCACGACCGGGGCATGGAACTGTTCGGCGCCGGCACCCACCCGTTCGCGCAGTGGTCGGCGCAGAAGCTGACCGACGCGCCGCGCTACGCCGAGCTGATCAAACGCACCCAGTGGTGGGGCCGGCAGATGCTGATCTGGGGCGTGCACGTCCACGTCGGAATCTCCTCGGCGCACAAGGTGATGCCGATCATCTCGTCGCTGCTGCTGTACTACCCGCACCTGTTGGCGCTGTCGGCGTCCTCGCCGTGGTGGGGTGGGGAGGACACCGGCTACGCCAGTAACCGGGCGATGATGTTCCAGCAGTTACCCACCGCGGGGCTGCCCTTCCAGTTCCAGACCTGGTCGGAGTTCGAGGGCTTCGTCTACGACCAGAAGAAGACCGGGATCATCGATCACATCAACGAGATCCGTTGGGACATCAGACCGTCACCGCACCTGGGCACCATCGAGGTGCGGGTCTGTGACGGGGTGTCCAATCTGCGCGAATTGGGCGCGCTGGTGGCGCTGACCCACTGCCTGATCGTGGACCTGGACCGGCGGCTGGACGCCGACCAGTCCCTGCCCACCATGCCACCGTGGCACGTGCAGGAGAACAAGTGGCGCGCGGCGCGCTACGGCCTGGACGCCGAGATCATCCTCGACGCCGACAGCAACGAGCGGTTGGTCACCGAGGACCTCGACGACCTGCTCAACCGGCTCGAACCGATGGCCGCGCGCCTGCACTGCGCCGACGAGCTGGCGGCCGTCGCCGACATCTACCACAAAGGCGCGTCCTATCAGCGCCAGCGCCGCGTCGCCGAGGAACACGACGGTGACCTGCGCGCGGTCGTCGACGCGCTGGTTGCCGAACTGGACATGTGATGGAACTGCCGATGTTCCCGCTGGAGTGGGTGCTGCTGCCCGGCGAGGAACTTTCGCTGCGGATCTTCGAGCTGCGTTACACGGTGCTGGTCGGTGATCTGATGCGCAGCGGCGACCCGCGCTTCGGGGTGGTGCTGATCGCCCGGGGACGCGAGGTGGGCGGCGGCGAGCAGCGCCACGATGTCGGGGCGATGACAGCCATTACGCACTGCACCGAACTCGGTGGCGGCCGATACGCCTTGCGCTGCCTGACCGGCGAGCGGATCCGGGTGCGCGAGTGGCTGCCCGACGATCCCTATCCGCGGGCGATCGTTGAGGTGTGGCCCGATGAGCCGGCAGAACCGGTGAGCGACAACCAGTTCCGTGAGCTCGAAGACCGCATCGTGATGCTGCACAAGCGGATGGCGATGGCCCGTCGCCGGTGGGTCATGCCGGGGCGCAACGCCATGCTGGGGGGCCGCCGGCTGCGGTCGCTGGACCCGGTGCAGCGGCTGTATTCGCTGGCCTGCCGGGTCCCGATGGGGGAGGCCGACCGCTACGCGGTGCTGGCGGCGCCCTCGCTGCCCGAACGGATGAGCGCGCTGCACGAGGCGATCGAGACGGTCTCGGCCCGCGTCGAATTCGATCTCCCTCGCTGATTCTGCGGTGAGGGCGACAAAGTGCGAGTAACTTCCGCCCGCACCGCAGAGTCAACGCTTATTTGAGCATGCTGCCCGCGTCGACGGTGAGCGGAAGCCCGGTCACGTAACGGGATTCGTCCGAGGCCAGGAACAGCACGGCATTGCTGATGTCCACCGGCTCCACCCATCCGATCGGCAGCACGTGCATGAGCTGGGCGACGACGGCCATGTCGTCGGGTCCGGGGTTCTCCAGGTCGGGGCGGAACAGCTTCATCGTTCCCTCGTTCATGAACAGCGGCGTGTTCACGTTGGTGGGGTGCACCGAGTTGACCCGGATGAAATGCTGGCCCAACTCGACGGCGAAGGTGCGCATCAGCCCGACCACGCCGTGCTTGGCCGCGATGTAGTGGCCGGTGTGCGGGTAGGCCTTGAGGCCGCCGACTGAGCTGGTCAAGACGATGGATCCGCCGTTTCCGCCGGAGATAAGGTGGGGAACACCAGCTTTGACCGTCTTCCAGACGCCGGACAGGTTGACGTCGATCATGTCCTGCCAGTCGGCCTCGCTGGTCTTGTCCAGGGTCTGGCCACCGTTGCCGATCCCGGCGTTGGCCACGATGATGTCCAGTCGGCCGAGCTGCTCGACACCGCTGTCGACCGCGGCCTTGAGCGCGTCGAAGTCACGCACGTCGACCTGTGCCGTCACGATCCGACGGTCCAATCCCTTGACCAGATCAGCGGTCTGCGCCAGGTCGTCGGGCGTCGGAGCCGGGATCTCCTCGTTGCTGCTGATCCGCGCGCAGACATCGACGGCGATGATGTCGGCACCTTCCTGCGCGAGTCGCACCGCGTGACTGCGGCCCTGACCGCGGGCCGCGCCGGTGATGAGCGCGACCTTTCCCACCACTCGTCCAGCCATGTTGCGCACCTCGTCTCGTTGTTGGTCGATCGATCAGCAAGGCTGGCACCAACGGGCCGGGTTGTCAACCGTGGGTTGCTAGTCGGCCGCAGCCGGCGGAGCCGCCAGCCGGCCCAGTTCGCGCTCGACGAGGGCGCGCAACTCATCGTGGCCACTGTTGACTCCGACGGCGTCTTCATTGCACAGGCTGCGGGCGGTCTGCGCGATCAGCATGGCGACGGCGACGGGCGGATACTTCTGCAGGTCGACGCCGTTGGTGCGCAATGCCACCGTGACGGCCGCGGTCTCGATGTCGCGGACCCGTTCGGCGTAGGCCTTGAGCTCGGTCCGGATCGCCTTGCGGTGGTTGGCCAGCGCCATGAACTCGGTGTTCAAGCTGGTCAAGCGGGCATCGCCGTTGATCTCCCACAGTGTCCGGAGCGGATCGTCGTCGGTGAGGGCGGCGCGCATCCGCTCTAGCGCGGCGTCGGCGCCGGCGCGCAGCACCTCGACGAACAGGTCGTCCATGGTGGGGAAGTAGTAGTAGACGAGGGCTTGCTTCACCCCGGCCTCGGCGGCTACCCGCCGCGAGGTTGCCGCGGCATAGCCCTCGTCGCGCATGAGCCGGGCTGTTGCTTCGATCAGCCGGCGGCGGGTGGCGCTATCGGTCGATCTGGCCTTGCGCGGCGGCGTCATTCAGGCGACCCTGGCGCTGCGATTGCTTGACCATCCGTCGCCGCACATGGTAGGCATGACGCATTCTAGCAATTTGATCGAGCGATCAGCGCGACGAGGTCGTGATACGAGCGAAAGGGCGCATCGCGTGGTGACGGATCTCGCGGCGGTGGACTACTTCTCCGACCCGGAGGTAACCCAGAATCCCTACCCCTATTACGAGTACCTGCGCGGATGCGGGCCGGTCTTCGCCGAGCCGCACCACGGCGTCGTGGCCGTCACCGGCTACGAAGAGGTGCACGCCGCGTTCAAAGACCACGACTCGTTCTCGGCGGTCAACGCCATCGGCGGTCCCTTCCCGCCGCTGCCGTTCGAGCCCGAGGGCGACGACATCACCGAGCAGATCGAGGCGCACCGGCACGAGTTCCCCATCTTCGAGCACGTCGTCGTCCAGGACCCGCCGGCGCACGAGCGGACCCGGGCGCTGCTGGGGCGCATCCTGACTCCGGTCCGGTTGAAAGAGAACGAGGACTTCATCTGGCGGCTGGCCGACCTGCAGCTCGACGAGTTCATCGCCGACGGCCGATGCGAATTCCTGATGGATTACGCCAAACCGTTTGCGACGCTGGCGATCGCGGACCTGCTCGGCGTGCCCGACGACGACCGCGCCGAGTTCCGCCGGGCGCTCGGTGCCGGTGAAGGCCCGGGCGCCCGGGTCGGCGCCCTGGACGGAGAGCCGGTCGGGCTCAACCCACTGGAGTACCTCGACGACAAGTTCAACGGCTACATCTCCGATCGGCGCAACAACCCCCGGGCCGACGTGCTGACCATGCTGGCCGAGGCCACCTACCCCGACGGGTCGATCCCGGAAGTGATGGACGTGGTGCGTCCGGCCACCTTCCTGTTCGGCGCGGGCCAGGAGACCGTCACCAAGCTGCTCGGGACCATGGTGCAGGTCCTCGGCGAGCAACCCGAGTTGCAGGAGCGGCTGCGCGAGAACCGCGACCTGATCCCGCGCTTCATCGAGGAATCGCTGCGGATCCAGAGCCCCACCAAGGTCGACTTCCGGCTGGCACGCAAGTCCACCACGTTGGCCGGGGTGCCGATCAAGGCGGGCACGGTGCTCATGCTCTGCCTGGGGGCGGCCAACCGGGATCCGCGAAAGTTCGAAAACCCAGACGAATTCAACATGGACCGCAAGAACGTTCGCGAGCACATCGCCTTCGGCCGCGGCATCCACACCTGTCCCGGCGCGCCGCTGGTACGTGTCGAAGGCCGGATCACCGCCAACCGCATGTTGGACCGCATGCGTGACATCAGGATCAGCGAAGCGCACCACGGCCCGGCCGGTGAGCGTCATTACGCCTATGAGCCGACCTTCCTGCTGCGCGGCCTCACAGCGCTGCATGTCGAGTTCGACCCGGTCGCCTAACAGATCCAGCGAGCCGAAAGGCGGGCAATGTCCCTGAATTCTGTGGTGGAAGAACTGCGCCGGCGTCCCGGCTCCGGTGAGGTGATCCCGATCATCGATCCGGCCACTGAGGAGCAGATCGGCGAGTTCAACGACGGCGGCGCCACCGCCATCGACGACGCGGTCGGGCGGGCCCGGGCCTCCTTCGACGCAGGGGTCTGGAGCGCGATGCCGGCCCGGGAACGCGCCAAGATCCTTTGGCGCGTCGCCGATCTGATCGATGAGCACGCCGAGGAACTCGCGCAGATCGACTCGCTCAACACCGGGATGCCCCTGGCGCAGGCGCAGATGATCGTGCCGACCTGTGCCGAGATCTTCCGCTACTACGCCGGCTGGTGCACCAAACTCAACGGTGATGCCTATCAGGTGCAGATGACCGGCGGCATCTCCGGCGCCTATGCCGACATGCACGCCTACACCCTCAAGGAACCCTACGGCGTGGTCGGGCTGATCTTCCCGTGGAACGGGCCGTTGTTCAACGCCTGCACCAAGCTGGCGCCGGCGCTGGCCGCCGGCTGCAGCACCGTGGCCAAACCCGCCGAGGAGACACCCCTTTCGGCGCTGGTTTTAGAGCGCCTGCTGGTCGAGGCGGGTGTTCCCGACGGTGTCGTCAATCTGGTCACCGGTTACGGGCACACCGCGGGCGCAGCACTGGTCGATCACCCCGGCGTCCAGAAGATCGCGTTCACCGGTTCCACCGAGGTCGGCAAGCGGATCGTGGCGGCATCGGCCGGAAACCTCAAGCGTGTCACCCTCGAGCTCGGCGGCAAATCTCCGGTGCTGATCTACGACGACGCCGACCTGAACACCGCGATCACCATGGCGGCCATGGGTATCTTCGTCCACTCCGGGCAGGGGTGCATCTGCGGATCCCGGATCTTCGTGCAGCGCGGCGTCTACGATCAGGTCGTCGAGGGTATCGCCTTGGTGGCCAACAACCTTCGGTTGGGCGGGCCCACGGATGAGGGTGCCATGATCGGGCCGCTGATCAGCGAGAGGCAGCTCGACCGGGTGATGGGATACATCGACGAGGGTAAGCGGGACAGCGTCGACGTCATCACCGGCGGGCACCGGCTGGACCGCCGCGGCTATTTCGTGCATCCGACCGTGCTGGCCAACGTTGATCCGGCAATGCGGCTCTACCAGCAAGAGATCTTCGGTCCGGTGGTCACCGTGCTGCCATTCGACGACGACGACGAAGCCGTCGCCCTGGCCAACGACTCCGACTACGGTCTGGCCGCCACCGCCTGGACCCGTGACCTCAGCCGCGCCCACCGGCTCGCCAAGCGGTTGGAGTCCGGAACCGTTTCGCTGAACTGCCAGTTGGTCTTTGATCACTCGGTGCCGTTCGGCGGGTACAAGCAGTCCGGCTGGGGGCATGAATGGGGCCGCGAGGGCGTCGAGAGCTTCCTGCAGACCAAGTCGGTGTACGCGCAGCTGTAGGGAGCCGTTCAGCTCATGCCGATGCGAATGTTCTTGATCTGCAGGAATTCGTGGAGTCCGTCGACTCCGCCGGTGCGTCCGAACCCGCTGTGCTTGTAGCCGCCGTAGGGACCTTGCGGCGCGATATCGCTGGAGGTGTTGACCCAGACCGACCCCGCTTCGAGCTGGCGAGCGACGCGGTGAGCGCGCTGAAGATCGCGGGTGTGCACGAATGCGTTCAGCCCGTAGCGGCTGTCGTTGGCGATGCGCACCGCATCGGCATCGTCGCCGAATCTGATGACGGACACGACCGGGCCGAACGTTTCGGTCTGGGCCAACTGTGAAGAGTTGTCAACGCCGCCGAAGACCGTCGGCTCGATGTAGTAGCCCGGTGCGAGCTCACCGCCGAGCCGCCGGCCGCCGGTAAGCAATTCCCCGCTGCCGTCGGCAACGGCACCGTCGATCACGCCCAGGACGCGATCGACCGCCGACTGGCTGATGACTGGGCCGAACGTCACTGTGGGGTCGAGCGGATCGCCGATGCGGGCATGGCCGATCACGGTGAGGAACTTCTCGAGGAAGGTGTCGTAGACCGATTCATGCACCAGTAATCTGCTGGCGCAGGCGCAGCTCTGACCCGACTGCATCAGCGGCCCCTGGTGTGCTGCCATGACCGCGGCGGCGTCCAGGTCGGCGTCGGCGAAGACGATATTGGCCGACTTGCCGCCGAGTTCGGTGACCACCGGGGTGAGATTGACCGCTGCGGCCTGTAGCACGTCGCGGGCAGTTGCCTCACCGCCGGTGAAATGGATCTTGCCGATGCCGGGGTGGCGTACCAACGCATCGCCGCCCTCGGCGGCCGCCGGTACCACGTTCACCAGACCGGGCGGAAGGCCCGCTTCCAGGCATAGCTCACCGAAGCGCAGTGCGGCGAGCGGTGCCAGCTCGGACGGTTTGAAAACTACGGCGTTGCCGGCCGCCAGCGCGGGTGCGACGCATGATCCGGCGACAACCAGTGCGCCATTCCACGGAGCGATAATGCCCACGACCCCGAATGGTTCGCGTTCGATCAGATTGACGTCGAACGAGCCGTTCACCGGAGTGCTGGACCCGTGCGGCTTGTCGACGTAGCCGGCGAAGTGGCGCAGGAATCGCTCCAACAGGATCGCGTTGCCGGCGAAAGAGATCGGCACCGCGTAGTCCTGCACATTCAGCGCAGCGAGTTCGTCGAGATGCTGGTGCACCACGTCGGCGAGGTCGATCAGCAGATCACGTCGCCGGTCGACGGTCAGCGCCATCCACTGCCGCTGAGCCTCTCTCGCAGCAGCCACCGCGCGGTCGATCTCATGGGCGCCGGCCAGTGTGACCGTGGCGTTCGGTTGCCCGGTAGCCGGATAGATATGCGCGTGCGTGACGGGCGCCGTCATGCAACGCCTTCCGCAGCCCACTCCTGGGTGACGCGCTGCTTCTGTTCCTCGACCACCTGGGCCAGCCGGGACGCTTTGGCCCAGCCATAGTAGGCCCCGAAATGCAGCACCAGCTCGTCCATTTCGCCGAACGTCACGTCGCGGCTCTTCAGCGCGGCGTAGACGTGGCTGAGGATCGGATACGGGGCGTCCTGGAACGCCACGCAGGCCACGGTCACCAGCCGCCGTTCCTTCATGCCCAGCCCGGGCCGCAGCCACATCTCGCCGAAGACGAAGTTCAAGATGCCCGCACCCGAGTACGGGTCGTCCCGCCCCGGCGCGTAGGGCAGACAGTTGACGTCCCGAAACGCCTGCTCGCCGACCCTCAGCCGGGCTTCGGGATCGCTGGGGGTGGTCAGTGGCAGCAGCGGAGTCGGCGGCGGCACCGGTTCTCCTCGTTCGGCGTGGATACGCTGCCACTGCGCGTCGACGATCATGTTGAACAGCGAGGCTTTCGGCCATCCTGAATACACCGCGAAATGCAGTACGGTCTCCCGCATTTCGTCGATCGTCAGATCTCCACCGACGAGCGCGGCGTAGACATGGGCGCGCAGCGGCTCCTCGGTGTCTGCCGCGGCGAGGCAGGGCAGCGCGATGAACCACCGGTCGCGCCGGCTCAAACCCGGACGCTGCCACACCTGCGCGAAGACGAAGTCGAATAGTGTTTCCGTTGTCGGGGTGCAGTGCGGTGCCGGGACGGTCATCAACTCGGCGAAGGCGCGTTCGCCGCGCCCCGCCTCACCGGAGGGTGACACCGGCGTCAACCTTGAATTCCAGGCCGGTCACATGCCGTGACTCGTCGGAGACCAAAAACAGCACCGCATTGCTGACGTCGCGAGCCTCGGTCATCACGATCGGTAAGGCGTTGGAGAAGATCGGTCCCAGGTCGGCGCGGGTCTCGTGCAGCAGCCCGTGCAGCGTGTCTGGCCGCATCCCGGTTTCGACCCCGGTCGGATGCACGGTGTTGACCCGGACATTCACTGCCGCAAGCTCGTTGGCCAGGGCACGGCTCATACCGACCACCCCGTGCTTGGACGCCGTGTAGGGCGTATGCAGCGGGCTGCCCTTCAGGCCCGCCACCGAACTGATGTTGATCAGGCTGCCGCCGCGCTCGACTAGATGCGGCAGCGCCGCCGAGCAGGTGTTCCACGCTCCGATCAGGTTGACGTCGATGACGGTGCGCCACTGCTCGGACGTGGTGGTGTCCCAGGTACCCGCGGTGAGCACCCCGGCGTTGGCTACCGAGGCGTCCAGGCCCCCCAAGCGGGTGACTCCGTCGTCGACCGCGGCGGCCAGCGCGGCGGCATCCCGCACGTCGACTACCTGGGTGACCGCCCGGCGTCCCTGTTCTTCGACCAACCGGGCGGTCTCGTACAGGTCATCGGTTGTGGCCAGCGGATATTCGATCTCCGGCAGCGAAGCGCAGATGTCGATCAGGATGAGATCGGCGCCTTCCTCGGCCAAGCGCACGGCGTGACTGCGGCCCATGCCCCGGGCGGCGCCGGTGATCAACACCCGCTTGCCGGCTACCCGCCCGCTCATAGCTTGTTGCAGAAGCCGGCGTCTACGGGGAAGGTGACCCCGGTGACGTATCGAGCAGCGTCGGAGACCAGGTAGGCGATCGCGGCGCTGATGTCCTCCGGCTCGAGCAATTCGACCGGCATCGGGTTCTGCAGATGTGGCCCGCCGTCGGGATAGTGCTCGAGAAACGACGTCATCGCTGGGTTGACCGCCATCATGGTGTTCACCGCGGTCGGGTGCACGGTGTTCACCCGGATACTGTGCGGGGCAAGCGCATTGGCCAGCGTGCGCATCAGCCCGACGATGCCGTGCTTGGATGCCGCATAACCCAGTCCGCCGCCCTGCAGGCCGCCGAATCCTTTCAGGCCGGCTGTCGAGCTGGTGAACACAATCGACCCGCCCCGGCCGCCGGCGATCAGGTGCGGGATGGCGGCCTTGGCGGTGTGGAACGCCCCGACCAGGTTGACGTCGATCACGTCGGTCCACATCTGCAGGTCTTCGGCGTCGGTCAACTCGCGAAAAGCCATCGCGGCGATACCGGCGTTGACGCAGACGATGTCGAGGCGACCGAAGTGGTCGACGCCGGCGTCCAGGCTCGCCTTCAGCGCGGCGAAATCGCGGACGTCGGCGACCGAGGCGAGCATCTTGCCGCCCTGGGCTTCCACCAGCGCGACGGTCTCGTCGAGCTCCTGCCGGCTTGCCATCGGGTAACCGTTGGAGGCGATGTCGGCGCAGATGTCCACCCCGATGATGTCGGCGCCGTCGGCTGCCAGCCGAAGCGCATGGCTGCGGCCCTGCCCGCGCGCCGCGCCGGTGATGAATGCGACTTTTCCGTCCAGAGAACCCATGCCGGTACAGTAACCTGGTTACTCGCCGAGGGGCAAGGGGGATCAATGGACAGTCCGGAGGATCGGATCCTGGGCATCGTCGTCGAGATTCTCGAAACGCAAGGCTACGACGCCGTTCAGCTCCGCGAGGTCGCCCGCCGGGCCCGGATGTCGCTGGCGACCATCTACAAGCGGTATGCCACCCGTGACGAGCTCATTCTCGCCGCGCTGGACGCCTGGATGGCAGAGCACCGCTATTCCGGCGTCGTCCCGCATTCACGGGAGCCCGGAGAACCGCTGTATGACGCGCTGATGAGGCTGTACCGCACCATCTTCGAGCCGTGGGAACGCCATCCGGCGATGCTGGCGGCTTACGTTCGGGCCCGCTCTGGGCCCGGCGGTGAGAAGTTGGTCCGCCGGGGACTTGACGTGGTCGGACCCGCGATGCGCGCGGCACTCGGCGACGTCGACGAAGGCTTCATCGCCGACTTGGATGTCATCATCTCGAACCTGGTGTACGGACTGTCCGCCCGCTTCGCCGCTGGCGAGATCGCCATCACCGACATCCTTCCCGGCCTGGACCGCGCGGTGTACTGGCTCACCACCGGATATGAAAGGGGCTCCGGCAGTTAACGTCTGGTCAACGCGAACACCTTGATCTCGCGTGCGGCCCGGTGTCGGTAGGTTTGGTAGTTGTTGACGTAGTCGACGAATCTCTGGTAGGCCCGGTCACGCTCTTCGCCGACAACCTCACTGGCGAGCACCGGAATCTCCTTGCCGCCCATGGTCACCCAGGCGTTCGGATCGGCGATGAGATTCAGCGCCCAAGCCGGGTGGTGCGCTTGACCGAAGTTGCTGCCCACCAGGTACAGCCGATCGCCCTCACGCATGTAAGCGGGCGGGGTCTGCCGACGCTGGCCGGACTTGCGGCCGGTCGTGGTGAGCAGCAGCAACGGCACCGCCATCGGCCCGAAGATGGTGAACCGACCGCCGCTGTGATCGAGCAGCCAGCGGTCCAGCGGAGTGCCTTGACGGATGAGCCAGGCGCCGGGTTTCGACCCCGCGACTGCGCCGATCACCCGCCGCGCCAGCGGTCCGGGGTCACGGCCCCACCGCACCTCGGGAAAGGGGTCGTCGGTCATGTCGCTGATTATCCAGCGTTTTCTGCGCCGTCGTGCTGTATCAGGTTTCCCAGCGGCTGCAACCGCCCCGTGCCGACCGGTGGCAGATCTTGCCGGATCGGATAGCGCCGGCGCTATCGAGCCGGCGCGGCCGGAGTTCCGCGTACAGCAACGTAGGCTTTGGCCATGCCGGACATCGGGTTCAGCGCGGTGGCACCGATCATTCCGGTGCGCGATCTCGATGCCGCCCTGGACCGCTACCGCCGGCTCGGCTTCACCACCCATCCCTACGACGGGCCGGCGCGGTACGGATTCGCCGAGCGCGGCCCGGTGTCGTTGCATCTGAGTGAGTGGGCGCAGCACGATCCGCTGCGCACCGCGGCCAGCGTGTACCTCTACGTCGACGACGCCGACGCGCTCTATGCGCAGTGGGCGGCAAGCGGAGTTCCGGGACGGTTCATCGAACCGGTCGACACCGCCTATCGGCTCCGCGAGTTCGCCTACGTCGATCCCGAGGGCACCTTGCATCGCGTCGGGTCACCGCTGCCGGCCACGATCGTCAGCGCCAGCCGCGACGTCGCCGCCCCGGCCCCGCGGATCTTCGAGTTGATCGCCGACCCGGCTCACCAGCCGCGCTGGGACGGCAACGACAACCTGGCCGAAGCGCCTGCCGGACAACGCGTGCACGCGGTCGGTGCGATGTTCACCATGGCGCTCACCTTGGGCGCCGTCCGGGAGAACCACGTGGTGGAGTTCGAGGAGGGACGCCGGATCGCCTGGCTGCCGGCCGAACCCGGAAAGCGGCCGCCGGGGCACCTGTGGCGATGGGAGCTCGAGCCGCTGGACGGGGCCCACACCCGCGTCACCCACACCTACGACTGGTCGCAGCTGACCGACCCGAACCGCAAGCAGCGGGCCCGTGCGACCACCGCGGACAGACTGGCGGCCTCGCTGAGCCGGCTCGCCGAGCTGGCCGAGCGCGGCTGACAGCCGGAAGCTAACGCGCCGCGGCGAAGGAGCGCAGCGCATCGATCTGCGCGGGCTCCAGTGAGGGCCGGACATTTTCCCGCGCCGCGGTGATATCGGCGTTGGTGACGTCGGCGGCGTCGATACAGCGGCGCATCGCGGTCAGGGCCGCCTCGCGCAGCAGCGCCACGCAGTCCGCGGCGCTGTAGCCGTCCAGGTCGGCGGCCAGCGCGTCGAGGTCGACGTCATCGTGCAGCGGTACGGACTTGCCGGCCACCCGCAGGATCTGCCGGCGGGCGTCGGCGTCGGGCGGTTCGACGAACACCAGCTTCTCAAGCCGGCCCGGTCGGGTCAGGGCCGGATCGATCAGCTCGGGGCGGTTGGTGGCGCCCACCACCACCACGTCGCGCAGCGGGTTGGCGCCGTCGAGCTCGGTGAGCAGCGCGGCCACCACCCGATCGGTCACCCCCGAATCGAAACTCTGGCCGCGCCGCGGTGCCAGGGCATCGATCTCGTCGAGGAACACCAGCGAGGGGGCGGAATCGCGGGCGCGCTGAAACAGATCCCGCACCGCTCGCTCGCTGCTGCCCACCCACTTGTCCATCAGCTCGGCACCCTTGACGGCATGCACGCTGACCCGTCCGGAGCCGGCCAGGGCGCGCACCACGAAGGTCTTGCCGCACCCCGGCGGACCGTAGAGCAGCACACCGTGCGGCGGGTCGACACCCAAACGGGTGAATGTGTCCGGATGCTGCAGCGGCCACAAAATCGCTTCGGTCAGTGCTTGTTTGGTGGCCGCCATGTCTCCGACGTCATCGAGGGTGACCGAGCCCACGGAGACCTCGGCGGCCGCCGAGCGGGACAGCGGACGGATCACGCTGAGCGCGCCGGCCAGATCCTGCTGGGTCAGCACCGGCTCCTCGCCGCTGCCGCTGGCCCGCGACGCCGCGCGCAGCGCCGCCTCGCGGACCAGAGCCGACAGATCGGTCGCGACGAAACCCGGTGTGCGCTCGGCGATCTCGTTCAGATCTAGGGTGGTATTGGGCACCGACTTGAGCAACCCGCCCAGCAATGCGGCGCGGGTCGCCCCGTCGGGCAGGCTCAGCCGCAACTCCCGGTCGCACAGCTCCGGGGCGCGCAGCCGGGTGTCGACCCGGTCCGGCAGCGCGGAGGTGGCGATGAACGCGACCCCGTCGGAGGCGACCGCGGTGCGCAGCTCGGCCAGGATCAAGGTGCTCACCGGCTCGGGCGGATCGGGCAGCAGCGCATCGATGTCGGTGATCAGCAGCACCCCGCCGCCGTCGCGCACGTCGGTGACCGCCGAGCGCACCGCCGCCAGCCGCTCGTCGGGGACTGTGGCCCCAATCTCGGGCCCGTCGAGCTCGACTACCCGCCGGCGTGCACACACCGCCCGCACCAGCGTGGACTTGCCGACCCCGGGTGGGCCGGACACCAGCACCCCGAGGTTGGTGCCGGCGTTGAGTGATTTGAGCAGGTGTGGTTCGTCCAAGGCCAGCTTGAGCCATTCGCTGAGCTTGTCGGCCTGTGCGGTGCAGCCCTTGAGGTCGTCGACGCTCAGCGGCGTGGCGGCGGGTGCGCTGGTCGGGTTGGTCGGCATGGTCGGCGCGGATGCCGTGCCGCTGCCCCAGGTCACCGACGAGTTGGGTTGCACGCTGACCGGCCCGGCCGGGTCGACGCCGGTGACGGTCAGCAGCTCCGAGGTCCAGCTGATCCCCACCGCGGAGGCCAGCGCGGTCGTCGCGGCGGACGTCGAGGTGCCCGGGCCCAGATCGCGTGGCAGTAGCGAGACCGCGTCGCCGACGGTGAGTACCTTGCCCAGCAACGCCTGACGCAGCGTGGCCGGCGACAGTGCCTGCGAAACCGAGGACCCGCTCAACGTCACCGCACGGGCACCGTAGACGGTGACGGCGGCCACCACCACGGCGGTCCCGTCGCGCAGTCCGGCGTTGGACAGCGTCACGTCGTCGAGCAGCACCACCCCGGCCGGGGAGTCCGGGGCGGCCAGCCCGGCCACCGCCGAGGTGGTGCGAGAACCGGTCAGCGACACCGCATCCCATTCCCGAATGCCGAGGGCGGCAATCGCTTCGGCGTGCATCCGCACCACGCCGCGGCGGG
>NZ_LZJK01000007.1 GCF_001667945.1 Mycolicibacter sinensis | reverse complement strand
TTGCCGCCATTACCAGCCGCCAACGTCGCGGTCGCAGCACCGCCGGCACCACCATCGCCGCCGTTGCCCCACATCTCCCCGCCATGACCACCATTGCCACCATCAGCACCCAGGCCACCGGCACCACCATCACCACCATTGCCGATACCCCCGGCATGACCACCATTGCCACCAGCCACCCCGTCAAGGTTCGACGTCCAGCCATCACCACCATCGCCGAACCACAACCCACCAGCCTGACCATCCACACTGTCGGCAGTACCGTCAGCACCGTTGCAGATCATCCCGCAAAAACCCTCAGTGAACGGCGCCGTCAGCTGATTGATCACACCATTGACCTGCGACCCGAAATCCGAGTTGATCCACTCCTGCAACGCCGCATGCAACGGCGTGTAGAACATGGTCTCCCACATCTGAGCCATCTCTAGGCCCGACGCATCAGCCGAGCCGGGCAGATCCCAGGCCGACCCGGTGAACAGGCTGTTGAAGTCATCGGCCAGGTTGCCCCAGGAGCTCGGGTCGAACAGGTCGGCCAACAGATCGTCGAAGTCGGCATGCACTGCGGGGGCCGACGTCAGCGCGGTGAGGCCTACTGCTGTGAGGATCCCGAGGGCGGCAGGAGCTGTCCTCAGTTCGATGCCGCGCCCTCGTAGGCGCCGCCTTCCTGCGGTTTCGAGACGACGAGACATCGAGCCGACCTTCCTGCGATGACTAGAGACTTCCGTACATGTTTGGCGACTCTAGCCGAACCCACAAGAGAAGAACCATACTAAAAGTATGAAAACATGCCCCATTGCAAACTCTGCGTAGACAATTGACGCCTGCGTAAGTACCGTGCTGTTCCTAAGGCGCATGTTAACCAAGCTTCATGGCGCCAGGTGGCCTGATGGGGAACGGGGGCAGTGGTGGTGGTTCGGCGCGGCGTTGCGGGTGGCGGGAGTTCTAGCTCGGGCGGGTCTGGTCGGCGGGGCCGGCGGATCGTGGGTGCGTCTTCGGCGGTGGGGGCGTTTTTGGCGTTCGGGATGGCGCCCTTGGCGGCGGCGCCGGTGGCCAACGCCGATTTCGAGGACTTCCTGACGGATCTGTT
>NZ_LZJK01000006.1 GCF_001667945.1 Mycolicibacter sinensis | reverse complement strand
TCGGCAGGCTCAGCGTTCCGCCGAACTGGGTGGCGGCTGCGCCGGTGGCCAAGATGGCTGCCGCTGCGCTGCCGGGTGCCGGGCTGGCGGCGGCGCCGGCCGCCGCGCAGATCCCCACCGGGGTGTTCGGCGACTTGGCCATGGCGAGCCTGGCGGGCCGGGCGCTGACCGGCGCCGCGCCCCGGAGTCGACCCGCCGCGGCGATGAACGGCCATGCGCAGACCCGGCTGGAGCGCCTGGTCACCGAGCTGGCCGGCACCACCGACGTGCAGCACTGGCACGTCGATCCCAGCCGGCTGGACAGTCTGCTGGAGGAACTCGCCGAGCAGCCCGGTGTGCACGCCGTACACGTCAACCGCGACGGGCAGAACACCGCCGGGCCCGATCGGCAGCCGGGCTGACGTCGGCGTCAATTCTGCTTCGCCGCCAAGGTCTTTCGCGGCCGGCGTGCACCGGTGACCGAGAAGTGGGCGGCGACGCGCCGCGCCCGATTGACCCTGCCAGCCACCTGGTGCACTATGGTGTGGCAAGCACCTCGTTAGGTGAGGCGTCTGCACGG
>NZ_LZJK01000005.1 GCF_001667945.1 Mycolicibacter sinensis | reverse complement strand
CGGCAGGACGCCAGATCGTCGGGATGCCCACGCGGCAGCCGCTTCTGGTAGACCTCGGCACCTTCGATGCCGTCCGGGAACCGCTGCAGGTGGGTGGGCCGGTCGGTCAGCGTCGGCAACAACGGCCCGCTGGCCACCGCCAGGTAGTAGTCGGCCAGCGCTCGCTTGGTGCCGGCCGCGCCGAGCCGGGGAAAGTACACCTTGTCGCCGCTGGTGAACCGGACGGCCGTGCCGTCGACGTCCAACTCCTCGGCCGTTCCCATGTCAGGACTCCAGCACGTCGGCGAGTTCGTAGTTGAGGGGGACGTCGAGCTGGTCGAAGGTGCAACTGGCCGGGTCGCGGTCGGGGCGCCACCGCAGCAGCTTCACGGTGTGGCGGAAGCGGTCGCCCTCCATCTGGTCGTAGGCGACCTCGGCGACGCGCTCCGGGCGGATCGGGACCCACTGTTTGTCGGCCGCCGAGTTCCACCGGCTCGCCTCGCCCTCGCGGACGTCGCCGAGGCGCAGGGGTTCCAGCTCTTGCAACAGGGCCAGCCGGTCGGCGTCGGTGAACGACGCCGCGCCGCCGACCATGGCCAGCTCGCCGTCGGGGCGGTACAGGCCCAGCAGCAGCGAGCCGATGCCGGCGCCGCTCTTGTGGATGCGGTAGCCCATGACCACGCAGTCGGCGTCGCGGCGGTGTTTGACCTTGACCATCTCGCGCTTGCCGGGCAGATATGGACCGTCGGTGCGCTTGGCCACCACCCCGTCGAGCCCGGCACCTTCGAATGTGGTGAGCCAGTGCGTGGCCTGCTCGGGGTCGGCGGTGGCGCGGGTGACGTGACAACTGGGACCGCCGGTGATCAGCTCTGCCAGCGCCTCCCGACGCACCCGGAACGGCTCGGTGAGCAACGATGCATCTCCGGTGGCCAGCGCGTCGAAGCCGATGAACTGCGCCGGGGTCTGCTCGGCCAGCATCCGCACCCGGCTCTGCGCGGGATGGATCCGCTGGCTCAGCGACTCCCAGTCCAGCCGGGTGCGTCCGCCGATCTGCCGCGGCACGACCACCTCCCCGTCGAGGACGCAGCGCGGGGCGACCTCGGCGCGTAGCGCGTCCAGCAGTTCCGGAAAGTAGCGGCCCAGTGGTTTGCCGTTGCGCGATTGCAGCAGCACGTCGTCGCCGTCGCGAAAGACGATGGCGCGAAAGCCGTCCCATTTGGGTTCGTAGGACCAACAACCGGACTCCTCCGGAACCTTGGCGGCCGCTTTGGCGAGCATCGGATCCACCGGAGGTGTGACGGGCAGGTCCATGGTGTCCATGATGGATGCTGCGGCCCCATCTGTCACAGACGCCACGGCCGGCGGGAGATGTGTGTGTTGCCCGGCTTTGCGCGACAACACGTGTTAGGTCGCGTGTGCGCGGGGGGTGTTGTCGCTCGTAGCCGGGCAACTCGCCGTATGGTCCCGGCGCCGGCTGGTCTGCGCCGGCCGCTCAGCGGCGCAGGAACTCCACGATGTGGCGGGCCAACTCCTCGCCGGCGTCCTCCTGCAGAAAGTGGCCGGCGTCGTGGATCACCGGGTGCGCCCGACCGTGGGCACCGGCCATCTCGCGCTGAAAGATCGGGGCCATCGCGCCGGTGATCGGGTCGCCGTCACTGAACGCGACCAGCATGGGAATCTGCGAGGCGCACAGCGTGGCCCACGCCGCCCGGTTGGCCGGGGCGGCGGGATCCTCGGGGGTGGTCGGGATCAGCGACGGCATGGCCCGCGGACCGACGCAATAGCTGTCGTCGGGAAACGGCGCGTCGTACCCGGCCCGCACCGCTTCGCCCATCGGCTTGCGGCACCCGGACTGCACGAACCATCCGACGTCGATCGTCGGTGCCGTCTGGATCGCTTCCCGGAAGCGCCACCAGATCTGCGGCATCGGGATGTCCCCGGTGGGCAGGCCGGTGTTGGCCACGACGACCCGGCTGAACCGATCCGGGTTCTCGGCGACCAGCCGCAGCCCGATCAGCCCGCCCCAGTCCTGGCCGACCATGGTCACCCGCTGCAGGCCCAAGACGTCGAACGCCAGCGCCCGCATCCACTCGACATGGCGGGCATAGGTGTGGTCCTGCGCGCGCGTCGGCTTGTCCGAGCGACCGAATCCGACCAGGTCCGGGCAGATGACCCGGTGGCCGGCCTCGACCAGAATCGGGATCATCTTGCGGTACAGATACGACCACGACGGCTCGCCGTGCAGCATAAGGATCGGGTCGGCATCTTCGGGACCGTCCTGCACCCAGGCCACCCGCAGCGTGCCGCCGGGCTCGTCCTCGTCCAGGTCATCGAGGTCGCAGAACCGGGGCGGGTAACCGAAATCGGGGAGGTTGACGAACCTGTCGTCGGGGGTACGCAGGGTCTGCATGAGGTGACGATACCGCGTTGGTATATACCCACCGGGGTATCAGGTAGACTGCAGGCACGACAATAAAGGAGGCCTCATGTCCGTTGCGATGAGTACCGCGGTGTCCGGCGTCGACTTCGACACGGTAACCGCGAAGACGCGAGAGTTGCTGAAGGACAACGGTTTCGGTGTACTGACCGAGATCGACATGCAGGCGACACTGCGCGCCAAGCTCGGCGAGGAGATGGAGCGCTACCTGATCCTTGGCGCCTGTAACCCGCCGTTGGCGCACCGCGCGGTGACAGCCGACAAGCGCATCGGTGTGCTGCTGCCGTGCAACGTCGTGGTCCGCGAAGACCCGCAACACCGCGAGACGGTGCTCGTCGAGGCGATGAACCCCCAGCTGATGGCCCAAGTCGTCGACAATCCCGCGCTGGCACCGATCGCCGACGAGGTAACCGAGAAGATCCGCACCGTCATCGATACCCTGGCTGTTGCGTTGCGCACCGCCTGAAAGGATTCGCTGATGTGCTACCCCGTACCGTGCCGGGTTTGCGGCAAGACCACCTGGGACGGCTGCGGCGAGCACATCGCCGACGTCCGCGCGCAGGTGCCGCCCGAGCAGTGGTGCGAGGGGCACCCGGAGGCCAGGCGCCACCCCTGAGTGAACCGATTATGGTGTGTGGATGCCGGAGCAGCCCACACCACCAGTGCGCAGCCTGGTGGAGTTGCTGCGGCTGCAGGCCGACCGGTTCGGCGACAAGATCGCGTTCAGTTTCGCCCCGGACGGTAAGAAGGTCACCGCCCGCCTGAGCTATCGGGAGCTCGACACCAAGGCGCGCGCCATTGCGTCCGCTCTGCAACATCAGGGCGCGGCCGGGCAGCGGGTGCTGGTGATCTGCCGCCCGGGTCTGGACAGCATCGCCAGCCTGTTCGGCTGCTTCTACGCCGGCGCTGTTGCGGTGCCGGTGGACACCCCGCTGGCCCGGCTGAAGCTGGTCGCCCCCGATGCGCAGGCCGCCTTCGCGGTCGCGACCTCCGACACCCGGACCCAGCTGCAGGCGCTGGCCGCCGACGTGCCGGGCATGTCGACCCTGCAATGGTGTGCCAGCGACCGGGCCGGCGACCCCGATGACTGGACACCGCCCGACGCCGATCCGAGCGCCACCGCCCTGCTCCAATACACCTCCGGCTCAACGAAATCGCCCAAGGGTGTCGTGCTGACACACGACAACCTCATGCACAATCTGGAGGCCATCCGGCGAGCGTGGCGCGGCGACGAGAACGCCAAGAGCGTCTACTTCCTGCCGCAGCAGCACGACATGGGACTCATCGGCGGCGTGCTGGAGATGATCTATGTCGGCTGCAGCACCGTGTTGATGTCGCCGATCGCCTTCTTCCAGCGCCCCCTGCTGTGGCTGGAAGCGATGTCGGCGCACCGCGCCACCACGACAGCAGCTCCCAACGCCGCATACCGGCTGTGTGTCAAACACAGCACCGCCGCCCAGCGTGCGGCGTTGGATCTGTCGCGCTGGTCCACCGCCGCCATCAGTTCCGAGCAGGTGCACGCGTCGACGATGCAGGAGTTCGCCGAGGCGTTCGCCCCGGCGGGGTTCCGGCTGCAGGCGTTTCGCCCGGCCTATGGGTTGGCCGAGGCCACGCTCTTGGTCTCCGGAGACTCCGGTCCTGCCGTCGCCGGCGTCCGGTACGTCGACCGCGACGCACTGGCCCAGAATCGGGCCGTCGACGTCACTGCCGATGCCACGGCCGTCCCCCTGGTCAGCTGCGGTCCACCGGTATACGGCCAGCGGGTCGTGATCGTCGATCCGGAGACCCGCCGCCAACTCGGACCCGACGAGGTCGGTGAGATCTGGGTGTCCGGGCCCAGCGTGGCGCAGGGCTACTGGGCACGCCCGAAAGAGAACGCGCACACCTTCGCAGGCTTCCTCGCCGGCACCGGCGAAGGCCCGTTCCTGCGCACCGGGGACCTGGGTTTCCTATGCCGGGGCGAGGTATTCGTCACCGGGCGGTGGAGCGACCTGCTCACCCTGCACGACAGCAACTACTACCCGAACAACATCGAACCGACGGTGCAGGCGTGCCATCCGGCGTTGCTGGCAGACCGCGGCGCGGTCTTCGCGGTGCAATCGAAGCCGAACGCCGACAGCCACCTGGTTGTCGTGCAGGAAGTCGACCATCAGCACCGGGTCACCGAGCCGGAACTCGCCGGCATCATCGACGGGATCCGGGCGGCGGTCAGCGAGCAGCACGGCCTTGAGGCGCACGATGTGTTGCTGGTACCGGCGATGCGGCTGCCTACCACCTCGAGCGGCAAGATCCGGCGGGGCGAATGCCGGCAGCAATTCCTCGACGGCAACCTGGAGGCGTTGGCCGAATGGCATGCCCCGGCGGTGCCGGTCGAGCGCACGCCGAACGCGACGGGCGCCGGCGCGCTGGCCCGGATGATCGTGGGCGGGCTGGCGCAGCTGCAGCAGCAACGCAACACCCCGCCGACTTAGGGCCTGGTCTTCAGGTACTCCGCCAGCCGGTCCAGCACGGGCCGCTGCCCGGCCAGCAGCTTGATCCGCGCCTGCTCCAGGGCGAACCAGCCGACCCGGTCCACCTCGGGAAACTCCTGCCGTTTTCCCGACCGCGGCGGCCACTCCAGTTCGAAGGTGTTGCTGCGGGCGTCGGTGACGTCGAGGTCGCCGTGCACGGCGAACACCGTGACCAGCTTTCCGCCCGCCTGTCGCACCACACCGAGATCCAGGCGCTCGCCGTCAGGCGGATCCAGGCCGATCTCCTCGACGAATTCCCGTCGCGCGGTGAGCCACGGGTCCTCGCCGTCGGGTTGCTCGCCCTTGGGGATCGACCACGCCCCGTCGTCCTTGCGCGCCCAGAACGGGCCGCCAGGATGGACGATCAGCACCTCGACGGCGTCGTCGGCGCCCGACCGGTACAGCAATAACCCGGCGCTGCGCTTGGCCACGACTCACGCACCCACAGCGCGTTCCAGGTCTTCCAGCGAGGTGTCCAGGTGCCCCAGCAGGCGCTGCAGGTGCGGAACCGAGCGACGGCAGCCGACCAGCCCGAAGTCGAGATTGCCGGCGTTGCTGACCACGGTCATGTTCAGCGCCTGCCCGTCCAGGGCGATAGACAGCGGGTAGTTGCCGTCCAGGCGCGCGCCGCGCCAGTACAGCGGCTCGGCCGGGCCGGGGACGTTGGAGATGACGATGTTGAACGGCGGAGGCGCCGCCGACACGAAGCCCGGAATCGCCGCCAGGGCCAACGGCGCCATGTTGGCCGCCGATAGGGCCAGCGCCTGGGCGCGGGGCAACTCGGAAAACACCTTCTTGTTACGGCACATCGACTCACTGATGGTCTCCAGCCGCTGCGCCGGATCCTTCAGGTCGGTGGCCAGATTGCACAAGATGGTGCCGACCATGTTGCCGCCGGAATCGGCGTCGGCTTCGTTGCGCAGGCTCACCGGAACCATCGCCACCAGCGGCTGCTCCGGCAGGGCGTGTTGTTCCTCCAGGTAGGCCCGCAGCGCCCCGGCGCACATCGCCAGCACCACATCGTTGACGGTCACCCCGGCGGCCCGCTTGATCGCAATGACGCGCTCCACCGGCCAGGACTGCGCCGCGCACCGGCGCGCACCGCCGATCTTGACGTTGAACATGGTGCGCGGCGCTTCGAACGGCAGGGTCAGCTGTTGTTCGAGCAGGGCGGCACGTGCCAGCTTCACCGTCGAAGGGCCCAGGGCCGCAACGCCTTTGACCATTCCGGTCAGCTCTCGCAACCGGGACGGCGCAGCGGGACGCGGCCGCGACGGCGGCGCCAGCGACCACGGGGTGCGCAGTTCGGCCTCGCGCGGGTCGATCGACAAGGTGCGGCGCAGCAGCCGCAGCAGCGAGACACCGTCGATCAAGCTGTGGTGGATCTTGACGTACACCGCGAATCGGCCGTCGCTAAGACCCTCCACCAGGTGCGCCTCCCACAGCGGGCGGTGCCGATCGAGCAGGCTGCCGTGCAGCAGCGACGTCAACTCCAGCAGGTCGCGTACCCGGCCCGGAACCGGCAGCGCCGAACGGCGCATGTGGTACTCGATGTCGACCTCGTCGTCGAAGGCCCACCCCACACTTGCGATTCCGCCCAACAGGGTGGCCGGGCGTTTCCGGAACGCGGGCTGCAGATCACGGGCGCCCAGCAAGCCCTGGTAGATCTCGCCGACGAATTCCAGACCGGCGCCCTCCGGCGGCTCGAAGAGCATCAGGCCGCCGACATGCATGGGGTGCTCGCGGGTTTCGGCCAGCAGGAAGACCGAATCGGTCGGCGACATCAGCTGCATCGATCCATTACACCCCGGCCGGCCCCCGCATGCTTGCTAGTCTTTGGCGGTGCGTCGCCGGACCATTGTCTGTGTCGCCTTCATCGCGTGCTTCGGGGCGACGACCACCGGTGCGCCCACCGCATCCGCCGACGCCGATGTCGCCGGCAAGACGGTGTTTCTGGATCCGGGACACAGCGGCGCCAACGATTCCTCGATATCCCGGCAGGTGCCCAACGGACGCGGCGGCACCAAGCCGTGTCAGACCAGCGGAACCAGCGCCGACGACGGCTACCCCGAGCACAGCCTGAACTGGGATGTGACCAACCGGATCCGCGCGGCCCTGGACCAGCTGGGCGTGCACACCGAACTCTCCCGGGCCGACGACACCTCGGTGGGCCCGTGCATCGATGCGCGGGCCGCCGCCGCCAACGCCGCTCGCCCGGATGCCATCGTGTCGATCCACGCCGACGGCGGGCCGGTGTCGGGCCGCGGCTTTCACGTCAACTACTCCACCCCGCCGCTCAACGACGCCCAGTCCGGGCCGGCGGTGCGGCTGGCCGGTGCCATCCGGGACTCGCTGGCGGCCGCGGGCATCCCCGAATCCAGCTACCTCGGCGCCGACGGGCTCTACGGCCGGGCGGATCTGGCCGGGCTGAACCTGGCTGAGTACCCCGCTGTGCTGGTCGAACTGGGCAACATGCGCAACGCCGATGACGCGGCGTTGCTGGGCAGCCCCGATGGGCGTGCCCGCTACGCCGCGGCCGTCACCAACGGGATCGTCGCGTTTCTGAGCAGGTGATGATGTCGGGTGTCGGCGTAACCGCCAGAACGCTTTTCGGTGTGGCCTGCCTGCTGCTGGCGTTGGCGGGCTGCGCGGACAGCACCCCGACGGTGGTGGCCGGGCGTGCGATGGCAATGCTGTATGACCCGGGCCGAGTCGGGGGTTTGCCGGTTTCGGAAGGCCCCAGCGGCCCACGGGGCGACCCGCCGCCAGTGACCCCGCGGGTGGTCAACAGCGACGGCGGACAGATCGACCGGTTGTCACTGCTGGCGATCGACGACATCGAGGACTTCTGGGCCCAGCACTATGGGCAGTCGCTGAGCGGACACTTCACGCCGGTGTCGACGCTGATGTCGTATTCCTCCACCGACCCGAACGGCCCTCCGGTGTGCGGTGGCGACGTCTACCACCTGCCGAACGCGATGTACTGCCGGCGGATGGACACCATGGCATGGGATCGGGCCAAGTTCTTGCCGACCGCCCGAAAGTACTTCGGCGACATGGCAATCAACGGCACCCTGGCCCACGAGTACGGGCATGCCCTGCAACACATGGCCGGCATCGTCCACCCGTTTACCCGAACCCTGGTGCGCGAACAACAAGCCGACTGCTTCGCCGGGGTGTATCTGCAGTGGGTGGCCGCCGGCAACTCGTCGCGCACCCAGTTGAGCACCGCCGACGGACTCAACCATGTGCTGGCCGGGCTGATCGTGATCCGCGACCCGGTGTCGACTTCCGACAATCCGATATCGATCTCCGACGAGCACGGCACCGCCCTGGATCGGGTCGGCGCGTTCCAGACCGGCTTCGACGGCGGCGCCGAGATGTGCGCCAAGATCGACACGGGCGAGATCCGCAAGCGCCGCGGGAATCTGCCGCGCTCGCTGTTCGATTCGGAGAACCCGCAGAGCGACCTGACCATCGACGCGCAGGTGTTGGCGACGCTGATGGAGCAACTGGGGCAGATCTTCGGCTTGTCCCGTCCGCCGGCGCTGGCCACGTCGGGCAAGTGCCCCAGCGGCCACCACCCCAACCCGGTGGCCTACTGCCCGGAGACCAACACCGTCGTCGTCGACCTGGCCGGCCTGCAGGACATGAGCGCACCGACGGACCAATCGACACTGGGCATGCCCCAAGGCGACAACACCGGGCTGTCGGCCGTGACGTCACGGTATGCGCTAGCGGTGCAAGCCGAACGCGAGGTCGGACTGGAGTCGGCGACGGCGGCGCTGCGCACGGCGTGTCTGACCGGGGTGGCCCAGCGTCAGATGGCAGAGCCGATGACGTTGTCATCCGGCCCGGGGCTGACGCTGGCCGGCGGTGACCTCGACGAAGCGGTCACCGGGCTGCTGATGAACGGCGTGGTCGCCAGCGACGTCGACGACAACACCGTGCCGGCCGGG
>NZ_LZJK01000004.1 GCF_001667945.1 Mycolicibacter sinensis | reverse complement strand
GCGCTGCGGGTGGCCGCCGCCGACGATTTCGTGGCCGCCCACCAAGACGGGCTGGCGATGCCGGTGGCCCAGGGCGGGATCAACCTGTCCGGCGGGCAGCGGCAACGGCTGGCGATCGCCCGGGCGGTAATCCGCCGGCCGTCGATCTATCTGTTCGACGACGCGTTCTCCGCCCTGGACACCCGCACCGACGCTGCCGTGCGCGCCGCACTGCAGGAGGTAGCCGCGCAGGCGACGGTGATCATCGTGGCGCAGCGCATCTCGACTGTGGCGCAGGCCGATCAGATCGTCGTCATCGATGACGGGCGGGTGGTCGGCACCGGAACCCACCACCACTTGCTCATCGAGTGCCCCACCTACGCCGAGTTCGCCGAATCCCAATCCCTGGCGGGTGAGCTGCTGTGAGCGCACCGGTGACCGATCCCGCCGCGCGGGCCGCTGACTTCTCGGCCACCGCAATGCGGCTGGTACGGCGGCTGGGCCCGCAGCGCCGGTTGATCGCCGCGGTGATCGCGCTGTCGCTGGGCGGCATCGCGATCGGGGTGGCCGGCCCGCGGATCCTGGGCCACGCCACCGACCTGGTGTTCAACGGGGTGATCGGCCGCGGCCTGCCGTCGGGCCTGACCAAACAGCAGGCCGTCGACGCCGCCCGCGCTTCCGGCCGCAGCACCTACGCCGACATGCTGTCCGGGATGGATGTGGTGCCCGGCGCCGGCGTCGACTTCGGCGCGGTCGCGCGCACCCTGGCCCTGGCTGGGGGGCTGTATCTGGTTGCGGCGCTGATGGTCTGGACCCAAGCGCGGTTGCTCAACGTGATCCTGCAGCGCACCCTGCGGACCCTGCGCCGCGACGTCGAGGACAAGATGCACCGGTTGCCGTTGCGCTACTTCGATACCCAGCGCCGCGGTGAGCTGCTGAGCCGGGTCACCAACGACGTCGACAACACCGCGACGTCGGTGTCGATGACGGTCAGCCAACTGTTCAGCTCGGTGCTGACCGTGCTGGTGGTGTTGGCGATGATGCTGTCGATCTCGCCGCTGCTGGCGGCGATCACGCTGCTCGGCGTGCCGGTGTCGCTGCTGGCGGTACGGGCCATCACCCGGCGCTCGCAGCGACTGTTCGCCGCGCAGTGGGCGGCCACCGGGCGGCTCAATGCCCACCTGGAGGAGACCTACAGCGGCTTCACCCTGGTGCGCACGTTCGGCCACCGGGACTGGGCGCAGCAGCGCTTCGACGAATGCAACGACGAGCTCTACCGGTCGGGATTCGGCGCCCAGTTCCTGTCCGGACTGGTGGCCCCGGCGACCGGGCTGGTCGCCAACCTGGGCTACGTCGCGGTCGCGGTGCTCGGCGGCTTCCAGGTGGCCACCGGCCAGATCACCTTGGGCAGCATTCAGGCGTTCATCGCCTACGTCCGGCAGTTCAATCAGCCGCTGGGCAACCTCGCGGCGATGTACAACACGCTGCAGTCCGGGGCGGCCAGCGCCGAGCGAGTCTTCGCCTTCCTCGATGAACCCGAGGAGCCACCGGACCCCGCAGTACCGTTGTCGCGCAATGGTTCCGCACTGCGCGGTCAGGTGGAGTTCCGCGACGTCAGCTTCGGCTACCGGCCCGGAGTTCCGGTGATCGAAGACCTGTCGCTGACCGTGCAGCCGGGCAGCACGGTGGCGATCGTCGGACCGACCGGAGCGGGCAAGACCACCCTGGTCAATCTGCTGATGCGGTTCTACGACGTCGACCGCGGGCAGATTCTGATCGACGGCGTCGACATCACCGCCGTCGACCGCTCGGCGCTGCGGTCCTCGATCGGGATGGTGCTGCAAGACACCTGGCTGTTCACCGGAACGATCGCCGACAATATCCGCTACGGACGGCCCGACGCGCCAGAGGACGAGGTGCTGGCGGCCGCGCGGGCCGCCCACGTCGACCGGTTCGCCGAGGCGCTGCCCAACAGTTACGCCACCCGGGTCAGCGACGACGGGGCCGGCATCAGCGCCGGGGAGAAGCAGCTGATCACCATCGCCCGGGCGTTTTTGGCCCGCCCGCAACTACTCATCCTCGACGAAGCGACCAGCTCGGTGGACACCCGCACCGAGCTGTTGGTCCAGCGGGCGATGCGCGAGTTACGCAGGGACCGCACCAGTTTCATCATCGCTCACCGACTGTCGACGATCCGGGACGCGGATGTGATCCTGGTGATGCAGGCCGGCCGGATCGTCGAGCAGGGCACCCACGCCGAGCTGCTGGCCCGCCGCGGGGCGTACTGGGCGATGGCCGAAGGCAGCTGAATTCCGGTCGAATCACCCATTGCTGACCGGTGGTCACCGGGGTAAATTCGACCGCGAAGCAGGCCCGGACATGACCGAACCGAAGAGCTGGTCCCGTGGGTGAAAGCCAGCCGCGCAGGAAGTGTAAGACGCCCCCCACGTCAGCCGGGCCTGCCCTATCGTTTTGTGCCGGTCAGTATTTCAGCTCCAGCACAGCGGCCAGTGGACGTCGCGGCGTCGGCGCCGGCGTCTGCTCCAGCGCGGGTGTGCCACCGACACGGATCAGCACCTGCGGCAGATCCTCACACCCAGCCAGGGCGGCCAGCATCGCCCGGGCCGTCGGCACCTCCGTCAGATGCGTCACCGGGCAGGTGCCCAGACCGGCCATCGTGCACTCCCGCAGGACGGTGGAGAGCGCCTCTCCGCAGGCCAGGGCATTGGCCGGATTGTCGGTGGCGGTGGACAGAAACGGCAGCCGGTCGGTACGCGGCATCAGGATCGCGTTGGCGCGATAGCGCTGCAGATCGCTGACCCGCTCAGCGGCGGCGAAACCGATCGAGGCCAGGCCGCTGCGACAGGGCCGTTAGTCCTCGGCGCCGCCGTTGCGGTGCCGGACCCGAAAGACGCTCACCTCACCCTTGATGCCCTTGAGGTGCCGCGCGCCGGCAAACGACCAGCGGAACCCGTCGTGGTCAGCGAGGGCGGCCTGCACCGGCCCGGCGACCAGCACTGAGCCCGGACGCGCCACCCCGGTCACCCGGCTGGCCAGGTTCACCGGGCTGCCGAACCAGTCACCGGCCCGGCTCACCGCCGGCCCGGCCGCGATACCGGCGCGTAGCCGCGGAAAATCGTCGTCGGAATCAGTGGACTCGACCAGCTTCAGCACCGCGTTCAGCAGCGCCGCCGAGTCGGCGCAGACGAACATCACCGCGTCACCGATGGTCTTGATGAACCGTACCGGCGGCACCGCCACGTCGCGGGCCCGCTCCGCCAGCCGGTTGGCCAGGCGCTCCAACTCCTCGGGCGGCACCATCTCGCCCAACCGGGTGAAACCGACCAGATCGGCGAAGGCCACCGCCACCTGGCGGGCACCTGGAAGCGCGCTACCGGCAGCGATCTCGCCCGCGGTGACGGCCTCGGTCTCCAACTGGTGGCGCAGATGCATGAACAGCGCTTCGCTGATCCACGGACCCAGCAGCGGCGCAATCCGGCCGACCAGCTCCTGGGAGCGCTGAGCGATTTCCAGCTCGGTGCCACCGGATTCCAGCACCGCGGCCAGCGCGGCCGAGCGCATCACCTCCGCGGCGTGCGAAAAGCCGTCGGCCAGCACCCGTACCACCCGCACGATGTCGTCAGCCTTCAGACCGGCGTCGAGGAACCCCTGCGCCTGGGCGGCGACCGCCCCGTCGCCCCGCAGATGCATCGCCGCGTCGGGGTCGTCCATCCGGGCCAGGCCGATCGCACGTTGCACCCGCTGCAGGAACTGCAAATCGATGCCGTGGGTGGCGGCGATCTCTCGCGCCGACACATAGTCGTCGTCGAGGCCCACCACCCGGCCGGTGGGCAACAATGCCGGCGCGCTCGCGACGCGGATCTGCTCGGCGGTGAAGCCCTGCCCCAACAGCCATTCGATCAGTTCGGCACGTTCGGCACGCGCAGTGCCGTGCAGGCCGTCGAGCAAGTCGTCGATCTCGGGATCAGCCACGCCGCAAACGTATCGCCCGGCAGACTGTCGGGGTGGCTGAAGTCTTCGATGCGCTGACCGCCGATCAACTGCGCGCACGCGGCACGATCAAGTGGAACCACTTCGCCCCCGACGTGTTGCCGCTGTGGATAGCCGAGATGGACTTCCCCACCGCCCCGGCGGTGCTGGACGGGGTGCGGGCCTGCGTGGCCGCCGAGGAGTTCGGCTATCCGGCGGCCGGCTCCGATGCCCTGCCGGTGGCGGTAGCGCGCTGGTGCGCACACCGCTACGGCTGGGCCGCCCGGCCGGAGTGGGTGCGGGTGGTGCCCGATGTGCTCAAGGGCATGGAGGTGGTCATCGGGTTCCTCACCCGCCCGGAGAGCCCGGTGGTGCTGCCGGTCCCGGCCTACATGCCGTTCTTCGACCTGCTGCAGGTCACCGGCCGCCAGCGGGTGGAAATCCCGATGACACAAGACGATTCCGGACGCTACCTGATCGACCTGGACGCATTGGACGCGGCGTTCGCCGCCGGGGCGGGGTCGCTGATCCTGTGCAACCCGAACAATCCGCTGGGCACCGCGTTCAGCGCCGAGGAACTGCGGGCGATCATCGACATCGCCGCCCGCCACGGCGCCCGGGTGATCGCCGACGAGATCCACGCCCCGCTGGTCTATGACCGCCCGCACGTGGCGGCCGCCTCGGTGTCGGAGGTGGCCGCCGACACCGTGATCACGCTGATGTCGGCGTCGAAGGGCTGGAATCTGCCGGGCCTGATGTGCGCCCAGGTGATGTTGACCAACCAGCGTGACGCCGACGCCTGGGACAAGATCAACATGATGCACACCATGGGCGCCTCCACCGTCGGCATCCGGGCCAACATCGCCGCCTACACCGGCGGTGGCGACTGGCTGGACCGCCTGCTGCCCTACCTGCGGGCCAACCGCGATCACCTGAGCCGTGTTCTGCCCGAGGCGGTCCCGGGGCTGCGGGTCAGCCATCCGCAGGCCACCTACCTGGCCTGGCTGGACTTCCGGGCGCTGGGGCTGGCGGCCGAACCGGCCGAGCATCTGCTGACTCATGCCCGGGTGGCGCTGAGCCCGGGCATCCCGTTCGGCGGTGGCCCGGGCTTTGCCCGGCTGAATTTCGGCACCACCCGGGCGATCCTGGACCGGGCGATCGAGGCGATGGCCTTGGCGCTGCGCTGAGCCGAGCGGCTAGCGTGGCGTGATGTCCTGCGTGTTCTGCGCCGTAGCGGCCGGCGAAGCTCCGGCCGTGCGGGTTTTCGAAGACGGCGACTACCTGGCGTTCCTCGACATCCGGCCGTTCACCCGCGGCCACACCCTGGTGATCCCCAAGCAGCACAGCGTGGATCTGACCGACACCCCGGCAGAGACACTGGCGGGCATGCTCGCGGTCGGCCAGCGGATCGCCCGGGCGGCGCGGGCCTCCGGGTTGCACGCCGACGGCACCAACCTGGTGATCAACGACGGGCGGGCGGCCTTTCAAAGTGTGTTCCACATCCACCTGCACGTGGTGCCGCGCCGCAGCGGCGACAAACTGTCATTCGCCAAGGGCGTGCTGGTGCGCCGCGACCCGGACCGGGAGCGCACCGGGGCGATGCTGCGGGCGGCGCTGGCGGATACCGACGCCGCGCAGTCAGACTAAGGGCATGGACTATCTCCCCCTGATCGAAAAAGTGGGCGTCCGGGTGCTCGGCGTCCACGACCTGATCTACCGGCGGACCGGCGGCCGGGTCGGCCACCGGCTGCCGGGCCTGCCGCCCAGCCTGATGCTGCACCACGTCGGCGCCAAGACCGGCCGGGCGCGCACCTCGACGCTGTCCTATGCCCGGGACGGGGACACCTACCTGATCGTCGCGTCGATGGGTGGCGCTCCGCGCTCCCCCGGCTGGTATCACAACCTCAAGGCGCACCCCGATGTTGAGATCAACGTCGGGACCAAACGGTTCGCCGTCACCGCGCGGCCGGTGCTGCCCGACGACGGCGACTATGCCCGGCTGTGGCGGATCGTGAATGCCAACAACGCCAACCGTTATGAGGCCTACCAGCAGCGCACCTCGCGGCCGATTCCGGTTGTGGTGCTCACCCCGCGGTCGTCCACTTAACCGATCGTCTTTCTTTCTGTAGAAACCACTTGTCCGTTGTTAAGCGTCCGCTTAGGTAGTACTTTGGCGTGACCACGCCCCCGTGCGGGGGCCGCCGGGCAGGGTTCGCCCTCGATCCAGACAAGGTGGGGCGATGAGCCGACGACGCAATCCGCAACCGACTCGCCGGGGCGGGGCACGCGCCGCGATCGGGGCCGCTGTGGCCGCTGGATCGCTCGGCGGGGTGTTCGGACTGAGTCCCCTGGCGCCCGCGCCACCGGCGTACGCCGATGCAGACTTCGACTGGCTGGTCGAACTGTTTGCGCCGACAGCGGGCCTGGCCGCCGGTTCAGACCCGCTCGACACCTCCGACGTATTCGGCCTGGACCTCTACACCGCACTGCACGACCAGGTGCAGGCCTGGATCATCAGCCCGCTGGGCATGCAGATCGACAACACCATCAACCAGCTGGCCGGCCAATACCTGATCGGCAATGGCGTCGACGGGACCTTCGAGAACCCCCACGGCGGCGCGGGCGGCCTGTGGTTCGGCGACGGCGGCGACGGATATGACCAGACACTGGCCGGGGTTGCCGGCGGCAACGGCGGCGCGGCCGGGATGTTCGGTGACGGCGGAGCCGGTGGTGACGGCGGAGCCGGTGCCGCAGGAGGCATCGGCGGAACCGGCGGATGGTTCATGGGCAACGGCGGCGCCGGCGGTGCCGGCGGCGAGGGTGTGCTCGGCGGTGTCGGCGGGGCCGGCGGGGCCGGCGGCGATGCAGTGGCCTGGTTTTTCGGCAATGGTGGGGCCGGCGGTGCCGGCGGCGCCGGAGCGGCCGGGGCCGGCGTGGGCGCCACCGGCGGCACGGGTGGTGCCGGGGGCGTCGGCGGAGCAAGTCTGACAGCGCAATTCGGCAACGGCGGCCAGGGCGGAACCGGTGGAATCGGCGGGACCGGCGGCGCCGGCCGCGCCGGAGCCGACGGGGCCGCCGCCACTATCGCCGGTGGCACCGGCGAGCGCGGCGAGGACGGCGGCGTCGGCGGGACCGGCGGCACCGGCGGCGTC
>NZ_LZJK01000003.1 GCF_001667945.1 Mycolicibacter sinensis | reverse complement strand
CGGTGGCCGCTTTACGTCCATCACCGACACGATGACGAACCCAGCAACCGCGCTACACCACTATGCGGGACTCAACTGATGGTCGTCTAACGGTGCTGGGCTTCCCACCCGCCTGAGTATCGTAAGACGGGCTAATCACGACTGATAGCTAACTTGTAGTCTTCTGGGGAAGGTGGCGTTGATGGCCGGCGACAACGCCCTGCGCCCGGAGATCGTGATTGGACTAGTCGGTGCGCTAGGGACCAACCTTGCCCGGGTCGAAGAGGCACTTGCGGATGCGCTCTTGTCGGTGGGTTATACCCACAGGACTGTTCGTGTGAGCGACAAAATCTTGTCATTCTACGAAGAGTTGAACCTACCGGCGCTGCAGGAGTCGGCGACTCCAATCGACCATTTGATGGATCTTGGCGATGAATTGCGCCGACACCACGACGACGGCGGCGTGGCCGCAGCCATCGCTGTTTCAGCTATTTCGAAGCAGCGATATGACGAGTTGGGCGACGCTGCTGCCGATGGCGCTGAGCGAGATTCTGTGGCTTCGATCGTGAGGCAGCTGAAGCATCCTGATGAAGTCCGGCTACTGCGTTCGGTATATGGACCCCGCTTCGTTCTCCTGGGGGCGTGGTCGCCGAAGGCCGAACGCGAGGACTCAACTAATCGCCGTCTTCGCAGCCTGGTGCCCAGCGAAGAAGACGGATGGTACGACCAGCACGTCTCGCTGCTGATGAATCGCGATGAGAAGGACGGATCGGAGGAACTTGGCCAGCGAGTTCGCGATACCTTCGAACTGGCCGACGCATATGTCGCGCTTCGGGCTGGCCATCAAATCCGAGAAGAGATCGGCAGGATCGTCCGTCTCCTGTTTGGCGCGCCCTTCGAAACTCCAACGCGCGACGAACAGGCGATGTTTCAAGCTTCGGGCGCGCGTATGCGCTCATCCGCCGGCGGGCGGCAAGTTGGTGCCGTCGCTGTCGATGACTGTGGAGAGTTGCTGGCGAGCGGGACCAATGAGGTACCGAAGGCTGGCGGGGGTCAGTACTGGGAAGGGGACAAGCCAGATCACCGCGATTTTCGGAGGGGAGCGGATTTTAACGACCAGGAAAAGTTACTTGTTGTCGCGGACCTGCTTGACAGGTTGAAGACCGCGGGGGACTGGCTAACACCCGAGATGAATGGTCTGCAGTCAAGAAAGCTAGCTGAACGGGCACTGGCGAACGATGGGCCGTTCCGTCAGAGTCGCGTAACGGACTTGCTTGAGTTCGGGCGGATTCTGCACGCTGAGATGGCACTCATCTGTACTGCCGCGCGTAGAGGTACCCCGCTTGACGGTGCGACTATGTACTCAACTACTTACCCCTGCCATCAATGCGCCCGTCTGATCATTGGTAGCGGTATCGATCGCGTTGTGTACATCGATCCTTACCCGAAATCGCTAGTACCGCGCATGTATGGCGAAGAGGTTTCCGACGGGACCGAAACGAACGGGAAGGTTGCTTTTGTGGCCTTCGCGGGGGTAGCGCCCCGCCTCTTCCCGAACGTTTTCGCTATGGTCGGACGGAAGCGGGATCCCGTGACGGGGGAGTACCTGCCTTGGGTTCCGAAACTGGCTCAGCCACGGTTGGTCTCTGCAGCGGTTCTGCGGTATCCGATCCAGGTCGCTGAGGATGTAGTTATCAACAAACTTGCAGCTAGATTCGACGAAGGCGGCGAGTCGCGCGAGGAAAATTCACCTTGAGATGTCGGGTGAGTCCCCTGGGGTGGTGGGGTTTCGGGGGTCGGCGCAGACGGTGCTGGACTTGGTATCGGGTGTG
>NZ_LZJK01000002.1 GCF_001667945.1 Mycolicibacter sinensis | reverse complement strand
GGCTTGTTGCTGGACTTGTTGGTCGCGGTCGTCGAGGTGGACAGCATCGCCCCCTTCGAGGGCGGCGGTGCTGGCGTAGCCGTACATGGCGGTGGCGTCTTGGGCCCACATGTCGGCGTAGAGGGCTTCGTTGGCGGCGATGGCGGCGGTGTTTTGGCCGAGGAGGTTGGTGGCGATCAGGGTGGCTAGTTGGGTGCGGTTGGCGGCGATGACCGGTGGCGGGACGGTCATGGCGAAGGCGGTTTCGTAGGCGGCTGCGGCGGTGCTGGCTTGGGTGCCTGCGTGGGCGGCTTGGGCGGCGGTGGTGCTCATCCAGGCGGCGTAGGGGGCTGCGGCGGCGGCCATGGCGGTGGCGGCGGGGCCTTGCCAGGTTTCGTCGGTGAGTCCGGCGATGACGGCGCGGTAGGAGTTGGCTGCGGTTTCCAGTTCGGCGGCCATGGCTTTCCAGGCGCTTGCGGCGGCGCGGATGGGGCCGGAGCCGGCCCCGGAATACATCAGCGCAGAGTTGACCTCCGGCGGCAACGCTGCAAAATTCATCGGCTATCCCTTGATCAGCCGGCCGCGGCCGCGTTCGCCGCCTCGGCGGTCGCATACGAGGTTCCGCCGCCGTTGAGCGCGGCGACGAACATCTGGTTGACGGCCGCCGCCTGCGCGGCCACGTCCTGAAACAGCGCACCGTTGGCGTTGAACAGCGCGGCGATCGACGCCGAGACCGCATCGCCAGCCGGAGGCGCCATCGCGGTGGTCGGCGCCGCGACCGCCGCGCTCTGCGCCTGCACCGCTGAACCGATCCCCTGCAAACCGCCGGCAGCGCCGCCGCCAGCCACGCCCTGACCACCGCCACCCAACTAGCCGCACCCGCCGCCGGCACCTCCGGGTCGTATGAAGGCGCCGGCGCGGCCGGCTTGTTGCTGGACTTGTTGGTCGCGGTCGTCGAGGTGGACAGCATCGCCCCCTTCGAGGGCGGCGGCGCGGGCCTGGAATTCGGCGGACTGGCGATCGAGGCGGCCAGTCTGGGGCCGTTCGCCGGCCTGGGCATCACCGGTGAGTTCGGCGCCGCGAGCGGCCTGGGCTTGATCGGCCAGACGACGCCGGTCGGCGGGCTGCCGGGGCTTGCCCCGCCCCCGGGCGGTCTCGGACCCGCCGCCGGGCTGCCGGCGGCCGGCCTGAGCGGGGCCGGCCGGGTCGGTGCGACCTGGGCCGGCATGGGCAAGGCCGTGCCGCTGGGCTCGCTGTCGGTGCCGCAGGCCTGGGCGGCCGCCGCCCCGTCGGCGCTGCGCGAAGTCGCCCTGGTCTCAGCGCAATCCAGTACCGCCGCCGCGGCCGCCGGAGCCGAAGCCCCGTATGCCGAGATGGCCCTGGCCACCATGGCCGGACGTGCCATGGCCGCCACGGTGGCCCCGGGCCGACGCGCACCGGCGGCCACCCAGCCCGACCCCACGGCGGCGCCCAGGCCGGCCCCGGAAGCTACAGAGCCCGCGGAACGCCGGGACGACGTGACCGGTGTCGAGGTTCTCGCCGAACTGCGCGGCCTGGCGGAACTGCGCGACTCCGGCGTGCTGACCGACGAGGAATTCAACCGACAACGCGAACGTGTCATCGAAGACTTTATCGACGACTGAATGTGAAAAGGGGAGGTCAACAGATGTCTTTCTTGGTTACTCAACCGGAGATGCTGTCCGGGGCGGCCGGCGATCTGCAGGGGATCGGTTCAGCGGTGCAGGCGCAGAGCGCGGCGGTCGCGGCGCCGACCACCGCGATGGCGCCTCCGGCTGGCGATGCGGTCTCGGCGTCGATCGCCGCGCTGTTCAACGCCAACGGTGCGCTGTTTCAGGACGTGGCCGCGCAGGCGGCGGCCGTCAACCAGATGTTCGTCGCCGCGCTCAACGGCGGCGGAACCTCGTATGCGACCGCCGAGGCGGCGAACGCGGCCGCGGCCGGCTGATCAAGGGATAGCCGATGAATTTTGCAGCGTTGCCGCCGGAGGTCAACTCTGCGCTGATGTATTCCGGGGCCGGCTCCGGCCCCATCCGCGCCGCCGCAAGCGCCTGGAAAGCCATGGCCGCCGAACTGGAAACCGCAGCCAACTCCTACCGCGCCGTCATCGCCGGACTCACCGACGAAACCTGGCAAGGCCCCGCCGCCACCGCCATGGCCGCCGCCGCAGCCCCCTACGCCGCCTGGATGAGCACCACCGCCGCCCAAGCCGCCCACGCAGGCACCCAAGCCAGCACCGCCGCAGCCGCCTACGAAACCGCCTTCGCCATGACCGTCCCGCCACCGGTCATCGCCGCCAACCGCACCCAACTAGCCACCCTGATCGCCACCAACCTCCTCGGCCAAAACACCGCCGCCATCGCCGCCAACGAAGCCCTCTACGCCGACATGTGGGCCCAAGACGCCACCGCCATGTACGGCTACGCCAGCACCGCCGCCCTCGAAGGGGGCGATGCTGTCCACCTCGACGACCGCGACCAACAAGTCCAGCAACAAGCC
>NZ_LZJK01000001.1 GCF_001667945.1 Mycolicibacter sinensis | reverse complement strand
CCGAGGAACCAACCGACCACTGACCCCGGCATCACTAGCCCGGCCACCCAAACAACCCCCGCCCACCGTCCCACCGTGCCCCGGACCAACCGGCGAACGCGCCCAATGGTGGTGGTACCAACCCTTCCAACCCCAACCACCACCGAACGCGAACTGAGTCGCCGCACAGCGTCCCGTTTTGCCGGAAGCCGCCGCTAGGAGCGCAGCTTCTCGGCCAGCCGCCGGTTCACCACCTCGGGCAACAGATCCGAGACCTCCCCGCCCATCGACGCGACCTCCTTGGCCAGCGACGAGGACACGAACGAGTACCGCGGTGTGGTCGCCACGAAAAACGTGTCCACCCCGGCGATGTGCTTGTTCATCTGCGCCATCTGCAGCTCGTACTCGAAGTCGGTGCCGGTGCGCAGACCCTTGACGATCGCGGTCAGTCCCCGCTCCCGGACGAAGTCGACCACCAAGCCTTGACCCGACTCCGCGCGCACATTGGGCAGGTGCGCCGTTGCTTCGGCGATCATCTCCAGGCGCTCATCCAGGCTGAACATGCCCTTCTTGGCCGGGTTGACCAACACCGCGGCCACCACCTCATCGAACTGGGCGGCTGCGCGCTCCAAGATGTCGACATGTCCCAGCGTCACCGGGTCGAAGGATCCGGGGCATACCGCACCGCTCATGGCTCAAGACGCTAGCAGCAGGGCTATACCAGTTCGGCCAGCTCCAGCCGGGTGTCGCCGTACCGGCGATCCGGCCACGCCTCCCAGCCGTCCGGCCAGCACACTGCAGAACTGGAGGCAGCGCGCTCGATCACCACCACGGTGCCCGGCCCGGCCCAGCCGCCGGCGGTCAATAACACCGGAAGGGCGTCGATGTCCGCGTCGGCGATCTCATACGGCGGGTCGGCCAGCACCAGATCCACCGGCGCAGCGGTACCGGCGGTCAGCACCGCGGCCACCGTCCCGCGGCGCAGCGTGGCACCGGCCAGTCCCAAGGCGGCGATGTTGCCGGCCAGCACGTCGGCGGCGCGGCGGTCCGATTCGACGAACAGCGCCGAGGCGGCGCCACGCGACAGCGCCTCCAACCCCAGCGCCCCCGAGCCGGCATACAGATCCAGCACCGCCATCCCGGTCAGGTCCAGCCGCGCGTCGAGCACGTTGAACAGTGCCTCACGGACCCGGTCGGTGGTCGGCCGGGTTCCGCGGGGCGGCACGGCAATCCGCCGCCCGCCCGCGGCGCCGCCGACGATGCGGGTCATCTGCGCCACTCCTCAGCATCGCTGCGCTCTGCACCGTCGTCGGCGGTCAGCTCAGCACCACCAGCAGATCGCCGCCCTCGACCTGCGCGGTCTGCGAAACGGCCACCCGCTCCACGGTCCCATCGGCCGGTGCGGTGATGGCGGCCTCCATCTTCATCGCCTCGATGGTGGCGACGGTCTGGCCCGCGGTTACCTGCTCACCCTCTGCCACCCCGATGGTCACCACGCCGGCGAACGGCGCGGCAACGTGTCCGGGCTTGCTGCGATCGGCCTTTTCGGCCACCGGCGCCTCGCTGGCCACGCTGCGGTCACGCACCTCGACCGGCCGCAGCTGGCCGTTGATGATGCACATCACCGTGCGCATGCCGCGTTCATCCGGTTCGGAGATGGCCTCCAACCCGATCAGCAGTTCCACACCGCGTTCGAGGCGCACCCGGTGCTCCTCGCCCTGCCGCAGACCGTAGAAGAACTGGTTGGCCGACAGCCCCGAGGTGTCGCCGTAGAGGTCACGGTGCGCCTCGAATTCCTTGGTGGGGCCGGGAAACAACAGCCGGTTCAGCGTCGCCTGCCGCTTCGGTCCGGACAACGCCAGCGCGGCCTCGTCATCGGCGGAGAGCTGCTGCACCTCCCGCGCCGGGCCACGCCCCGTCAATGCCTTGGTGCGCAACGGTTCCGGCCATCCACCGGCCGGCTCCCCCAGCTCCCCGCGCAGGAAACCGATCACCGAGTCGGGGATGTCCACCCGCGCCGGGTCGGCGGCGAACTCCTCAGCGCTGATGCCGGCCCCGACCAGGGCCAGCGCCAGGTCCCCCACCACCTTCGAGCTGGGGGTGACTTTGATCAGCCGGCCCAGCACCGCGTCGGCTCCGGCGTAGTTGGCTTCGATGTCCTCGAACCGGTCGGCCAGCCCCAGCGCCTTGGCCTGCTGGTGCAGGTTGGACAGCTGACCGCCGGGGATCTCATGCCGGTAGACCCGGCCGGTCGGCCCGGCCAGCCCGGATTCGAACGGGGCGTAAACCTTTCGCACCCCTTCCCAGTACGGCTCCAGGTCGCATACCGCCGACAGCGACAGGCCGGTGTCGAAATCGGTGTGCGCCGCGGCAGCCACGATCGAGCTCAGCGCGGGCTGGCTGGTGGTGCCGGCCAGTGGCGCGGACGCGCCATCGACGGCGTCGGCTCCGGCCCGCCAGGCCGCCTCGTAACTGGCCAGCTGACCGCCCGGAGTGTCATGGGTATGGACGTGGATCGGCAGGTCGAAACGGCTCCGCAGCGCACCGACCAAGGTGGTCGCCGCCGCCGGCCGCAGCAGCCCGGCCATGTCCTTGATCGCCAGCACATGCGCACCCGCGTCGACGATCTGCTCGGCCAGCTTGAGGTAGTAGTCCAAGGTGTAGAGGTCCTCGGCCGGATTGCTGAGGTCTCCGGTGTAGCACATGGCGACTTCGGCGATCGCCGAACCGGTTTCGCGCACCGCGTCGATCGCCGGACGCATCGAGCCGACATTGTTGAGGGCATCGAAGATCCGGAAGATATCGATACCGGTATCGGTTGCTTCCTGAACGAACGCCGAGCACACCGATTCCGGGTAGGGCGTGTAACCGACGGTGTTGCGGCCCCGAAGGAGCATCTGCAGGCAGATGTTGGGCAGTGCTTCACGCAGCGCGGCCAGCCGCTCCCACGGGTCCTCCTTCAAAAACCGCAGCGCCACATCGTAAGTCGCCCCGCCCCAGCACTCCACCGAAAGCAGCTGCGGGGTGGTGCGGGCGACGTACGGCGCCACATTGAGCAGCCCCTTGGTGCGCAGCCGGGTGGCCAGCAGCGACTGGTGCGCATCCCGGAACGTGGTGTCGGTGACCCCGACCGCCGGTGATTCACGCAGCCAGCGGGCGAAGCCGTCGGGCCCGAGCGCCATCAACCGCTGCTTGGAGCCCGGCGGCGGCGCACTCGCCAGATCGACCTCGGGCAGCTTGTCGCGTGGGTACACCGCCGACGGCCGGGCACCATGCGGCTGGTTGACCGTGACGTCGGCCAGATAGGTCAAGATCTTGGTGCCGCGGTCGGCCGAAGCGTGCGAGGTCAGCAGCTGTGGGCGCTCGTCGATGAACGACGTGGTCACGCGTCCGGCGCGGAAGTCGGGGTCGTCGAGCACCGCCTGCAGGAACGGGATGTTCGTCGACACCCCACGGATGCGGAACTCGGCGATCGCCCGCCGCGCCCGGTTCACCGCGGTGGGAAAGTCCCGGCCCCGGCAGGTCAGTTTGACCAGCATCGAATCGAAGTGTGGGCTGACCTCCGCGCCCAGGTTGGTGCCGCCGTCGAGGCGGATACCGGCCCCGCCCGGGCTGCGGTAGGCGGTGATCCGGCCGGTGTCGGGCCGGAAACCGTTGGCCGGGTCCTCGGTGGTGATCCGGCACTGCAGCGCCGCGCCGTGCGGCACGATGTCGTCCTGGCGCAGGCCCAGATCCGCCAGGGACTCCCCGGCGGCGACCCGCAGCTGCGCCGAGACCAGGTCGACGTCGGTGATCTCCTCGGTGACGGTGTGCTCCACCTGGATTCGCGGGTTCATCTCGATGAACACGTAGTGGCCGCGCTCGTCGAGCAGGAACTCCACCGTGCCCGCGCAGCTGTAGCCGATGTGCCTGGCAAACGCGACGGCGTCGGCACAGATCTTGTCCCGCAGCACCGGATCCAGGTTCGGTGCCGGGGCCAGCTCGACGACCTTCTGGTGCCGGCGCTGCACGCTGCAGTCCCGCTCAAACAGGTGCACCACGTTGCCGTGGGCGTCGGCGAGCACCTGCACCTCGATGTGGCGTGGGTTGATCACCGCCTGCTCGAGATACACGGTCGGATCCCCGAAGGCCGATTCGGCTTCCCGACTGGCGGCTTCGACGGCCTCGGCCAACCCACTCCGGTCGGCGACCCGGCGCATCCCACGACCACCCCCGCCCGCGACCGCCTTGACGAACAGGGGGAACGACATGTCGGCCGCGGCCGCCACCAAGTCGTCGACCGAGCGCGACGGCTCCGAGGACGCCAGCACCGGCAGGCCGGCCTCCCGCGCGGCCGCTACCGCGTGCGACTTGTTGCCGGCCAGCGCCAGCACCGCCGCGCTGGGGCCCACGAAGGTGATGCCCTCGTCGGCACAGGCCTGGGCCAGTCGCGGGTTCTCCGAGAGGAAGCCGTACCCGGGGTAGACCGCATCTGCACCGCACCGCTTGGCAGTGGCGACAATGGCCTCCACCGACAGGTAGCCACGCACCGGGTGCCCCGGCTCGCCGATCTGGTAGGACTCGTCCGCCTTGAGCCGGTGCACCGAATTGCGGTCTTCATAGGCGTAGACCGCAACCGTGTCGATTCCGAGTTCATAGGCGGCGCGGAACGCGCGGATGGCGATCTCTCCGCGGTTGGCGACCAGCACTTTGGAGATCACAGGGCACCCCTTAAATCAGCGTCAACCAGTAATCCTGAAATCGAAGGAATACCAACAGGAATAACGCGATAAACCATAACGCAGCCAACGTCCACCGCCACCGGTGCAAATACTGCAATATTTTGGGTGCACCGTCGTACTCAGAGGCGAAAGCGGCGAATATCACCAGCAGGCACATGGTGACCGCCCAGACCACCATGCAGTACGGGCACAGCGCGCCGATCCGGTACAGACTCTGGAAGATCAGCCAGTGCACGAAGCCCGCCCCGACCAGGGTGCCGGCTGCCATACCGCCCCAATACCACCGTGGCAGAGGGACTTTCGCTACCGCCAGCACCCCGGTGACCACCACGACGGTGAACGCCACGATGCCCATCAGCGGGTTGGGGAAGCCCAGCACCGATGCCTGCGGGGTGGCCATCACCGGTCCGCACGACAACACCGGGTTCAGATTGCACGACGGCACATACGACGAATCGGTGAGCAGCCGGATCTTCTCGACGGTCAGGATGAGCGAGGCGGCCAACCCGATGACCCCGGCGACCAACACCGCCCAGGCCCGGGAGGCCGCCGGCGGCGCCCCGGGTGCCGGCGGCGGTGCGGCTGAGTCGACCGCCGGAGCCGCGATGCTCACGACTCCTTGGCCGGGACGTCCATACCGGGCAGGTCGCCGACGATCTCCCGGATCTTCGAGACCAGGGCTTCCGGGGTCGACGGGCGGTAATCCTCACCGTTGATGCGCAGCGTGGGGGTGGCGTGGATGCCGGCGGCCTGGGCCATGCCGCCCACCATCTTGAGGTATTTGCCGCTGTTGATGCACGCCGGAACGCTGCCCGCGGCACCGGCTTGGCGAGCCAGTTCGATCAGACGCTTGTTGTCGGGGAACTCGGTCCCGATCTCCGACGGTTGCAGCTCCTCGGTGTACAGCGCGGTGTGGAACCGGCGGAAGGCGTCGATGCTCTCGTCGGCGACGCAGTAGGCCGCGGCACCGGCCCGCGAGGAGTAATTGTCATTCTGCGAGCGGTCCAGGATCGCGACCATGTGGTAGTCGGCCGCGATCGCCCCGCTGTCGATGAGCCGGGACACCGTCGGACCGAGCGCACGCTCGAGGTTGCCGCAGGCCGGGCAGAGGAAGTCCTCGTAGAACGACACCACAGCCTTCGGCTCGTCGGTGCCGTCGCGGGTAACCAGCTTGCTCGACGTCACCCGGATCGCCTCGCCGGCGCCGGCGCCCTTCTTGTGACTGTTAGACACCACGATGTAGCCGATGAGCCCGACCGCGAAGACCACCACGATCGCGACGAGCCCGATCTGCATGGCGAGATTGCGTTTGTGATCGGCGGCCCTCAAGCCGGAGGCGCCGGGGCGTTTGGGTTTGCTGGCCACAGTGGTCCTCGTGTTCGGTGGTCGGTTTGCGGTTCAGCGTACCGGCGTGCGCAGGCGGCCTCAGCCGCGGCTGAGGTGGGCCCGCAGCGCCGAGATCAACGCGGTGGTCGCGGTGGTGCTGCCACCGCCGAGTCCGAACAGGTTGATGAAACCGTGCGTCAACGACCGCATCCGCCGCAGATCGACGACGACCCCGGCGTCGCGGAGCAGCGTGGCGAACTGTTCGCCTTCGTCGCGCAGCGGGTCGAATCCGGCGACGGCGATCAGCGCGGGCGCCACGCCGGACAGGTCTGGGGCCAGCAGCGGCGACAGCCGCGGGTCGGTCGGATCCAGCTGTGAGCGGCCCACGTACTGGGCGGTGAACCAGTCGATGTCGTGCTTGGTCAGCAGGTAGCCGTCGGCGTAGAGCGTGCGGGAACGGGTCTGGGCCGCCATGTCGGTCACCGGGTAGATCAGCCATTGCAGGGTCGGCGCCGGTCCGCCGTCATCGCGCGCCAGCAGCGCTACCCCCGCGGCCAGGTTGCCGCCGGCGCTGTCCCCGCCCACCGCCACGCAGCCGGGGATGCCGCCCAGCTCCGCCGCGTGGTCGTGGGCCCAGCGGAACGCGGCGTAGGCGTCGTCGAGCGCGGCCGGTGCCGGGTGCTCGGGGGCCAGCCGGTAGTCGATGGACAGCACCACCACCTCGGCGTCCCGACAGGTCAGCCGGCATATCGCGTCGTGGGTGTCCAAGTCCCCGACCACGAAACCGCCGCCGTGATAGAAGACCAGCACCGGGTGCGCGGCGGTATCGCTGCTGCCGGCCGGCCGGTAGCAGCGGGCGGCGATGTCGCCGGCCGGGCCGGGCACCACGGTGTCGCGAACGTCGACATGGATGTCGGTGCCGCCGAGCCCGGCGGTCAGCTCACGGAGCTGGGCTCGGGAGGCGGCCACGTCGTCATCGGTGATGATGCCGTTGATGCCCACGGCGCGCTGCCCGGCCAGCGCCAGGCGCAAGGTGGGGTCGAGGGTGTTGCCGTCGATGGTCACCAACCGCCCGCCGGTCATCAGCCGTTGCACCCCGATCGGCAGCATCGGCGTCACCTTCATGCCGACGGTGAAGACGGTGCTCTGCAGCTGGTCGGCCCACCGCGCCGCCGCCCCGGAGGTCGGTCCGCCTGGCAGACTTCGTGGCATGACTGTTCGAAGTAACTTGCGCTCGGTCACGCTCAACGACGGTAATTCGATCCCCTCCGTCGGTTTCGGGGTTTACAAGATTTCGCCCGCCGACACCGAGCGGGCGGTGAGCACCGCACTCGCGGCGGGATACCGCCACATCGACACCGCTGCCCTGTACGCCAACGAGCGCGAGGTCGGCCGTGCCGTGGCGGCGTCCGGATTGCCGCGCGAGGAGGTGTACATCGTCACCAAGCTGTGGAACGCCGACCAGGGATACGACTCGACGCTGGCGGCATTCGACAAGAGCATGGGCCGGCTCGGCCTCGACGTGCTGGACCTGTACCTGATCCACTGGCCCCTTCCAGCCCTCGGCAAATTCGTCGACACCTTCCGGGCGCTGGCCCACCTGCGGGATCAGGGCCGGATCCGCTCGATCGGGGTGAGCAACTTCGAACCCGAGCACCTCAAGATGCTCATCGACGGCACCGGCATCGTGCCCGTCGTCAACCAGGTCGAGCTGCACCCCCGGTTCAGCCAGGCCGAACTGCGTGCGGTGCACGCCCGCCACGGCATCGCCACCGAGGCGTGGGCGCCGCTGGGCCGGGGTTCGCTGCTGGCGCACCCGACGGTCACCGAGGTCGCGCAGCGGTGCGGCAAGACACCGGCGCAGGTGCTGATCCGGTGGCACATTCAGCTCGGTAATATCGTCATTCCGAAATCGGTCAACCCTGAGCGCATCGTCAGCAACTTCGAAGTCTTCGACTTCGAACTCGGCACGGCTGAGATGGCCGCGATATCCTCGCTCGACGACGGCGCCCGTCTGGGACCCGATCCACGCACATTCGACTACACAGGTAGGTGAGATGACGCCGGGCACTTCGATCCCCACCGTCGCGCTCAACGACGGCAACACGATGCCGACTCTGGGGCTCGGGGTGGCCGAGCTGTCGGACGCCGAAACCGAGCGCGCGGTCTCGGCCGCGCTCGAGCTGGGTTGCCGGCTGATCGACACCGCCAAGGTATACGGCAACGAGGCCGCGGTGGGCCGGGCGATCGCCGCGTCGGGCATCCCCCGCGAGGAGCTGTTCGTCACCACCAAGCTGGCCAACGCCGATCAGGGTTTCACCAGCGCCATCGAGGCCTGTGGTGCCAGCGCGGAGCGGCTCGGGCTGGAGTATGTGGACCTGTACCTGATCCACTGGCCGGCTCCGCCGCTGGGCATGTACGTCGACAGCTTCGGCGGATTGATCCAGGCCAGGGAGCAGGGGCTGACCCGGTCGATCGGGGTGTGCAACTTCACCCCCGAGCACCTCAACGACGCGATCGACCTGTCGTTCGTGACGCCGGCGGTCAACCAGATCGAGCTGCACCCCCTGCTCAACCAGGCCGAGCTGCGGGCGTTCCACGCCGAGCACAACATCGTCACCGAGGCCTACAGCCCGCTGGCGGTGGGCCGGCTGCTCGACCACCCGGCGGTGACGGCGATCGCCGGCGAGTACGCCAAGACCCCCGCTCAGGTGCTGATCCGGTGGAGCCTGCAGCTGGGCAACGTGGTCATCCCGCGGTCGGCCAACCCGGAGCGCATCGCGGCCAACTTCGACGTGTTCGGCTTCGAACTGGCCGCCGAGCACATGGACGCGCTGGGCGGGCTCAACGACGGCACCCGGGTGCGCGAGGACCCGCTGACCTACACCGGGCTCTGAGCCCCTATCCGGTCGGGCACGTCCCCGCCGCCCGGCGCAGCACCTCGGCCGACGGCGCGTCGAGCCGCAGCGCGTAGCCGCGCAGGACCGCGAGGTAGGCCATGGCGTACTGGCAGGCGAACGCCTGATTCGGCGGCATCCACTGGCCCGGCCCGGCATCGCCCTTGTCCTGGTTGCCCTGCCCGGCGACCGCCAGCAGATTGGCCGGGTCGTTGGCGAAGCGCAGCCGCTGGCGGTACGACCAGCCCGAGGCGCCCATGTCCCAGGCGTAGGCCAGCGGGACGATGTGGTCGATCTGCACAGCTTCGCCGATCTTGGCGCCGCGGGTGAAGGCGACGGTGGCATTGGTGTAGGGGTCGCGCAGGGTGCCGGTGGCCACCGCCTGCGCGCAGCGCTTCGTCGACACGTGGGTGATGTCGACCAGGTCACGGTTGAGGATGTCGTTGCGGGTGTCGCAGCCGTTGTGGCCGCCGGGCGCGTCGTTGTCGTCGTCCCAGGCGTCACCGAACAGCGAACGGCGGTAGTCATGGCGGTGGGTGCGCGCTGGAACCACCGTGATCCCGGCCAGCACATCGGTGCCGGGCGCCACCGTGGGCACCCCGGACCGCGCACCCAGGGCACGGCTGCTCCTGCCCGCCGCCGACACGGTCTGAAAGGCGACGACCACGGCCAGCAGCGCCACCACGGCCAGCCACAGCAACGTTTTGCGGTTGGTCATGACTTGTCCAGGTATTCGATGTCGGTGAACGGCTCGGCCAGCACGGCTAATCCGGGATCGGACGGGTCGGTATCCCAGGCCTGCGCGCAGAACTGCCGGGCGGCTTCGATCACCTCGCCGTGATCGGCCAGCGACAACAGCTTCAACCCACCGCGCCAGCCGGACTGATTGCGGCCCAACACATCTCCCTCACCGCGCTCACGCAGGTCCAGGTCGGCCAGCGCGAACCCGTCCAGCGTGCCGGCCACGGCCTCCAGGCGCTTTCCGGCCTTGGATCCCGGGGCGCTGGAGGTCACCAGCAGGCACAGGCTGGCGTGCTGGCCGCGGCCGATCCGGCCGCGCAGCTGGTGCAGCTGGCTGATGCCGAACCAGTCGGCGTCGGCGATCAGCATCACCGTGGCGTTGGGCACGTCGACCCCGACCTCGATCACCGTGGTGCACACCAGCACATCGACTGCGCCGCTGCGGAACGCCGCCATCACCGCGTCCTTCTCGTCTGCGGTGAGCCGCCCGTGCATCAAGCCCAGCCGCAAGCCCGACAGCGGCCCGGCCCGCAGCCGATCGAACAGTCCCACCGCGGTGGCCGAGGTGCGGCCGCCCTCGTCGGTCGCGCCAGGCGTGCTGCCCTCGTCGGACTCGTCGATGCGGGGCGCCACCACGTAGGCCTGCCGGCCGGCCGCGACCTCTTCGCGGATGCGCTGCCAGGCCCGGTCCAGCCAGGCCGGTTTGTCCTTCTCGAAGATCACCGAGGACCGGATCGGTTGGCGCCCGCGGGGCAGCTCGCGCAACGTCGAGGTCTCCAGATCGCCGTAGACCGTGAGCGCCACCGTGCGCGGGATCGGCGTTGCCGTCATCACCAGCAGGTGCGGGGTGATGCCGTCGCGGGCCTTGGCGCGCAACTGGTCCCGCTGCTCGACGCCGAACCGGTGCTGTTCGTCGACGACCACCATGCCCAGCTCGTGGAACTCCACAGCGTCCTGCAGCAGGGCGTGGGTGCCCACCACGATCCCGGCGGCACCACTGTTGATCTCGGCGCGGACCTGCTTCTTGGCGCCCGCCGACATCGAGCCGGTGAGCAGCGTCACCGCGGTGGCGTTGTCGGCGCCGCCGAGCTGACCACCCATCGCCAACGGACCCAGCATGTCCCGGATCGACCGGACGTGTTGGGCGGCAAGCACTTCGGTAGGGGCAAGCAACGCGCACTGATATCCCGCATCGACCATCTGCAGCATCGCCAGCAGCGCCACGATCGTCTTGCCGGAGCCGACCTCACCCTGCAGCAATCGGTTCATCGGACGCGGCGCAGCGAGCTCGGCCGCCAACACGTCAAGCACGTCTCGCTGCCCGGCGGTGAGCTCGAACGGCAAGCGGCCCAGCAGCTCCGCGGCCAGCCCGTCGATTCGCGGCGCCGCCGGCGGGCCGGATTGGGACAGTTCGCTGTTGCGGCGCATCGCCAGCGCCCACTGCAGGCCGAACGCTTCGTCGACGGCCAGCCGATCGCGGGCGCGGTCGCGTTCGGCGGCGTTCTCCGCCAGATGGATCGCCCGCAGCGCTTCGTCTTCGCCGAGCAGACCGCGTTCGGTGCGCACCACCGCCGGCAGCGGATCGGGAACCGGATCGAGCACTGCAAGAACCTGCCGGACACAGGCGAAGATGTCCCAGCTCTGCAGTTTCGCGGTGGCGGGATAGATCGGGTAGCAGCTGCGCTCGAAGTCCGCGTGGTTGAGCTGCCCGCTGACTTTTTGAGATGCGTCGGCGATATTGCGCAGGGAACTGCTGCCGAAGTGACCGTTCTGCGCTGTCCCGTCGGCTTCCTTGAGTACCAAGAAGTCCGGGTGGGTGAGCTGGATCGCGCCCCGGTACAGCTTGACCTCACCGGAGAGCATCACCCGGGTGCCAGGTGTCAGCCGCCAGCGCAGGCCTTTGGGGTTGAAGAACGTCGCACTGACCCTGTTGCGGCCAGTTCCGACGGTGACGACGAGGAATTTGCCCTTACGGCGCTGCATGTCCTTGAGCACGGCCGAGCCGATGGTGTCGACGACGGCTACACCATGGCGCGGGCGGCAGGCAGCACCCGGCACGGTTCGGTGCGGGTCGCCACCGAGCAGGC